>CACWMK010000001.1 GCA_902761905.1 uncultured Prevotellaceae bacterium
ACTCTGTGCTTCTTCGCTAATTCTTGCAACCCTAATAAATCTTCGTTTTTCTCCATTTTAAAACGTTGTTTTTTATTCAACGTTTTTCAGGGTAAGACAGCGTGTGTACGAGCGAAGACATTAGGACATTAAGACATTAAGACATTTCGTAAATTTAAAAGTATGGAACAGATAGTACAGTTGAATAGCAATGCAAAACTCTCCGAGCATTTGGCTTCGCCGAGTGAGGCTACGCTCGGCCATTCGAACAAGCTCGATGGCTCTCACTTATCGCCTCACTTTACGCTCGGAGAAATGACAAAGAGCAGTAGTCATCCTGAGGTGTATAACATTCCTAGCCATGAGGCTATCGCAAACCTGAAGAGGGTTTGCGAGTGGCTGGAGGTGCTGAGGAAGCGGTATAACGACAAGTATAATGCTTGTCATCTCGACCACCATCCCTCTGTCATCTCGAGCGGAGTCGAGACATCTCATGAGATCTCTCCACGCGCTGCGCTTGGTCGAGATGACAGGAGGGGGGATGGTAGAGACGACAAAGAGAAGCCGATAATCATAAACTCGGGCTATCGTTCGCCGCAATTGAATAAGAAGATTGGCGGCGTGCCTACAAGCAACCATCTTACTGGGTGTGCAGTGGATATCCGAGTGACAGGGATGGAGCAGTTGATTCGCTATGCCAACATCCTGCTGGATTATGCGGACGAATCGCATCAAGACTTCGATGAACTGCTGATAGAAAAGAATCGATATGGAGCAATCTGGCTCCACTTTGCGGTGCGCCCGAAGGGGAATCGACGCAGAATTTTGTTTGTAAATGCATGATTGCAACCGGATTGCAAAAAAGCCTTAGTAATTTTGCAGCGTGATTCAGAAATGGTCACGCTGCAATTATAGAAATAAAGAATAAAAATATGGCACATAATCACGAACATCACGATCACTGCGAGGCATGCAGTCATCACGAGCACGAACATGAGCATCATCACGAGCACAACACTCGCGAACAGCTAACACTGATAATAATCACGGCAGTAATGCTGGTTGCTGCTGTGGTGGTGGAGCATACGTTGGCGCTGCCGACATGGCAGTTGCTGCTGGTGTATCTTATACCTTATATAATAATAGGACACGACACGCTGAAAGAGGCGGCAGAAGGACTGATAGAGGGCGATCCGTTTAATGAGCACTTCCTGATGAGTATAGCTACCATCGGAGCGCTGTGTATAGGTTTTCTGCCTGGGGCCGAGACGCAGTTTCCTGAGGCGGTATTCGTAATGCTATTCTTCCAGGTGGGCGAACTGTTTGAGGGATATGCCGAGGGTAAGAGTCGCGACAGTATAGCTCACCTGATGGAGATAAAACCGGACAGCGCTACACTCGAATTAAGAGATGAGAAGGGAGAATTGAGAGAAAAGACTGTATCGCCTGAAGAGGTGAAAGTGGGGGATACGATTATCATCAAGCCGGGCGAGAAGGTGCCGCTGGACGGAGTGGTGACGGAGGGACAGAGCGCACTGAACACGGTGGCGCTGACTGGCGAATCGATGCCTCGCGATGTGAATGTGGACGACGAGGTGATATCGGGATGCGTGAACCTGAGTGGAGTGATACGCGTGAGGGTGACCAAGCCGTTCGGCGAGAGCACTGTGTCGAAGATAATAAAACTGGTGGAGAATGCCGGCGAGCATAAGTCGCAGAGCGAGACGTTTATCACACGCTTTGCTCGTGTGTACACGCCTGTGGTGGTATTTGCGGCGATAGCACTGGCTGTGGTGCCTACGCTGCTGGGTGGCGCGCTGAGCACATGGCTGTATCGTGCGCTGATGTTCCTGGTGGTATCGTGTCCGTGTGCATTGGTAATAAGCGTGCCGCTGACGTTCTTTGGCGGTATAGGTGGCGCATCGCGTCGCGGCGTACTTATCAAGGGGGCCAACTATATAGATGTGCTGGCCAAGGTGAAGACTGTGGTTTTTGATAAGACTGGCACGCTGACGCACGGACAGTTTGCCGTGACGGCTGTTCATCCTGACAGTTGCGACGAGCACCATCTGCTGCATCTGGCTGCGCACGTGGAGCACTTCTCGACACATCCAATAGGTGCTGCGCTGAGGGATGCATTCCCCGATGAGGCTACCGACGGCTGCAAGATAAGCGATGTGCGCGAGGTGGCCGGACAGGGTATCATGGCGCGCGTGGGCGATAAAGAGGTGGCAGTGGGTAATACCAAACTGATGGATGCAACGGGCGCAAAGTGGCACGACTGTCAGCACCTGGGTACCATAATACATGTGGCTATCGATGGTGTGTATGCAGGACATATAGTGATAAACGATCAGGTGAAACCTGACAGCGCCGAAGCTATAGCAGCACTACGTGAGCTAGGCGTGGAGCGCACTGTGATGCTGACTGGTGATCGCCGCGAAGTGGCTGAGAACGTGGCCAACGCACTGGGGCTGACTGAATATCACGCAGAGCTATTGCCTGCTGATAAAGTGGCGCAGGTAGAGAAACTATCAACTGTCAACTGTCAATTGTCAACTCCCCTCGCCTTCGTGGGCGACGGCATAAACGACGCTCCTGTGCTGGCTCGTGCCGATGTGGGTATAGCTATGGGAGGTCTGGGCAGCGATGCTGCAATAGAGGCTGCCGACGTGGTACTGATGGACGACAAACCATCGAAGATAGCTCTGGCCATCCGTATAGCCCGTCGCACTATCGCGATAGCCCGCCAGAATGTGGCATTTGCCATAGGCATAAAGTTGGCTGTGCTGTTGCTGGCCGCACTGGGTATGGCCACCATGTGGATGGCTGTGTTTGCCGATGTGGGTGTGACTGTGATTGCTGTACTAAATGCTATGCGCGCACTGCGTGCATAGCATTTTCTGAAAGCAGGCTATATCTCTTCTAGAGTTATATAATAGCGGAGTGGAGGACAGATTTGATTGACAAACGATCTGTAGAATACCGACCAGTCTCTGCGCTTAGCTGAATCCTTCATATCCATGTGGTCGCGATAGATGATGCTCCCCATTTTGTGTTCATTTCGCTTGGACTGGAAATCTATCCTTTTGTCGGTAGCCTTGTAATAATCAAAGAGTTGACAAGCCTTTAAATACAACAATACCATGTGGACGTTGGTGACAATCCGAGGAGCATGGATTCGCTCCAGTTTCCTGATATAGTTGTATGACAGGGTGATAGCATTTCCCATCCCAAGCCATTGTATTGGACGATATTTCTTGAACTCTGGCGTGTTGTAGATAACTTCATCGGTGTATATACGAATCAGGGTCGTCCGTAAGTCTACTACCATATAATCAACCAAGTCGGCCATTGATAGGGGTGAGTCGGTAGCCATCGTATTCCGAGTCATTGCAGCAAACTGCTCTTTTCCTTTATCTGTGGCCATCAAGAAATGATGAAAGTCAAAGTGCTCTCCTCCAAGATGGTTGTCAAGCAGAATCAATGAAGTAAGAACCTCATAATGCTTGTCGTTTGAATCGAGGTCGTAGTCGATTTCATAAGTCTTATCACCTGTCTTGCGGAATGGCATCAGTGGTGCATCGGGGTTAACGACAAGCTGTGTTGTGATGCTGACATCATACTTGGTTTCTATCTGTAGGATCAGGCTGTCCAGGTCGTTGATGGACAAGCTGTCGTTGATATTATAGGTGATGGCATAATATAATTTGTTGTAGATATCCGCATCGGACTCAGGTATCTTTTTTACCTCGAAGGATAGCCGATAAAGCCATTCGTATGCCTCTTTGAATCTACTAAGAGTAGCTAAGATGGTTGCCAGACACAGATAGGGATCGACTTGACTGTGTTCGTTATCCAATTGTATGGCCGTCTTATATTCATTGATGGCGCTCTCGTACTCCGAACGCTCCAAGTACAATTCGCCCAAATTCGTGTGAGCATCAAAGTTTTTTGTGTCAAGTTCAAGTTGACGTAGAAAGTAGCCTTCGGCTGCATCGAAGTCTTTTTGGGAAAGAGCCATGTTGCCCATGATGCCAATAGCCTCAATGTTATTCTTGTCGTGTTGGAGAACTGATATGAGGTGATCGGTGGCTGTGTCATAGTCCTTCTGCTCGACTGCTTCGCGTGCCAGTTGAAGATAGTTCTCCATTATTTCTTTTTTTATCTCAGCCATAGTTATATAATAGGTAATTTATCACGGAAATAGTCATCGGAATATACGTCTTGCCTCTGTGCTATTTCGCTGTTAATGTCATCCTCCAGCGTTTGTATTGCGGTATGCCAGTCGTTTGGTATGCTTAGGTCGCCGCTATGTGATTCGTCAAAACATCTGTCCTTAAAGCAGCGTACCCTCAGATTCGGTTTGTTGAAGAACCAGGAGAGAGCGCGGACATCTTGTGCAATCCGATAGACAATCTGTCTGAACTGCTTGAATCTGTTATCGTTCTCGTCCTCGTGTTCTTTTCTGCCCTGATACAATTTTCCATCTTTTCCTACATGGCACTCCCTGTCAGGAATGTAATATCCATCTTCATAAGAATATATGTCGAATGTATCTGTATTCCCAATTTTGTAGATTGCGAGATTTATTATCTCTGGGAGCTCCTCCTGCGGATTATCCTGCATTCGGTTGGATACGGTAATCCCGTGGAGTTCAAGATCGGTAAGAATGTCTGAATAATCAGCACAATGTTCTACTGCGTTGAGGTCAAGGACAGAATGAAGTTGAGACAAGTATACCGTTTCTCCCTTTTTGCCAATAACAAGACGTCCGATGCCATCTGCAATACATTCGTCATCGCGCACTTCCCAGTCATCATCGACAATGGGGTAGGTCATATACTTCCCGCAGTTGTATTTCTTTTTATCCTCTTCGGTAGCTTCTGCTATCAGTACTCCTTTGAGGTCGTAGAACCAGCAGCCAAGGCGAATCACCTTTTGCTCATGATCGAGTTCTATACGTATCTTCTTGCTTTCGTCTTCCGTCATAGCTGCTCGATTAGAATTTTACAGTGTATTCATCCTGAATATTTGGGGTCTCAATCTCGAATTTTAACTCCTGACGGAGGGTTTTCTTGTATTCCTTTTCGGGTGTCTCCAATGTTACCCTTGCATATTGTTGATTCATCTTTCTTATTTATTATATGTACATTTTTAATATCGGGGTGCAAAAATAGTGAAAAAAAAGCGGAATCGTGCGTGATTTAACTAATTTAGCAAAAAAAACATAGCTTCTTTTTATATCGGATGATGATTAGTTTGGAATTTTTCGTATTTTTGCGGGCAATATTCATTTCAACGATTTAGACTAGTGAAGATTATTCATGTGGATATGGACCAGTTTTTCGCAGCTGTAGAGCAGCGCGATAATCCTGAACTGAAGGGCAAGCCGATTGCGGTGGGGCACGACGTGGAACGTGGCGTGGTGTCGACTGCCAGCTATGAGGCCCGACGGTTCGGGGTGCATTCGGCGCAGTCGATACAGTTGGCCAAGCGTCTGTGTCCCCAGCTAATCATCGTTGAGCCGCATTATCAGCGCTATAAAGAGGTGTCGATGCAGCTACACGAGATATTCCACGATTATACCGACCTGATTGAGCCGATATCGCTTGACGAGGCTTTTCTGGATGTAACGGAGAATAAGCAGGGGATAGAGTTGGGCGTGGATATCGCACGCGAGATAAAGCAACGCATACGCGAGACTACCGGCCTGACAGCATCGGCAGGTATAAGCTACTGTAAATTCCTAGCTAAAATTGCCTCTGATTGGCGCAAGCCTGATGGTCTGATGGTGATTCATCCTGACAGGGCTCTAGACTTTATAGCCCAGCTGAAAGTGGAGAAGATTTGGGGCGTGGGGCAGAAAACGGCTGAAAAGATGCATCGCATGGGTATTTTTACAGGTATGGATCTGAGGAACACGTCGCTGACACGATTGACTCAGGACTTTGGTAAGATGGGGCAAGTGTTCTATGACTTCGCTCGAGGTGTTGATAATCGCGCTGTTATTAGCGAATGGGAGAGGAAGAGTGTTAGCTGCGAGCAGACCTTTGAATCCGACATCAGCGAGAATGCTGCTGTTACCATCCATCTATATCATACCGTTCTTGAGTTGGAAAGACGCATCGATAAGAGCAACTTCGAGGGGCGTACCCTGACACTGAAGGTGAAATTCCAGGATTTCCAGCAAATCACTCGCAGCATAACTGTTGACCATATACTTCGCACTAAGAATGAAATTCTACCGTTAGCCAAACAGCTGATGCAACAAGTAGAATTTCGCTCACATCCCATCCGTTTATTGGGATTGGGAGTGTCTAATCAGAAGAACTCTGCACAGCAGAAAGAACCGCAATGGATAGAGTTGGAATTGGAGTTTGAACCGTGGCCAGATGGTTTATAGCATGTCACTCTTCTCTACTTAGTACACCCGCACGGAATCGAACCGTGACCAACAGAACCGGAATCTGTTATTCTATCCATTAAACTACGGATGCATTAATAACTAAAAGCGGCCACAAAGGTACGGAAATTAAATTGAGAATTGAGAATTGAGAATTGAGAATTAGTAATTTTTAAGATTGTTAGCGTAGTACAAATTGTTAGTGGAAATCAAGTATTTTGTGTCATTTTGCAAAAATAATCGTAATTTTGCTTGCATTATTAAATAAAATGTGTATTTTTGCACGCAAATTTATCATAAACAATCAAAATGGGACAAGTAATTAAACCTGTAATGTACGAACCGCTGCTGGATATGAAGCAGACGGAACAGGGTATAAAACTGATAAAAGAGTTCTTCCAACAGAACCTCTCGACAGAGTTGAGATTGAGACGTGTAACAGCGCCTCTGTTTGTGTTGAAAGGATTGGGTATTAACGACGATCTGAACGGTGTGGAGCGCCCTGTGAGCTTCCCTATCAAGGATCTGGGCGACGCTGAGGCCGAAGTGGTACACTCGCTGGCCAAGTGGAAGCGACTGAGTCTGGCTGAGTATAAGATAGAGCCTGGATATGGTATCTATACTGATATGAACGCCATCCGCGCTGATGAGGAGCTGGACAACCTGCACTCGCTGTATGTGGACCAGTGGGACTGGGAGGCTGTGATACGCAAGGAAGACCGCACACTGGCATTCCTGAAGAACATCGTGGAGCGTATCTATGCTGCCATCCGCCGCACAGAGTACCTGACATGCGAGACTTATCCGCAGATCAAGCCATTCCTGCCAGAGAAGATACACTTTATACATGCTGAGGAACTGGTGCAGATGTATCCTGACAAGACTCCAAAGGAGCGCGAGGATGCTATCTGCGAGAAGTATGGTGCAGTGTTTGTGATCGGTATCGGTGGCAAACTGAGCAATGGCGAGAAGCACGACGGACGTGCGCCTGACTATGACGACTGGAGCACCGTGGCCGAAGACGGACGTGCCGGACTGAATGGCGACATACTGATATGGTACCCAGTGCTGGGCCGTAGCTTCGAACTGTCGAGCATGGGTATACGTGTGGACAAGGAGAGCCTGCTGCGCCAGCTTAAGATAGAGGGTAAGGAAGAGCGCGAAAAGCTGTACTTCCACCAGCAGTTGCTGAACGACAAACTGCCACTCTCGATAGGTGGTGGTATCGGCCAGAGCCGACTCTGTATGGTATTGCTGCATAAGGGACACATCGGCGAAATACAGGCTAGTATATGGCCTGAGGAAATGCGCAAAGCATGCAAAACACTCGGTATGAATCTTATATAATAATCGCGATTTTCGCGATTATTATATCTGCCTGCGGAGGACAGCGGCAGCCACGCGCTTATGGTGGTATGGAAATGACCGCCGACGACAGTGCGACCATACGTATGGGGCAATGGGACCTGATAAAGTATCACAGCGACAAGCTGGGGATTGACATCAACTACCCGTCGTTCCTGTATCATCAGGATCTGAAAAACGAGACGGCACAAGAGGTGTTTATGAGCGACGAGATGTCGCTTTCGGTGATGGTCGACTCGCTGCAAGGCAACCGCATAGCTAGTCAGCAGATGCTGGCCATGGGTGCCGACCTGGTAGAAGTGGGTGATGACTACAGTATTCAAGCTGGGTCGGACGAGGACTTTGACTATTACGGCAAGGTGATTGAGGACGACACCATCCGACTGGTAACAGTGCTGGCCAGATTCAAGCCCGAATACAGCGAAGCTGCCGAGCCGCTGCGCGAATGGGTGAGGAATTTCACGCTGAAATAATTGACCTATCATATTTTAACACGGATTAATCTAAATTTTCGTCAAGAAATGAAGGTTAATCCGTACTTTTTTTGTACCTTTGCGGCCGAATGTCGCAAATGCGGCTGAAAGAAAGCATATATTTATAACGTTATAAGGATAAAAAATGGCTGAAATTAAGAAGATTAAGACCGCTTTGGTGTCTGTTTTCCACAAGGACGGACTGGATGAGCTTTTGAAGAAACTGAATGATGAGGGTGTGAAGTTCATGTCGACTGGTGGAACACAGCAGTTTATCGAATCACTTGGCTACGAGTGCCAGAAAGTTGAGGATGTTACTACATACCCATCAATTCTTGGTGGTCGTGTAAAGACTCTGCATCCGAAGGTGTTCGGAGGTATCCTGGGACGTCGCGACAATGAGGGCGATCAGGAGCAGATGAAGAAGTACGAGATTCCTGAGATTGATCTCGTAATCGTAGACCTGTATCCATTTGAGCAGACTGTAGCTAGTGGCGCTAGCGAGGCTGACATCATCGAGAAGATTGATATAGGTGGTATCTCGCTGATACGTGCCGGAGCAAAGAACTTCAAGGACGTGGTTATCGTGCCTAGCAAGGCTGAGTACAGCGTGCTGCTCGATATCCTGAACAAGAAGGGTGCACAGACTGATATCGAGGATCGCCGTATGTTTGCTACACGTGCATTTGGTGTAAGCAGCCACTACGATACCGCTATCAACGCTTGGTTTGTAAAGACCGCTAAGTAATTGATAATTGAAAATTGATAATTGATATAAATAATGGGATTTTTTAGTTTCGTACAGGAAATAGCAATGGACCTGGGAACAGCCAACACTATCATCATCAGCGATGATAAGATTGTGGTTGACGAGCCCTCAGTAGTTGCTTTGGATCGCCGTACCGACAAGATGATTGCCGTAGGTAACGAGGCGAAGATGATGTATGAGAAGACTCACGACAACATTCGTACCATCCGTCCACTGCGCGATGGTGTGATTGCCGACTTCTCTGCTTGCGAGCAGATGATGCGTGGTCTTATTAAGATGGTTCACACTGGTAGCCGTCTGTTCTCGCCATCACTGCGAATGGTGATTGGCGTACCTTCGGGTTCTACAGAGGTAGAGCTGCGTGCCGTTCGCGACTCAGCTGAGCATGCCGACGGACGTGATGTATATCTGATTTTTGAACCAATGGCTGCTGCCATCGGTATTGGTATAGATGTTGAGGCTCCAGAAGGAAACATGATCGTTGATATCGGTGGTGGCTCTACCGAGATCGCTGTTATCTCGCTGGGTGGTATCGTTTCAAACAACTCTATCCGTACTGCAGGTGATGACCTGACAGCTGATATCCAGGAATATATGTATCGCCAGCACAACGTGAAGGTGTCTGAACGTATGGCTGAGCGTATCAAGATCAACGTAGGTTCGGCACTCACTGATCTGGGTGATGAGGCTCCTGAGGACTTCATCGTTCACGGACCTAACCGTATCACCGCTCTCCCAATGGAGGTTCCTGTATGCTATCAGGAGATTGCACACTGTCTGGATAAGACTGTGGCTAAGATTGAGAACGCTGTGCTGTCAGCACTCGAGAATACTCCACCAGAGCTGTATGCTGATATCGTGAAGAACGGTATCTATCTCTCGGGTGGTGGTGCACTGCTACGTGGCTTGGACCGTCGTCTTACCGATAAGATGCATATCCCATTCCACGTGCCCGAGGATCCCTTGCACAGCGTAGCAAAGGGTGCCGGTATCGCACTGAAGAATATCGATAGATTTAATTTCTTGATGAGATAATCAATAAGGTAGTTTGGGCCGATGCGCAATCTGCTGGATTTCCTATACAAGTATCATCACTGGCTAGTTTTCGTATTGCTCGAAGTAGTCAGTGTTGTTCTGTTGTTTCAGTACAACAGTTATCAGGGCAGTGTGTGGTTCTCGAGCGCCAATGCTATGGCCGGTAAGGCATACGAGATAGAGAGCAAGATGACCAGCTACCTCACGATGGCTGAGGTGAACAAGGAGCTGACCTTGCGCAATATCTATCAGGAGCGCCAGCTGGACCAGTTGCGACGACTGTATGCCGAGGCAACTAAGGATACTACCGACACCCAGCGTAAGGAGTTGGAGTTTCTGAGTCACTATCAGCTGATATCGGCTAAAGTGGTTGAAAACTCTATCCACAAGGCTGAGAACCTGATTACCATCGATAAGGGACGTAAGGATGGAGTAGAACCTGATATGGGTGTGGCCTGTGGTAACGGCATCGTTGGTGTGGTATACCTGGTTAGCGACCACTATTCGGTTGTTATCTCTGCCCTTAATGCTGCCTCGTCGCGCATCAGCTGTAGTATCCGCAATCGCGGCTACTTCGGCTATCTGCACTGGTATGGTGGCGATCCATCAGTAGCCTATGTAGAGGATGTGCCGCGTCATGCCAAGTTCAAGCTGGGCGAGTGGATGGAGACGAGCGGATTCTCGTCGATCTTCCCATCAGGTGTGCTCGTAGGTAAGATAGAGCAGGCATACAACTCTAGCGACGGACTGTCGTACAAGCTTAAGGTGCGCCTGAGTACTGACTTTGGCAATCTTCGCGATGTGGTGGTTCTCAGTGACAAGAGCATAGCCGAGCGTGCTGCACTGATGCAGGCCGCCCGCGACTCTATTAGTTTCAAACAGCGACAATAGTAAGTATGAAGATAGAACTGGTTAACAGATTGGTGATGTTTGTATCGCTGCTAGTGGTTCAAGTGCTTATCCTGAACCATGTGCATCTGTTGGGCGTTGGCACTCCGCTGCTTTACGTCTATTTCGCCATCACCTTTCGTCGTAACTTCCCCAAGTGGCTCGTTCTGGTGTCATGCTTCATGCTGGGACTGCTGATCGACATCTTCTCGAGCACTCCAGGTCTGGCATCGAGTGTGATGACTCTTGCTGGTCTGGCTCAGTGCTATCTGATGAACTTGATCGCACCACGCGATTCGGCTGAAGATCTGGAAGCATCGATCAAGACATTGGGCTATAGTAAGTTTGCCACACTCAGCGGACTGCTTACTCTGCTCTATTGTATGCTGTTCTTCGCTCTTGAGGCATTCAACTTCTTTGATGTGCTTATGTGGTTGGCACGCTCTCTGGTTAGTGCACTACTTACTATGGTGCTGATTTTAGCAATCGAAAGTGTTAGAAGCAGGTGAAGCAGAAAGACTTCGATCTTGAATATCGAAAATACGTGATTGGTGGGGTGGCCGCATTGATTGTGTTCATCTACATCATCCGTCTGTTTATGCTTCAGATTACCAGCGACGACTATAAGAAGAGTGCCGACTCTAATGCTTTCCTTAAAAAGATAGAATATCCATCACGTGGCGCCATCCTGGATCGTAAGGGCAAACTGCTGGTTTACAATCAGCCCAGCTACGATATTATGGTGGTGATGAACGAGATGAAGGACCGTCTGGATACGCTTGACTTCTGTCAGGCTCTTGGTATCACTAAGGAGGAGTTTGATCGCCGTATGGCCACGATGAAGGATCGTAATAAGAATCCTGGTTACTCGCGATTCACTGAGCAACTGTTCATGAGTCAGCTCAGCGACAAGGACTTTAGCGTGTTTCAGGAGAAGATGTATCGTTTCCCTGGCTTCTACATCCAGAAGCGCAGCGTGCGACAATATACCTATAATATGGGTGCGCACGTGCTTGGCGATGTGGCTGAGGTGTCGCCTGCCGATATCGAGGAGGACGATTACTACCAGCCTGGCGACTATATCGGCAAGTTGGGCATAGAGCGTTCGTATGAGAAACAGCTTCGCGGACAGAAGGGGATACAGATACTACTGCGCGATGCTCACGGACGTATACAGGGGCGCTATCAGAACGGTGCACTCGACCAGCGTGCCATTCCTGGTAAGAACCTGACACTTGGTATCGATGCCGAACTGCAAGCACTCGGCGAACGACTGATGGAGGGCAAGATAGGTGCTATAGTGGCTATCGAACCATCTACTGGCGAGGTGCTCTGTATGGTATCATCACCCACATACGATCCACGACAGATGGTGGGCCGACTGCGTAGTAAGAACCATCACGCCCTGCAGCTGGATGTGTGGAAACCTCTGCTTAACCGTGCCATCATGGGACAGTATCCTCCTGGTTCTACATTCAAGACTACTCAGGGCTTGACGTTTATGACCGAGGGTATCATCAACTCGCACACCATGTATCCATGTGGACATGGATTCAACTTCAAAGGCCTGCACGTGGGGTGTCACGGACATGCTGCTCCACTGCCGCTAGTACCTGCGCTCAGCACATCGTGTAACGGATTCTTCTGTTGGGGATTGTACCACATGATCAATACCAACATCAGTAAATACGGATCAGTACAGAACGCCATGAACACCTGGCGCGACTATATGGTATCGATGGGATTCGGCTATCGTCTGGGCATCGACCTGCCTGGCGAGAAGCGCGGACTTATACCTAATGCCATGTTCTACGACAAGGCATACAAGGGTTCGTGGAACGGACTTACCATCATCTCTATAGCAATCGGACAGGGTGAGGTAAACGCTACTCCGCTGCAGATAGCCAATCTTGGTGCTACAATAGCCAATCGTGGCTATTACTACACACCTCACGTAGTTAAGCAGGTTCAGGGTGAGAAACTTGACACCACCTATACACGCAAGCACTTCACCAAGGCAAGTCGTGAGGCCTACGATTACGTGGTGCAGGGCATGCGATCATCAGTACTTGGCGGTACTTGTAAAGAGCTGGGTAAGTACGACTTCAATGCTTGTGGTAAGACTGGTACGGCACAGAACCGTGGACACGACCACTCTGTATTCATGGGATTTGCTCCTATGGAGAATCCTAAGATAGCAGTGGCCGTATACGTAGAAAATGGTGGATGGGGTGCTACCTATGGTGTGCCCATCGGCGGACTGATAATGGAGAAATATATCAAAGGAAAACTATCTGAAGCTAGCGAGGCAAAGGCTCGTGGCATTCAGGAACGCAGAATAGCATATGGCGCAGGCGATAGGTAATAGAAAAGAAAAGGGAGTGATCCGTTCGCTCGATTACTGGACGATTGTCATCTACATCGCCCTGCTCACTTTCGGATGGGTAAGCGTGTGTGGTGCCAGCTATAGCTATGGCGATACTGACCTGTTTAGTCTCGACACACGTTCGGGCATGCAGATTGTATGGATAGGTACATCTATCGTGCTGGGATTCGTAATCCTGATGCTCGACGATCGCTATCTCGATATGTTTGCCTACATCATCTTCGGAGTGATGCTATTGCTGCTATTCGGCACAATCTTTAATCCGCATAGTATCAAGGGCTCCCGATCGTGGCTTGTGTTAGGACCTATACGCCTTCAGCCAGCTGAGTTTGCCAAGTTTGCCACGGCGCTGGCGCTGGCAAAACTAATGAATACCTATGGGTTTACTATAGCCAAATGGAAGGACTTTGCTATTGTGCTGGGCGTAATATTCGTGCCTATGCTGTTCATCGTCTTGCAGCGTGAGACGGGTAGTGCGCTGGTGTATTTCTCGTTCTTCCTGATGCTATATCGCGAGGGTATGCCTGGCAGTATACTCTTCACTGGTGTGGCTATGGTCATCTACTTTGTTGTAGGAATCCGCTTTGCCGACACAATGCTAAGCATCACGCCTACTTCTGTGGGTAAGTTTGCCGTGCTGCTGCTGATTCAGATATTCTCAGCCGGACTGGTATTTGTGTACTGCAATGACAAGCGCGACACTATCCGTATGATACTGGTTGGTCTTGGCGCTACTGTAGTAGCACTAATCTTCGGATTGTGGATTATCCCATTCGATATTAACTATATAGAGATGGTGCTCTGTGCAGCTTTGGTAATCTATCTGCTATACAGATTCCTTGCTACTCGCATGCGCAACTATCTGTGGATAACTGCTTTTGCTGTGGGTTCGCTATTGTTCTTCAATGTGGCCGACTATGCTCTTAACCACGTGCTCGAACCACACCAACGTGTTCGTATCAATGTGCTCCTTGGACTGGAAGAAGACTTGAAGGGCGCTGGATATAATGTGCACCAGAGTGAGATCGCCATCGGATCTGGAGGATTGCAAGGTAAGGGATTCCTTAACGGTACTCAGACCAAACTGAAGTACGTGCCTGAGCAGGATACCGACTTCATCTTCTGCACTGTAGGTGAGGAGGAAGGCTTTGTGGGTTCTGCAGGAGTATTGCTGTTGTTCCTTGCTTTGATATGGCGATTGATTCACTTGGCCGAGCGACAAGTGCACAAGTTTGGCCGAGTCTACGGCTATTGTGTGGTTAGTATATTCCTATTCCATGTGTTTATCAATGTAGGAATGGTGCTTGGACTTACGCCTGTAATCGGTATCCCGTTACCGTTCTTCAGCTATGGAGGTTCTTCGTTATGGGGCTTTACGTTGTTGCTGTTCATCTTCCTGCGTATCGATGCTGGTAGAAACCTGTTGCATATATAGCCCCACATCCGTGATACCTGGCATGGTTTCGCGCTTCATGTGGTGCATCACGTAAATGTGTAACGAGTCGCCCTCGTATAGTTCTAAACTGTCAACCTTAAAACTATACTGATAGCAGCTTATGCCGTTACCCATCACTTGTCCGTTCTTCTCAACCAACGGACAGTCTATGCGTTTACGCTTGTGCTCTCCACGTGGGAAGATCTCTTGCTCTACGATTACGCTGATACCAAGGAAGGGTAGCGAGTTGTCTGTGCGTAGCATGACCTGCTGTTGATATACGCCTGACTCTTTTACACATGGTATATAGAAGTGCATAGTGTCGTTGCGCTCCCATCCGTCGTTGTCCACGTGTTCGTAGTGGCTGTATATCACACCGCGATGGCAGGCTGACACCATCAGTGCTACCATCGCGAGTGCTATAATCATTGCTTTATTCCGCATTCTTCTTCTCGTTTTGTTTGTTGGCCTGTGGCTTCTTCTTTTTCTTTTTCTTCTTGGCTTTGTCAAATCTGCTGATGTCGCCACCTGCCAGGTCTACATGTGGCTTTGGCTCTGGTTTCTTACCCTCGTCGTGCTCAAGCGACAATGGCTTTTCGCCACGGCGATTCATCTCGATCACCTCCTTAGCTCTTTCGGCAGTGATGGTCTCCAGATTAGCGGCTATGTTCTTGTCGGTAGAGTAGGTGCACAGACCTGCCAGAATATCGTTCTTAAACAGATAGTAGTCGCTGTCCTGTGTCTGCAGCACTATCTCCTTGCCAGGCAGTCGCTTGCCTGCCTCTACGTAGTCATCCACCTCGTAGTTCAGACAGCACTTAAGCTTGGCGCACATACCAGCCAGTTTCTGTGGATTGAGTGATATATCCTGGAATCGTGCAGCGTTTGTGCTTACACTCGAGAAGTTCTTCATCCATGTGGCGCAGCACAGTTCGCGTCCGCAAGGACCTGTTCCGCCGATACGTCCGGCCTCTTGTCTCGCACCTATCTGCTTCATCTCGATACGCACGTGGAAAGCTACGGCCAGATCCTTGATAAGCTGACGGAAGTCTACACGCTCATCAGCGATGTAGTAGAAGATTGCCTTGTTGCCATCACCCTGATATTCCACATCGCCTATCTTCATATCGAGTCCCAGACCCTTGGCTATCTTGCGGCTCTCAATCATTGTAGAGTGCTCGCGTGCCTGAGCTTCACGCCATTTCTGGATGTCGGTCTCGCGTGCTATACGATAGATACGCTTGATATCATCGGGCGATTTGATGTTCACCTTCTTAAGCTGCAGTTTCACCAGTCGACCAGTAAGAGTTACCACACCAACATCGTGTCCGGGACTGGCTTCTACGGCTACTATGTCGCCCTTCTTCAGTTCCAGGTTGTTCACGTTGTGGTAGTATCCCTTGCGGGTGTGCTTGAACTGCACCTCTACCAGATCGGTAGTATCTGGATTACCAGGCACATCGGCCAACCAGTCGTAGGTATTAAGCTGCTTGTCCTGTCGCCCCACTGCCTGGTGACACAGTCCGCGGTCGCAACCTACATGTACGATATGTTCTTTAGTTTTCTCGGTCATATCTATTTCTGTAAAAGTAATACTATCATTTGTAGTGCAAAGTCGAAGAATACTATCTTTCCGTTTGCATTCTGTCCTATGTCGCGAATAGCCAGATTGGTCAGGTCGCTGATAGGCAGTACATTATTCTCGTTCACAAATCGTGCAAAGTTCTTGGCAAAGTCCTCCTCGCGCTGAGTCATATACACAAGCTCCTCGTCGTGGAAGTTGTACATAAAGTTCTCGCGAGTCATGCGCAGAAAGAACGTCAGCCATCGCTTCTGTTTCTCACGGCCCATGGCAGCCATCTGTTCGCTCCACTTGCGCAGATCCTTTATCTTGCGCTGGTAGGCCAGTCGCATCAGCATGATATACATATCCAGGAACAGCTCGTTCTCAGAGCCTACCTGTAGCTCGTCAAGCGCCTTCATCCAGTTGCCGTTGGCCAGTCTGGCTATGCGGTGTGCATCGTCGGCACCTATGCCACGCTTTTCTATCAGGGCACGCTCTACGTCGTCGTTGTCTATCTTCTTGATATCTATGCGCTGCACTCGGCTACGGATGGTCTCAAGCAACTTGTCAGGCTCTTCGCTCACCATAATGAATACAGTCTGCTGTGGTGGCTCTTCTATCAGTTTCAACAGCTTGTTGGCGCACTCTATGTTCATGCGCTCAGGTAGCCATACCACGCTTACCTTATATCCACCCTGACTCGACTTCAGACTGAGTTTTCTTACCAGGTCGTCGCTCTCGCCTGCAGTTATGATAGCCTGCTGATTCTCTGCGCCGATAGCCTGCATCCAGTCTTCCATCGTGAAGTACAGACCTCGCATCACCAACTCGTGCCACTCCTTGGCAAAGTCGTCGCTCACAGGCTTATGCTCTGAACCCATCGATGGCAGTTTGATGGTAGGGTAGGTGAAGTGCAGATCCGGATGCTCCAGTTTGGCCAGCATAGCCTTAGCCGATGGAGTGCCATTGTCAAGCAGATAGCAGGCAAATGCCACTGCCAGTGGCAGTTTGCCGCATCCCTGTGGTCCACATAGCATCAGTGCATGTGGCAGTCGCTCCTCCTTAACCAACTGCAGCAGTCGCTCTTCAGCTTCCTTCTGTCCTATTACCTCGTCGAAACCCATAAAGTTCAATGTTCAATCTTTAATGTTCAATCAAAGAAGTTGCTTTACTACCTCAACTACCGAATCGACTGCCGATACGGTATAGAAATGTATATTATGCACTCCGTGAGCATACAGGTCGCGACACTGTGCTGTGGTCCACTCGATTCCCAGTTGCTTGGCGTCCTCGTCGGTCTTACATTTTACCACCTCCTTTGCCAGTGGTTCAGGTATGTCGCAGTGGAATGTCTTGGGCACTACTGTCAGCTGACTCAGCTTAGCCATAGGCTTTATGCCTGGTATGATGGGGATAGTGATACCCATAGCGCGAGCCTTCTCTACAAACTGGAAGTACTTCTCGTTGTCGAAGAACAGCTGGGTAACAGCATATTGTGCGCCCAGATCCTGTTTCTGCTTCAGATACTGCATGTCCATTTCCAGGTTGGGGGCCTCCTCGTGCTTCTCAGGATAGCACGCCACGCCATAGTCGAATGCACGACCTGGATTCTTGATTGGTGTGCCATCGGCAAAGTATCCCTCGTTGAATCGCTTCACCTGTTCCATCAGGTCGGTTGTATGTGCATGTCCTCCAGGTGTTGGCACAAATCGACTGTCCTCCTTAGCCTTGTCGCCTCTCAGCAGTAGCAGGTCGCTTATGCCAAGGAACTGCAAGTCCAGCAGCTCATATTCGATATCCTCGATAGTAGCGCCACTACATATCACGTGTGGCTGTACTGGTATGTGGTATCTCTGCTGTATGGCTGCTGCTATGGCTATGGTTCCAGGGCGACGACGAATGCGACGACGCTCAAACTGCCCATTCTCAAGTTCGCGATACACAAACTCTGAGTGATGGGTGGTGATGTTGATATAGGCCGGGTCGAAATCTCTTAGTTTGTCAATGTCGGCAAACAGTTTCTCAGTGCCTGTGCCTTTAAGTGGTGGCAGCACTTCAAATGAGAATCGTCTGGCCTCTTTATCTTGATGTATAAACTCTGTAACACTCATATTGGCTGCAAAGTTACAAAAATTTTCTTTATTACAAAACTTTTTTGTACTTTTGCAGCATGAAACTGAAGCAATTTGTCAAAGATTGGACTCTTCCGGTAGCGATAGCCGTAGGAACAGTGGTATATCTGCTGTTCTATTGGGTGCCGCAGCTAGATACTGCAGGCGATGTGTTGGGCGATGTTGTTGATACTGTTTTCCCGATGATGGTGTTCTGCACCCTCTTCTCCACTTTTTGCCGTATCGACTTTCATCAGATGCGCCCTCATCGTTGGCATCTTGGAGTGCTTGTCACACAGGTGGCCATTGTTGCACTCAATGTGTGGATTATCCTAGGCGTCGAGGCCAATCCTGCCCAGAAGATACTGTGGGAGAGTGTGCTAACCTGTATCATCGGCCCTGCTGCAACAGCCTGTCCTGTCATCACAGCCAAGATAGGTGGCAATATCAACACCATGACAGCCTTTGTCGTTATGTCGTCGTTTGCTTCGGCACTGATGATTCCTGCTGTGTTTCCGCTGCTTGAGCGTGGCAACCAGCTCGATTTCTGGTCGGCTTTCCTCATTATCCTGCAGAAACTGGCAATGGTGCTTGTAGCTCCTCTGGTCCTGGGATGGGTTGTGCAGCACTATGCCAAGCGCCTGTGTGCATGGATTGTGGGTATTCCCGATCTGTCGTTCTATCTCTGGTCAGTGCAGCTCTCAGTCACATCGGGTGTCACTGTGCGCAACATCGTTCGTAGCGATGCAGGGCTGTCGGTACTGCTGATGATTGCCACCATGAGCATGATACTCTGCTTCGCACTGTTCTTGCTTGGTCGCGGCATAGGCCGTCGTCTTGGCGATGAGCTATGTGGCGGACAGGCCATGTTCCAGAAGAACACGGCCTTGTCTATTTGGGTTGCATATACCTATCTTAATCCTGTGGCATCCGTAGGAGCTGGTTGCTATGTTCTGTGGCAGAACATCGTCAACTCTTTGGAACTCTATGAGTATCGCAAGAAAAATGTAAAGCCGTAATCTTTTTTTGGGTGGTAAGATTACGGCTCATTATTATTGACTACATATCCTCGTAGGTGTCAAGGTAAGTGACATGTGTAACGAGATATTCATCAACACCATGCTTGCCATCAGCACCGCCAATACCTGACTTCTTTACTCCTGCATGGAAACCTTGGATGGCCTCGAAGTGTTCGCGGTTGATATACGTCTCACCAAACTCCAGTTCGCGACAAGCCTTTACTGCGATGTTGAGATCTTTGGTAAAGATAGATGATGCCAGGCCGTACTCGCAATCGTTAGCATATCTGATAGCCTCGTCGACATCGCTGAACTCTACAAGAGGAATAACAGGACCGAATGTCTCCTCATGAATGATGTCCATATCCTGACGGCAGTTGTCGAGAACGGTAGCTGCATAGAAGTATCCCTTCTCGCCAACACGATGACCACCACAGAGCAGTTTTGCACCCTGCTTGATAGCACGCTCCACCTTCTCTGTTACACTCTCCAGAGCACGAGCCTCTACCAGTGGACCCATGTCAACGCTCTCATCGGCACATACGTCGCCAACCTTTACCTTCGACATCTTGTCAACCAGAATCTTAGTGAAAGCCTCCTTGACTTCCTTTTGTACATATACGCGTTCTGCATTGTTGCATATCTGACCATTGTTACCAATACGAGAATCTACAATCCACTGTGCAGCGCGCTCCAGGTCAGCATCCTTCATTACGATAGCAGGTGCTTTGCCACCCAGTTCGAGACTTACCTTAGTGATGTTCTTGGAAGCGGCAGCCATGATGCTCTCGCCTGCACCTACAGAACCAGTTACACTTACAATGTCAATCTTTGGTGAGCCCGCCATCTCATTGCCGATGACGCTTCCTTTACCTGTAACGATGTTGATAACACCAGCAGGAAGCCCAATCTCGTCAACAATTTTGGCAAATTCTGTGCAGTTTTCAGGAGTGAGTTGCGATGGCTTGATAACGATTGTACAACCTGCAATCAGTGCTGCACCTGCTTTACGTGCGATAAGGAAGAACGGGAAGTTCCATGGTAGGATGCCTGCTACAACGCCGATAGGCTTCTTGGTTAGCAGAATGGTCTCATTTGGACGGTCGGAAGGAATAATTTCGCCCTCAATATGACGTGCGAAGGTGGCCATGTACTCAAAATAAGCAATGGTAGCACCAACCTCAATAGC
This sequence comes from uncultured Prevotellaceae bacterium, assembly GCA_902761905.1. Classification (GTDB taxonomy): domain Bacteria; phylum Bacteroidota; class Bacteroidia; order Bacteroidales; family Bacteroidaceae; genus Prevotella. Next base: position 20,620 of record CACWMK010000001.1, read on the forward strand.
AGCCCAGTTGCGAGTCTTGCCCTGTTCACGCATAATGATTTCTGTAAATTCTTTCTCACGCTTCTTGATGCCCTCTGCCATCTTCAGTAGATAGCCTGCTCTTTCAATGGCTGGGGTTTTGGCCCATGCCTTTTGAGCAGCACGTGCAGCATCAAGTGCACGATTTACGTCTTCAATAGTTCCCTCAGGTTGACGAGAGATTACTTCTTCGGTTGATGGGTTCAACACGTCGATCCACTGGCCGTTTGAACTTTCGCAAAACTGGCCGTTGATGTACATTTTTAAGTTCTTCATAATTGTTTTGTTTTAAAATAGTTATTGTGGTTTGTTTACTAAAGTAACTCTTGAATTGAGGCCGCTGGGGACAGGCTCCCATGCTGCATAGGTAGTATTTTTGTAGTCGATATCAACCACATTTATCTCGTTGAACTTACGCCATTTCACACCTTTGCGATCTAAATCTGCTATTCGATTGGCTGGTAGATTTGTTACCTCTATTCGGATCTTGTTCTTGCCTTTGTGCAGGGTGTTTCCGCAATCCAGAATAAATGGAACGGCCCATGCGCAGCCAATGAACTTGCCGTTGATATATACACGTGCAGATTCGCGTACGTCTCCCAAATTGATCATCCATTGTTGTTTGGCTTGCTTGGCTGAGAGATTGATGCTTGTAGTGTAAACACCTGTACCCATGGTGATGGCAGCACTATCGCTGAGTGTCTCCCATGTCTGCAAACTGTCTAATTGGAAAGTCTTTACAACCTTGGGGGCCTCGTCGATAAACGATAATTTCCAAGGTCCCTTGATTTCAATCTCTTGGTTTTGATATTCTATTGGTGCTGAGACTACAGTAGGTGTATCTGATGTCTGCAGAATACGGCTCTCGCCAGATTTCAATGCAATATGTAGTTTCCCGTTGCTAACGTTTGCTGGATTAATATCGCCATTCATGGGGTTGAACCATGTGGCGCCTTTGAACGGTATTGTTAAGGAAATATCCCCCTCGACGTCATGTGGTGTTAGGTTGACGATGAAATAGTGCCATTGTTTGCCCGATTTGCGACGAATAGCACGTAACCCCAACTCTGTCTTCATTGGTTCCGACTGAGCAAAATGCCCCATCAGTGTAGGTTCTTCGCCACTAATTACGTAGGGATATAGACGTTCTATCTGGTCTTGCAATGAGGCGTCGATGGTTGTTCCGCTTGGGATGATGAGTGCGCGATAGCTAGTGCCGCCTTCGGTTACCAATCGATTATTCTCTACACGTACCTTGGCCAATTGACGGTCGCTGATATAGTCGCAGTCGTATCCCAGGCTGTCGATAGTCAAGATGCTGCGAATGAATTGTGGTGCCTTTTCGTCCATCGTGTGGATGTCAAACTGCATGAGCAGGTCTTCGCCACCACGACGGTCCTTGCTTTCCCATTTTGCATCGTCATTTCTTGGACCTCTCTGATGCCACATGTCTCGAACAGGCAGGTAAACCAGAAAATCGTTATCGGGTTGACCTAATTGCAGAAAACTCTGGCAACGCTCGATATACTTCATAAGATATGGCGCATCACGCCAGATGGAGTTGGTTGGGCTCATGTCTACCGATGCATAGAACCTCCAACCTGGCCAAACGTCATTCTTTGGTGAATAACAAGTACCATGGAAATAGACATGGTTGACGCCACAGGTAAACATAAGGTCTAGGTCGGGTTTCATTTGCGACAGAGATGTTCTGAAGTGCTCTGTGAGCCACGTGAAGGTCTCGCTCGAAGTAAATGGTTTGCCCATAACATGTGCTGCTGATGAGGCATATTTTAGCATTGATACGTCACTAAAATTCTTGCGGGTCTTACCTGGATCTGTTCGTAGTCCTTTGATTCCAAATTCCGAAAGACCGAATCCTTCAATTTCTGGGATGTCAACAGCTGCATATAGATCGAGCAGGTTTGCAGGTGAACCGTGTGCTTGATTGCGTACTTTCACCCCATGCTTATGTGCCCATGCCACCCACTGCTGAGTGAAATTCTCGAGTAACATGTCGCTAAGTGTCTCGCGATAGTCGCACAATACCTGATTGCCATCGCCACCATTAAGCAACTCGGGCAATTTCTGTCGTAAATCGTAACCACGACGTTTTTGGAATTCATCAAACAGGGTAGGGGTCCAGTTTGCTTTGTAAACTTCGTACGAATCGTTGAAGAAGGTGTGTGGATATGGCACACCTGATTCGGCGAAAGCATTCTCAAAACGTTCCAGATAATGATGTACTGCCTCTCGGTCGAAGTGATCTACTACCCATCCTTCGCCGCCTGGGGCTGCACGCTTTACCTTTTGCTTAGTTCGTCCGTTTTCTACACTATATGTGTGCACTCCATTGATTAGTGTATCTTTAAAGATTGCTTTACAAGCTGCCTGATCCAATGAAATATGTGGACCACCGAAAGGCCAGCCTGTTCCACAGTTCATATCAACTTCTATGCCTAGAGGTTTGGCAATATCCTGTACAGTCTTAAGAGCTTGCATCCATTTGGGTGAGAGAAACGGGATATTGTTCTTGTCGTTTCCCTTGACACCATACAGTGGCGTTATCTCTACAGCACCAATTCCTGCACGGGCATATTCTGAGAGATTCCATTGCAGGTTTTCCTTGTCAACGGCTGATCCCAACCACCACCAACGGGTGCCTGGTTTGGCCTCAGGAAGAGGGGTTGGCCAACTTTGGGCCATACTAGCTGCCACAAAGCAACTTAAAAGGCAAGAGGTGAGATATCTTTTCATTTATTCAGGAGTTTATAGTATTCTGTTAAACCAAGTAAGAAACATCCAGTTCCGTAGTCTTCAAAATCAGGCATTTTAGTAAATGTTACAGGTTGGCCGGCAGAGGGATCCTTTCCAGTACCTTGGTTCCAACCCAAGAATCCGTCAGCGTGAACGCATGATTCAAGAGCCTTCCATGCTTTGTCGCAGGCTGGACGATAGATTTGCTCCTTGAGCAATCCCTTCTGTATGCCCCACGACATACCATAGAGGAACAGTGCTGTACCTGTCATCTCTGGATCGGGATAGTCAACGTCGGATACCAGACTTGCGTGCCAGAAACCGTCTTCATGCTGGCATTTTAGTAGTCCTGCACTCATCAACAGGAAGTCTTTCTTTAGTTGCTTATATGCTTTTTCCTTGGGTGAGAGCACGTTCATACAGCGCACTAGTGCTGCATATACCCAACCGTTGCCTCTACTCCAATAACAGTTCTTTCCGTCTTTTTCCTTATAGGGAGGCACGTAGTCTTTATCGCGCCACCAAAGTCCCTCTTTCACATTGAAAAGTCCGTTGCCACAGGTGTTGCGGCTCCAAGCATAGCTTTTCATTGCGTAGTCAAGATACTGCTTGTTGCCAGTAATTGCATACATCTTCACATATACAGGCATTGCCATTTGGATGGCGTCTATCCATGTCCAGTAGTCAACACGACCTGATTCCATCTGTTTGGCCAGATTCTCCTTGGTGGGCTCTAGCGAGCCTTTACCTGTTGTTTGTTGAAACTCGATATAAGTCTGTGAGCAACACTGATCGTCGGCATCGGTGGTTTTAACGCCATTGCGTGGGGTCCACTTGTGGAAGTCGGCCCATTTCTCAGTGTAGTCAAGATAACGTTGCTGTTGATCGATGTTGTATAGCGCCATCAATCCTTCGTAATACACAGCCCTGGTCCATAGTGAAGAAGGGCGGATACGTTTTACGTTTGTTGGTATAGTAGGATCACTATATTTCGTCATGAAGTAGTCATTAGTCTTGCGTGCGGCTTGCAGGACATTGTCCTGAGCTGTAGCTGATATGGCGCAGACTAGTGCTATTGTTAATAGAATAACCTTTTTCATATCGGGTATTTTATTCGTTACTTTGTTTCTAATTTCGTGATAACTGTCTTGAAGTGGTCGCTTTTTGTCTTAAGTGTAACCTTTGAAGGTGTCTGACCTGCACGAAGAATCACTAATGCTGATCCGTTCCATAGCCTACGATGATCAGTACAATTTACTTCTTCGCTATTAATGTCGCCATTACTTACGGCTACTATTCTAGCATCTCCATCAACAGAAAAACTTAATTCATCTTGAGTGATTGATACTAATCGGCCTTTAGCGTCAACAGCTTGAATATATAGGTGCATTAGGTCTTGTCCGTCAGCCTTCCAGTCTATTGGGTCTGGAGTAACAATCAGCTTGACTGCCTTACCTGTTGGCTCTATCTTATGGCGAGCCACTGGTCTGCCATTATTATATGCTACAGCCTCTATTTTCTCATTGACATATTTTATTCCGTTCCATTTTAGCTGGTTGCGCTGTTTGGCATTCTCCTTAGGGTTATGTTTCCTGCCTAGGCTTTTTCCGTTAAGAAGTAGCTCCACTTCATCGGCATTGGTATAGGTGATAAGATTGAGTGTGTCGCCCATATTTGGACGCCAGGTGTCAACCTGGTCCTCTCCACCAGTTTTTATCCCGTTCCACATAACTGATTTGTTTGAGTTTACGATTGCTATATGAACTAGCGGCTCTTCTGGTTTGAATATCGACTTGAGCAAATAGGCTTTTGGCTTAGGATTCAGTGCAATGTCGAAAACACCATTTGCCCATCCCTTGGCAGGCCAGCCTTGACTCTCGCCTAGATAGTCTATCAACCCCCAATAAGCCAGACCGATTACACGATCAAGATTCATTTCGAAGTAGTTTGGCCCCATGGCGGCAGTAGATGCTTCACTCTGGTAGAATTTCATCCATGGGAATCTGCGTCCGTCGCCAGGGAAGTACATGTAGCGATAGTTGTATGCCTGTACGTCTGTTATCATTGCTAGGGGATGGGGCAGTGAGTCTGTCTCCCAGTTTCGATAACGTGGGTGCATGGCTACTGTAACAAGTCTGGTTGAGTCATATCTCTGCAATAAGGTTTTCTGAAGTTTGTATATGGTAACTCCAAAGTCGTTAAATGGCATGTTTGGATCTTGTTGCAGCTCGTTGCCTAAGCTCCACATGATAACCGATGGTGAGTTGCGGTCACGTTTTACCCATTCTGGCACTTCCTGCTGCCAATGCTGTTCAAAGGAGGCTTTTCCGCCGGTATGTTGTCTTGTCCATTTGTCGTACAGTTCGTCTACTACAAGTATTCCATATTGATCGCAGAGTTTGATAAAGTCGCGGCTATATGGATTGTGCGATGTACGTATGTGGTTCAGTCCCCATTGTTTCATCAGTTTTATACGTTTCTCAATGGCTCGTGGATATGCGGCTGCTCCCAATGCTCCTAGCGAATGATGGTTTGCGATTCCTTTAAGAAGTACTTTTTTGCCGTTCAGTTTCATACCGTATTCGGCACCAAACTCTATGGTGCGGATACCAAACTGATCAGTGGCTTCGTCGGCAATTGTTCCGTCTTCACGAATCAGTTGTGTGCGTACCTTATATAAATAAGGTGTATCTAGATCCCATATCTTGGCATCCTTTATCTCAATATCTGTAGCAATGCGTGCCTCTTCGTGACGGGTCATTTTGTGGCGAGGCAAATTTACCATTTGACTATAAATAGTCTCACCATCAGGACTGGTGATTTCTAATTTGATGTTTGTTGTTTTTTGTCTTGTCTTGTTGGTAAACTCTGCCGAAATGCTGACAAATCTGTTGTCACGTGTTGTGATGTAGAGCGGGTGACGGTTAAAGTACATATCTTTTGGTGTACTTGTCAATTTTACATTTCGGAATATACCTCCACCAGTATACCATCGTGAGTTGCCTGGTTCTCTTGTATCGGCAACCACCTCAATCAAATTGTCTTCACCTATTTTCAGAACATCAGTCACATCCAACTCAAAGCCAACGTATCCATAATCCGTTCCACCTACATATTGTCCGTTAATGCTTACATCGGCAGTATACATCACACCTTCAAAATCAAGCAGAAGACGCTGTCCTTTCAATTCTTTGTTGGGTATAAGATGATAGCGGTAGTAGCCTTTACCCATCTCTTTGAAGGCACGTGATGACAAACGGCTTTTAATGTTTGCCGCTACATCGGTATTGTCTGGCCTTTCGTCGGCTGAGGGCTCTACCCATGGCTGTTCTATCTGAAAGTCATGAGGTATATCTACTTTCTTAGAATCTTTAAACTGGGAGTCTGTTGAAAACTCCCATCCATAATTCAGGCAGATCACCTTTTTATGTTGGGCCATAATGCCAATGGTGATACATAGCATTAGGCCCATTGTGATAACTCTTTTTCTTCTCATGTGAATGTTTGTTTTAGCAATCATGTTGCAAAAATAGATGTAATTATCCTATATTCACATATCAATTTGTTCTGATTATAGCAAAATTGTACGACTTTATTTCTGGTGTTTGCCGAATTTGCTAGGTGGAACACCATATTTCTCCTTAAAGCACTTATAAAAATACGTCGGCGACTGGAAGCCAACCTTATAGCTAATCTCTGTTACGTTCATGTCGCCTTCTATCAATAAGTCGGCTGCTTTCTTCAAACGTTCTGTTTGCAGATAGGTGTTAGGCGACATGCCTGTAAACTCTTTCATCTTTCCGTAGAATTTTGTGCGTCCCATCTTAAGGAGTGAAGCTAGAGTATCAACATTGAAATCTGGCTCGCTTAAGTGTTGTGCCACAATGGTTTCCATTTTCTCTATAAAACGTTGGTCTGCTTCGTCGGTGATGATGGTTTGTTGAGGCTCTTGATATGTGCTGTCTTTCGGCTTGAAGCGACCATACCACTGAATCAATTGAGTGATTCGTAGTATGAGTAGCTCGAAGTTACAAGGTTTAACCATATAATCATCGGCACCAGCTTTGTAACCGCGTAGTAGCTGATCATCCCCATCGAGGGCTGTCAGCATAATAATTGGAATATGGCTTAACTGCTGCTTGGCACGCAGTTGGCGTACAATTTCGTAGCCATTGATGTCGGGTAGCATGATGTCGCAGAGAATCAGACTTGGTTGTGCTTGGTTGATACCACTGATAGCAGAATGTCCATCAGTATAACTGACGGTTTGGAAATAGCGTCCAATGCTGTCACGTATCTGATCATGCATGTCTGGATCGTCCTCAATAATAGCTACTGTGTAGTTATTAAATGCCTGTGGAACTAAATCTTTTATAATGTCAGGCTTGTTTTCTTCTGTCACAGATGTATTGATGGCAGTCTTTTGGGCGTAGTCTTCTGAGGTGTATACTTCCTCTGATGCAGGGATTGATGTGATGAAACGAGACCCTCCTTCTGCCGAAATACGCTCATAGATCAGGCTGCCTTTGTGCAGACTAGCCAATTGATAGGCTGTGTATAGCCCAATACCCATACCCCCCTGTGAAACATAGCCGTGCATAAATGGTTGGAAAAGCTGAGGTATTTGTTGCTGGCTGATTCCTGGACCGCTATCCTCTACGATGAGTTGTATTATCTGTTTTTGCGGGTCTGGATCATCTACCTTTTTTATCTTCAGACTTACGCTTCCTCCTTTGGGGGTATATTTCAATGCGTTACTTAACAGATTGTATAAAATGGTTTCTACCAGATGAGGGTCGAATATCATTTTATGTTGGTGGGCAAATGGAGTAAAAGTCAGCGACTGTTCCTTTCGTGAAGCTATTTCTCTGAATTCATCGACGGTTGTTCTGCCCAGTTTGATAATGTCTGCCTCCATCACACCTAGTCGCTGGTTTCCTGTATTGATACGTCGGAATTCCATCAGCTGGTTAACTAGTTTTGTAAGACGGAGAGTACCACGTCGAACTGTTTGCACAGCCGACCTCGATACCTGCATTTCGTTGCCCTTTTGTGTCAGTTTGTCTGCAGCTCCTGATATGATTGCTAGTGGTGTACGGAACTCATGGGCGATATGGGTGAAGAAGTTCAGTCGGAATGTCGACAACTCTTTTTCCACACGTATCTGCTGATTTAGTTCGAAATTCCTATGCCAAGCCCGGAAGAAGAACCAAACTAGAACTACAATAATAAATATGTATGTGAACCACGCCCACCAGGTGTTGTACCAAGGTTGGCGTATAATAATCGTAAACACGTATTCCTCGCTCCACTGATTATTCTTATTCAGCGAACTCAGATGAAAGTAATATTTGCCAGGTTGCAAACCATTATAACGGGCGCTGTTGTCGCTTGTAAGCTGGCGCCAGTCGTGTTCTACTCCTTCTAAGTAGTAGCGGTATTGCGTTGAGGCTATTCCTGCATAGTCAAGATTTGAAAACTCTAACTCTATGGAATTCTGGTCATAATCCAGTTCAAGTAGCTTGTCAAATGTAGAAAGATATTGGCCTACACCATCAATGCTTATCTTTGTGATGATTGGACACCATGCTTTCTCCTGATTATGGGCTGCAAGACTGTCGGGTTGTAGTATCATCATGCCGTAGGCTGTACCGAATAGTAAGCGTCCATCAGGCAATAATGCTGAACAGTTTTCAGAATAGATGTTGCTTTCAAATGTGTGTCCGAACTGGTATGAATTCACTTTCTTGTCTTTTCGGATACATGTAAGTCCGTTATCAGTGCCAGCCCAGATGTTGCCCTGTTTGTCTGTTGTGATTGAGAATACGTTGTTGGTAGTAAGACCGTCATGCGTTGTGTAGCCTTGCACAATGGTAAAGTGCCCGTTGTCATATCGGCACTTCTGTAGGCCGCCGCCTCTGCCTCCTATCCATATATTACCCTCAGAATCAGGCATTACGCTTGAAATTTCGTCAAAAGGAAATTCTCCGTTTTGGATATTATGGCTTACTAAGTCATTATTACTAGGATTCTTCTTATTTATATCAATATGGTATACTCCATTGTTTGAGGCTATCCAGAGTTGGTGTTTATTGTCAACCTTTATGCAGCGCAGACTACTCTCATTATGTGATCGTTTCATCAACTGGGTATAGTCGAGTGTTCCATCTTCCTTTAGTTTTACAACAAACAGACCGTCACCCCAGGTAGAAATCCATAGTCTACCTGATTGGTCTTCTATGATATCATAGATTTCGGCAGACGGAAAATCAATCTGTTTGTGGTCCAGATAGATACCTCCACCTCTGGTACCCATCCATTCGTGCCCTTTGCTATCCTTAAAAAATACGTAGGCTGTAGCAGGCAAATATGTGGGGGTAGGGTGGCTCCATGTCTTTGACTGTAGTTCGTACAGCCTGTTGTCCTTAGTTCCTAAAAGCACTTTGTCTCCTGAGCTTGTGATCATACGTACAAAGTTGCTCCAGTCTCCTTTATGTTCTGGCTGTGGATAAAAATAGTCTACATTAGCTTTGTCGGGAGGCATTATACATGTTACACCTGTCGACTCCTCGCTTAGCCAGATGCATCCGCTTCGATCTATAAGTATGTTGTTTAGGTAGCTGTTGCCTACTATTGACCATTGCGATGTGGCGGAATAGTGAGTAATATTATTAGTTTCAATATTATAGACATATAGTCCGTTACCATAGCTGGCAATATAATATAGACCATCGGGACCTTTTCTGATATTATATCGGCGGAAGCGTTCAAGTGTAGACTGCATGCCTGTCATCAGATTCAGTACTCGCATCTCGCCCTTGGCAGGAAATACCCACAGTGTACCCGTGCTATTGCTTATAAAGTAATTGTCATCGTCACTGAGTCCTTCCATGATGGTTCCTCTTACGACGTTATATTTTTCAGTAACGGTAGCTTTACCGTCTTTAGGCGAAACCATTAATGTATTGCCTCTGGTCATGATTATCCATTTCCCTTGCCACACAAAACTTGCGGTTACAGATGAATTATTGCTTGAATTAGCGGCAATTGGAATACGACGCAGTTCTCGTCCATTCTCATCGTAAGTGATTATTTCATTATCGGATGTTAGTGCAAGTCTAAGTTTGCCAATCTGTATTCCTCTTCTGAAGTTAATCCCTCTTTTGATGATACGCGACTTGCCGTTAGTGTCGATTATTACCAGACCATCGAGTGTCATAGCCCAAAGCCTACCTTTGTTATCTTCGAATGCATCACGTACATGGTTTATTGGCAGGCTGCCATTTTCCTTTGTGTAGTCAATGCAGTCTACGGTTCCGTCATCGCTGCATTTTACACGGCGTACTCCCGACTCGTCGTCAAACATCCATAAAACACCTTGATGCCCTTTTAGATAACGGCGATATGTACGTGCGTAGTCGTGACGACCAGTAAAATCAATAAAACTTCCTGTGCGCAAGTCATAGCAACAGAATACGTATGTCGAAGTACGCATCCATAGATGACGTTTGTCGTCATCAGGGAAGACGTATCCCACTACTCCTTGAATCGGATCTGGCTCAGGGCCGAGTTTATAGATGTTATAGAAATGATAACCATCATAACGGCATAATCCATTGTCTGCAGCCATCCAAATATAGCCGTCGGCATCTTGGGTCATATCGTATATCTGGTTGCTTGGCAGTCCGTCAGCCGAACTGATGTGACGGCTGTTGGTAAGCAACTTGTCTTGCGATGAAATCATGCTGCAAATAGCTAGCATGAACAGTAGTATGTATGATCTTAAGTTCATTGTCCTGAGTTATTATTGGGTGCAAAGTTAAGTATAATTTTCAAATTAATAGCATATCTGATGTACAAATCTATATATTTTCGTATAAAATATATTGCTATAGATATAAAATATAAGGTAATTTTGCAGCATAAACTTTAAGAAGATAAATATGAAACTCCTTTCTACTATTTTAGTGCTCCTGATATCCATCATTATGCATGCTCAACCGCGATATGATATGCAGAATATTTGTCGCGAGCAGTTGGACCGTGGCGTAGTTGCTGTTCGAAGTGGCGACAAAGTTATTGTAAGTTGGCGAACACTAACATCCGATGCCGTTGGTCAGCCATTCGATTTGTTTCGCAACGGCAAGAAGTTGAATAAAGAGCCACTTAGTAAAGGCGGAACATTCTTTGTTGATGAGAAACCGTTAAAAGAGGATGCTATATACGAGGTTAGAGGAGGTGACAAAAATGGCCAATACAGGTTAAAGGCTGATGCTCCTGATGGATATTTGCCTGTGAGATTGCAGAAGCCTGGTGATGGAACCACACCAGATGGTGGTGTGTATAGTTATTCTGCCAATGATGCGTCTGTTGCCGATGTTGATGGCGACGGACAATATGAAATAGTATTGAAGTGGGATCCATCAAATGCTCATGATAATGCCCATGACGGATTCACAGGACCTACTGTTTTTGACTGCTACCGCCTTGACGGAACACTGCTTTGGCGCATTAATATGGGTATTAATATCCGTAGTGGTGCGCATTACGTCCCCTTTATCTTCTATGATCTTGATGGCGACGGACGTGCCGAATTTTTAGTAAGAACATCCGAAGGAACTCGTGATGGAGTGGGAAAGGTGATAGGCGACAGTCTGGCCGACTATCGCCATCGAGCTCCAGAAATCGCTCCCAACCCTAATCCTGAGCAGGAATGGGGCAAATATAATAAACAAGGTAGGCCAATGACAGGACGTATACTTGGTGGCAATGAGTATATCACTGTGTTTAATGGTCTTACAGGTGCTGCTATGGACACTAAGCCATATATACCTGCACGTGGCAATCTGAATGATTGGGGTGATAACTATGCTAACAGGTCGGATAGAATGCTTGCTGCTGTTGGCTATTTGGATGGTAAGCATGCCTCTGCTATATTCTGTCGTGGGTATTATACACGTACTGTGATTGCTGCATGGGATTGGGATGGCAAGCAACTTAAGCAACATTGGGTGTTTGATACCAACGATGAAGGAACTGGTAAGGATGGTAAACCACAGAGCAGCTATGCTGGTCAAGGTAATCATAATCTCCGCGTGGCTGATGTAGACGGAGATGGATGCGACGAAATAACTTACGGTTCGATGGCTGTAGACCATGATGGTCAGGGACTTTATAATACAGGTATGGGGCATGGTGATGCTATCCACTTGATGGCTTTCGACCCTACAACGACTGAACTACAGGTGTGGGATTGTCATGAAAACCGTCGTGATGGTTCCGATTTCCGTAATGCCCGTACAGGCGAGGTGATATTCCAGATACCGTCTAAGAGTGATGTTGGGCGTGCTATGGCAGCCGACATCGACCCTACAAATCCTGGATTAGAGATGTGGAGTTCCGATAGTCATGGTATACGTAATATCAAAGGCGAGGTGCTTAACGATGCTAAGTCGCCCGATGACCCTCAGCATCAACAGCATCTCAGAATGAAAGGCCGAAGGTTGTCTATTAATTTTGGTGTCTGGTGGGACGGCGATCTGCTTCGCGAACTGCTCGACCGTGGCACAGTGTCGAAATACGATTGGGAAAACAAAACTGTTGTAGAAGTGGTTAAGTTTCCTGAAGTAGTATTCAACAATGGAACAAAGTCAAATCCTTGTCTTTCTGCTGATATCCTTGGCGATTGGCGCGAGGAGGTCATTGCACGTACTCCTGATAGCAGTGAGCTTCGTATCTTTGTTTCGCCGATTCCTACTGAATATCGTATCAATTGCCTGATGGAGGATATTCCATATCGTCTCTCTACAGCAGCACAGAATGTTGGATACAACCAACCTTCTGAGCCAGGTTTTTATTTTGGTCCAGATAATACAGTTAATCCATTCCTGAAATAATATGATTACAAATCAATTAAACAAATTATCGCTTGCCCTGTTTATGGGCTTTTCATCTGTAGCCTATGCACAACAGATAAACGACAATAACACTCCGCTACACCTTATGAAGCCAGAGTACAGGGTAGGGTATGGCGTATCGACTGTGGAAAGCGTAAAGCAGACCATGGACAGAGTGCTGAATTATATTGATTCTGAGACTCCAGCAGTGCTTGTTGATAAAAAGACAGGAAAAGAAGTAGCCCGTATGAAGGATATCAATGCCGACACATATCTTAAGCAAGGCGGTTTCCGTCTCACCAGCTACGAGTGGGGTGTGACTTATTCTGGAGTGCTGGCGGCTTACGAAGCCACTGGCGACGAGGCATATAAGAACTATGTGTACAAGCGTCACAAACTTCTGGCTGAAATGGCACCTTATTTTACTAAGATACACCAGAAGGGTAGCGATATTGATGTAAATGTAAGGCGTGTTATCGATCCTCATGCTCTTGACGATGCAGGTGCTGTGTGCTGTTCGATGATAAAGTCGATGGCTACAATATTCAAGAATAGTGACAAAGGTCTGCGTCAACTTATCGATGAGCGTATACAGAACTATGCCGACTATGTAACGAATAAGGAGTATCGCCTGAGCGATGGTACTTTTGCCCGTCTGCGTCCTCAGAAGAATACTGTTTGGCTCGACGATATGTTTATGGGGGTTCCTACCATTGCCTATATGGGTAAATATACTTGCGACAGTAAATACTACGACGAAGCTGCACGACAGGTTTTGCAGTTTGCCAAACGTATGTGGGTGCCTGAGAAGAATCTGTTCCGTCATGGATGGGTTGAGTCTATGCAGGAGCATCCTGCCTTCCATTGGGGTAGAGCAAATGGTTGGGCCATTCTTACTATGTGCGAGGTTCTTGATGTGCTTCCAGAGAATCATCCTGATCGTGCAGAGATTTTGAAGCTGATGAGGTCCCACCTAAAGGGACTTGCTGCATTACAGCATCATGATGGCTATTGGCATCAGTTGCTCGATCGTAATGATACCTACCTTGAAGCTTCTGCTACAGCCATTTATACCTATTGCTTTGCCCATGCGATTAACAAGGGATGGGTTGATGCCAAGGTTTATGGCCCTGTAGTTCAGTTAGCATGGCATGCTGTTGAGGCTTCGGTCAATGCCAAGGGCCAGGTCGAGAATGTTTGTGTGGGTACAGGCATGGGCTTCGATCCGTCGTTCTATGCCTATCGTCCTGTTCATGTAATGGCCGCTCATGGATATGGGCCTGTTATATGGGCTGGTGCTGAGATGATTCGTCTGCTTAAGAATCAGCATCCTAAGATGAACGATTCGGCCGTATGGTTCTACGACAATGAAGTTCCTACCGATGCACCAATCTTCAATTACGACGGTAGCATTCGTTACTAAATAAAATAATCGCTCCTTCAATTTTTAAGGAGCGATTATTTTATTGTTTACTTTATTATAATCTTCTTTCCGTTCTTAATGTAGATACCTTTCTTCAGAGGTCCACTTACCTTCATACCATTCAGATTGTAGATGGTGTCGTCTTGGTTTGTGTCCATCTTAACGCCATTGATGCCGCTAGGCACATCTGTAACGGTAAGTCGTCCTTCCTTTGTCAACAGATTAGTGGTGTCCCAATACAATCCTTCTGGCAATTCTGGCAGTGTAACTTCGATATTCGATGTGGCCTGGAACGAGTTGGCTTTCCAGAGTTGTACGGTATCGCCTGCCTTCAGTTTTGTCGAACCACTGAATGTTACTGTGACATCCTCTGATATTATCAGTGTGCTCTGTACTTCTGCATACGAACTCTTCAGTCCACTGCGTGATTTGGTTATTTTGCCTGCGATATGCTTTACTGTATATCGTCCGCTTCCACTCAGTGTTGCCCCATCAGAAAGTGTACCAATAGTCATATCTTTGCCGTTGTTGTTGAATACACCCGTGAGTGTAGCATTTGGCAGACCGTAAGAGTTGTTCCACTGCAGTGCTGGGTCATACGAACCAGTTTTAGTGTACTGGAATTTTAATGTACCCTTAAACTTGCTCCAGTCGCCTTTCATATTGCTGCGAACACTTGTAACGTTAACCGTCAGATTACCTTCGCCAGTCAACTGACCTGAATAGTCGCAACGAGCATCAAGTGTCCAAGTGGCTGTCTTGTCGGCAGGTACCTCAATGTTTGCTCTGTTGGTTGAGTAGCTGTAAATGTTGTCGGGGTCTTTCAGCGTACCTCCGTTCAGAACTATCAGCGATGGATACTGATGTACATTGTTAACCTCGCCACCATGAACTATACCCTGATTGATATACATGGTGTCCAGTTTGACTGTTGAGCCAATCTGCAGCGTACCATTACCAGTTTTAGTGAGACTCGTTTTTGTAGTCTGGCTGATGGCAGCATTGGCAGTTAGCGTCTTGCCCTGACTGGTATAGATACATCCTCCGCCTGCTTCGAGCGATAGCTTCTGACTAGATACTACATTGGCATTTACTGCCAGAGTGCCACCATTGCGCAGTGTAATCAGATTGCTGGTTCCGCCCAGTGCACCATATTCAGTTCCGTCTGCATTTGCCAGAGTAGAAACTGTAAGCTTTCCGTTTTCTATTACTACGCCACCAGTCATTTTGTTGGTGTTCATGATGGTTAGATTCTTAGCACCGCTCATAGTCAGGCTTGCATCACCTATGATACTTCCTTCGCCCATCAATGTATAGTCTTTCTCATCGTTGGCAAATACTACGCTCTTTGGCGATACATCCTCCTTGATAACTACTGCTGTTTGTGTGGTATTGTCATCGAATGTTACAGCATCGCCTGTTACGAAGAAGTCCTTATTACCATCCTCGAGTTTGAAATTCTCTGTATGTGCAAAGTCCCAGATGCCGTCGGAACCGCCGTCCCAGGTGATAGATGTAGCTTCGCGTATAGCCTCTACATTCAGATATATCTTACCATCCTCGTTGGTGAGTGATGACTTTACTCCGTCAATACCTTCAAGCACGATGTTGTTTACGTCGCCTTCTATCTTTGCGGCTTCTATCAGCAGATACTTTCCTGCTGCCAGTTGGCCCTGACTGGCTATCTCAAACACTGGGGTAGAGTATTCTGGACCATACTGCCAGTCTTTCTTCTCGATGGTAAGTACATTTGCCTTAACAGCATCTGATGTACCATCGGCAAGTGCATCAAACACGATACGCGATCCGAAATTCAGAATCAGCGAGTCGGTTTCTATCACGCCCTTATTGTCTTTGCCTCCAGGTCTCAGTATCGAGGCATAGTCCATCTGTATGCCCTTCATGAACTTTCCACCGTTAGAATTCAGCTCTGCAAAACGGTTCAGCCATACGCGACTGTTCTGCATTGTGCCGTCGAAACATAGTACTCCTGCCCATACATCTGTCGAACCTGTATATGTCTGTGTTACATTTGGCAATATCAGTGTTCCGTCGCCCTGTTTCACCAGTCGCATGTCGCCACTGAATGCTCCACCTGTTAGGGTGTGGGTATAGGTGGCATATTCTATCTTGTCGTTGTTGTCGTGACCCTGCACCCAACTTGGTGCATTGTCGAAGAAGATGTATGGCTTGGCGCCATCAGCTACTGATACTGTCATATTGCCAGTTTCGGCCATCATCACCTCTTTGTCGTTCATACTGCCGTCGATAGTTCCGCCATTGGCTACCTCTGTACGATTAGTAGTGGTAAGTGCTGGAGGAGCCATAGTGATACCCTCCAGCTCACCGATGAAGTAGCTTACGTGAGGCGGCTGGTTGTAACCGCACATCTGCCATACCATAGCATTGCGGTACTGGTGGTCGTGCCACAGTGTGTAGTTACGCCATTCGGTAGGAATGGTGGTGCTATAGATTCGAATCTTGTTGTCTGAGGTACGCATTATCACCTCTTCGCGCCAGTCGCCAAGTATGTCGCCTTGATAGCATGGGGTGGCTTTGGTGTCGTTGTTGGTCAGCGATCCCTGCAGTGTGGCAATTGTTTCGCCAGTGCTGGGTTTGTAGATGCGTCCTGTAGAATTTCGTGTTCCTGTTCCGTTGAATGTCTCTTCAAGCAGGTCGCCGTCCCAATAAATTCGGAAGTTCACGTCGAATGCGATATCTGCAGGAATGTGCTCGTTGGTAACGCTGCTGATGGCAGTATCGTGTCCAGAACGTCCCAAACAGCCTGGATATTTATTGCTGAAATTACCCATCATGGCACGTCCGTCGTCGTTGCCGCTGGTCTGACGATAGTATATCTTCGATGTGGTAGCATCGCGATAGTTATTGTCAGGGTTGTCTTCGTTGCACGCATATATCTCGTGGCCATGGATATATGGGTTGAAATCACCATGATGCTGTGCATCGCCATGTCCCAGTCCTGTGGTCGACAGTCCGTGTCCGTTGTCGTCGATAACCATCGAACCGAAACAAATCTCGTCTCGTCCGTCCCAGTCAACATCGGCTATGCTATAGTTATGATAGCCCTGTCCGTACCATGCGCTGCCAGGTGTGTTGTTATTCCAGCGCCAGCGCTCTTTCAACTGGTGTGTAGCAGGATCCACATCGTATGCTATCATCTTATGACGTGTATATATGCCTCGTGCCAGGAAAATGCTGGCCTTTCTGCCATCCAAATATGGTGCACCAAAGAAGTGCTTGGTTGAGCGGTGGCCATAGCCGTCGCCCCAAGCTGCATTCAGGTCTGTCTCACCATTCTCCAGTCGCTTCAGAGGATAGTCCATCACCTGATATGGCTCGCCTGTAGCACCATTCATATATACCAGATACTCAGCGCCATCATGCATAAACCAGTTGGCACCTCCGCCAGTGGCACCACGATAGTTCTTGGTGGCATCGCCCACCACGTAAGTCTCGCCATTAGCCATGTGGATTGTTGTTCCGTCGGCAGCACGTATTATGGCTTCGGCCTTACCGTCCTGATCCCAGTCGTAGGCCACGATATTCTGCTCATTGTTCTGGAAATCGCCCATATTTGGGCCGAAGTCTAGCCACCAGAGTTTAGTACCGTCAAGTTTAAATACCTCTGCTATCGAGTACTCGCCGTTGTATCCGTTTTTGGGGTAACTTGCATTTATCTCGCTCAGGTTGTCAAACTTCATCAGAATTTCCAACTCGCCGTCGCCGTCAACATCGGCCATACAAGCATCGTTAGGCACGTAGGTAGATGTGAGCGAACCATGATCGGGTGTAATCTCCATATAGTTCTGCGTCCACACACTTACTGATTTGCTCTGTGGCTGCTCTTTGCCTCTCACCACAGCACTTACAGTGTAAGTACTGCCTGCGGCTCCAGATTTATCAGTAAAGTTAGATACCGATATTGGCTCGTCGTTAAGTTTGCTGCCGTCGCGATAGATGTTATACTTCACGTCGTAATACTCTTCGCCAAGTATTCGCCACGAGCAGAATACGCCAGAATTTGTTTTGATCGCTACCAGTCCGCGATCCAGTTTATCTGTAGCGCGTTGAGCCCACACATTCACACTCATCATGGCTGCTAGAGCCATAGTAATTAGCTTCTTCATTATGCTTTGTTTTAGTTCGTTAATTTACGGGTGCAAAATTACACTAAAAAATCGAGAATACCAAATAAATAAGGTGTTAAAACTTGGTTTTTTCAATTTTTAGCAGTACCTTTGCCACGAATTATAACATTATGATGATGAAATCGTTTAGAATTGTTTTTTCGGCTATGCTTATCATGCTTTTCATGGCATGTTCGGATGATGAAAATCGTGAAGTTACCGTAGTTGATGCGCAGAAGGCATACAATGAGGCTAAAGGCACTTATGCAGGTGTGGTGCTTGACGAAAATGTGCCAGTAAAGGTTAATATTTCGCTTGGCGACGACTTCACTATAAAGTATCTGCCTGTTACTCCACTCTTGAGTCGATTCTTCTCAGGCGCAGAGCTTGATGAGGCTGTAGCATCAGTAAAAGGACCAACTTTTTCTGCTCCTACTGTTGATATGGTATTGGTAGGCAGTTTGATGTACGTTTCGATGGAGCCAACCGACTGGATGTTCACTGCCAAGGTGGGTGGGGTAGAGTATCGTGTAAGTGCTCTGTTGAGTACAACCTTATGTTATTCGCGTGCTTACGATAAGGTATCTGTAAGCATAGGTGTAGATGAACTCTTCTGCGAAGGCCAGAAAGCAGACTTGTCATCCAACTCTATCTCTTGGCTTATCGACGAGGCCGCCAGGCAGTAAACGTTTTCTTTTTGACCTAGGCATGATTTTTATTCCCACGTTGGGAACATAATATTCCCACGTTGGGAATGAATTGTTCCCAAGTATGGGAATAAATTATACCATTTGGTGGAACGATTTTTTATTCTTGGTCGCACGTGTTGGCCGATTTTGATGTCATTTTTACAGAGTTTGCAAAAAACGCTTCATCTCTCACATGACCCACTTGAATCCCGCATAAACAGGGACTTTTTGAAAAATAATCCCTCACTCCATCCCTCACTCCATCCCTCACTCCATCCCTCACCTCATCCCTCACGTCATCTCTCACGTCAAGAACTGCCAGCCAGAAACATCAATTTGAGTATCGATGTGAGGGATGGAGTGAGGGATTAGGTGAGAGATGACGTGAGGGATAAATTTGCCAAATTCCCTTTATTTACAGGTGTTTCAGATACATGATGTGAGGGATGAGAGATTTTTAAAAAACTATCAAAAAAATAATCCCCGCACTCCGATGATGGAGGCGGGGATTGATATTATCGATTCGTAATTAGAATCTTCAGATAAGCATTGTTTAGCGAACAACGAACTTTCTTGTTATAATTGCCGCCATAACCAAGATAGTACATCTGTAGTGTGTAGCATCTCAGGAATATTCCGTTGCGCCATTTCTCTCTGGCCCAGATGTCCTTGGCTTTAGGATCACTGGCCATCCAGAAACAGTTCATGTCGCTCAGACGGTCGTTGGTCACATACACGTCGTATTCCACGGTCATGTCCTGATGCATCTTCTCTTTCCGCCAAAGCGTAAGCCCCTTTGGAGCTGTTATTTCGCAGGTGTCGCCACTAAATGTAACTCGGTAGTCGGGAGCCTCCGACTCTACACGCCAATACTTGTTGAATTGTCGACTGTTGAGTCCTGATTCAACTGCCATAGCGCAAACTGAACTACAAGTTGCTAGCAGCAATAATACATTACGTCTTAACATCATATGTTATAGCTTTTCCAGAAATTCTATTTCTACAATACGGAGCTCATTCTTAGTGTCGCCACCATTCTTAGCCTTAAAGAGATCTAGTTCGCCAGCAGCAGGTTCGGCCACTTCTACAATACCACCAAAGGCATCCTTATCCTTGCCTGCTCCTTTTAGTCGGATGGTAATCTCGTTGGTCTTTACTGCCTGTGTAGGTTTCAGGTGGATATAGCCAAGACTGCGACTGGTCTCGCCGCTCCAAATTAGTTTCTTACCAGCATAGATTTCCAGTGGATAGCTGCGCAGTCGCCAACCAGTAAGTTTTATGCAGATATCATCAACTACTGCTTTCTTTGCCAGGCGATAGGTAATCCATGCAGTAGAAAGACGTCCGTCGTTCTTCCATTCCGACAGTTCGTTGTCATCGTAGCTCCTGGCGGCATGTTCGCTGTCGTAGCCGCTCCTAGCAGATATAATATCAATGCCTCGGGCTTTTTCTGTATAAGAAGGTGTGAGTGGAGTCTCACCACGATCCAATCGGCCTTTCAGTGATAACTGTGGAAGGTAATTCTCTGTATCCACTGGCGATGTCTTTACACTGATATATGCCGGCTTCAGACCTTGTGCATAAGCCGAAAGAAGTATTTCGCCCGCATTAGTTGTTGAACGCATAAGCACACGATTCACGCCACATTCCACTGGTAGGTCCATTGCTCCTACATAGTTATCAGATATGTTCTTGGTGGCAGCGGCATCAAGTAGTCCGGCTGGACGATTCACGTCAGGTCTTTGCATATCTTTGTTATTGCGCGATCCTATGCCACCAATCCATTGACCTTCGCCCCAATAGTTGAATGATACAAGATTATTAGCCAATGGACAGCGAACACCGTTCTTGTCTACTACTTCTACCTCGAACAATACCATATCGGCACCGTCAGCCTTTGTACCTTCAGGGTTCTCTATGGCCGTGAGTTTCAGCTGATAAGGCTCACCAGCTGTTTTTATCTGGTATTTGCTGCCGTCAGAAGCAACAGCCTCAAGTGTGCCGGGCTCGAATGAGATATTCTCGAAAGTATAAAGGAAACGATAGCTCTGCTTGCCGTGACCAAGTGACTTCCCGTTAACGAATAGCTCAACATCATCGGCTGTAGAAACCACGTATACGTTCTTGGTTGTGCCAGCGGGATAGTTCCAATGTCCGATGATGTACGTCTGCTGATGCTCTGGTTCTACCCATCCATTCCACATCACTTGATGTACGTAAAAAGCGTCCTTTGGTATGCGCATGGCATCGGTAACTCCGCTTGTACGATAGTTTGACTCGCCTCGATGGTGGGTGTTTGTGTCAGAAAATACTATCTTTACACCACCACTGCTTATACGAGTTCCTGTGCCTGGTCGCTCCATGTAGTAGTCGTACCAGCGACGCACCATCTCGATGGCAAACTGATCCATGTTGTGGTTGTAGTCAAGAGCTGGCGCATTACGATAGAGTGGGCCATCTCCCTCTTTATGATAAGGATAGCTTTGCTCGTCCCAATACTTGCGCAAGCCTTCATCGCGACAGTATTCCATTGCCCACATGGGATGTTTCTTGCTCTTATTGATGTACAGCATCTCACCTCCATATTCGGCCTCGTCGATATCCAGCATTTCGCGACTGCCGATAGCACGTCCGCCGTACGGATCGTATTCGTCGCGTATCTTTTTCATCTCCACCATATGTTCACGCGAGATACTCTCGTTGCCACACTCATAGAAGAGGATTGATGGGTTGTTGCGATTGTAGATGATAGCGTCGCGCATCAGTTCTGTGCGTTGTGCCCAACGTGGACCAGTCACATCTTTTTCTGCATCGCCGGCAGGCATAGCTTGTATCAATCCTACACGGTCGCACGACTCAATATCCTGTTTCCATGGGGTTACGTGCATCCATCGCACCAGGTTGCCATTCGATTTTACCATCAGGTCGTTTGAGTAGTCGCTTAGCCATGCTGGTACCGATAATCCTACACCAGGCCATTCGTTAGATGTGCGCTGAGCATAGCCGTGCATCATCAGTACACGGTCGTTCAACCATATCTTTCCTTCGGCAAAGCGAGTTTTGCGGAAACCTGTACGGATAACTACTTCGTCATTGCTGGCACATAGATCCAAAGGCTTGTCATCAGCCCCATCCTCTGCCAGATAGCTCTTTACGGTATAGAGATAGCCATAGCCCCACGACCAGAAATGCAGTCCGCTCAGTTCTCGCTGGATGCTTACGGTACGCGTCTCGTCTGGTTGCATGGTTACACGCTCACCCGGAATAATAGCAGTCAGATTGTTATCTGCGCTGACGACCTTGGCAAACAGACGGAAGGTGCGTGGTTTGTTGTCCTCGTTTCTTACCTGCGACTCCACATGTACTACCGCCTTGCGCTTGGCAATATCAAAATCGGTAGCATAGACATAAGTACCTGTCGTCCCCAGATTACTATAAAGTGGTAACGTCTGGTACAGCTTGTCGGTAATGTGCAGAAAAACATTTTTGGGTATGCCACCATAGTTGGCATTAAAGTTGCGATCGTTCCATTGGTAGCGGCTTTCGTGCTTTCGCGAACGGTAGGTCCAACTGTTGTCACAGCGTACTGCTATCACGTTCTCTCCCTTTTTTATATAAGGTGTAAGGTCGAATCCGCAAGCCATCACACCATTCTCGCTGAATCCCAGATGATGTCCGTTGATATAGAAATCGGCTCCCTGACGTACACCCTCGAATTCTATAAACACTTTCTTGTTGGCAATATCCTTAAGCTGGAACGATTTGCGATACCAGGCGATGGTATCTGTCAAGTCTACGATATCTTTTCTGAAAGCTTCGTTGCCGTTGAATGCGTATGGTAGTGTAATCTGTTGCCATCGGCTATCGTCATAATCGGATAGTGCAGCATGGGCGTCGTCACCTACATGGAGACGCCATTCGCTATTGAAGTTCTGTCTGATTCGTTCGGTGGCCCTACTCGGAACAAACACAAGCGCAAATGCAATGATGCATAAGATTTTAGTAGCTTTCATTTGTCTTATTATTAGTTTCGGTGCAAAGGTAGTTACTATTATTGAACAAAATCATTATTATCATTCGAAAATATGCAGAATCGTACTCTATCCACTACTATATGTTCGTCTAAAGCCTTGATAACTAAGGAATGACGCCCTCTTGACAAGTGAGTTGTCATTTTGCGATTGGTCTGGCCACAAAGCACGTTCGTTTTCCAGCGTTCAGATCGGAACGGCTCTTTTAGCGAGTAGATTTTGGGTGTATCACCATCTATGCTGACGCTGAAACGCAGGTCGCCAGAGTCAATAGGGTGGGTGGGTATGAGTGATGTGGC
Organism: uncultured Prevotellaceae bacterium; assembly: GCA_902761905.1. GTDB lineage: Bacteria > Bacteroidota > Bacteroidia > Bacteroidales > Bacteroidaceae > Prevotella. Next base: position 43,881 of record CACWMK010000001.1, read on the forward strand.
CAACACATAGTCGCCATCAGTTTCAATCTCCAGTTCGTAAGTAAGAGTACCGTTCTTGGGTAGGGCTATCGACTTCATAGAGTGGCCAAGCATCTGGATGGTTTCGGCACCAGAAGGGATCGCTTTAGGAGTTAAAATCGTATATTCTGGTTTTCTTTGCTCGTTCAGTCGCCCTCTTACATTCTCAAATACTGGCAATTGTCGTGGTGCGGCATTCATCAGGTGGCGCCATTTGCCACCGTTCATCTCGTTATATTGTTGGGTAAGTACTTGAATCTCCTGATAGGCACGATGGCTTTCGGCTGAATCTGCCAGAATCTTTGTGTTTATGGCTGAGGCTGCCCAGACGGGATATTTGATGGCGGCAAAGAATGCGTCGGCCAGTTCCGGGCGGATGTAGGCTTGGGCCTCTATGATGTTGGCCTTGATACGGCTGAATGCAGCCATGCGCTCTGCAGCCTCATGGCGAGTGAAAGACACATTGCCTACCTGCGAGAGTCCTCGGTGATACTTCGTCTTGTCAAGTTCTACCTGTGTAAAACCCATGAATTCTGGTCTACGTTCGCCGCAGAGTCGATAGAAGTCATGCATGGCAGGCCAGAGTCGGGTGCCGGCCTCAGTGCCAAACTGCCTGCACAGCCAAGTATTTAGGTGCTCTTCCAGAGTAGAACCGGAAACAGTATTGATATCCCAGGCCATATCCATAAAGAGTTCAAGGTCATAAGCTGCCACCTTCGGGTCGTGTACGTTTGCTATCCACAACTTTCGCATATTGTGATTGTAGGCTTCACGTAGTTCATTGTATATCAGTCCTGGTTGGGTGGTGGTCAGCCAAAGGTAATCATGCGGTCGCCCCCAATAAGACAGGTGGTAGTATAAGCCTGCGCCACCACTACGTTGCTGTTCTCGGTCGTCAGATAGGCGAGTGATATAGCCATAATTGTCGTCGCACCACATCAGAGTGACGTAGTCGGGCACTTTTAGTCCCTTTTCGTAGAGTTGCAACACCTCTTTATATGGCACAAACACCTGCATCTGTTTCGATGGGTCGCCAAGATGTTTCCTTATCAGGTCTTGTTGGTCGTTGATTACCTGCTGGAGTCCATCGTATTTCTCCTGTTCTGTCTGGTAGCCCTCCATCGAACTGTCGTGTATGCCACGCATGCCGATGGTGAACATATTGTCGTGCGAGTGTTTGACTTCTTTCAGTCGCTCTTCCCAATATCTTTTTACTGCCTCACGGTTGGTACGATAGTTGAATCGGCCACGTTCGTTCACGTTCCATTCGCCCACATTGTTACGTAATAGTGGCTCGCAGTGGCTTGTTCCCACCACAATGCCGCACGAGTCGGCTACAGCCTTGGCGCTGGGTGTCCTAAAGAATGCTACCGTTCCCTCGTGCATGGCAGGCCAGATGGTGTTGGCTCGCAGACGCAGCAGTAGCTCGAATATCTTGCGATAGGTTTTCGGTCCTATCTGCCCCTTTAGTCCTGGTTCAAATGTCTTATTACTCCATGGGCGCAGGCTCCAGTCCTCGTCGTTCAGAAATATTCCTCGATATTCTACGCTTGGGTGCTGCTCAGTCTCGAAATCATCGTTAATAGTCAGTCTGTTTTTCCTTTCTGGAGTTACATCGCCCCACCAAATCCATGGCGATACTCCTGCCATGCGCGATAGTTCCAGCAGCCCGTAAGCCATACCGCGACCGTTGCTGCCCTCAATAATAATCTTACCTTTCTTGCTTGAGATTCGGAAACCATCTGCTGGGATATCCTTGGTCTGCACCATATTTATTATGCCATTGCTCGAACTGACGGGTGTCATCCCTGTCACCTGGCGCATGTCATCCCTCCACAAGTCGAGAGCTGTCTTCACTACAGGCTCTACTGTCTTTGGTATGTGATAGGTTATCGGGTGCTGCCCGTCGAACCACACCAACTCAGTAGCAAGAGCGAATATTGGTTTGCAGATAATAAAGAGGGTAAATAGTAGTCGCCTCATTATTCTATGTATTTCAAGATGAACCGTTCGGCTACTGGCAGGAAACGGTCGTGCCCGATGGCGTTGAGGTGAGCCGTATCTGTACCCTTGCCGCCTTGGAAGTAAATCTTTCTGAACTGCTCGCTAGCCGCGAAGATGTTGCTCTGGCGAGCGGCGTCGAATACTGGGATGCCATAGCTGCCACATACTTCAATCATTGCATCTACCACTTTTTGTCTGTCGCTACCTACGAATCCCTCGCAAGTCCATGGTGTGAAGAAGAATATTTGCGCTCTTGGGTATTTTTCTATCAGTCCGCTGCACAATATGCCCAGACGCTCTTTGAAAGTGCCCATGCCGATAGAGTCGAGTCGTCCTTCCGAAGCATCGTTATGTCCGGCTATCGCTAACACTATATCCAGATCGTCGCGCATTTCTTTGTATCGCTGATACATACCGGTGCCCCAACGCGCCAGGTCTAGTGCTATACAGTTGCCGTTGCGACCATAGTTGTAGTACTCCATGCTGTGCTTTTGTGCAAACTTATAGTGCCAGGTGTTCTCTATCGGTTCCTTGTGGTTGCGCACATAGCTGTCGCCGATCACACCTATTTTACGTACCTGTGCCACAGATTGCAGGCAGATAAGCAATACAACTGATATAAATAGTAAAAATCTCCTCATAACGTTTTAGTATTATTGTTGGTGCAAAGATAGTCAAAAACATTGCAATATAGCTTGAAAACTATCCGAAAACATACAATTTTGTACAAAAATGAACGATTTTCTTATTCGCTATTCCCTAAAAATAGTTATCTTTGCAGCAAAATGACTAAAACTACGTAGAAATGAAGGAAAAATACTTTGCGGACAAGAACCGCTATGACAACGGGATGGAGTATGAGCGTTGCGGACGTTCGGGTGTGTTGCTGCCAAAAGTGAGCTTGGGTTTCTGGCATAACTTTGGTAGTGTGGACCCCTATGAGCGCAGCCGAGAGATAACTCACTATGCTTTCGACCACGGAATAACTCATTTTGATCTGGCTAACAACTATGGTCCGGTGTATGGATCGGCCGAAGAGACAATGGGACGACTGATGGACGAGGACTTCAGACCCTATCGCGACGAACTCTTTATCTCGTCGAAAGCGGGATATGATATGTGGCCTGGACCTTATGGCAACTGGGGATCGAGAAAGTATCTGATGGCTAGTCTGGACCAGAGCCTGAAGAGAATGAAGATAGACTATGTGGATCTGTTCTACAGTCATCGCTACGACCCGGAGACACCGCTAGAGGAGACATTGCAGGCGCTGGTGGATATAGTTCGCCAGGGTAAGGCGCTCTATATAGGAATATCTCGTTGGCCGCTGGAAGCTGCCAGATTTGCTGCCAAGTATCTGCGTGAGCGCGACGTGCCGCTGCTGATTTATCAGGGCCGACTGAATATGCTGGACCGTGAGCCGCAGGAGGAGGGTATACTCGACTTCTGTGCCGAGGAGGGCGTGGGCTTTATCTCGTTCTCGCCACTAGCACAGGGACTGCTTACCGACCGCTATCTAAATGGTATACCTGATGACTCGCGCATGTCGAAGGGTAAGTTCCTGAAGGAATCAATGCTCACGCCTGAGTTGCTACAGAAACTTCGCCATTATAATGAAGTGGCAGAGAGTAGGGGTGAGACGCTGGCTGAGATGGCTCTGGCCTGGATATTGCACCAGAAGGCAGTGACATCGGTGCTTGTAGGAGCTAGTTCGGTGGCTCAGTTGGAGAAGAATCTGCGCTGCGTTAAGGCTGCGCCATTTTTGAATGATGAACTATAAAAAAGATTATGAGAAAACTAATATCAATATTGTTTGCCGCCTCATCGCTTACAGCACTGGCCCAGGTGGCTGAGGCGCCAAAAGATGTAAACGGCGTAATAGATAATACACCTGACAGCATAGCCAAGGCGATGACGGCACGCCCTGTGCCAGGCTCAAGTCGCAGAGGCAACAATCCTGTGCTGTTTCTGATAGGTAACTCTACCATGCGAACGGGCACCATGGGTAATGGTAACAACGGACAGTGGGGATGGGGTTACTATGCGCACGAATACTTTAATGCTGATAAGATAACCGTTGAAAATCAGGCTCTTGGCGGCATGAGCAGTCGCACATTCTATAATAAGTTGTGGCAGCCTATCAAGCAGGCTATACGTCCTGGCGACTGGGTGATTATTTCCATCGGACATAATGATAATGGCCCTTACGATTCTGGTCGTGCCCGAGCCAGTATTCCTGGTGTAGGTGATGATTCGCTTGAGGTGACGATTAAGGAAACTGGTGAACACGAGACTGTTTACACCTATGGCGGATATATGCGTAAGTATATTAATGATGTACGTGCGCAGGGAGGTTTCCCCATTCTTATGTCATTGACGCCTCGGAATGCCTACGATGAAAAAGGGAAGATTGTGCGTAAGCCCCATACACAGTGGCAGATGCAGGTGGCTGCCGAAGAGGGTGTGCCTTTTATTGACCTGAACGAAATATCTGCACGTAAGCTCGAAGCCTATGGCAAGTGGAAGACGGATTATCATTTCTTCCTGGATAAGATACACACAAGTCGTTTTGGTGCGATGATGAATGCCCGCTCGGCTGCTGAAGGGTTGATGGCTAGTCATAATCCTGCATTGAACCCTCTGAAGGCTATGATGAAGAATGTGGAACTGAATACATGGCCTGTAGATCGTACGGACGGCAAGCCTGTGGTATTCATCACAGGTGACAGTACTGTAAAAAACGAGGATAAAGATGCTGACGGCATGTGGGGCTGGGGCTCTGTGGCAGGTACGGTGTTTGATGAGAGCAAGATAAGCATTGTGAATGCAGCCATGGCTGGTCGCAGTTGTCGCTCATTCATGAATGAAGGTAGATGGGAGAGGGTATATAACAGCCTGCGTCCTGGTGATTTCGTGCTAATCCAGTTTGGTCATAACGACATCAGTCCTATCGATATGCCTAAATACCGTGGAGCCATCGCAACGGCTGCGGATACTTGTCATGTATATAAGATGAAGGCTGCCAAGGAAGATTTGACTAAGCAGAATATCATCGATCAGAAGTTGAAGTCGAACACAACTGTTGGTAGTTATGAGGTAGTATATTCCTTCGGATGGTATCTTAAAAAGTTTATACAGGATGTTCGCGAGAAGGGTGCTACTCCTATTCTGGTTTCGTTAACACCACGTAATGAGTGGCCAAATGGCAAGATAGAGCGTCGTAACGATAGTTATGGAGCGTGGTATCGACAGGTGGTTGCTGACACAGGTGTGGAGTTTGTTGACTTACACAACTTGGCAGCTGATTTTCTGGACAAGAAGTGTGGCAAGAAGGAGAAGGCAATGAAGTATTTTAAGCGCGACCACACGCATTCTTCGCTTTTGGGAGCCAAAACCAATGCTAAATGCGTGGCCAAAGGTCTGAAGGCAAACAATAGTCCGCTTACAGCATATTTGAAGAAATAAAAATGAAAAAGATTCTATCCATATTACTACTGTCTGCTACTCTCACAAGTGCAGCACAGGCGAAAGGTAATTATCAGAAAGGCGATTACGGTTACTTGTTTTGTCACATGAACGATCGTGGTCGGGCTTGGACTGCCTATGCGCTGAGTCGCGATGGTTTTCACTACCACGATCTGCTGAATGGCGACTCGATATTCAGTGATGCCGAGCATGCCCGAATAGAAGGAGCTACTCGCGATGCATACATCTTCCGTAAACATGACGGTAGCGGCTATCTGATGCTGTGTACTGACATGAATGTGGGACGATTCCGTGATCTGAAGAAACAAGCCGAGTGGGATAACTATGGCATCTGTTTGTTGCGTAGCAACGATCTGCTGCATTGGGAGTCGGTGTCGTTCGACTATCGCAAAGGCAGAGAGATTTTCAGCGACCCAAAGTCGGAGAGTGTATATAAAGACTGGAGCACCATCAACCGTGTTTGGGCGCCACAGGCTGTGTGGGACGCTGACTACGTGTGGCCTGATGGTAAGAAGGGGGGCTACTTTGTGTACTACTCGATGTGGAACCGTGCTGAGGAGCGTTATGACCGTATGTACTATAGCTATGCCGACGAGTCGTTTACAAAGCTTACACAGCCGCGATTGCTCTTTGACTGGGGCTATGCCACAATCGATGCTGACATCAACTGGGTGGATGCCGACAAGAAGTGGCATATGATGATAAAGAAAGAGGGTGGTACGCCAGGACTGTTCACTTCGGAAGCCCCAACGCTCACTAGTCCATGGCCTGAGCCAAAAGATGACGACTATGTGAACTTTGAGGGTAAGAAGAAATGCGAGGGTGTGTCGGCATTTCAGTTGGCTGGCCAAAAAGATTGGATTATCGGGTACATTGAGTATTCGTCGCGCCCAAAGAATTACCGTTTGTGTTTGGCTGACAAGACTATGCATAATTTTCGCGAGCCACGCAACATAGAAGGAGTAAGTCGGCCGCAGCATGGATCTTTCCTACGCATTACAAAAGAAGAATATGAACGTCTGCAGGCTTGGAGCGACGCTCGCATCAATCCCGTAAAAGACTTTGATCTCACAAAGTCGCAGCCTTTGTACGACAATACAATTGGCTATGGTTACGACCTGCAGCCGGCTCCTGACAGGAAGAATCCTTCGGCACCATTCTATTTTAGTGTGCAGGTGCCTGATGGTAACTACCGTGTAAAAGTGGTGTTGGGCGGAAAAAAGAACTCTTGCACGTATATCCGTGCCGAAGGTCGTCGCTTGATGATTGAGGACGTAAAAACAAAAAATGCCAAGGAAACGAAAACGGTGGAGTTTGTCGTAAATAAACGTACACCATATATCTCAAAAGATAAAGAGGTGAAAATAAAGCCTCGTGAGAAAGATTACCTGACGTGGGATGATAAGCTTACTTTGGAGTTTAACGGTCCTATGCCAGCTGTGCGAAGCATACATATAGAGCCCGCTGGCGATATACCGACAGTATATCTCTGTGGCAACAGCACGGTGGTTGATCAGTCGTACGAGCCATGGGCTTCATGGGGTCAGCTCATCACTCGCTGGTTTGGCCCCAACGTTGCCATCAGCAATCATGCAGAGAGTGGTCTTACTTGTCGTTCGTTTATCAATAGTAACAGGTTGGAAAAGATTCTTCAGACACTGAAAAAGGGTGATTATGTGTTTGTGGAGTTTGGTCATAATGACGAGAAGGAGCATGCTCCTGGCGACGGACCATGGTATCACTATCAGTATCATTTGAAGCAGTTTGTTGATCAGGTGCGCTCTCGCGAGGCTACTATTGTGTTCTGTACGCCTACCCAGCGACGTAGTTTTGAAAGCGATGGTAAGACACTGAAGAATACCCATGGCGACTTTCCTGCCGCTATGAAAGAGGTGGCCCGACGCGAAAATGTGCCACTTATCGATCTGAATGCTATGACCAAGACCCTGTTTGAGGCTTATGGCCAGGAGGAGTCAAAGCATTTCCTGGTTCATTATCCTGCTAATACCTATCCTGGACAGGCTAAGGCGCTGCAGGACAATACGCATTTTAATCCTTTCGGCGCCAGTCAGGTGGCCAAGTGTGTGGTTATGGGTATCAAGCAGTTACAACTGCCGCTTGCTGAGTATCTGCGCCTAGATTGGCACGACTTCGATCCGGCAAGTCCTGATGACTGGAAGGCTTTCAAATGGCCTCTTGCCCCAATGTTTGAAAACAAGAAACCCGACGGAAACTAGTAAAAACGATTATTTAAAGAACATAGTTATGAAACGATTTGCATTTAAGATGCAACTGAAACCCGGTTGCGAAAAGGAATACGAGCGTAGGCATGCTGCTATCTGGCCCGAACTGGTAAAGATGATTAAGGACGGTGGCGTGAGCAACTACAGTATTTATTGGGACAAGGAAACCAATATACTGTTTGGCTATCAGGAGTGTGCTGGCGAGGGTAACTCGCAGGATACCGACAATGTGGACCCCATCACCCAGAAATGGTGGGACATGATGGCTGACATCATGGACGTGAACCCCGACAATTCGCCTGTAACCAAGCCTCTGCAGGAGGTGTTCCATCTCGACTGATATGAAGCTGAAGTTGATTGGCAGTCTGCTGATGCTGGTGCTACCCGCACTGGCCCAGCAGCATATCGACCTGAGTGGCGAGTGGCAGTTCCGAAGCGAACGCGAAATAGGCGTGGTGCGATTGCCCGGCTCGATGCTGACAAACGGCAAGGGCGACGAGGTGACGGTGAACACCAAGTGGACCAGTTCGCTCTACGACTCATCGTTCTACTTTAACCCCTACATGGCGCGCTATCGCCAGGCAGGGCATATGAAGTTCCCGTTCTTTCTTACCCCCGACAAGCATTACGTGGGTAATGCCTGGTACGAGCGCACGGTGATGGTGCCCAAACGATGGAAAGGTAAGCCTGTAGTGCTGTATCTGGAGCGCCCGCATATCGAGACAACGGTATTGGTGAATGGTAAGAGGGTGGGGCATCAACAATCGCTTTCGGCACCCCATGTGTACGATGTTACACCTTATATCATATATGGCAAGCCCAACCAGCTTACCATCCAGGTGTATAATGGTATTGAGAACGTGTGCGTGGGGCAGGATTCGCACAGCGTGACCGACCAGACGCAAGGCAACTGGAACGGTATCGTTGGTAAGATAGAACTGCGACAGGGCCCGAATATCTGGCGCAAGTGTGTGGTGCCTGATATCGCTAACGGTATAGTGACTATCACCATCAACGAAGCCACCTATCGCCTGCCTTTGGGTAGCGATACCGTGCGCTGGGACGAGTTTCATCCGCAGCTATACACCCGAACTGTAAAATATCAGGGCATGCCAGTGAACGTAACGTTCGGTCTGCGCGAACTGCGGGTGGATGGCGCAAGGATGCTGATAAACAACCGCCCCATGTATCTGCGTGGTACGGTGGGCAACTGCTGTTTCCCCGAAACGGGTTATCCGCCAACGGACGAAGCCTCGTGGGAGCGTGTGCTTGGGCAGTGCAAGGCGTGGGGCATCAATCACATCAGGTTCCACTCGTATTGTCCACCAGAGGCTGCCTTCGCGGTGGCCGACAGACTGGGACTCTATCTGCAACCCGAGGGACCATCGTGGCCTAATCATGGCGTAAAGTTGCGCAATGGTATGGCTATCGATCAGTATCTGATAGACGAGGGTAAGCGTATGATTGATGAGTACGGTCATCACCCATCATTCTGTATGATGGCAGCTGGCAACGAGCCTGCTGGCAACTGGGTGCCCTACTGCAACGAGTGGGTGAAGCAGATGAAGGCCTACGATCCAACCCGACTGTACTGCGGTGCTTCGGTAGGTGGTGGCTGGGCTTGGGACGATGGGTCGGAGTACCATGTTAAGGCTGGTGCTCGCGGACTGGATTGGGATAAGCATGCGCCCCACAGCGATGACGACTACTATCAGCAGCTGCTATATCCTAGAAATTACAAAGGTAAGGAGCCAAATAACTCACCCATCATTGCACATGAGCAGGGGCAGTGGTGCGCCTTCCCCGATTTCAAGGAGATACCACAGTATACAGGCGCTTATAAAGCCAAGAACTTTGAGATATTCCGCGATTTGTTGGCAGGTAATGGCATGGCAAAACAGGCAGAGAACTTTCTTCAGGCTAGCGGAAAGTTGCAGACGCTGTGTTATAAATATGAGATAGAGCGCAACCTGCGTACTAAGGATTATGCTGGTTTCCAGCTGTTGGGTCTGAACGACTATTCGGGTCAGGGTACGGCCTTGGTGGGTGTACTGAATGTGCATTGGCTGGAGAAGGGCTATTGCAATCAGGAAGACTGGACGCAGTTCTGTTCGCCAATTGTGCCCCTGGCAAAGTTCCCCAAGTTTGTGTATACTAACGACGAGTGTTTGGAGGTATCTATCGAGGTGTATAACGCGTCGGCTGAGGCGTTGCGCGGTGCCCAGATAACATGGCGTATCGCCGACCATACAGGTACGCTGCCTGCAACCACCATTCCACTCGGCAAGAATACCGAATTAGGTAAGATACAGATGGATTTGGCCGCTTATCAGCAGCCAACCAAACTCACCCTGCAGGTGGCCATCAACGGACAGGCTTGCAACCAGTGGGACTTCTGGGTTTATCCCCATCAGCAGACGGAAATTGCAACAAAGGTATATGAAACAGATACCCTGGATGCAAAGGCTCTGAAGGTGCTGGAGGCTGGTGGCGATGTGCTGCTGACAGCCGCTGGAAAGATACGTTACGGCAACGATGTAAAGCATACTTTCCTGCCTGTATTCTGGAACACGTCGTGGTTTAAGATGCGCCCGCCACATACCACAGGTGCCTATATACAGAACTCCCATCCAGTATTCCGCGATTTCCCAACGGATGATTGGCAGAACCTGAACTGGTGGGAGTTGACTAATCGCACTCAGGTAATCAACATGGCTGAGTTTCCCGCTGATTATCAGCCCATCGTACAGCCCATCGATACCTGGCATGTAAGCCGTAAGTTGGGTATGCTGTTAGAGGCCCGCGTACTGAACGGTCGCTTGTTGATGACAACAATGGATATAACCCGCAATCTGGATCGTCGCCCAGTGGCCCGACAGTTGCGTTATAGCATACTGCGCTACATGGCATCGGCTGATTTCCGTCCCGCCATCAGTGTCGGAACAGAGGTGATACAGCACCTGTTTGAGCGTGAGGCACCTAGGGTGGACATGTTTACCAAAGAGAGTCCCGACGAGCTGAAACCTAAGTTAAATTAAGCGAGTAGTACGCCAAAAATAGCTAAATCCGTACGATAAGATAGCAATTAGTACAATTTGTATCGCTGCTAATTCGGAAATATTCCGTAATTTTGTAGGTGATTAAAACAAATAACTGAAAAATGAGAAGAATAGTGCTCTTGTTGCTTGCCGTGGCACTGGTTGCTACGGGAGTTGCAAAACCCAAAAAGAAACCCGCCGTTGAGGTTTGGCCCGACCAGACCGTGATGGATGCGTGGTTTAAGGATACTACTAAGGTAGATGTGGCTAAGTTGGGTAAGCAGTACGTGATTACCGACTTTGGTGTGCGTCGTGATTCGACCATCGTGCAGACCAAGGCCATCCAGGCTGTCATCGACTGTGCCGCCCAAGAGGGTGGTGGCGTGGTGGTTATCCCCGAGGGTACTTTCCTTACAGGCGCTTTATTTTTTAAGCAAGGTACACACCTGCATGTTATCGGCAAACTGAAGGGTTCCGATCGTATTATCGATTTCCCTTATATCAAGACCCGTATTGAGGGCGAGACCTGCACATACTTCTGTGCCTTGGTGAATGTCGACGGACTGGATGGATTTACCATAAGTGGTCACGGCACCATCGATGGCAACGGACTGAACTACTGGCAGGAGTTCTGGATTCGCCGTAAGTGGAACCCACAGTGTACCAATAAGGATGCCCAGCGCCCACGACTAACCTATGTGTCGAACTCGAAAAACGTCACTATTCAGGATGTGCATCTAGTTAACTCGCCATTCTGGACCAACCATGTGTACAAGAGCAACTACGTGCGCTATCTGGATTGCTACATCTTTGCCCCCACCGAGAATATCTGGGAGCCTGATCCCACACGTGGTGCACCATCGAGCGATGCCATCGATATCGACGCCTGTACCGATGTGATGATCAACGGCTGCTATATGCACGTGAACGATGACGCTGTGGTGCTGAAAGGCGGTAAGGGTACCTGGGCCGATAAGGATGAGACCAACGGCGATTGCGAGCGCATACTGATTCAGAACTGTCACTACGGCAAGGTGCATGGCTGTCTGACGCTGGGTTCGGAGTCGCTGCACGATCGCAACGTGATACTGCGTAACTGCTATACCGAGCGTGCCGACCGTGTGCTGTGGTTGAAGATGCGTCCTGATACGCCGCAGCACTACGAGTATGTGTTGGTTGAGAACATTACTGGCCACTGCAAGCGCTTTTTGTTTATCCACCCTTGGACTCAGTTCTTTAAGCCTGAGCAGCGCGAGGATATGCCGCTGTCGAGATGCAACAACATCGTGATGCGTAACATACAGGTGGAAACACCGACGCCATACGATGTAAAGACATCGGATAAGTACGAGCTGGTAGATTTTACCATCGACGGCAAGCCTCTGGCTTTTGCCAAGAACCCCGTTTCGAAAGAACAACTACAAAACATGATATATGAATAATCAAAAATACTATTTTTCGGTAGACTTAGGTGCTACCAGCGGCCGAACCATCATAGGTCGTATAGACGATAACAAATTTGAACTGGAAGAGGTAACCCGCTTCCCCAATAACCTTATTATTCAGGGCGGTCACTATTATTGGGACATATATGCCCTGTATTTCGAGGTCATCAAGGGTCTGAAAGAGGTGGCACGTCGCGGATTGGATATCGTTAGCATCGGTATCGATACCTGGGGTGTTGACTTCGTGTTTATTGGCGAAGATAATGCTATTCTACGCAATCCACGTGCTTATCGCGATCCAATCACTTTCGAGGCGATGGACGATTATCTGCAGAACGTGATCTCTAAGAAAGAGGTGTATGATATAACAGGTATCCAGTTTATGTCATTCAACTCGCTGTTCCAGCTCTATGCTATGCGTAAAGAAAATAACAATGCGTTGAAACATGCCAAGAAGATACTGTTTGTACCTGATGCCCTCTCGTGGATGCTGACGGGCGAGGAGGTGTGCGAATACACCATCGCATCAACTTCGCAGTTGCTCGATCCACGAACCAAACAGCTGGATGAGCGTCTGCTGGCATCGGTAGGCCTCGATCGCACCAAGTTTGGTAAGATGGTAATGCCTGGTACAAAGATAGGTGTGCTTACTGAAGAGGTTCAGCAATTGACAGGACTGGGCGCTGTGCCCGTGATAGCTGTGGCTGGTCACGATACTGGTTCGGCTGTAGCCGCTGTGCCTGCTAAGAACGAGCAGTTTGCTTATCTTAGTAGCGGTACGTGGAGCCTGATGGGTATCGAAACCAAGGATGCCATCATCAACGACCTAAGCTACGAGCGCAACTTTACCAACGAGGGTGGAATAGAGGGCACAACCCGTTTTCTGAAGAATATCTGCGGCATGTGGCTGTATGAGCGTTGCCGACTGGAGTGGCCCGAGGAGGTTCGTAAGCTGTCGCATCCCGAACTGCAGGGTTCGGCTATGCAGGTGGAGCCCTTCCGTTCGCTCATCAATCCCGATGATCAGCTGTTTGCATCGCCCAAATCAATGATTGGTGCCATCCAGCAGTATTGTAGCGATACCAATCAGCCCGTGCCCGAAACACCAGCTGAAATATGTCGTTGTATCTTCGACTCGCTGGCCCTGCGTTACAAGCAGGTGTTCCAGTGGCTGCAGGAGTTTTCTCCATTTGAGTTAAAGACACTCCACGTGATTGGTGGTGGCAGCCTGAACAAATACCTGAACCAGTTTACCGCCAACGCCACTGGTGCTACGGTATTGGCCGGTCCGCAGGAGGGTACTGCTATCGGCAATATCATGCTACAGGCTCAGGCAGCCGGACTGGTAAAAGATATCTGGGAGATGCGCCGTATTATCGCTAACAGTCTCGACTTGGTGAAGTACGAGCCAGCAGATAAGGCAGCTTGGGATGAGGCTTATGAGAAATATTTGAGAATAACGAATAATAAATAAAAAACAAACAAAATTATGGCAAAACCATTAGTAGAAACTAAAGCAAAGGTAGGTGTATTCAGTATAGCCCTTCAGGCTTACCTGCCACAGTTTCCTCAGCTCGTTCCTGAGTTCGAGGCTCAGTATGAGGCATTCAAGAAGACATTACCCGATACCATCGAGATTATCGATGGAGGTATGGTAACCACTAAGGAGCAGTCGATGGCTGCAGGCGATAAGTTCCGTGCAGCAGATGTCGACCTTGTTATCCTGCAGATGCTTACCTATTGCACCTCTTATAATATGTTGCCTGCCGTTCGCGACCTCGACGTTCCTGTTGTCATCGTGAACCTGCAGAAGAAGTTGGCACCCGATTATGCCAAGACCGATATTCCTACTTGGTTGGGCGAGCTCTATGCTTGCGGTGCCATCGGTGAGATGGTGGCCGACCTGAATCGTGCTGGCAAGCGTTCGGCTGTGATTACAGGTGTGGTGGAAGGTGGCGATCCTGCTTGTCAGGCTGAGATTGAGGACTGGTGCCGTGCTGCTCAGGTTCGTCGTCGTTTCCGCGATACCAACATCGCCCAAATCGGTCGTCCTTATCCTGGTATGATGGACCTCTACATCGATGAGACCAACCTCTATCACCGTATGTTCGTTTATACCAAGCAGTTTGATTGGGAGAAGATGTGGGCTATTGCCGACAATATTACCGACGAGGCTGCTATCCGTGCCAAGGCAGAGGATATTCTGGCTACATTCGACATCGAGGGTGGTGGCACCATCGAAAAAGTGTGGGATATGGCGAAGTATGTTGTAGCCTTCGAGCAGTGGGTAAAGGACGAAAAACTCGGCATGATAGCCTCGCACTATGATGGCTTCGCCCAGGGTGTAGCTGGTAAACTCGACTCGATGCTGATTCCTGCTTTCTCAATGCTGATTAAGCAGCACACTGCTTGTGCCGTTGAGGGTGATATGAAGGTGGCTATGGCCATGTCGATCCTGAAGACAATCTCTGGTACAGGTACGCTGGCCGAGATGTACTCAATTGACTTCCCCAAGGATATCTGTATCATCGGTCACTCTGGTTCAGGCGACTTCGACATCTCTCAGACCAAGAAGCCTACCATGAAGATTGTGCCTGTATTCCACGGCAAGGCTGGTGGTGGTTACCTCACTCAGTTCTATCCTCCTACTGGTCCTGTTACCTATCTGGCTATCACACAGGACAAGAATGGTGTATTCAAGTTCGTGGTTGCTGAGGGTGTGAATGAGGAAGGTGAGATCTTTACCTTTGGTGATACCAACATGCGCACTAAGTTCTCGCTGAGTTGTCGCGAGTTCGTCAACAAGTGGAGTGAGGCCGGTCCTACCCACCATATGGCAGCTGCTGTTGGTCACCATATCGATACTATCCTGAAGGTAGCTAAGATATTCAATATTGAGTGTGACGTAGTTTGTCGTTAATTGACAATTCACAATTGATAATTGACAATTATGGCTAAAAGTGGAAGTTTGAAGAGCACGCTGGCCGTGTCTCTTAATAACTATCTCGATGCAGGCGCCATCGTTGCTGGTGCCAGTGGCGTTACGCTGTGGCAGAACTATCTTGGGTTGAGCGAGATGCACTTAGGTTGGCTCAACGCACTCAGTGCTAATGCGCTGGGTGCCGCCATCGGTGCAATCATCGGTGGATTCCTCGCTGATAAGTTCGGTCGTAAGTTTATCTTTACCTACAACCTGCTGGTGTATATGACGGGTGTGCTCATCATCATGCTGTCGATGAATTTCCCAATGCTGCTGGCTGGATTCCTGATTACAGGTATATCAGTAGGTATTGGTGTACCTGCTTCGTGGACCTATATCTCTGAGAGCTCAGAGGTTTACAATCGTGGTCGTAACATCTGTATCTCACAGATGTCGTGGGGAGTAGGTCCTATGTTTATCCTGCTCTTTGGTATGCTGTTTGCGCCTGGTGGCTATCTGTACGGACCTGTTGAGGCTTTGGCACATGGTGTCATCGGTGCTGATGCGGCTCAGGCTGCTGTCGAGGTATTCTCATCACGTGTGGTGTTTGCAACCCTGTTTGTGGTGGCTTTCATTGCATGGAACCTGCAGCGCCAACTGGAGGAGAGTGCAGAGTTTACAGCTAATAAAGAGAAAGATAAGAGCAGTATCGTTGATAATATCAAACTGCTGTTCACCAATCGTATCGCTGTGAAGACGGTAGCTTTCTTGGCAGCCATCTATCTTACTTGGAACCTCGTGGCCAGTGTGATGGGATTCTTTATGCCACACATTTATGAAACTGCTGGTGGACTGAGTAACGAGGATGCTAACATGTTGAGTTGTATCAGCTGGGTGTTTGTGGTGGTTACCACCTTTATCATCTCGTTTATGGTCGATAAGGTGGCTCATCGCTTCTTCTATGTGTTCGGTTTGGCTGCTGCACTTACAGCTTGGATATTGATCATCGGTGGTGGTGTGTCAACCATCGCTGGTATTTGGGTGTTCACCATCCTGTGGGGTGTCAACAACGGTAGCTCGGTACAGGTGTTCTACGCCTTATGGGGCTCGGAGTTGTTCCCTGCCAAATTCCGTGCCGGCGCTCAGGGACTGATGTTCTTCATCGTTCGTGGCCTGTCGGCTGTTTGGGGACTGGTGTTCACCTTTATCTATGGCGACAATGGCGAAGGCTTTACATTGGCAGCCTACTGTATGGTAGCCCTGCTGTTGGCATCGCTCGTGGTTGGTTTGATAGGTATGCCTAACACTCGTGGTAAGTCGCTCGATCAGATTACCAAAGAACGTTATGGCGAAGATATTTAAATACGTATAATCCGTAAAATCCGTAGGAATAATGAAAAGTATATTAGAAGGCCGCGAAGGTTTGAAAGCGGTTATTGATCAGATAGCCGAAGTAACAGGCTATCTTTGGGAGAAAGGTTGGGCTGAGCGTAACGGTGGTAACATTACTGTTAACGTAACTGAGTATATGGACGATGCTTGCAAGCAGATGCCAGCCATCGCTCCAGTTAAGCAGATTGGTATGGTGCTGCCTCAGCTTAAAGGTAAGTATTTCTATTGTAAAGGTACAGGCAAGCGCATGCGCGATCTGGCTAAGCAGCCTATGCAGAACGGTAGTATCATACGCATCTGTGACGACTGCGCCAGCTACGAAATCATAGCCGATGAGCCCGTAGCCCCCACATCGGAATTGCCCACACACTTAGCTCTGCAGAACTACCTGCTTGAGACAGGTTCTTGCTATAAGGCCACTCTGCATACACACCCCATCGAGTTGGTGGCCATGAGTCATATTCAGCGTTTCCTGAAGGGCGATGAGATGACACGTGTGTTGTGGTCAATGATTCCCGAGACACTGGCATTCGCACCACTCGGCATCGGTATCGTGCCTTACGCATTGCCATCATCAGTTAGTCTGGCCGAGGCTACCCTTGAGCAGATTAAGACTCACGATGTAGTGATGTGGGAGAAGCACGGAACTGTAGCTGTAGGCACCGATATTATGGATGCTTTCGACCAGACCGATGTGCTCTGTAAGGCAGCCAACATCTATATGTGTGCTAAGTCAATGGGGTCTGAGCCAGACGGCATGACCGACGCTCAGATGAAGGAAGTGCAGGATGTATTCAATCTGCCCAAGAAGCGTCCTTGCTAATAGGAGAGATAACAAAAAGCATGCGCCCTATCACTGGAGCGCATGTTTTTTTGTTTACTGCATGCGTTGTAGTCCCTCCCAGCGTATATTCCATTTGCCGTCTTTCGGAAATCCTGGATTCAATGGCTCATTGCATCCGTCCCAGCCGGCGCACATCATGGCCACGGTTGTTAATAGGGCACCATTGCCTGGCAGATAGATGCGCAGACGGTCAGCGGTCTGGTAGTTATGTCCATTTGGCAGATAGGTGTTCTTCTGTGTGTCGATGAGTAATGCCTTAAGTGCAGTCTTTTGGTCGCCTAATCGTGCGGCTGTCATCGCTATCATGCCGTAGTCCCATCCCCATGTGCTTTGCCAGTTCCAGTGCTGCATCACCCAGTCAAGGGTGTGTCTCATCTTCTCTTTATTATATAAGTTTGTGTAAGGTAGAAGTCCGCAAGCACCTAATACGGCAGGATGATCGTTGCGGCATTTGTCGGCAAACGTCTCGACCTTCTTTTTATAAGTATCAAAGGGGTCGAAGGCTTCATGTGTTTTGTCGGCTCCTATCTGAATGCCTGCTGTGTAGATGCTGTTATCCTCAGGCAGCGATGATAGTTTTGCGATTATGTCATCCCAATGGGAATTGCGTGCCTTACCCTGGCGCTCGCGCCACTGCTGCGCCACCTTCAGCCCGTACTGCCAATAGGCCAGCTCAAACGGCTGATTATACGAGATATCCTTGGTCATACACTCCTGCATGGCAGTAGCGCCTTTCAGAATGTAACGCTGCCATTTGGCATCGTAGTTTACGTAGTCGGCCATGAATTCTGCAGTAGCCTCTACCTGCTCGCCATAAGCCTTTAATGTCTCGTCTGTAGGATTGGCTCGATACAGCTCCTCGGCCAAGTATATGTAGTGAGGCTGTTGCCAGATGAGGAACGAACCCGTATTCGATGGCGCCTCGCCAGCCCAAGGATCTGTCATCTTCATCCAACGTACTCCCTTGAATCCCTGTCGTTCGGCTATCTGTCGGGCTACGGGATAAGCTACGTTGTTGTACCACTTCATAATCTGTGTCAGCACCTCAGGCCGATTCCAAAGAGCGAAATCTACCATGTGCCACCATGCCATCTCCAAGTGTGGACGACCAAACCAACTGTTATAAGTTAGTCCCGTTTCCTGTGGCGGCATATTGTTGGCGCAGTTAATCTGAGTGAGATATTGCGACAGCACTACCCGACGTTCTAGTTCCTTTGCACGTGGATCGGTACAATGTGAGAAATCTACGATGGCACCAGCGTTCCACCAGGAGTTCCAAAAGCGCAACGTAGCCTTGTGATACTGGTCGTATTCAAAAGCCAAGTTTTTGGCAGGCTGTGCATCCAAATATTCTGCCGATACGGTCAATACATCGTCCTGAGCTGTCAGTTCGAATTCATGATGTCCGCAAACGTCGAGTGTAGCACGTCCTTCCCACTGCAGCAGTACATAATATGTGGTGGCATCAAGTGTACGCTTGATTAGGGCTTTTTGTTTCCCTAGTTCTACAATTATCGACTGATGCTTTTGAGGTTGATTCCAATCGCTGGCATCATCGGCATGCTTGCCTGTAGGGTAGGGGAAACGTATGCTGATAGTAGCACGCTGATCAGAGAGCAACTTACTGGCGATACGAGTGTATAGCGCGTCTTTAGCAGGAAGAACACCTGTATTTACTTCCACCTGCTGTCCGTCGGCTATAAACTTCGAATTTATTTCGCCATCCAGTAACTTTAGCTCCTGATGGATGTTTGTCAGTTCGTTCAGTGCGATAGGCCTGTTGTCTGAATGCCTCAATGATAGACCGATTGTGCCTAAATTCAGATGGTGTGGGTTTACACGAAAGTATTCCGTTGCTTCTTTATGACGTCCGTCTTCTGCGTGCTTGTATTCCACAGCATATACTTCCTGATGTCCATGCCCGAAGTCGTAGGCTTTCTCCGATTCTGTGGGCGTCAGATGCTTCGTGTTTGGGAACTGATGCCAGCCCCAGTCGCTCATCGTACAGAGAGGTACGCCGTTCTTGTAGTCCTGCGGATACGATTGCAGTCCCGTAACGTCGACCGTTGTTGCAAAGTGTCCATTGCCCACTGAGAGTGATGCCAGCGGGTCAACCTTCGTAATAACAGGGCTATTGCGATTAACAACAGCGTGACGGTCTATAGAGGCCGTCACGTTGTTGATATTGTATCCTAGCTTTTCCATTTCGAGCGAGGCCCATATAAACGGCCCTACGCCTTTCGCGTCATTGTCGCGAATCGGTTCCGACAGATAATAGTCGAATCCGCCATCGCGTCGTTTGTTCTCGTTAACCGTTCCTTTGGGATTCACCTTCTTCAGTGCCGCTTCCACCTCGGGTGTTGCTGCTGGACCGAGCCCTGCTACCGAACAACACTGGGTGAGCGAGATGGTCTTATCCTCGTTTACGCGGATAAAGTTGTTGATGATGCCTTTATAAGCCTTGATGCCCGCATCTCTGTATTTGGCTCCAAGATAGCCTTTGTTGTAAGCCTTCAACAGCACGTAGGCAAACATCGACGAACAGGTTGACTCCAGATAGTTGCCCTTGCGACCAGGCTGATCCATCACCTGATACCAAACGCCTGACTTCTTGTCCTGCCATTTGATAACGGCATCCAAGTCCTTCTGAAGCAGGTCGATTACCTCCTGACGACGGGCGTAGTTCTCTGGCAGTGCATCGAGCACCTCGATGAGGGCCATTGAGTACCAACCCTGCGCGCGTCCCCAGCAGTGTTGTGAGAGTCCTGTTACCTTATCGGCCCAGAAGGTGTTGCGGGTCTCGTCGTAAGCATGACGGTTCAAACCTGTCTTGGGGTCGAGTGTGCGCTCGTAGGTTATTTTCAGCTGGTTCACTGCATCATCATAAATCTTGTCGATGGCACCTTTCTTAGCCTCTTTAGCAGTTGTGGTGATAGGTGCTGTAAGGGTGCGGAAGGGCAGACCCATGAAAATGCCATCCAACCAAACCTGATAGGCATAGATGGCTTTGTGCCAAAATACCTTGTCGGCTATGGTACGAGGCTGATTCTGCAACTGTTTCATCATCGTCTTTATGGCTACCAGGTTCTTAGCCTCGGGCCACTGCTGATACATACGGGTTACGAAATGACCTGTACGTACATTGTCTAGGTTGTAATCCAGTATGTTGTAACCACGGATGTTGCCCTTTTCGTTGATCATTGTGTCGGTATATTCCTGACAGTACTGACGGATTGCCTCACCGCCATATTTAAGATAGGTGTCAAGCATTCCTTCGAGTTCGATACCCATCACGTAGCTCCATTTTGGTTTTTGTGAGAAATCCAGCAGATAGCTCTTGGGGGTGCGCTGCATCTCTGAGTATGTCATCCACTCCGAGTAGTTCTTGTAGGGTGGCTGGAGCAATGACAGCGAACCATTGATAAACAGACGGTCGAAGTTCACATTGCGTGTCTTACCGCTCATGAAGTTGCCGTCCTTCACTCCGTTGAAACGACAGTTCTTAACGTTGATATCATATACGAATGTATCTTCATCCAGACCGATAATCTGTACACCGTATTTCGACTCCTGACTTGTCACGTTCTCCATGTACACGTTACGTACAATGGGGTAGTAGCCACGACAGCATATTTCGTTGTGTTCGTAATCAAGATTGATTTTCAGCACGCTCTCCTTACACTTGCCTACGGTGATGTTACGCATATTGATATTCTCGATAATACCACCACGGCAGCTGTTGGTCTTGATACGCAGCACGCGCTCCAGCTCAGGCGAGTCCATCACACAATCGTGGGCATACACATTCTGGCAACCGCCAGAAATCTCGCTGCCAACCACCACGCCGCCATGTCCGTTCTTCATCTCGCAGTTACGGATGATGATATTCTTTGACGGCATGTTACGCTCAC
This sequence comes from uncultured Prevotellaceae bacterium, assembly GCA_902761905.1. Classification (GTDB taxonomy): domain Bacteria; phylum Bacteroidota; class Bacteroidia; order Bacteroidales; family Bacteroidaceae; genus Prevotella. Next base: position 65,182 of record CACWMK010000001.1, read on the forward strand.
GCCCGTCGCGATTGCGCCCGCTCTTGATGGCGATGCAGTCGTCACCAGTGTTGAAGAAACAATCCTCTATCAGCACACGGTCGCAGCATTCTGGGTCGCAACCATCGCCGTTAGGTCCGTCGTTAATCATTTTCACACGACGAACGGTAATATCGGTAGAGTGTAGGGGATGAATTACCCAGAATGGTGAACGCAGCAGCGTCACGTCCTCCAGCAGTATACCCTCGCACTTGTTGAAACTCACCAGCTGTGGGCGCAGACCATCCTTGGCTGTAAACACACGTTCGGGAGTACGCTCTCCTTTTTCATTATACATAGGTACGCCGTCCTCACCATTCTTCAGCAGACGAGCACGCGAACCACCACGCTGACTGATAGTTCCTTCCTTCCAACCGAAACGGGGATTGCCGTTCCATGGCCACCATGTTTCGTTGCTGCCGCCACCGTCGATTGTTCCCTTACCGGTGATGGCTATATCCTTTGCCTTGAATGCATATACGCATGGCGACAGATTGAAGCACTCCAGTCCCTCCCACGATGTCTCAACGATGGGGTATAGTGCAGGCTCAAACACAAACTCCAAAACTGCGTCCTGTTGTACCTCCAGGTTTACGCCGCTTTTCAACTCGATAGCTCCCGTATGGAACTTCTGTCCTGCAGGCACTACCACGCGTCCGCCGCCCTTCTTCGAACAGAGATCGATAGCTTTCTGTATAGCCTTCTGGTTCTTGGCAGCCGTGTTGTCGGTCTTAGCTCCATACTTAGTGATTAAGTATGCCTTGTCGGCAAACTTAGGGGTGCGAATACTCTGCTCAATCTGTCGATACTGAGCCTCGTTCCACTGCTGGGCTGCTGCTAACAGTGGTGTCAGCATGCAGAGCATCACAATCTGTAGAATCTTCTTCATAATCTATATTTGGTCAATGATTTTAGTCCGTAGTCAACGAATTTGGTGCAAATATACAACAAAATCGCGAACTACGGACTAAATGTCGGATAAAAAAGCAACGTAAACGTTTAACTTTTCAGTGCGTCGAACAGCTTGTCGAGTGCCTCGTCTGCGTCCTTGCTCTCGTTCAGCAATGTCACAAACTTCGATCCGATGATGGCTCCTGCTGCGTTCTGCTGTGCAGCCTCCAGTGTCTGCTTGTTGCTTATGCCGAAACCTATCATACGTGGGTTACGCAGATTCATCGCGTTGATATGGCGGAAGTACTCCTGCTTGGCATCGTCGAAACTCTTCTGTGCACCAGTGATGGCCGCACTCGATACCATGTATACAAATCCGTCGGTATTGTCGTCGATAAAGCGGATGCGCTCCTCGCTTGTCTCGGGTGTTATCAGCATGATTATGCGCAGATCATACTTGTCGGCTATCGGCTTTACTATCTCCTGATAGTCCTTGAATGGTAGGTCAGGTATGATAGCTCCGCTCACTCCTGATTCTAAGCACGATTTACAAAACTCCTCTATGCCGTAGTGCAGTATTGGGTTCAGATATCCCATCAGCACCAGTGGTATCTCCACCTGGTTCTTGATGGCCTTCAACTGTCCGAATAGTGTCTTCAGGTTCATACCGTTCTTCAGTGCCTGTGTGGCGGCACTCTGTATCACCGGTCCGTCGGCCAGTGGGTCGCTGAATGGTATTCCCACCTCAATCATTGCTATACCGCGGTGTTGCATTGCCAATATCACGTCGCCAGTGCCCTCAAGTGTGGGGCAACCTGCGCAGAAGTACAGACTCAGGAGCTTCTTGTCCTTGCTGTTTGCGAAAAGTTGATTGATCTTGTTCATCTTATTTAATTTTTACATTATGTCATTTTTACATTCTTCAGAAACCTTCTCAGCGCCATGATGTCTTTAAACCCTGGGGCAGTTTCGAATCGTGAGTTCAGGTCGATGCCTATGCATCTCTTGTGCCAGAATTTGTTCACACGTTCTGCATCGTCGGGACCTATGCCTCCGCTCAACAGGAATGGCGTTTCGCCTCGGTATTCGCTCAGCACACTCCAGTCAAACTTCTCGCCATTGCCGCCCACGCTCTTGCCTTTGGTGTCAAAAAGGAATATGTCGGCCACACCCTTGTAGGCTTCAGTCAGTGCAAAGTCGGCTGCTGTGGCTATGTTGAATGCCTTTATCACCTTCCAGCCGTTCAGCTGTCTGATATAGTCAGGACGTTCGTGTCCGTGCAGTTGTATCATATCCAGCTGATACTCGTCGGCAGTGCGCTTCACCAGTTCTATGTCCTCGTCTACAAACACACCCACGCGCTTGCAGTATATAGGCAGATAGTCAGGCTTCTCGCTCACATATCTGCTCGACCTGGGCCAGAATATCAGTCCCATCATGTCTATGCCCAGTCGTTCTACCTCGCATATGTTATCGGCCTCGCGCATGCCACAAACCTTAACGAGAAAGGAACTCTCTCGTTGAGCTTGCTCACGTTCGGCTGAGCTCAAGCAAGCTTGGCTCTGCTCTCTCTTAATCGCAACCTTTACTTTCATAGTTCCGAGATAAATTCTTTGAGCGCTTGTCCTGGGTCGGCTGTCTTCATAAAGTTCTCGCCTATCAGGAAACCGCGGAAACCGGCCTTGCGCAGTGCCTTGACCATATCTGGATTCGATATTCCGCTTTCGCTCACCTTCACAGCGTCCTTAGGCAACAGCTCTGCCAGTCGGAACGAGTTCTCTACATCTGTCACAAACGATCCCAGATTGCGATTGTTTATTCCGCACATGTCGGGTTCCAGTGCAGCGTACTCCAGTTCCTGTTCCGAGTGCATCTCCAGCAGCACCTCCAGTCCCAGTTCGTGCGCTGTGTGCAGTAGTGTCTGGCACTCGTCCAGTTTCAGGTCGGCAGCTATCAGCAGCACGGCCGAAGCCCCGCACAGTCGGGCCTGAAACAGCTGATACTCGTCTATCACAAAGTTCTTGTACAGCACTGGTATCTTCACACCGCTGCGTCGTGCTATGCTTATAAACTCGTCGCATCCGCCAAAATACTTCTGGTCGGTCAGTATGCTCAGCGCTGCAGCACCGTTCTGCTGGTAGCTCAGTGGGATAATGTCGGGCTGTCCGTCTTCCTTTATCCACCCCTTCGATGGCGATTTGCGCTTAAACTCGGATATTATGCCCGAATCCGATGTCGTCAGTGCCTGCTTCATCGATGCTGTGCTGAAGTCGAGTATTGCCTCCACCTGTCTGTGCAGCACCTGCGGAGCTACAGCCTGCTTAGCCGACTCTATCTCTATGCGCTTATGCGCTACGATTTCTTCTAATATGTCCATATATCTCCGATTATGTCATGTCGAGCGTAGTCGAGCGCTCGGCTTTGCCGCTTGGCTCTGCCAAGACTTCTCATGAGATCTCTCCATGCGCTTCGCTTAGTCGAGATGACGATGCTTAACTGTTAAGCTCAACGAACTTTTTAAAGGTACGCAGGGCGGCGCCGCTGTCGATACTCTCGCGGGCGATAGCCACACACTCCTCGATACTCTTCTGTCCCTTCTCCAGCACCTGTATACCGAATGCTGCGTTTGCCAGTACTATGTTCTTCTGGGCAGGCAGAGCTCGATTCTCCAGCACGCTGTCGAAGATCTGTGCTGCCTCTTCCTCGGTAGCGCCGCCCACCAGTTCCTCAGGTTTTGCTATCTCGAATCCCAGATCCTGTGGCTTGAATATGCGCTCGTACTGCTTGGTTGTAACCTTAAAGTCGCCAGTCAGCGAAATCTCGTCGTATCCGTCGATAGAGTTTACGATACCGTAGTCGATACCTATTTTCTGATACACCTGATTATACAGTCGCATCTGGTCCAGATTGGCCACACCAAGTAACTGACACCGTGGCTGTGATGGATTAACCAATGGGCCCAGCAGATTGAATATTGTTGGGAACTGCAGTGCCTTGCGGATAGGACCCACAAACTTCATTGCCTTAGCAAACAGTTGTGCGTGCAGATATACTATACCAGCCTCGTTCAGACTGCGGTTCAGCTTGTCCAAATCGTCGGTAAATTTTATGCCGTGGTGCTGTATCACGTTCGATGCTCCGCTCACGCTTGTGGCAGCGTAGTTTCCGTGCTTAGCCACCTTGTAGCCTGCACCTGCAATCACGAAACATGATGTAGTCGAGATATTAAACGTGTTCTTGCGGTCGCCTCCTGTGCCCACCACGTCGATGTAACGATCGGCATTCAGAATAGCAGGTACGCCTGTTTCCAATATACCATCGCGGAAACCAAGCAGTTCATCTACTGTCACACCACGCATCTGCAGCGCTGTCAGCAGTGCTGTAATCTGTTCTGTAGGATACTCACTCTGTGTTATACCTATCAGAATATTCTTCATCTCCTCACGAGTCAGTTCCTCGTGGTTCAGCATCCTGTTCAGGATGTCTTTCATTGTCTGTGCCATATCTCTTTTAATGTTTAATCTTTAATTTTTAATGTTAAAGGAACATCCAGTTCTGTAGCATCTTGCGTCCGTCGGGTGTCAGCACACTCTCTGGGTGGAACTGTATGCCGCGTATGTTCATTGTCTTGTGGCGTAGTGCCATTATCTGTCCCTCGTCGCTCTCGGCAGTTACCTCCAGACACTCGGGCAGTCCCTCGCGACTTACCACCCACGAGTGGTAGCGGCCTATAGTGATGTTACGGTCAATACCGCTGAATATGGGGTCGTCTACCGTGATGTGGCATGGTGTAGCCACTCCGTGGAACACGTCTGAGAGGTTCTCCAACTGTCCGCCGAATGCCTCGCCGATGGCCTGATGCCCCAGACACACGCCTAGTATAGGCTTCTTACCGGCATAAGTCTTGATTACATCCAGCAGCAGTCCTGCCTCGCTGGGGATACCAGGTCCCGGACTCAGTATTATCTTGCTATAGGGCTCCAGGTCCTGCAGTTCAAACTGATCGTTACGCAGCACCGTCACCTCTGCACCTAGTTCCTTCACCAAATGACTCAAGTTGTATGTAAATGAGTCGTAGTTGTCTATAATAACTATCTTCATAATGTTCAATCCTCAATGTTCAATGTTCAATAATCAAAGGCTCTCAGCCTTTTGGATTGCTTTTCGCAGGGCTCCCAGTTTGTTGTTTACCTCCTGCAGTTCGTACTCTACGTCGCTCTTGGCCACTATACCGCCGCCAGCCTGGAACCACAGCTCGCCGTTACGGCTTACAAATGTACGTATGGTGATGGCCTGATTCAGGCTTCCGTCCAGTCCGATGTAACCTATGCAACCGCCGTATGCACCGCGATTGTGTGGCTCGTACTCGCTTATCAGTTGCATGGCGCGCACCTTTGGTGCTCCGCTCAGTGTGCCTGCAGGGAATGTGTCGATAAATGCCTTGATAGGATCAGCCCCGTTGTCCAGTTCACCGCTTACACGACTTACCAGATGTATCACATGACTGTAGTACTGCAGGTCCTTGTAGAAGTCCACCTTCACACCATGGCAGTTTCTCGACAGGTCGTTGCGTGCCAGGTCCACCAGCATCACGTGCTCAGCGTTCTCCTTTGGGTCGTTGCGCAGATACTCAGCACCCTTGCGGTCAGCCTCTGCGTCGCCCGTACGCTTGGTTGTTCCTGCTATCGGGTCTATGTAAGCCTTGCGGCCCTCAATACGGCAGTGTGTCTCAGGACTTGATCCGAATATGCGGAATCCGCCAAAGTCGAAGTAGAACAGATATGGGCTTGGATTGATCGATCGCAGCGCACGATACAGCTTAAAGTCGTCGCCCTCGTACTGCTGGACGAATCTGCGGCTCAGTACTATCTGGAACACATCGCCCCTCAGACAGTGCTTAATGCCTCGGCGAATGTTTTCGCGATGCTCATCGTCGGTCAGTGTAGAGTGCACATCGCCCACAGGATGGAAGTCATACGCCTTTACATTGGCCTTGTTCATCGCCTTCATCACTGTGTCTATCTTATCCTCGCCGTCGAGCGATACCACCTTCAGTGTATTGTTAAAGTGGTCGAATACTATTACCACCTTATATAATATATACAGCAAGTCGGGTGCATCATTCTTGGCCTGAGTCTCGTCCTTCACGTCGATGTCTTCGAAATAGCGCACTGCATTAAAACTGGTATATCCAAACAGTCCGCACATCTTTGCATCGTCGCCCTCTACGTGTATACGGTCTATCAGTTCGTGTATAGCCTTGTCGCTGCGATACTCTTTGTTTACCTCGTGGGTAAGTGTGCTGCCGTCGGGGTAGGTGATAGTAGCCTGTCCGTGACCGATAGCTACGCTGGCCATCGGCTCTATGCCTATAAACGAGCGCGAGTTATCCTTTTCGTGATAGTCCGAACTCTCCATCAGTGCACTCTGTGGATACAGGTCCCTCAGTCGCATATACACACCCACAGGTGTATACAGATCCGCCAGGATTGTCTTCGATGTCGTTGTATAATTAAAAGTTTCCATACTCTTTTGCCATTTGTTTGTTCTTAAGATATGTCTCCACGTCCTTATCGCCGCGACCGCTCACTGTCAGCACCACTACGTCGTCTTTCTTAAACTGCAGCTTCTTCAGCGCTGCTATAGCGTGTGCGCTCTCGATAGCTGGGATGATACCCTCCATGCGTGTCAGTTCGTATCCGCCGTAGATAGCCTCGTCGTCGTTGATGCTCAGCACCTTGGTGCGACCTTTCTTGGCCATATTGCAGTGCATTGGCCCCACACCAGGATAGTCCAGTCCGGCACTGATGGTGAATGCCTCCTGTATCTGTCCGTCCTCGTTCTGCATCACCAGCATCTTGGCTCCGTGTAGTATACCGGTTGTGCCCTTGTGTATGGTAGCAGCTGTGTAGTCCGTTTCCCAACCGTGTCCACCAGCCTCGGCCAGTACTATGTTCACACGCTCATCGTTCACGTAGTGGTAGATGGTACCTGCCGCATTGCTACCGCCACCTATGCAGGCTATCAGATAGTCAGGATAGTCGCGACCCACTTTTTCCTCCAGCTGCCATTTTATCTCTTCGCTGATAACGCTCTGCATGCGTGCCACAAGGTCAGGGTAGGGGTGTGGTCCCATTGTGCTGCCCACGATGTAGAACGTGTCTGCTGGATGACAACACCAGTCGCGTATAGCCTCGCTGCATGCGTCGCTCAGTGTCATGTTGCCTGTGCGCACTGGGTGCACCTCGGCGCCCAGCATCTTCATACGCTCCACGTTTGTGTGCTGACGCTCCACGTCGGTAGCACCCATAAACACCTCGCACTTCATGTTCATCAGCGCACACACCGTAGCAGTGGCCACACCGTGCTGTCCGGCACCCGTCTCGGCTATGATACGAGTCTTACCCATACGCTTGGCCAGCAGTATCTGTCCGATGGTGTTGTTAATCTTGTGCGCACCAGTGTGGTTCAGATCCTCGCGTTTCAGGTAGAGCTGACAGCCATATAACTGGCTCATGCGCTCGGCATAGTACAGCGGACTGGGACGTCCAACATAGTCCTTCAGCAGTGCATGATACTCCTGCTTAAACTCTGCGCTTTCGATTATCGGCAGATAAGCCTCCTGCAGGTCGTGCACACACTTGTAGAGTATCTCGGGCACGTAAGCGCCACCAAACTCTCCATAAAAACCTCTTTCATCAGCAAAATAATTCTCCATATATTTTATATTTTTATATTCTCAATGTTTAATGTTTAATCTTTAATCTTTAATAAAAAAAAGACTCATCGCAGTCGCGACGAGCCTTTCTGTATATTCTTACGTATGTATACACGGCTATGAGCCTCGCGACTTGTTAATCTCGAGAGCGCCACCACCAATAGTTGTTCTGTATACGTATCATACTGTTCTTTATTATCGTTGATTCTAACATTTCGGCTGCAAAAGTATATATTTAATTTCAAACCGCCAAACTTTTTGCCCACTTTTTTAATAAAATGTTAGCAAATGTTGCTTTTTACTTACTTTTGCTAACTCTGATGCCCTTTATCCCAGTATCCCAGAATCCCAGTTTTTATTTTGCCCTCTTCTTCTTATAAACTCTTTTATAAATGTTAAAATATATATAATTAAATAAATATATGTAGAATTATAAGAGGCAAGGCGCGTTTAGAAAACTGGGATACTGGGATCTGTGACGTTTAATTACGAAAAATGATGAAATAGATAGTACGGCACTATCTACCAGATACTCGTAATCTTTCAGGTGGATACCCGTAATCTATCTCACGAGGAAGTTACGGCTCTCTTTTCTTTACAAAATCATACATTTATATCACGTCCAGCTATCATCGCCCGGTTTTTACCCACCCAAAATCGCCCCATAATCGAAACCAAATCGTCTTAATCAGCCTCATTTATCGCTCAGAATCATCATCATTGAGTTAATTCTGCACAGATCTGTAGTAAACAAATTAACATCCGTTCACATTCGCTATTTGCCAATAATTCCGCAAATTGCTACAATTAAACACAAAAATGCTAGCATTCATACCCATGTTACCATCACAAATCCCAGTATCCCAGTTATTAAGGGGCAGGGTATTGGTGTTATATAAACCGTGGTGTATAGCCCTTCTTGCTCTTGGCAACTTGGGCTGGTGTGCCGGTGGTAAGAACTTGACCGCCCTGGCGACCGCCTTCGGGACCGATGTCGATAAGCCAGTCGGCCTGTCGGATTACGTCGAGATTGTGCTCGATGATGATGACGGTGTTGCCACGGTCTACGAGCTGCTGCAGCACCTGCATCAGTATGCGGATATCCTCGAAGTGCAGACCCGTGGTGGGCTCGTCGAGTATATACATGGTCTTGCCGGTGTCGCGCTTCGACAGTTCGGTGGCCAACTTTATGCGCTGACTCTCACCTCCAGACAGGGTGGTGGAAGGCTGCCCCAGCTTGATATATCCCAGACCTACATCCTGTATGCTCTTGATTTTGCGGAGTATGTCGGGTACGTTCTCGAAGAACTCTACGGCCTGATTGATGGTCATGTCTAGTACGTCGGCTATCGACTTGCCCTTATAGCGCACCTCCAGGGTCTCACGGTTGTAGCGTTTGCCATGACAGTCTTCGCATGGCACCTGTATGTCGGGCAGGAAGTTCATTTCGATGGTCTTGTAGCCGTTGCCGCCACACGTCTCGCAGCGGCCACCCTTGACGTTGAACGAGAATCGGCCTGGCTTGTAACCACGTATCTTGGCCTCGGGCAGATTGACAAACAGCGAACGGATATCGCTGAACACACCGGTGTAGGTGGCGGGGTTAGAGCGTGGCGTGCGACCGATTGGACTCTGGTCGACACTTACCACCTTGTCGATATTCTCGATGCCCTCGATGCTATCGTAAGGCATGGGGCGCTTGAGCGAGCGATAGAAGTGCTGCGACAGGATGGGTTGCAGGGTCTCGTTGATGAGTGTACTCTTACCCGAACCGCTGACACCGGTGACGACGATGAGCTTGCCCAGTGGGAACTCTACGTCGACGTGCTTAAGGTTGTTGCCGCTGCAGCCACGCAGTATCAGACTCTTGCCAGAGCCCTTGCGAGGCTTGAAATCGGCTGGCAGAGTGGTGAGTGTGCCGTTAAGATATTGAGCCGTGAGCGTGCTGGTCTTCAGTAACTCATCGGGGGTGCCTTGAAAAACTACCTCGCCACCTTTACGACCAGCACGTGGACCTATGTCGACGATGTAGTCGGCACTGCGCATCATGTCTTCGTCGTGCTCTACCACGATGACAGTATTGCCTAGGTCACGCAGTTCCTTAAGCGAACGGATGAGTCGCTCGTTGTCGCGCTGGTGCAGACCGATAGATGGCTCGTCGAGGATGTAGAGCACGTTGACCAGTTGCGATCCAATCTGTGTGGCCAACCGTATGCGCTGGCTCTCACCGCCAGAGAGTGAAGCCGACTGACGATTGAGCGATAGGTAGTCGAGTCCCACCTCGAGCAGGAAGTCGAGACGGGTCCTGATCTCCTTCAAAATTTCTTTGGCGATCTTATACTCTGTGGAGGTAATCTCTTTCCACTCTCCACTTTCCCCTTTCCTCTCTAGATCTTCGATCCACGATCGAAGATCCTTCAGGTCCATCGATGCGAGGTCGGCAATGTTTCGACCACCAAAGGTGTACGACAAGGCCTCGCGATTGAGTCGCTGACCGTGACACTCAGGACAAGTAATCTCTGCCAGGAACTGGTCGGCCCACTTCTGGCCGGCACTCGACTCATCGTTCTCCATCACACCACGCAGGTACTTGATGATTCCATCGAACGCCACGAAGTAGTCGCTGGATGTGCGCACCAGATCCTTGTCGATGCGCACGTCTTCGAGCGAGCCGTAGAGCAGCTCGGTCATGGCATCGTCGGGTATGTCGGCGATAGGCGTGTTGAGGTCGCAGTCGAACTTGCGGAGTATGGCCTCTACCTGCCAGAATATCATCTGATTTTTATACTTGCCAAGAGGCACGATACCGCCTTCGCGGATTGTAGCCTGCTTGTCGGGGATGACCTTGTCGATATCAATCTCATTTATCACACCTAGTCCCTTACAGTGCGGACAAGCACCCTGGGGGGAGTTAAACGAGAAATTGTTGGGCGCAGGGTCGCTGTAGCTGATGCCGGTGGTGGGGCACATCAGTCGCTTGGAGAAATGCTTCAGCTGGCCGGTGTCCTGATCCAATATCATGATCAGTCCGTCACCCTGACGCATGGCCAGTGAGATTGACTTCTTGAGTCGCTCCTCATCGGGCTGGTCGGGCACCTTCATGCGATCTACTACCACCTCGATGTCGTGGTTCTTGTATCGGTCAACTTTCATACCCTGTCTGATCTCCATCAGCTCGCCGTCCACACGTATGTGGAGATAGCCCTTGCGTCGCATGTTCTCGAACAGTTCGCGATAGTGACCTTTACGACTGCGTACTACTGGGGCCAGGATGTAAATCTTATGACCGGCATAGTCGTGGGTAATCATATCGAGCACACGCTCCTCGGTGTAGCGCACCATCTCTTCGCCAGTCTCGAAACTATACGCACGACCGGCACGTGCAAAGAGCAGTCGCAGGTAGTCGTATATCTCGGTAGTGGTGCCCACGGTAGAGCGGGGATTCTTGTTGGTGGTCTTCTGTTCGATACTGATGACAGGCGACAGACCAGTGATTTTGTCGACATCGGGGCGCTCCATACCGCCTAGGAAGTTGCGGGCATAAGCCGAGAACGTCTCGATGTAACGTCGCTGACCTTCGGCAAAGATAGTGTCAAAGGCCAGCGACGATTTGCCGCTACCACTTAGTCCCGTAATCACAGTGAGCGAGTTGCGGGGGATCTCTACATCGATATTCTTAAGGTTGTGTACGCGTGCTCCGTACACATTTATCTTTTCGTCTTCTCTATTCACTCTAAATTCTAACTTCTAAATTATTCGTTCTTGATGTATCCTCTGAGCAAGTTTACGTCTTTGCGTATGTTGTATTCGATGCCATCGGCACCGCGTGCCTTTACCAGTACATAGTACACGCCATCCTTGACGGGAGTGCCATTGTATTTGCCATCCCATCCGTAGCCTTTGGCTGGATTAGTCCACTCGTAGAGTTTCTGGCCCCACCTATTAAATATATAGGCATGGAACTCAACCAGACTCTGGTACTCCTTGGCCTGGTACTCATCATTGCGTCCGTCGTCGTTGGGCGAGAATGCGTTGGGCATGACCAACTTGCTCTCGCTGATGGTGACGGTGATGGTGGTAGAGTCGACAGCCTCGTCGGCAGGGTCGGGACGGAACACCAGTGTGACGTAAGTCTCGCCGGCCTGAGTAAAGGTGTATTCGGTGTCTTGCTCGTAGCGCACCATCATATCCTTGGCCTCACCATGTCTGCGGAAGTGCCACTCGTATACGGGCGACAGTCCCTCCACATTCTGTGGATTGGCACAGAACAATACTGAGAGTGGAGCCTGCCCCTGAAAGGCGCTTGAGGTAACAGTCTCTACACCATTGTCATCGGTGTAGGTGGCCGTAGGCGAAACCGACGGGTAAGTGCTCTGTGCTGATGCCAAAACTGGCGTTAACATCGCAAAAACTGTTAGTATAATCTGCTTAAATCTCATTTTTTCCTAATTTAAAGTGCAAAGTTACTAAAAAATTGATAATACACAATCGATAATTGATATTTATTTTGTACTTTTGCATGCGAAATATGTAAAATTAGAAAATATGACGCGAGTTTTAAGATATTTTTTGTTCTTTGCCGCCTTCTGGATGTCAGTTAGCGTGGCAATGGCCCAGGTGGGTGAACAGGATATACGTGGACTGCATAAGGTGAAGAAGAAGGAGACTATCTTCGGCATTTCGCGTATGTATGATATCACCATCGAGCAGCTGATGAAGGCTAACCCTGAAATGAACACTCCTGGCTACGAACTTAAGAAGGGCGCGGTGCTGAAGATACCATACGCTACAGTGCAGACAGAGACGCCTGCGCCAAAGCCTGTTGACGAGGACGAGACAGACGATCTTCGTAAGCGCACTATCCGACTGGGCGTGATGCTGCCGCTGCACGATGTGAATGGCGACGGCAAGCGCATGGTGGAGTACTATCGCGGTGTTCTTATGGCATGCGACAGTATCAAGAAACTGGGTGTGTCGGTCGACGTGCACGCATGGAATGCTGCCGAGGATGCTGATATCAACCGGATACTGAAGGACGAAGCTGCTGCCAAGTGCGACATGATAATAGGTCCGCTGTACTCAAAGCAGATGGACGCTATGTCGGCATTCGTACAGAAGCATAAGATAAAGTTGCTGATACCATTTTCGATCAATGCACCGCAACTGGCCGACAATAAGTACATCTATCAGGTGTACCAGAGTCATACACAGCAGAACTCGGCTACTATCGAGCACTTTGTAAAGGCATTCAAGAACTTCCACACTGTGATAATCGACTGCAACGATACCACAAGTCAGAAGGGAAGCTTTACGACTGCACTGCGCCGACAGCTGGAGCAGGACAACATGGAGTGCAATATCACCAATCTGAAGTCGGGCGAGAGTGACTTCTCGAAGGCATTCAGCCGTACTAAGCCCAATGTGGTGATACTTAACACAGGTCGTTCGCCTGAGCTGGGTATCGCATTCTCGAAACTGAACGGACTGAAAGTGACCGACCCTGACCTAGTGATAAACATGTTCGGCTATACCGAGTGGCTGATGTACACACGTGCACATCTGGAGAATTATTACAAGTTTAATACCTATGTGCCGTCGGTGTTCTACTACAATCCGCTATCGTCATCAACAAAGCGCCTGCAGCAGAAGTTCCGCTGGAACTTCCATACCGATATGCAGAATAGTCTGCCACGATTTGCTATCACGGGCTTTGACCACGCTTTCTTCTTCCTGATGGGACTGCACAGCGAGGGAAGAAAGTTCCTAGGCGAGAAGAGCAATCCCGACTACGTGCAGACACCACTGCAGTTTGAGCGCTACGGCAATGGCGGACTGCGCAACCATACACAACTGTTTGTACACTACACCCCCGACAGTAGGGTAGAAACCATTAAGTTCTAAAGAATGAGGAAAGCAAAATATATGAAGCGACTTATTTCCAGTTTTACATTTTTACATTTCTTCATTGCCGCGATGTTTGCCCAGGTGGGTGAGTATCGCAACGATTTGTCTGTAGGTGTTAACGGTGGTTACGTGATGAGTAACGTAGCGTTTGTTACTAAGGTCCCACAGTCGCAGTTGGGTGGCATAACAGGTGGTTTTACTGCACGCTACACATGCGAGAAATACTTCAGTAGTATATGTGCCGTGACAGCCGAGTTGAACTTCGCTCAGATAGGTTGGAACGAGGACATATTAGACAAGAACGATCAGCCAGTTCCATTGCATACAGACCCTACACAGAACCTTTCGTATAAGCGCAAGATGACCTATGTGCAGGTGCCACTGCTGGCCCGATTGGGATGGGGACGTGAGCGCAACGGTTTGCAGGCATTCATACATCTGGGACCACAGATAGGTTTCTATGTGAACGATAAGATTGAGTCGAACTTCGATGTGCACGAGGATGCATTCAATCCATCGAGCACGGGCTATCAGTATGGCGGATTGCGCTCGTCGAGCGTGGTGGCACAGGACACTATGGCCGTAGAGAACAAGTTTGACTACGGTATTGCTGTGGGTGCCGGACTTGAGTTCAGCAACCGCCACATGGGGCACTTTATGATAGAGGGACGCTACTACTACGGATTAGGTAACATATACGGCAACACAAAGCGCGATTATTTCTCAAGATCTAACTTTGGTAACATCGTAATCAAGTGTACCTATCTGTTTGATATAATCAGAACAAAGAATTCTAAAATCAAATAAATAATTAATTATGTTCGAAAATCAACCCAAAGGTTTATTTGCGTTGGCCCTGGCCAACACTGGTGAGCGCTTCGGTTATTACACGATGCTCGCCGTATTTGCTTTATTTTTGAGAGCTAACTATGGTCTGGACGCCGGTTGGGCAGGCGAGATCTACAGCGACTTCCTGATGCTGGTTTACTTCCTGCCTATCGTAGGTGGATGGCTGGCCGATAAGTTCGGTTTCGGCAAGATGGTTACCATCGGTATCTTGATTATGTTTGCAGGTTATTTGCTGCTGTCTATCCCCCTGGGTGGCGACACATTCGCACTGGTGGTGATGCTGGCTGCACTGGTACTGATAGGTTTCGGTACCGGACTGTTTAAGGGCAACCTTCAGGTAATGGTAGGCGACCTGTACAATGATCCAAAGTACGCCAACAAGCGCGATGCCGGTTTCTCACTGTTCTACATGGCTATCAACATCGGCGCACTGTTTGCTCCTACAGCTGCAGTACGCATCATGGAGTGGTCGCAGCAGAATCTGGGCACCAGCGTTAACGACAGCTATCACTTTGCTTTCGCTATCGCATGTGCATCGCTCATCCTCTCTATCGCCATCTACTACATCTTCCGTGGCACATTCCGCCATGTTGAGGGTGGCAAAGGTAAGGACGATAAGGCTCAGGCTGCCAGCAACGAGCCCGAGCTGACCAAGGAAGAGACAGCACAGCGTGTGGTTGCTCTGTGTCTGGTGTTTGCAGTGGTTATCTTCTTCTGGATGGCTTTCCACCAGAACGGTCTGTCGCTGACATACTTCGCAGATGAGTTCACTGCTAAGTCGGCTACTGGTGCCGATACAATGCCATTCGATGTTATCAACCTGGTGATGATCATCTTCATCGTGTATGCCGGTTTCTCACTCTTCCAGAGCAAGACTCCAAAGGGCAAGGGCATCTCGGCTGCTATCATCGTGGTAGCACTCGGCATACTGGGTTACAAGTACACTCAGGCTACTGGCGAGGTTGCTATCTCAGCTCCTATCTTCCAGCAGTTCAACCCATTCTATGTAGTTGCGCTTACACCAGTATCGATGGCTATCTTCAGCAGTCTGGCCAGCAAAGGCAAGGAGCCAACACCTCCACGTAAGATTGCCTACGGTATGCTGGTTGCTGCATCGGCATTTATCGTGATGATGCTGGCTTCGCAGGGACTGATGACTCCTAACGAGCAGAAGGCTGCAGGCGACGCAGCTACATTCGTATCGCCTTACTGGCTGATAGGTACATACCTGATTCTGACATTCGGTGAGCTGCTGCTCAGCCCAATGGGTATCTCGTTTGTATCTAAGGTAGCTCCTCCAAAGTTGAAGGGACTGATGATGGGTGGATGGTTTGTATCTACCGCCATCGGTAACAAGCTGGTAGGTGTAGGTGGTTACCTGTGGGGCGACATCAACCTGACAGTGGTTTGGGGCGTGTTCATCGCTGTATGCGTAGTTGCAGCCCTGTTTATGTTTGCAATGATGAAGCGCCTGGAAAAGGTTTGCTAATATGATATCATTCATCCCATTTCTGGTACTGATAGTACTCATCACATGTTGCGTTGCCGTGTTCGGCAACGC
This sequence comes from uncultured Prevotellaceae bacterium, assembly GCA_902761905.1. Classification (GTDB taxonomy): domain Bacteria; phylum Bacteroidota; class Bacteroidia; order Bacteroidales; family Bacteroidaceae; genus Prevotella. The sequence continues at coordinate 81,123 of CACWMK010000001.1, forward strand.
AACACTTGATGGTGCCAGTCAGGTGTCGTTATTGGCGGCATCGGCAGTGAGTGTGCTTATAGGTCACTTCTCTAAGCGACTTGAGTGGGAGAATCTGGAGAAAGAGATAACGGATAAGATAGCCAGTTGCACACCGGCTATCATTATCCTCTTATTGATAGGTGCCATCGGTGGAACATGGATGGTGTCGGGTATTGTGCCAACGATGATATACTATGGCATGCAGATTATCCGGCCGGAGGTGTTCCTGGTTTCAAGTAGTGTGCTGTGCGCGCTGGTCAGCCTGATGATCGGTTCGTCATGGACAACCGTAGCAACCATAGGTGTGGCACTGATGGGTATCGGTAAGGCGCATGGATTCGACGACGGGTGGATTGCCGGTTCGATCATCACGGGTGCATACTTCGGCGATAAGCTGTCGCCACTCAGCGATACCACGGTGCTGGCATCTAGTGTGTCGGGCACTCCACTGTTTACTCATATCCGCTATATGATGTATACTACGGTGCCTACCTTCATAGTGTCGCTATCAATATTCCTGATTGCCGGACTGATGATGGACGTGCAGGGACATGGCAACGTGCAGGAGTTTATGGACGGACTGCAGCACACGTTTGTCATCTCGCCATGGTTGCTGATAGTGCCTGTGCTTACAGGTGTGATGATTGCTCGCAGGTGGCCATCGATGGTGGTGCTGTTCCTTGCTATATTGTTGGCTGCTGTTGTAGGACTGCTGGTGCAGCCCGATCTGATCAGACAGATATCAGGTCACGACGGTTTCCTATCATCGTATAAGGGCATGATGCAGGTGTGCTATGGTAGTACTAATATCGAGACGGGAGTGCCTATGCTTAACGATCTGGTGGCAACGAGTGGTATGGGTGGTATGATGCCAACTATCTGGCTTATCATCTGTGCACAGACATTCGGTGGTGCACTGACCGCTACAGGACAGCTGGCCGACCTGATGAAGGTGGTACTGCGCTGGGTGCGTGGTACTGCATCGATGGTTGCTTCGACTGTAGGTACATCGCTGTTCTGCAACATTGCTATGGCCGATCAGTATCTGTCGATAATGTTGGCCAGTTCGATGTTTAAGGATGTGTACAAGGACCGTGGATACGAGTCGCGCCTGTTGAGTCGCAGTTGCGAAGACGGCGCTACGGTTACATCTGTGCTTGTGCCCTGGAACACGTGCGGTCTTACGCAGAGCACCGTGCTGGGTGTGGCCACACTCACTTATCTGCCATATTGTTTCTTTAATTTCCTATCGCCGGTAACGTCGATTGTGGTTGCCGCACTTGGATGGAAGATTAAGCGTAAATGATACTTAGTTTATTGTTATCGGGCTTTCTGACATTTGTAGAGTTGAACTGCGAGAATATGTTCGACTATACTCACGATGTGGGAAAACACGATACGGAATACCTGCCGGAGGCAACACGCCACTGGACTAAGAAACGCTATTGGCATAAGCTTAATAACATTGCTCAGGAGTTACTTTCATGTTCTTCGGATAATGCCGGTATACCAGACTTGATAGCATTATGTGAGGTGGAGAACGATTCGGTGATGAGAGATCTCACAAAGCGTTCGCTGTTGCGTAATGCCGGTTATGAATACCTTATGACATCATCGCCCGATGAACGAGGCATAGATGTTGCGCTGATGTACTCACCTTACTCGTTTGCGCCTATCCGTAGCTATGGGATAAGGGTAGAGCCGATAGAGGGCATGAGGGCAACTCGCGACATATTGTATGCATGCGGGGAGACAGTGTCGGGCGATACGTTGCATGTTTTTGTGGTGCATCAGCCTAGTAGGTTTGGCGGCGAGAAGTTCAGTAGACCGTTTCGTAAGGTGGTGGCTGATAGGGTATGTGCTTCGGTGGACTCTATCCGTACATTGTCGTCTGAAGCAAAGGTGATGATAGCAGGCGACTTTAACGATGCGGCTGATAGTCCCAGTCTGCTGCAGTATTATCAGCACGGACTGATGAATATTACTAAGGACGCTGTTGGCGACAATGGTGTTAAGGGCACGTATCGCTATCAGGGCGAGTGGGAGAGTATCGACCATATACTTGGCAGTGCTTATATATATAATAAGGTGGACACTGCGTACGTGCATGCTCCATTATTCTTGCTCGAGGAGGATGCTGGATACGGTGGCTATCGCCCACGAAGAACGTATGTTGGTCCTCGCTATCAGTCAGGCTACAGCGATCATCTGCCGCTGATAGTGCGATTTACTTTTTGATGTTTGGTAGTTGCAGGCCGTATTGCTTATGCTTGTCGATAAGCAGTATGCCTATAGCTGTGACGGCTGCACACAGAGCAGTGAAGCCAAAGATGAGCATGGATGTGGTGTAGGTAGGATCGGTCTCGTTGGCACGACCTACAAACATCGGGATTATGGCACGGCCAAAGTTTTGTATAAAGAATATCATTGAGTAGGCTGTACCCAGACACTTCAGTGGGATAATCTTTGGCACGCATGGCCACAGTGCAGCAGGTGCCAATGAGTAGCCGATGCTGAGTGTCACCATCAGTGCGATGGCGATGGTGCTGCTATGCATAGGCAGCGAGAATCCGAAGTGGACGGCAGTAAGCATTAGTGCACCGGTAATAACCAGTGTAACTCCTTTGCCATAGCGGTCGTAGATTGCACCGAACAACGGTGTCATCAGTATAGTGCCGAATGGTGCTATCGAGGAGAAGAATCCTGCGATATCAGGATCAACGCCATACTTCATCACCATCAGTTTGGTAGAGAACTTAAGGAATGGCGACACTGCCGAATAGAACAGCACGCAGAACAGAGTGATAAGCCAGAACCCGGGATTGCGCAGGGTGACAAGGATATCACCCCAGTGGAACTCTTCGGAAGATGAATCGGAGGGACAGGTCGATTGATCCGAGCTTTGCTCGCAATCAAGAACCTGTCCCTCTGATTCATCCAGCTTGCGGTCCATCACACAGAACACAAGGAATGCCAGCAGTCCGATGATAAGAAACGCCAGTGATACCAGCAATGGTGTAGATAGCGCGAAGTGGCGTGCTACCGGTGCTGATATACTAAGCGCAGCGGCAGTGCCAAGTCGGGCCATAGCCAGCTGTATGCCCATGGACAGTGCAAGCTCATGACCGGTAAACCAGCGTACCATAGCCTTCGACACGGTGATGCCTGTCATTTCATAGCCCACACCAAACACTGCAAAGCCAAGTGATGCAATAGCCACCGACATAGGCAGTTGGAAGCCGAAGATAACTATCTCGGCTGTACCGAAGTCGGTAGTTACACCATACAGCTTGAGCAGTGTACCTAAAGCCATCAGACTGCACGCAAGCACTCCAGTAAAACGTATGCCCATCTTGTCGAGAATCAGTCCCGAGAAGAATAGCATCAACAGGAATACATTGATGAAACTGCCAGCACCCGAGAAGAATCCATAGTCAGACGGCGTCCAACCCAGACCTCCCTGACTCTTGGGCAGTTCGAGCAGAGTTTCCAGAGGCGACATTACGTCATTAACGAAGTAGCCCATCATCATGGCTGTTGCCACGATGATGAGCACTGTCCATCTCGCAAATGGAGAATCGTTTAGTCGATGACGAATCGCTTCGGTCATATATTACTTCTTCTTAACCGGATCGCATGTAAGTCCGCAACCCAGTTTTTTGAATATCTTGCGGTCAACCTCGCTCAGCATTACTGTAGTGTGTACCTGACAGCCGCGCAGTTTAGGCAACTGCTCAAGAGCACGACGACAATTTTCGTCGTGTGTTGAGAGTACGCTCAGGGCCACAAGCACCTCATCGGTATGCAGACGTGGGTTCTTGCCACCCAGGTATTCTATCTTGGTCTTCTGAACTGGTTCGATCAGACTCTGTGGAATCAGCTTGGCCTCATGGTCAATCTCTGCCAGATGCTTCATGGCATTGAGCAGCAGGGCTGCGCTACATCCCAGTAGTGGGCTCGACTTGGCTGTGATAATGGTGCCATCCTCAAGTTCGATAGCTGCAGCCTGCAGACCGGTCTCGATCTTCTTCTCGTAGGCAGCTGTTGTAACAGGACGGAAGGCGGTAGTAATCTTAGCCTGATTGAAGAGCATACGGATCTTGTTCACCTCGTTCTCGTTGTCGGCACCGTCTGCCATCTTGTTTGTCGCATCGTAGAATCTACGGATAATCTCATCCTTCGAAGCCTTGCAGCATACATCATCGTCGCAGATGCAGAAGCCAATCATGTTAACACCCATATCTGTTGGCGACTTGTATGGGTTCTCGCCGTAGATACCCTCGAAGAGTGCATTCAATACGGGGAATATTTCGATGTCGCGATTGTAGTTCACGGCAGTCTTATTGTATGCCTCCAGGTGGAATGGATCGATCATGTTAACATCGTTCAAGTCGGCTGTAGCTGCCTCATAGGCGATGTTTACAGGGTGTTTCAGTGGCAGGTTCCAAACGGGGAATGTCTCGAACTTGGCGTAACCGGCACGGATACCACGCTTGTTCTCGTTGTACAGCTGACTCAGACAGGTAGCCATCTTACCGCTACCAGGACCAGGAGCTGTCACGATTACCAGTGGGCGTGATGTCTCTACGTAGTCGTTCTTGCCGAAACCCTCGTCGCTGGCAATCAGCTCCACATTGTGGGGATAGCCGTCGATGGGGTAATGGAAGTAACTGCGTATGCCCTCACGCTCCAGACGATGACGGAACTGGTCGGCAGCGTGCTGACCGTTGTAGTGGGTAATCACTACGCTGCCTACCATGAAGTTGCGGCTCATAAACTCATCGCGCAGGCGCAGTACATCCTCATCATAGGTGATGCCAAGGTCGGCACGCACCTTGTTCTTCTCGATATCCTCAGCACTAACTACGATGACAATCTCGATGCTGTCGCGAAGCTGGCCCAGCATGTGGAGCTTACTGTCGGGCTTGAAACCAGGCAGTACGCGCGATGCATGGTGGTCGTCGAACAGTTTGCCACCCAACTCCATATAAAGCTTGCCATCGAACTGTGCGATGCGCTCCTTGATATGCTCAGACTGAATCTTGAGATATTTGTCGTTATCGAAACCGATTTTCATAATTATTCTGTGATGTTAGGAAGTTCAAGACCAATACCTTTCTTCTTATCCACAACCTTCAGTACGAAGCCCAGGATGAGGGCTGCAACACCGAGCGATGCCAGCATTACCAGCGGAGCGGTGTAGTCGAACTGTGTAGGATCGGTTACATTTGGGTTGGTAGCGTCGAGCACCTTACCAATCAGCAGTGGGAACAGCCACAGACCGATGTTCTGAATCCAGAAGATCAGTGCGTATGCAGAACCGATAACCTTAGCATCAACGAGCTTGGGCACTGAAGGCCAGAGTGATGCAGGTACCAGTGAGAACGATGCTCCCAGAACCAGGATGGTGGTGTAAGCGATGATGATACCACCTACGGCATTGCCCTTGAACATAGGCAGAACGAATGCGAATGTAAGGTGACATGCGATGAGCAGTACAGATCCCAGTACCAGCATTGAGGCTGCCTTGCCATGGTGGTCGAGATAGCTACCCAGGATAGGAGTGATGAGCACAGCCAGCAGTGGGAATACTGCGAAGATACTCTCAGCCGACTGGCGCATGTAACCCATATAGCAATATGTTACGAGTGCTACGATCGAAAGTCCTAGCAGGCCATACTTAAGGTTGGCCTTCTTCTGGAAGTTTGATGCGAAACCAGCAGCAGCCACAATCAGCATGATTACATACTGAACGATGGTTACATCGGGCTGTGCCCAGAATGAGTTGGCATCTGGAGCAGTAAGTGTGAGGTTGCACTGCAGCATGTTTACAGCATACTTCTGGAATGGGAAGATGGCTGAGTAGTACAGCACGCAGAGCAGGGCTACAATCCAGAAACCTGCATCGGTCAGGATCTTACCCAGGTCAGAGATCTTGAATGGATCGTCTTTCTCCTCAGCCTCGCCAGTCTGACTGTCGAGCTTCTGGTCCATGAAGAAGTAAACGATGGTCATGATGAGTGCGATACACATCAGCACTACACCGAAGGCTACCGAACGGCTAACTGACACCTGACCACCCAGACGGGCAAAGAAAGGTGAGAAGATCATACAGGTGGCAACACCCAGACGAGCGAGTGCCATCTCTGATCCCATAGCCAGAGCCATCTCACGACCCTTGAACCACTTAACGATTCCACGGCTAACGGTGATGCCAGCCATCTCACATCCACAACCGAAGATCATGAATCCGCAAGCAGCAAACTTAGCTGATGCAGGCATGCCGGCATAGAATGGCGATACACCCAGTTCATCGAACACGGGGATATAATTAAGATTGTTGTTGAACCATGTTTCAAGTCCTGTTCCTGCGAAGCTATCGCTTACGGCATACCATTTTACACAGGCACCAACCAGCATTACCGCTGCTGAGAGTACTGCAGTGAAACGTACGCCCATCTTGTCGAGGATGATACCAGCGAAGATGAGGAAGAACACGAATACGTTGAGGAATACCTCAGAACCTTGCATAGTACCGAATGCTGTAGAGTCCCAACCACGGGTCTCCTGCATCAGGTCCTTGATAGGTGAGAGGATGTCCATAAAGATGTAGCTGCAGAACATTGCGAGAGCAAGTAGCAGCAGAGCGGTCCAGCGCATGCCAGCGCTGTCGCGTAAGGTTTTCTGAATTGCTTGAGTCATTATTTTGTTTTCTATTTAATTACCTTTCGTTTTTATTCCCACGTTGGGAACATTTTATTCCCACACTGGGAATGTTTTGTTCCCAAGGTGGGAATATATTGTTTGCTTATTTCAACCAACGGTCGAGCCAGTTGAAGAATGTGCGCTGCCACAGTACACCGTTCTGTGGTTTCAGTACCCAGTGGTTCTCATCGGGGAAGATGAGCAGCTCGGCCTCGATACCCTTCATGCGGGCAGCGTTGAATGCCGACATACCCTGAGTAGCGTTGATGCGGTAGTCCTTCTCGCCATGGATAACGAGGATAGGAGTATCCCACTTGTCAACAAACTGGTGAGGTGAGTTCTTGTAGGTCTTGTCTGCATTGGCAGTGCGGTCCTTGTTCCAGTAAGCATCATCGTACTCGAAGTTAGAGAACCAGTTCTCCTCAGTCTCAGTGTACATAGCCTCGAGGTTGAAAGCACCATCGTGGGCGATGAATGCCTTGAAGCGCTTGTCGTGATGACCTGCCAGGTAGTACACAGAGAATCCACCGAACGATGCACCTACAGCACCCAGCTTGTCCTTATTTACATAAGGCAGATTGTTAGCAGCAAAATCGATAGCTGCCAGATAGTCTCTCATGCACTGACCAGTCCAGTCGCCTGAGATCTCCTCAAGCCACTCCTGTCCGAATCCAGGAAGACCACGACGGTTAGGAGCTACAACTACATAGCCCTGCGAAGCCATGATCATAAAGTTCCAACGATAGCTCCAGAACTGTGATACTGGGCTCTGAGGACCACCCTCGCAGAACAGCAGAGTGGGGTATTTCTTGGTCTCGTCGAAGTTTGGTGGCAGGATAATCCATGTAAGCATCTGCTTGCCGTCGCTGGTCTTTACCCAACGCTGCTGTACAGAAGGCTTAGCCAACTGATCGGTGATGTGCTTATTCTCGAAAGTAAGCTGCTGAACAGCTGTGTTCTGTGGCTTCTTGAAGTTTGGAGTAACGATATACAGGTCGGCAGGAGCTGTAAACGAGTGGCGCTCCATAAGCAGCTGCTTACCGTTGTTCATTAGGTGGATAGAACCGAAGTCGGCCCATGAATTGTCCTTCTGACCCTCAGAACCTGACTGTGGCAGTACTGGAGTGAAGATCTGCTTCAGCTCGCCCTTCCAGTTTACAGCATACAGGTTCTCGGTAGCGTTCCAAACACCGATAAAGTAAATCATCACGTCCTTAGAATCGCTCCATACGAAGTCGTCAACGCCAGAGTCGAAGCTCTCTGTTACGTATTTCTTCTCGCCAGTAGCCAGGTTGTAAACACACAGGCGCAGGCGGTCAGCCTCGTATCCATCGCGTTCCATCGATGTCCAGGCGATGTACTTGCCATCAGGCGAGAACTTAGGATTCTGATCATAACCTACGTTGTTCTTCAGGTTCTCCTTGGCGTTTACGCTCTGATACTTCAGAGTCTTGGTTGGATCAACCTTAGGATCAACATATCCTGCAGGTTTGCAGAGGTTCTTTGTCTCGCGCGTACCTATTATATATAAATATATATCAGAGTCGGTCGAGATAGAGTAGGCCAGACCAGTCTTCTTGCGGCAGGTGTAGGCAATCGACTTAGAGTCGGGAGCCCAGTCCAACTGCTCGATACCACCGAATGGTTCCATTGGGCACTCGAATGGCTCACCCTCAAGGATATCGATACCATCCTTGATGCCATCCTCTGTAACATCAGCTACGAATGGGTGCTGGATTGACTCTACGTAGTGATCCCAGTGACGATACATCAGGTCCGTTACCAGTCGGCCGGTAGCCTTTGGCAGATCGTCTGGGTTCTTCTTGATAATCTCATTGAACTCAAGAGAGTGAAGCAGGATTACCTTCTTGCCATCAGGCGAGAACTTGAATCCCTCAATATCCTTTGATGTCTTTGAAATCTGCTTGCGGTCAGAACCGTCAGGGTTCATGGTCCACAACTGTCCACCTGTAAGGAATGCAATCTTGCCGTTATACCATGTTGGATCGGTCTCGCTCTTGCTGCCAGTAGTCAGTGTGGTGTTGCCTGTACCATCAGCATTTATGATAGCAATCTTCTGCTGACTCTTGTTGGCCTTTACGCTGTAGTAGCCAATCTGGTAAACAATCTGCTTACCGTCAGCCGAAGCCTCGGCAGCTCCGATGCGTCCCATAGCCCAAAGAGCCTCGGGAGTCATCAGATTGCTGCTCAGCTTGATATTTTGCTTACCTATCTTCACGTTTTCTTCTGCTTTAACAGGACTGCTCAGAAGTGCAAGTCCCATAAGTAAAACTGGAATACTAAATCTTTTCATAAGTTTTATTTCTTTTGTTGGTTCATTCTCTGTCTCTGCAGTTCCTCAGCCTGCTTCTGCATAGCCTCCAGGCGTGCAGCAAGACCTGATGTCTTCTTCTGAGGATTATTCTTGTTCTCCTTGTACTTAGCCTCAAGGATGGCGAGCAGCTTCTCGTCGTTGGTAGTCTTGCGGAGAGTCCACATGATAGCTGCCGACATGAACAATGAGATAAAGTAGTAGAAGTTAAGTCCTGATGAGTAGTCGTTGAACATGAAGAAGAACATCAGTGGCATCAGATACATCATCCACTGCATCATCTTCATCTGCTCAGCCTGCTGACCAACCATCTGGTCCTTCTGCTGACGCATAGTCATGTATGAGTACAGAATCTGGGCTACACAGAACAGTATGCAGGTGAGCGACAGGTGGTCGCCGATACCCCAGATGTTTGTGCCCCATTCGATGATTGGGTCGTAGGTAGAAAGGTCGCTGATCCACAGGAACGACTCGCGACGCAGCTGGATAGCGTTAGGTACGAAGAAGAACATTGCCATCCAGATAGGGAACTGGATAAGCATTGGCAGACAGCCGCCCAGAGGCGATACACCATACTGTGAGTACATCTGCATCATAGCCTGCTGTTTCTTCATCTGGTCCTCAGGCTTGTCGTATTGCTTGGTAGCCTCGTCGAGTTTTGGCTTCAGTACACGCATCTTGGCAGACGACATGTAGCTCTTCTTTACCATAGGATAGGTGATGACCTTAAGCAGCAGGGTAATCAGAATCAATACGATACCCATTGAGAAGCCCCATGATGTGAGCCAGTCGAATACGTAGATGGTGAACCAACGGTTAATCCAGCGTACTAACCACCAACCCAGATATACTAACTGCTCCAGGTCAAGATCCTTGCCGAATGTGCTCTGCTGTTCTACGTCCTGGATCAGTCGGAAGTCGTTAGGACCGATATACATTTCGAACTCGGTTGCCTTAGCACCTGTTGGGTCGAAAGCAGTCTTCAGCTTAGCGCCCATCTGCTTAAGATAGCCAGAGCCTTTCTGCTGTGGAATGCTAGTCAACAGTGAGTTGGCAGCAAAGTTGTCCTTTGAGATAAGAGCTGCTGAGAAGAACTGGTTCTTGAAAGCTACCCAGTCTAGCTGCTCCTCTATTTCCTTATCTATCTCCTCTGAACTCTCGCTTACCTCCTTAGTGCCACTGTTAGCCTTCTTGTAGGTAACCGATGTGTAGCGGTTCTCGAAAGTAAAGCCCTTCTCCTGCTGGCGAACCAGATCGTTCCACTCTATATCCATCTGCTGATAGTTAGGAGCGAACATGCCCTGCAGGCCGTTAGCCTTAATGTTGAAGTGCAGCATGTAGTCCTTACCCAGCACGTAGTTCAGCTCGATGCTACCACCATTACCTGCCTGAGCAGTCATGGTCAGTGTAGAGTCGGTTACGTTCGATGGGGTGAAGAACAGATCCTTGGTGATGATGTTCTCCGACTTACCTGCCAGCATGAAGTTCATCTGCTGAGTTTTTTCGTCGAAGAGCGTCACGTCCATGCCGTCTTCAAGATTCTCGAAACCCTTGATAACTGCTTTAGCCAGTGTACCACCTTTTGTGTTGAATGTCAGCTCAACCTTGTCGTTCTTCAGAACTACTGGTTCGTTCTTGCCGTTAAGCGATGCATAGAACATAGCTGTAGTGTCACCCTGAGCAGCAGCATCAGCCTGTGCTTTACGTGCTGCCTCTTCAGCTTTCTGCTTCTTGGCGGCATCCTGTTGCATCGCTGTTGCAATACTGTCTTGCTTTCTCGCGGCCTCTATTTCCTCCTGCGAAGGCTGGTTGTACCAGCTGAAGCCGATAAGCACCAGCGCAATGAGGACAAAGCCGATAATAGTGTCTTTATTCATTTCTATTTTGCTTTTTATTAATGTACGCGTAAATCAAGGTGCAAAATTACGAAAAAAATACGAAAAGAATGCAATCTATTGGCAAAAAATTGTATCTTTGCACCAGATATGAGAAAAGTAGCATTATTTTTCGCGGCTTTTTGTGCGCTTAGCGCCTCAGCTGCACTCCCTAAAGATACGTTAGACGGACGCTTCTATCGTCTGTTTGCACCTGTAACTTTCTATCACAATGTAGCCAGCAAATCATTATCATTTGAAAATGATGAGGTGGGCAAGGACCCTGTGGCCGATGCCATCGATGCAGCACTGATGCATATTTATCTTAATCGTCCTGACCTGGTGGGTACTACCGAGACCGAATTGAATGAGACGGGTAATGTGCGTAGGGATGTAGAAAAACCTCTCAAGAATGAAGTAAAACTAGTCGAGAAGGTCGAAGGACCGGTTATCGACACTCCCGATGATGTCCCGACAGAGATTCTGATTCAGAAGCCCGACTTCTGGACCAAGAAGGGTGATGGATACCTGCAGTTTATGCAGAACTTCGTTAGTAACAACTGGTATAAGGGCGGTGAGAGCAACTACTCGATGGTAGGAGCACTGACACTCGAGGCCAACTACGACAACCGCAATAAGTGGAAGTGGGATAACAAACTTGAGATGAAACTCGGATTCATGCACTCACGTTCCGACTCTGTGCATAAGTTCAAGTCTAACGAGGACCTTATCCGTTATACCGGTAAAGTCGGCCTTCAGGCAGCCAAAAACTGGTATTACACCTTGCAGATGCTTGCTTACACCCAGTTCACTCGTGGTTTGAAGGCAAACGACCTCAATACATATTCCGACTTCATGTCGCCATTCAATCTCAACCTTGGTCTTGGTATGGACTACAAGGTGGCTACCAAGGATAAGAAACTCAACGGTACAGTCAACTTGTCGCCAATTGCCGTCAACTACCGTTATGTTGACCGTTTGGATCTTGGCCCAAGCTACGGTCTTGACGAGGGCAAACACTCTCTTATCGACTTCGGTTCGCAGGTTACTGCCGATTTGACATGGAAAATAAACGATGTGGTGTCATGGAAGTCTCGCCTCTATGCATTCACATCGTATAAGCGTACAGAGATAGAATGGGAAAACACATTCTCTCTGCGTGTATCAAAGTATATCTCGGCCAATCTGTTCCTCTTCCCACGTTTCGACGATTCGAGTAATAAGGACGACGACCTTGGCTACCTCCAGTTCAAGGAGTATAGCTCAATCGGATTTACTTACGGATTCTGAGCCTCAGTCATCTCGCCCTCAATATAGAGGCGTGTCATCTCTACTACACCGTTGGTGCGGATAGTGATCGACTTCTTGAAGTGACCAGGGAACTTTCCAGCTCCGTTGTATGTTACTTTAATCTCACCCTTTTCTCCTGGTTTGATAGGAGTCTTTGTGTACTCAGGTACGGTGCAGCCACAGCTGGCCACTGCCTGATTGATTACCAATGGCTGTTCGCCTACATTGGTATAGGTAAAGGTTGTTGTAACAACTGGGTTCTTCTCAGAGAATGTTCCGAAGTTGTGAGTAAGTTTGTCGAACTTAATCTCAGCAGGTTTCTGAGCAAGTACGGTTGTCAAACCGCAAACGAGCATAAATGCTATAAATGCAATTTTCTTCATCTTTTTAGTCGTTTAAATATTAATTCAGTGCAAAGTTAATATAAAAATATGAATTAATGATGAAGAATTAAGAAATATGTTTGTCTATTATCAATTTTTTATGTAATTTTGCACCTTAAATGAATAAATAGCAATTAAATATGTACAGAAGTAAGACTTGTGGAGAGCTTAGGCTCCAGAATGCAGGCAGTGTAGTAACACTTGCCGGATGGGTACAGCGCAGTCGTAAGATGGGCGGAATGACCTTCGTTGATCTTCGTGATCGTTATGGTTTGACTCAGCTCGTTTTCAATGATGCTGACGATGCAGAACTCTGCGAACGTGCCAACAAGCTTGGCCGTGAATTCTGTATTCAGGTCAAGGGCGAGGTTAGCGAGCGCCAGAGTAAGAATCCCAAGATGCCTACAGGTGATATTGAGATTCTGGTTAAGGAACTTAATGTGTTGAGCGAGAGTCTCACACCTCCATTCACTATTGAGGACAATACCGATGGTGGTGATGATATTCGTATGAAGTATCGTTATCTCGATCTTCGTCGTGCTGCCGTTCGTAAGAATCTCGAACTGCGTCACCGCATGACTATCCTTATCCGCAACTTCCTTGATGGTAAGGATTTCATCGAGGTCGAGACACCTATCCTTATCGGTTCTACTCCAGAGGGAGCACGCGACTTTGTGGTTCCTTCACGTATGAATCCTGGTCAGTTCTATGCACTGCCTCAGTCGCCACAGACACTTAAGCAGTTGCTGATGGTTTCTGGTTTCGATCGTTACTTCCAGATTGCCAAGTGTTTCCGCGATGAGGACCTGCGTGCCGACCGTCAGCCGGAGTTCACTCAGATCGACTGCGAGATGTCGTTTGTTGATCAGGAGGACGTTCTGCAGCTCTTCGAGGATATGGCTCGTCACTTGTTTAAGGAGGTACGTGGTGTTGAGCTTCCTCCCCTGCAGCGCATGACATGGCACGAGGCTATGCGTCGTTTCGGTAGCGATAAGCCCGACCTGCGTTTCGGTATGGAGTTTGTAGAGCTTATGGATCAGCTCAAGGGCACAGGTACATTCCCCGTATTCAATGATGCAAACTATATCGGTGGTATCTGCGTACCTGGTTGCGCTAACTACTCTCGTAAGCAGCTCGACGAGCTCACCGAGTTTGTTAAGCGTCCTCAGGTAGGTGCTAAGGGCCTGGTTTATGTTAAGTTCAACGAGGATGGCACAGTTAAGTCATCTATCGACAAGTTCTATACCCCAGAGGTATGGGCAAAGGTTAAGGAGGCATGTGGTGCTAAGGATGGCGACCTCGTACTGATTCTCAGTGGCGACAATGCCAACAAGACTCGTGTACAGCTTTGCACACTTCGTCTTGAGATGGGTGACCGTCTCGGACTTCGCGATAAGGACAACTTCGTTTGCTTGTGGATTGTCGACTTCCCACTCTTTGAGTGGAGCGATGAGGAGCAGCGTCTGATGGCTACACACCATCCATTCACAATGCCTAACCCCGATGATATTCCTCTGCTGGATACCGATCCTGCTAAGGTTCGTGCCGTGGCTTACGATTTCGTTTGCAATGGTGTCGAGGTAGGTGGCGGTTCACTCCGTATCCACGATGGTAAGCTTCAGGAGAAGATGTTCCAGATTCTTGGATTCACTCCCGAGCGTGCTATGGCTCAGTTCGGATTCCTTATTAATGCCTTCAAGTACGGAGCACCCCCTCACGCAGGTCTTGCCTTCGGTTTGGACCGCTTTGTAAGTCTGATGGCAGGTCTTGACAGCATCCGTGATTGCATCGCATTCCCAAAGAACAACAGCGGTCGCGACGTGATGCTCGATGCCCCTGGAGAGTTGGATATCAAACAATTGGAGGAGCTCCAGCTTAAGGTTGAACTGCGTTCTACCTTCTCCTCGCAAGGCAGTGAATAAAGTTCACTGCGCTTGCTTCGATCGTCGGTTGACCTACGTCAAGAATAATTACATTACTGCTAAAAATGCCTAATAATCAACGAGTTGTATCGGATAAAAGCCGTATTTTTGCACTCGAAAATTAATAAAGAAGTAAAACTTCAATAAGAGTATTTAATTTTTTATAGAACTATGGCAGAAAAGAAAGCAACAGCTAAGAAGGCTACTAAGGCAGCAGAGCCAAAGGCAGCCGCAGCTAAAAAGACAACCGTGAAGAAGGAAGCAGCTCCTAAGGCTGCAGCAAAAGCAGTTATCGCAATCAACGCTGAGAACGTAGGTTTCAAGGCCGGTGATGTATATCAGGCACTTGCAGCAGCAGATAATGCTCTCACTGTAAAGGAGATCGCTAAGGCTGCTAAGATTTCTGAGGAAGAGACTCTTCTCGGTCTGGGTTGGCTCTTCAAGGAGGGCAAGCTCGCTAATGATGGTGAAAAAGTTACATTGGCATAAGCCATTTAACGAATTATAGAAAAAGGTCGGTAACGCTTTACCGGCCTTTTTTTAAGGCAAATGACATACGACCAGCAGATATTGAGTATATTGACCAGTGTAGGCGATAAGGGCATCAGCGTAATGCAGGTGTCCAAGCATGTATATAATATGAATCTTAGTTTCTTTTATACGCCCGATCTTAACGAGATCCGTGCCTATGTTCAGCAGTATCTGCTTAAAAATTCCAAGTCCCCTCAGTCACTTATCGAGTCTACAGGTCGTCGCGGGTATTACCGTCTTAATACCCAGAACAATTCCGACGCACGTCAGCTCATGTTAGAATTCGGCAGCTCTTTATAAACTTCTTCGTATAAACTCAATAGCTGTTCTGCGGTTTTCTTCCATGAGAACAGTTCTGCTCTTTTCAGTCCTATTTCTTTTTGTGCGTTATAGTACAGTTCGTTATTCTCCAGTTGTAGCATCTTCTCTGCTATCTCGTCAGAACTCTCGGGGTTGATAAGTATAGCATCATTGCCGGCAATTTCCGGCATAGATGATGTATTGGATGTGATTACAGGTGTGCCGCATGCCATAGCCTCAAGCAGAGGTATTCCGAAACTCTCTCTTAGCGAAGTGTAAAGGAATGCGAATGCCCTATTATATATATAAGGTAGGTCGCTGTTCACTATATATCCTGGCATCACTATCTGTTCGCGGATGTTCTCTATGTGGTTTCTTTCTATTATGCCGTTCAGATACTCCTTGTCCAGATCTGCCATCAGCAACTTGCGCTTTATGCTTGATTTCTCCAGATACTTTGAGTATGCTACTAGCGTACGCTCTGTGTTCTTCTTCGGGTCAGTGTTGCCCAGGAAGAAGAAGTAGCCCGGCTTGTCGATATACGACTTGTAGATATCTGCTACGTCTCTGAATGTAGTAAACCATTCATTGTAGCCGTTGTATATCATCGCCATCCTCTTTTCGGGGATGTGCAGCTTGTTTATGATGTTCTGTTTCTCAAAGTTTGATACTGTGATGATGCGACGGCATTTGTCCAGTATCTTTGGTACCACCTTACGTCGGTACAGCCATCCCATATTCTGGTAGAGCGACTTGTTGTTCTTGTCTCTCGGTTCCATGAATATTATGTCGTGCAGTGTCAGCACCAGTGGTATGTCGCAGAATATCGGTGCAGTGTTGCTGGTACAGTGCAGTATGTCCAGATTGTATTTCTTGGCAGCTCGGGGCAGGGTAATTTGTTCCCAGACGGGATAGAAACTTTCGCCTATCACTATGATGTGCACGTTTTTGGTATCCTGCAGGCATCTGTCCACACCGGGAGCCACAAACACAAAGTATTCATTCTTGGTATCCAGTTTCTGCAGTTCCTTAATCTCTTGCAGAACCACATAGTCCATTCCGTGTTTGTTTCGGCGGAACACACGCTGAGCCTCGATACCTATTCTCATATATTCTTAATCACTTTTGCCGGAACGCCAGCCACAAGCGAGTGGGGTGGTACGTCCTTAGTCACTACTGCGCCTGCTGCTACCACACAGTGATTACCTATAGTAACTCCAGGCAGAATCACAGCATTAGCTCCTACCCATACGTCGTCTTCTATCGTTACGGGAATGGTGCTCACACCTTGTTCGTCTATCCGCTTTTGGGTGTCATCAAAGTTGTGGTTCAGTGCTGTCACCGTTATGCCCTGTGCAAGATTCACGTGGCTACCTATTTCCACAGGTCCGATGATTGTGTTGTGCAGTCCTATTCGGGTGTGGTTGCCAATCATCACGTCGCCTACAGCATTGTTTATGCATGCAAAAGACTCTATAACCGAGTAGTCGCCAAGGCTAAATATGCGATAGGGTGGAGTGTCCATTCTTGCCGAACGGTGTATCACGGAGTGCTTACCTCTGTGCTGATATATCGGGGCCAACAGTCTTACAAACCAGCGTGGTCTTGTCTCCACCTGGTTCATAATCACCCAGTCAATAAACTTCTTCCACTTAGGGTTGTTCTTCAGTTTATTTCTTACCTTTTCGTTGTCCATCACTTTCTATCAGCGTTTTCCATTGCTCGGCTATCACACTTACGTTGAATCGCTGCGCCAGCATCAGTGCCTCGTCCGACTTAGGTTGCCAGTCCATATATGTGGCATCCTCCAGTTTCTTGGCCAGATCATCCACATCACCATTCTTAAAGTATATACCGAAGTCGCCTAGTATCTCCTTGCTCGACGGCAGGTCAGATGAAATCACCGGCAGTCCGTGGGCCATCGCATGTACCAGTACTAGTCCGAAGTCCTTCCATCTCGAGCTAGATACATAGATACTAGCCTGCGAATAATACTTCTGTATATCCTCGGTATAAGGATGTATCTTTACTCTTCTGGTCAGATAGCGATTCTCAATCATCTTGTTCAGCGCATCCTTTTCTGGTCCGTCGCCTACGATATCGAGATACCAATCCTGATTATGCTGTGCAAACTTGTCGAACGCCTTAATCAGCAGGTCGAATCCCTTGTGTTGAGGCACCAGTCTACCTATAGCCAGGAATCGTCTGTTCTTAGCGCTGGCAGGCGCACCTGGTTTTATTGTCAACGGGTTCGGAATCACAAATGGCGAGAAACCGTATGCATGATAGTACATCTCCGAATCCTGTAGATACAGCAGCACAGTCTCATCTAGTTTCTGTAGCTGTCTGCCATAGTGATATTTCAGTTCTGTTCCCAGATATGGCGATCCCTCTCTGATAAATGCATTAAACGAATTATATATCCATCCGATAGCCTTTACCCCGCCCAGATCCTTCTTGATGGTAGCCAGTCGCATAGATAGATATGAGTTTACAGCTATTATCGCGTCATAGTTGCCTTCTTTTAGCACCTTTACCACTGCCTCACGTCTTTGTTTTGGGAACGAACTGTGAGCATACAAGTCTGATGTAGTTGCTGTTTTGGGCAGTAGATTCTTATACAGATAGTTGTAAATGCTATACGACAGCTTTTTCCACTTACCTATTTCCGGAAAGTGGGTATATACGAACTTGATGGGATAGTTCTGTAAGTCATACATCCTCAGGTCTTCTTGCTCAGGATCCTCAAACGTCACGATTGTCACATCGTAGTATTTCGTCAGTTCTTCAGCTATCACAGCGGTAACTCTTTGCTTACCGCTCGACTTGAAAATGCTATCTGCTATAAAACATATCTTCTTCATACGTGCCCAATTTACGCTGACAAAAGTACAAATATTTTTGGATTATTCCAAATTTTATGCACTATTTCTTAAAAAATGATATTATTCAATCAGTTTTTTCCACTGGCTGATGATATTTTCAATATCAAATCGCTTAGCTATCTCCAGAGCCTCTTTTGATTTTGCCTCCCAATCTATATGCGTAGCATCTTCCAACCGCAGTGCCAAGTCTTCGATATCCCCGTTCTTGAAATACATTCCAAAGTCACCTAGAATTTCCTTACTCACCGGTAAATCCGATGTTACAATTGGTAGTCCGTGCGACATCGCTTCAACCAATACTAGTGGCATACCTTCCCATCTCGAACTCAGCACATAAACTTGGGCTTTAGAATAGTACTCCTGAATATGATTGGTAAATGGATGAATGGTAATTTTATCCTCTAGCTGATACTTTGCAATCAGTTTTCTGAATGTCTTTTCTTCAGTTCCTTCACCCACTATATCCAGTTTCCATTCTTTATTCTTCTGTGCAAACAGATTGAATGCCTCTATAATTAGATCTATGCCTTTATGTAGTGGAGTAAATCTTCCTACAGTTAAGAATCTTTTGCTTGTTCCTGTAGAAGGCTCTCCTTGTTTTAGTGTCAACGGGTTGTATATCACTGTTGGCGTAAAATGCTTGTCGTATGTATTACACCTGTTTGCATCATCTTGACACAGCACAACCACATCATCCAGCTTCCTAAACTGATAGATATAGTGCCTACGCCTTTTTGCTCCTATATAATAATGTGAGTCCTCCCCAAACAGAGCTTCATATGAATTATGCAGCCATCCGATACATTTGACTCCAGGCAGATGTTTCTTTATTGTTGCTAATCTAGCGGCAAGTGGTGCATGCACCCCAATGATTATATCATATTCCCCTTGTTTCAACTCCGCCAATAAAGCATTCCGCAATTCAGATGGATACGAACTATGAGCATACAGATCTGAGCACCATTCGCATTTTGGTTGCAATTTCAGATAAAGCCCACTATAAGCTTTGCATAGATGCCTTTTCAGATTGCCAATCTTCGGATAACAAAAGAATCGATATGCAATGTCCACATCCTTTAGACCATATAGATTTGTATCAAGCAGTTCTGGCTTATCAAAGGTCACGATGTTCACATCATAATCCTTTGCCAATTCTTTGGCAATCACTGCAGTCACTCTTTGCACCCCACCGATACTTAAAATGCTATCAACTACAAAGCAAATCCTCTTCATCTACAAAAATTCTTTCTAATACGATGACAAAAGTACAAATATTTTTGGATTATTCCAAATTTTATCATATATTTGCACCAAATTCATTATTGATATGGCAAAAGAATACGATTATCTAATAGTTGGAGCCGGTATTTATGGTGCTACATTTGCATGCATGGCTCACCGCCAGAGAAAACGTTGCCTAGTGATTGATAAACGCAATCATTTAGGAGGAAACATTTATTGCGAGAATATCGAAGGTATAAATGTTCATAAGTATGGCGCCCATATATTCCACACCTCTAATAAGAAAGTATGGGATTTCGCAAACTCCATTGTCGAATTCAATCGCTATACCAATTCTCCTATTGCCAACTATAAAGGTAAACAGTATAATCTGCCATTCAATATGAATACCTTCTATCAGATGTGGGGAGTTCTCACACCTGCTGAGGCCCAAGCCAAGATAGAAGAACAGCGTCAGGAAGCCCTTGAAAAGATGAAGGCCGATGGCGCTACAGAACCTAGAAACCTTGAGGAACAGGCACAAATACTGATAGGTAAGGACATTTATGAGATTCTTATCAAAGGCTATACTGAAAAACAGTGGGGCCGTAAATGTAGCGAACTGCCTGCCTTTATCATCAAGCGTCTTCCAGTACGTTTCGTTCACGATAATAATTATTTTAACGATCGATTCCAGGGTATTCCTATAGGTGGTTTCAATAAACTCATAGATGGCCTACTTGAAGGTGTGGATGTAAAACTTAATGTTGATTTCTTCGATGATCGTCAGCATTGGGAGCAGATTGCTGATAAGGTGTTGTATACTGGTAAACTGGATGAATACTTCGATTATCGTTATGGCAAACTCGAATATCGCACGGTTCGTTTCGAAGAAGAAATCCTTGATATGCCCAACTATCAAGGCAATGCCGTTATGAATTTTACCGATGCCGATGTTCCATATACCCGTGTCATCGAGCACAAACATTTCGAAATGTTCGGCGATGATGTTTACAAGTGTCCCAAGACTGTTATTTCTCGTGAATACTCCACTGAGTGGAAGGATGGTATGGAACCATACTATAGTGTAAACGACGACAAGAATATGTCGTTATACAATCGCTACAAAGAATTAGCCGACCAAATCCCTAACCTAATCTTAGGTGGTCATTTGGCTGAATACAAGTATTACGACATGGCTCCAATTATGGAGAAGGTTATGGGATTGTTTGATCAGTTATAAAGATTGTATGGCATTGATGAAATTAGCTTTCCTTTGCAATAACATGAAGTCGACAAATGGAGTCGAACGTGTTTTGTCGCAGCGACTTAGTTTGTTGGCAGATAGTGGAGAGTATGATGTCTATCTTATAACATACAATCAATACGGAGTACCTTTTTCTTTTCCAATATCTGATAAAGTGCATTATATTGATTTGGCAACAAGATACATAGAACGTTGTTCTTATCATGGTTTATATCAGTATTTTGATAGGTTTTATAGCGGTAGGTCATTTAAACGATTATTTCATCGTTGTGTTGAAACAATAGAGCCGGATGTTTTGACATGTGTTGATATGCATTTGGCTGATCTTGAAGCTGTACTTTCTTTGAGAATCGACGTTAGGAAGGTTGTGGAGTGTCATTGTGGTTTATCGGCATATTATACAGATTTAGAGAAACTGAGAAGTAGATGTAAACGAAATAGAGAGCGTAATTTGAAGCAAAGATTAATCCGAACTATAAGAAAGTTCGATA
Source organism: uncultured Prevotellaceae bacterium (assembly GCA_902761905.1). Taxonomy (GTDB): domain Bacteria; phylum Bacteroidota; class Bacteroidia; order Bacteroidales; family Bacteroidaceae; genus Prevotella. The sequence goes on from CACWMK010000001.1 coordinate 102,345, forward strand.
GAATTATAGTGATGACAGAGGCTGAGAGAGAGGAATGGAATTTAGATGACAAAGTTGTTTTTATTCCAAATATGCTTGTTTCATTTCCGGAAAACTTTCCAGAGCGTACAACTACATATCATCGTATAATAAGTGTTGGCAGGTATGCATACCAGAAGGGATATGATTTATTATTAGACGCCTGGAAGCTTATTTGTAATAAGTATCCTGATTGGTCTCTTAATATTTATGGTAGTCATGATGGAGATATAGGTGATTATGACCAACTGAAGCATACGATAAATGAAAATCAGATGCAAAATGTATATTTGCATCCAGCATCAAATGATGTCTATTCTGAATATTCTGAAAGTGATTTCTACGTGATGTCGTCTCGTTATGAGTCGTTTGGTTTAGTCTTGATAGAGGCTATGTCATGTGGCTTGCCAATTGTCTCTTTTGATTGTCATTTTGGACCTAGATCTATCATAGCTGATGGAGAAACTGGAATCCTAGTTCCGCCATCCGATGTAAAAAAGATGGCTGATTCTATCAGTTTTATGATAGAGCATACAGATGAGCGTATTAGGATGGGACAAAATGCACGCAAAGTAGTTTCAAAGTACAGACCTGAAACAATCATCTCTAATTGGCGACAGTTCTATCAATCTGTATAGTCTTCAAATACACAATCTATTACCTTTTGCATTTGATGATTCCATGATAAATGTTCTATTGACGTTCTGATATCTACAGGCGATAGTGTAAGATGCTGGTAAAATGAAATGATACGATTAATATCTATAGGTGTCTCATCGGCAGGCGCTTTTAGAACATATTTTTGCATCTCAAAATCCTCGTCTGTTTCAGAGTAAATGAATGGGATACCTCTAGCTGCGTATTCTCTGTTTTTGAGTGTTTTAATTTTATCTATTCCTACACGGTGCCTACCTAAACTTCCTATGCCAAAGTTACATGCATCGAAAACTTTGTCAAGTTCATCTCCATGTTTTTTGCCATGAAGTATAACGTATTGTTCAAGATGATTGTTGGCAATCATCTGTTTAAAACTTATTTCGTCGTTATTGAAGAAAAAGTAACCAACAATGTGGAATTTTACGATTACGTCGTGGGGCTTTGCATAATACGCAGCTAGTCCTTTGATAACCCGGTCAAATCCATGCCATGGGTGTATTTCTGCTACTCCAATTAGATTAATTTCTGATGAATCATTTGTTTTTATAGACTTCATTTTAATACTATCGAAATCTATTCCATTAGATATCTGAATGGTTTTTTTTCCAAATATCTCAGTATAGCTAGAAAAAGTTACTATAGCATCCAATTGCTTAGCAAGACTTTTTCTGAATATCCTATCCTGAAAGATTTGTTTGCCCATGCCTTGTGAGAGATACTCTGCATCATAGGGGTATGTTGGAATCTCCATAACCACCTTCATTCCTGCCTTTTTCATCCTTTTTACCATGTTGATTGTGAATGGATTGGCATTGTGGTTGGAACGTATATATACAAATGTTATGTTTTCTTTAATAGCGTATTTGACTATAGACGAGAATTCTGTTCTTTTCAAAATCTTGCTTTTTATTCCAGTTCCATAATCAGCAATGACTTGGTTGCCCACCATCCTTCTTTTATTGTTTTTTTCATCCATATAGCATAAATGCGTATGGATACCACATGCATTTAGGGCATTAATCTGATAGGTTATTTTCTTGCTGATACCATTGTTGGGATCAAAACCATGGAAAACTAAAAATAATGCGTCTTTGTTCATTTTTAGATGTATCCTTTTTTCTTTCCAATAATTGTGATAATACTTGTAGTAAGGAATGCTGGTATTATACCTAACATATAGAATGCAATGTTAATGCATCTGTATTTCTTAAATGCTAGGATTTCTTTTATTGATAATGGATGTTTGAGTGCGCTCTTTATTACTTGGTTCTCTAGTTCTGGAACAATTCTACTCTTATTCTTTAAGAATCCACAAATAGCATAGAACATCAAAATCATGCCTTTGGTGCATCGTGTCTCAAAATATGGTTTGTGTTTTAGTTCTTTGCATTTGTCTTTTAAATAAGAGTAGACTCTTATGAACTCAATAATATCTTCGAGTTTTATTTCTTTTCTGTATTGATAGTTTGAAAGCGAATTGTCTCTGATAACATAATAATATGTATAATCAGAAATTAATACGGCATTATTTACTAATGGTGTCATGTCACAACTGCAAATCATATCATCACAGAATTTGGCTTTTTTGAATCTGATATGATGCTTTTCTATAAAATCATGTCTAATAAGTGTATTCCAAATATAGTCTCTGAAGGTTGGATGTAGTGATTGATTAGCAAACTTGGCAAGTCCATCGGGTTCGTTAATAACTAAATTAGGTTGGTTAAGATAATCTTGTCCTATCTCCTTATAATTTCCATCAGGGTCAACAGGTTTAACAGAACCATAAACGGCTTCTGCGTTATGTGCTATAGCTTGCTTGTACAGTTTTTCTATGCAATCTTCAGAGATATAGTCATCAGAATCAAGCAAGTAGATATACTCTCCTTGGGCTTCTTCCAGAATACGATTGCGAGCAGCCCAACACCCCATATTCTGTGGCTGTGTAATAATCCTGATATTTTTCCCTCGAGGATGTGAGTTCTGTAGTTCCTTAATGATGTCAATGGACTTATCTGGACCCCAATCGTCAATGGCTAGTATTTCTATATCGTCTTCGAAAGTTTGGTTTAATACAGAAAGCATACACTTACGAATATATTTCTCTACGCCATAAACAGGCATGCCAATGGTGATTTTGTATTTGTAACTATCCATATTTGTGACTTGTTTGTTATTTGTGCGCTAAGATACGTGTTTTTTTCAAAATAACCAAGTAAATGTTTTTTTTTTTGTTTTTTTTCTCAAAAACATATCATATTATTTGGTGGTATGCCCGAAAAACAGTATTTTTGCAAAAACAATTTAGTAGTTATGATACCTAAAATTATTCATCTATGTTGGCTAAGTGGTGATCCATATCCACAAAAGATAGCAAAGTGTTTGGCAAGTTGGAAAAAACATCTGCCAGATTATGAAGTGATGCTTTGGGATACAAATCGTTTTAATTTGGATTCATCAATTTGGGTGAAACAGGCATTTGAGAAGAAGAAATATGCTTTTGCTGCAGATTATATCCGCTTTTACGCTTTGTATCATTTTGGTGGAATTTATTTAGATTCAGATGTGGAGGTATTAAAGAGTTTTGATGATTTGTTGGATTTGCCGTATTTTATGGGGGCCGAGAAAGCACAAACCCCAGAAGCTGCTATTATGGCAGCTGAGAAGGGCTGTGACTGGATAAAGGCATGCTTAGATTATTATCAGGATCGTCCTTTTGTTAATGAAGATGGAAGTCTGAGTATTCAGACTGTACCAGATATAATGATTCGTCAGATTGAGCAGATTAAGCCTGTAAGAGTACTTTCTTTAGAAGACAGTTTGAACATACGTAATTTTGATATGCAAAAAGAGGTATTGGAGTTTAATGATGCTTTTTTCTCTCCAAAAGTGTTCGATTCCCGTGAAGTGGAGATTACACCATATACTTATGCTATTCATCATTACCAGAATTCGTGGTTCTCTCCGAAAGCTAAAATATATTATCGGATAAGAGCATACTTTGTGAAAGTATTAGGACGAGGTTTTGTTAGAAAAGCAGAAATGCTTCTAATGCCATGGAAATTTAAAAAATAAAGTAATGTATTAGTTTTTTTTTGAGGGAATGAATAATTTAGTCATTTATTTATTGGTTATATTAAGAAACATCAATTATTTTAATTTTTTTGTAAATCCTTTCCTCTTCTAATGTATGTTTTATGTGCTCAAGTGATTTCGGAGTTATCTTTTTAATATAGTTATGTATATTTGCTTTTGATTTAGCGGGAACGTTTTTATATGCAGACAATGGTTCAAGCTTGTTTGCGTTAATGTTAATGTAATTAAGGATTTCTTGAACATTCTTGTAGGTGTCGGTAATGGAACTTTTATTCTTGTTCCAGGACTCTAGATTAATCATCCGATACTTGTCTAAAATATTTTTCTGATCAAGTATTTCTCTTTGAGGATAAAATGCAAAATGTGCTAAAATAGCATCCCCATTTATACAATTTGATTTGCCGATTATTGATGGATAAATACATGATAAAAATTCTTCATCATCTCCGGTAACTATTCCTTGAAAATCTCTAAAATCTTTTCCAAACCATAAAATTGCATTTATAGAAAATCGACACATGGCTACAGGTTGTGCTCCTAGGTGTAATGATTTGTATGTGTCGTTTTCAATGCACTTTTGAAACCATTTGTGTAAACAATAAGCAAAATGACCATCTCTCCACATCACAGCACTGAATGGATTCGATCTGCAATAGTGTGATATGGAAATCTTATTTCGTATTTGCATTAGATATGTGCACAATGAATTGTTAATGACTAAAGGTGATACTAAGAAATAGTTTGGATGTTCTACTCTAAACTTGACCATTAATTCAATTGTGTCTGGTTGCATCCAAACAATATCATCATCAAGTTTGAAATATATTGTATTGTTATCTGTGCATGTTTTATAGAATGAATTAATTGACGATATTCCATCAACATAACCATCAGGTTGCCATACCAAATTAATTTTAGGATACATATTGGCTAATAACCTGAAAAACTCTGTATCGGCTCCGTTGTTCGTGTTTACCCAGATATCATATTGGTCTATAATATCCGAACTAAGGATATAAGGAACAAGGTATTGCATATACCTCCTTCTACCAGCTGCTGTATTTGCTATAACTTTATAGTTTTTATACATATGAGATAATTTTTTTGCAAAATTACATATTTTATATGTTTTTCCAATTATTTTCCTCTGAAATGTTGTTAATTGTTATATGTTTTTTTGTATATAGTTGGTATAATACAAAAAATAATGTACTTTTGTAATCAAATTCGTCTCACATGAATAAAAGTAGGTATAAAATAGTCATTTGTACTCCCGCAATTTATTCTGCAGGTGGCGTGGAGAGAGTAGTCGCTGTGAAGGCTAACTACTTCGCAGAACAATTGGACTATGATGTAACTGTTATTGTGACAGAGGGGAAAGGGAGAGATTGTTTCTTTTCTATTTCAGATAAAGTCAGAATTGTCAATTATGAACTTAACTTTGAAGAGTTGTGGCGATTGCCTTTCTTCCGGAAAGTGATCTCTTACATTTGTAAACAGTGTCGTTTTAAAAAGATGCTTAAGGCAGATTTGATGCAGATTCGTCCTGATTTTACTATAAGCACCTTGCGACGCGAGATTAATTTTCTGACAGAAATAAGAGATGTGAGTTTGAAAATCGGGGAATTGCATGTAAATAGGACTAATTATCGTAATTTTGATGCATATCATTCTAATCCTGTAAAACGATTGTTTGCAAAACTTTGGATGAATAGTTTGTTGGGGCATCTGAAACAATTGGATAAAATGGTAGTTTTGACTGATAGTGCTCTCAATGACTGGCCAGAACTTGATAATGTCGTGATGATTCCGGATGCTCTTCCATTCAAAATAGATGGCAAAGGTGACTTGACTGCCAAGCGTGTCATATCAATAGGTCGTTATGCCTATGACAAGGGTAACGATTTGTTGTTGCAAGCATGGGAAATAATAGAGAAGAGATACCAGGATTGGACATTGGATATATATGGAAATGGTGATAAAGAACTTTATCAAAAACAGATGGTTGAATTAGGTGTTAATCCGCATCGTTGTCATCTTTATGGACCAATATCGGATGTAAAGAAAGAATATCTTTCTAGTTCTATATTTGTTCTTCCTTCTCGATTCGAAGGTTTTGGATTGGTTATAATCGAAGCTATGGCTTGTGGTGTTCCAGTTGTCGCGTTTGATTGTGAGAATGGTCCTCGTTCTATCATTACTGATGGTGAGACTGGATTCCTTATTCCACCATTTGATATTAGTGCTTTTGCAGAAAAGGTGATGCTTTTGATGTCTGATTTAGAACTTCGAAAAAAGGTTGGCGTGAATGCTCAGAAAGCTGCATCTCAATACGATATTGATAGGATAGGTCAGCAATGGAAACTGTTATTTGAAGAATTGAAACCGCAATGAAACAATACGATGTTACAATAGGCATTCCAATTTACAACTCCGTTAGTTGTATCCGGACATCTTTGATGTCTGCATTGGCTCAGTCATACCCATCTATTGAGTTTATCTTGGTTGATGACTGTTGTAACGATGGTACTTTTGATGTAATCGGCTATATTGTATCGTCACACGAGAGACGTGATGATATTCGCATAATCTCTCATACTAAAAAACTTGGTGCTTCTGCTTCTAGAAACCAAATAATAGATGAGGCAAGAGGAGAGTTCCTGTATTTTATGGATTCAGATGATACGATTGCCAAGAATACTATTGAATTGTTGATGAAGAATGCCCGAAAATATGATGCTGAGATTGTGTTCGGATCATACCAGAAGATAGAAATTTCGGGTAAGAAGACGATTTATCAATACCCGTCTAAACAACTGCTTGCGAAAGACGAATTGGCTAGCTTTGCCTATCGTAAATATGCAGGAATACAGGCTTCGGCATGTAACTATATTGTAAAGACTGATATTCTTCGAGTGAATAATCATCGTTTTATTGATGTAAATTATTGGGAAGATTTGGTGTTTACTTTTGATTTGGTCACGCTCGTTTCCCGTGCGGTCTTGCTTCCTGATATCACCTATATTTATATATGTAGAGATAATTCTCTTTCGCATTACCAAGAACGAATAAACATCTCTAAAGCCGAGGTAATGCGAAATGTTGAGGCTATTAATCATCTTAAGGATATTTCTGCGTTATTACACGATAAGGTATATTTCCCCAACCGCTGCTACAATATTGTTATGACTGATTTTTATATTGCTAGTACGATATTAAAAAGGCGAAAAACAATCATTCCCTACATATCTGATGATGAGATAAAGGCAATAATGGGCCATCCTGCTACATGGCAGCAAATATGCTCATTCCGACAATCTCGTTTTAAGAATCAACTCCTGTATATTCTAGGAAAAATACCCTCTAAACTATGCATTGCTGTTGTATGGTGCCTCGGTAAATACAAGAAACTAATATGATATGGAATATGGAAAAATGGTACGATAAATATTTGTCGATTTACGGGAAGTCATTTGATGAGATTCCTGATTCTGTTCTTGATGAGATTAAGAATAATCTAGCCAATAAACAGAGTAGGGAACCATTGATTTCTATTGTTGTGATAGCTTATAACGAAGAGCGTAGGTTAGCTGCTTGTCTTTGGTCTTTAAGTGAACTCCAAACTAATTATCCTATAGAGATACTTGGTGTTAATAACAATTCTAAGGATAGGACCGAAGAAGTGTACCAACGGTTAGGGCTTCCGTATTTTACGGAGTTGAAACAGAGTCCCGGCTTTGCACGCCAATGTGGTTTGGAAAATGCTAAAGGTAAGTATCATTTCTGTATTGATGCAGATACTTTTTATCCTGTACAATATGTAGATTTGATGATGACAAAGTTGACAAGGCCAAACGTTTCTTGTGTTAGTTCTTTCTGGAGTTTCTTCCCTGATGAAAAACATTCTCGATTTGGTTTGTTCCTTTTTGAGCTGATACGCGATATGTTCTTGTTCGTTCAGCATTTCAAACGCCCTGAACTTTGTGTTCGTGGAATGGTGTTCGCATTTAATGCAGATTATGCCCGTAAAGTTACGATTCGTACCGATATTCGTCGTGGCGAAGACGGATCTTTGGCATTATCATTAAAGCCTTTTGGTAAGATTGCTTTCCTATATAACCGTAAGGCTCGTCCAGTTACAGGCTATGGAACTATTGGCTCTCAATCTTTATGGCAGAGCTTCGTTCAACATGTAAAGATACAGGGAAAAGGACTATCTCGTGTATTATATAAAAAAGAACACTATGAGGATAGTGAAGATAATATAATCAAATAAGATTTGTCTGATGAAGTTGCTATATGTTGCAAGTAATTTAGCCATCCATGGTGGAATAGAACGGGTCTTAACTGATAAATTAAATTGGCTTGTTGAACATGGTGACTGTGAAGTTTGTCTTTTATTAGCCAATCAGGGAGAAGAACCAATAGTTTTTCCTTTAAATTCTAAAGTAGAGTATCATGATTTATCGATTTTGTTTCATCATATTTATCGTTATTCTGGTCTAAAACGCTTTCTTTTATTTCTCCGGCTTCATCATTTGTTCCGCCAACGTATAACTGATTATATACAATCTTTTATCCCAGATATAATTATTTGTACAAAAATGGAATTTATTTGTGACGTAAAGAATGTCAGTGGGGAAATTCCTGTAGTCTATGAGGCTCATAATACCTTTTTGGCTTATAAATTTGAAAAGTATAGTTGGTTACAGAGGTTACAAATGATATCTTGGCATCGAGCTTTAAAAAAGGTTCAGATGATTGTTGCATTAACGAAAGGAGATGCAATTGAATGGAAAAGAATAAATTCACACGTACAGGTTATTCCCAATGTTGTACATTTAAATAAAACGAATTGTTACAGCAACTGTTGTTCAAAATCGGTGATTTCTGTGGGTAGGTTCTCGTTTCAGAAGGATTATCATTCATTATTGCAGGTTTGGAACCTTGTGTCTCAGCGATATGCGGATTGGCAGCTAAATATTTATGGGGGATATGGAGAACAACTTGATAAACTGCAATCAGATATTGCTAAAAGTGGTGCAAATATAGTTGTACATAACCCAATATCACCCATTAATGATGAATATATTAAAAATTCTTTGTTGTTGATGACCTCTCGGTTTGAGCCATTTGGATTAGTTCTACCTGAAGCTATGAGTTGTGGCTTACCTGTTGTGGCATTTGATTGCCCTTATGGCCCATCCGATATTATTACAGATGGTGTGGATGGCTTTCTTGTCAGTAATCGGGATATTAATTCTTTTGCAAATAAAGTATGCCAATTACTTGAAAATGATGATTTAAGGCGGAAGATAGGACAAGCAGGTGTTAAATCTTCACAACGATATGATGCATGTCATGTGATGCCACAGTGGATAAGAATGTTTAATGAACTTATAAATTGATTAGGATATAGAAGGGGATTGATTAGACATCTCTACATTTTATCGAAAACGTACGATTCTATCAAGCTCGACAACCTTCTTTATGATAGCATTGAAATAGCTACGGAATAATCTTAGATATGATACAAAGTAGAAGGGCTTAATCGATGTAAGGAAAAATAAGTATAAAAAATAATACTTTCTTTTTCTTACACCTTTTAGAAGCCTATTTCTAATAGAGTAAAGTTCTTCTTTATACTGAATTAACTCCTTTCCGTTTCGCTCATACAAATCTAGTGCTCTTATGAAGCAATAGTATAGATATGAATAATAATCTTCGGTAATGTTTTGTGGAGGGGATGACAGGATCTTGTTGCATATTATTATGCGACTTGTGATTATTTTCTCGATTCTGTTATATGGCGTGTTAGTAATAGAACCAGAATTGTCATCTTCATAAATGTATGTTATACAAGGCAATAATAGGATATCTTTTGCATGTTGGAAAAGCAAATACGACCATAAGAGATCTTCATTGATAATGCCATCTTTAAAGTATAGTTTATTCTCTATTAAGAACTTTCTATTAACCAACTTATTCCATGAGTGTTGGACTATTTCACGCGCCAAGAGCCTACACAAACCTTCTTCTTCTCTGTTGTCAATCAGTTCTGGGACTTCGCCCAAATCCATCATGGGTTTGTTATCTCTAGTACTGAACGCATTACATACGATAACATCTACGTTAACTTTAATCTTGTCAAGTTCGGTTATGATATACGAAATAGATCCAGGTTTCAAGGCATCATCAGAATCTACAAATAGGACATAGTCACCACAAGCAACCTCCAAACCTGTATTTCTTGCTGTACAATGGCCACAGTTTGTTGGATGACTATTAACTATAAATCGTATAGGACCTGTATATTCTTTAAGCATTTGTGTAATTATCTTCATACTGTCATCCTGACTGCAATCGTCAACTAGAATGCATTCAATTTCCGTATTGTCGCATTCCTGTGCAAATATGGATTCAAGGCATCGTCCAATATGTTTTTGCACGTTATAAACAGGGATAATTATTGATACTCTATACATGAGGCCTGTTAATTGTAATATTTATATTTTGAAGACAAAAATATAAAATCCTAAAGATGTTGGCAAATTTTATTCTAAATTATAACAATAATTAACAGCATTATATATATGTACTCCATTCAAGTGATTATGTGCTAATATGATATTTGCCGAAAAGAGTATACCATTTATCCCTATTGACAATTATTGGTATGAGAATTAATTCTATTGCAAGTGCTATAATTAGGCATTGGTACCAGTCATATATTATATTTGTTTGATGGCATATTTTCTCTATTCCGAAATCTATTACACCAATCATCATTCTATGGAGACCGAAGATTAACATTGTTCCGATGGAGATTAGGGTGATGATGCGGGTTTTGATGTTGTTTAGGGACTTGGCTAAGTATATGAAGGCATATACGGATATTAGGTTGACTACATAGTATAGTGTGATGTGAAGGATGAAATTGTTTTCGTTGATGTGCCAGTAGAATAGGATGAGGCTGAGGAGTAGGGTGGATGTGCCGATAAGTATGTCTTTTCGGAATTGCTGGTGTTTTAATTTGCCCCACTGTTGGTAGAGGTTGCCTAGGAAGAAGAAACATAGGCAGCGGATTAGGCCGTGGTAGGTTATATATGGGGCGTAGTGATAGTGTTTATTTGCTCCGTAGAGTATCATTGAGATGATGGATAGGATAAGCATTATGGATTTGACATGCTTGTGCTTGTTAAGCATTTCTGTTATGATATGCATTATGAATAGGGCGATTAAGAACCAGGTTACACCGTTGAGCTCACATGAGAAACTGCTGTTTAGCTGGCCCAGGAGTGTGCCTGTTATAGGTTTTATGGCGTCAGTCAGCGCGATGCCGCCATGCTCTATGTAAAACTTAGCAAACCAATATGGGTAGTATATTACATTATATATTATATAAGGTATAAGGAGTGAGTAGCCGTATTTCTTGGCAGACTCCTTGATAGTAAGGTCTTTTTTCTTTAAATAGCCTGATATAAAAAAGAATGTGGAGAGAATTACTGATGCCAGGTATTGCAAATAGAAGGTATCTTCCTGCTGGGGCAGGTGGCAGAATACCACTACCGTCATACAGAAAGCTTTCGTCCAATCTATCCAGTTTATTCGCTCTTTCATGATGCAAAAGTAGCATTTTCTGCTGAAATGCACAAATGTTCCAACTTTTTTCTGTACTTTTGCGGGCGAAATGGGTAAGCAGAGGATAGAATACATTGATGCAATGCGAGGATTTACTATGATTCTCGTTGTGTTTGCGCATGTGTGCCATTTCTGTTTGGGGGATTCTCGGATGGGCGGTAATGCTGTGTTTATACTCTTTCGTCTGCCTTGTTTCTTTATGATTAGTGGATGGCTGTTTGAGTCTGTTGCCGAGCGCCCGTTCAAGGAGGTGGCTAAACATAAGGCGATGGTACAACTATTGCCAACATTTATCTTTTTGCTATTATTGGCGCCACCGCCATTTTTCTTTCATCAGTTGGGTACTTTGAAAGGAGGCTATTGGTTTACATTCGCTTTGTTTGAATACTTTATCCTATATATGGTGATGATTCGAATCAGCAGGAAGTGGACGTCTGTTTTTGCTGTGACTTTAACCTTGGGTGCATTTCTGTATGCCAGATATTATGATTATCTTCGCTCTTCTGCCGAAGGATATCAGTTGTGGCTGATGGATCTTTCGGGATTATTGAGCGTTACTACATGGCGTCTCTTTATCTTCTTCTATTTAGGTACATGGATAAGACGTAATTTTGATTCATTTATTAGATGGACTAGCAAACCAATTGTTATAGGGCTAATAACGGTAGCCTTTCTCTTGATAGCCTCCACATCGCATCATGATAATCTGGTATTCGAGATGTTTCGATTCTATGGTGGAGGAATCACTGGTATGATAATGGTGTTTACGTTCTTCCGATTGTCTGCTTCTTGGCTTAAAGTGTTGCATGTTTCTAAACCATTACAATATGTAGGAACTCGAACGCTTGATATCTATCTGCTGCATTTCTTCTTTCTGCCGAGGTTCCTGATTGATTATGCAGATCAATTAGCTGCCTATAATAGTAGAATAATTGAGTTTGGTTATATCATGGCAGTATCGCTTGTGGTTCTGGCAATAAGTCTTGTGGCGAGTTATGTCATTCGCCTTAGTCCATTCTTAGGACATTACCTGTTTGGGGTAAAATACGATAAGTGTTCTTAAGCCAGATTGTGCCAAGTGTAGTGCCAGATATTATGCCACCAACTCTTAAAGCTGCCGTTTTCGTTCATAATCTTGTTTAGCAGGAACTGGCCTTCTTCCTCTAATGGTTCAAAGGGCATGAACTTAGTATCAAGATTCAGCACCTCCTTTAGCAACCACATTATTCCGCGTGCAAATCGGGTTAATCCCAGATCCTTTATTGCTCCATCAACTGATGTCTGTGCGAAATTGAATATTCTGCTGTCGCCTTGGGCAAAGCGGAGTACAAAGAACAGGTCCATCAGATTGCGCATCAACAGGCGTTTGGCAAGGAACAGATTATATAGGTGAACCAGTTGGATGACAATGGTCATAGAGTGGGATGGTACAACCAGTTCACCTGCCTTGCGGAACATCAGGTCGTTGTTCTGTAATATCCACTTCTCCAGGCGGTTGTTGCGTTGCATCGACTTGCCAGCAGATAGTTCGGTAATGATACGAACATTCATATCGGCATACTGATTCAAGTCTATCTGATTCTTATATCCGAACACATATACATCAATGGCCTTGGTATAGCGTAGCGATTGGAGTTCGCGATTGTAAAATCGTGTCAGTCCGGGGCCGGTCATCACCGATGAACGTAGATGGTGTTTCTCCAGCTCCGCCTGCAGATTAACCAGTCGTCTGCTTACGCCGCGATTGCTCTCCTTGATTTCTTCTGCTTCCGACATCCAGTCAAGCGATAGTTCCTGAGGTGCAACTAGGCCGTAGTCGAACAGCTTGGTGACACCATGATGGCAGATGCCTACAACAGCCTGACTCTTGGCCAGGTCATGAAACTTGCGCCACTCATCGGGCTCGGGGAATCTGCCCACGCAGTCCAACTGACCCACAGAAACCTGCATCAACTCGAAAAACAGTTTGTTCATACCTATAGATTATTTACAGTTTTTGCTAATACTAATGTAACGCCAAGCGATAAAACAGATGATCCTATACAGCCCAACACTGAATAGAGCATTACGGCGAAGGCGTTGATAGGTGATAGTCCACCTATCAGCATACCGCAGAATAGCAGAGGGAGAGTGGCTAATGCCAATGCCGACAGGTTGGCGATAGTCGGTGAGATGACTGCCAGCAGACTGCTGCGCATAAATGGTATCAGCGCCTGCCACTTCGAGGCTCCGTTGCCTATCAAGAAATCATATTGTGCACGATTATGAGTAATCAATGATACAAATGTGCTTAAGCCTCGAACCAGCATTACTGCAGAATGCCCAATAAGCACGGCCATTACTGGCACAAACCATCTGGCTGTGATTGAGTCAATGGGTAATACTGCCACCAATAACCATAGCCCAACGGCTAATACTCCAACAAATAGTCCAGCGCTGGCTGGTAGCAGATAGTCCTTTACGGATAGTTTGCACTTGTTTACTGTCATCCATCCAGCCCAAAATGTCATCGTCAGAAACCATACAATTGTTATCCAAGTGTTGTTCACCTTGTATACTCCCCATACTATTAATGAGAAAATCAGCAGTTGTACCAGTCCTTTCGCCAATGCAATTGCCAATGGGCGGATTGAAGGACGGTCCAATATGTATAATGCCCCGAAAGGCAGTATCAGAAGTAGTAGTGCCAGGATGGTATGTAGTATTAATGATGTCATAGATTAATCTGATTTAAATTGATTACATTATTTGCGCATGATTTAAGTTGTGGATTGCTACTCAATATCAGTACGCATTTGCCTTGTGTTGCCTGTTCGCGAAACAGTTGTAGGAGTTGTAGCGACAGTTCCGTAGACAGATGTGCAGTTGGTTCTTCTGCAATGATTATCGACTTGTCGGATGCCTTTGCGATTGTCTCGCTTGCCAGGCGGAAAACCTCTTCTGCAGATAGTTCTGAGGGTTTGTCAATTTTTGCAGCAGTTGGCAGAACCTGATTCCATACTCCATAATTATCTTCCTCGCTGATACTTGCCTCGGGTGGATATAGTTGGTTGCGGAGCAGATTCATGTTTTGGGGCAGGTAGCACATTATGCGTCGGAAGGCTGGGGCAGAGGATACTGTAAGTAGCTCTCCATCGATGCTAACAAAACCGTCATCGGCCGATTGGAATCCCATCACTACACGTAAGAATGCCGAAAGTGCAGTGGCATCATTGGCAGCGATGCAGGTGATCTCTCCATCGGGTGCAATCAAGGATAAATTCTGTATATGAATACTCCCTGAAACGGAAATTGTAGCGTCTTTAACCTCTAACATGGCAATTTGTTTGTGCAAAAATACAAAAAAATCTCTTCACACAATCAGTAATTACCTAATTTTTTGTAACTTTGCGCCAAAATTATGAGCATAGAAAAGAAAAACGGAACTAGAAGGTGGCGACTACCCGCTGAATGGGAGCGTCAATCCATGGTACAGCTGACTTGGCCTCATGCCAAAACGGACTGGGCTTATATGCTCAGCGAAATCACCAAGACTTACGAAGAGATGGCTCGCGAAATCTCAAAACGCGAGACTCTGTTCATTGTTGCCCCTGATCCCGTTAACCCAACTGTCAATTGTCAACTATCAACTATCAACTCAAACGATACTTGGGCTCGCGATCATGGTTTTATCACATTGGTTGATGATGAAGGCGGTGCCAGATTGCTGGACTATTGCTTCAATGGTTGGGGCGAGAAGTTTGAGGCTGCACTCGATAATGCTATCAATCGTCGTATATATAATGAAGGTAAGGTGAAGGGCGAGTATGTTGACTGCCTTGACTTTGTACTCGAAGGTGGCTCGATTGAGAGCGATGGTGAGGGTACGATATTCACTACATCAGGTTGCCTTTTGGCTCCTCATCGCAATCAGCCGATGACACAGGCTGAGATTGAAGCCCGACTTAAGCATGACCTTTGTGCAGAGCGTGTGCTTTGGATAGACTATGGCAATCTTACTGGTGATGACACTGATGGACATATAGATACATTGGTTCGTATAGCTCCAAATTACACCTTATTATATATAGGGTGTGATGATGAGGCTGACGAGCAGTATGCCGACTTGAAGAGAATGGAGGACCAGTTGAAGTCTTTCCGTACATTGAGTGGCGAGCCTTATAAGTTAGTTAAACTGCCAATGCCGCGTGCCATATATGATGAGGACGGCCTTAGACTGCCGGCTACATACGCCAACTTCCTGGTAATAAATGATGCAGTGCTTGTACCTACATACGATCAACCCGATCTTGATGCTGAGGCTATGAGACTGATTGGTTCGGCCTTCCCCGAAAGAGATGTAGTAGGCATAGATTGTAGAAGTATTATTAAGCAGCATGGATCGCTCCATTGCTGCACAATGCAATACCCCAAGATATGAGAGAAATAAGAGTTGGATTTCTGCAGCAGCACAATACTGCTGACACTAAGGACAATATCCTGAGACTGGGTGAGGGTATCACTGACCTTGCTAAACGTGGTGCGCAACTCATTGTTCTGCAGGAGTTGCATAATACGCTTTACTTCTGTCAGACCGAAGATGTAGATCTGTTCGATCTAGCAGAGACTATTCCTGGTCCGTCAACTAAGCTGTATTGTGAGTTGGCTAAGAAACTGGGTGTTGTCATCGTGGCATCACTCTTCGAGAAGCGTGCTGCAGGTTTGTATCACAATACAGCCGTTGTCATCGAGAGCAATGGTGAGATAGTAGGTAAGTATCGCAAGATGCATATCCCTGATGATCCTACTTACTACGAGAAGTTCTACTTTACACCTGGCGATATGGGATTCCATCCTATTCAGACATCGTTAGGCAAACTCGGTGTGCTGGTATGCTGGGATCAGTGGTATCCAGAGGCAGCCCGACTGATGGCTATGCAGGGAGCAGAGATGCTTATCTATCCTACAGCTATAGGCTATGCCGATAATGATACTCCTGAAGAGCAGCAGCGCCAGCGTATGGCTTGGCAGACTGTGATGCGTGGTCATGCTGTGGCTAACGGATTGCCTGTGATTGCTGTTAACCGTGTAGGTTTCGAGCCTGATCCTTCTGGTCAGACTGCAGGCATCCAGTTCTGGGGAACTTCTTTTGTAGCTGGTCCTCAAGGTGAGATTATCTACGAGGCATCAACTGATGATGAGGAGAGCATCATCGTCGAGATGGATATGGACCGCTCAGAGCAGGTCCGCCGCTGGTGGCCTTTCCTCCGCGATCGTCGAATCGATGCCTACGGAGATATTACAAAAAGATTTATAGATTAAACAACCAAAGATAAGACAATGTCAAATCAACTAAGATTCCAAGTTGTAGAGGAGGCCTTTAAGAAGAAGGCCGTTGAGGTAGCTGCTCCTGCTGAGCGCCCCTCACAGTATTTCGGCAAGTATGTGTTCACTCGTGAGAAGATGTATAAGTATCTGCCTGCAGATGTGTACAGCAAACTCATCGATGTGATAGATAATGGTGCCCGTCTTGATCGCTCTATAGCCGATGCTGTGGCTGAGGGTATGAAGAAGTGGGCTATGGAGATGGGGGCTACTCACTATACTCACTGGTTCCAGCCTCTTACCGAGGGAACTGCCGAGAAGCATGACGCTTTCGTAGAGCACGATGGCAAGGGTGGTATGGTAGAGAAGTTCAGTGGTAAACTGCTTGTACAGCAGGAGCCTGATGCTTCAAGTTTCCCTAACGGTGGTATCCGTAATACATTTGAGGCTCGCGGCTATTCTGCATGGGACCCAACATCGCCTGTATTCATTATCGATGATACACTCTGTATCCCTACTATCTTCATCGCCTATACCGGTGAGGCACTCGACTATAAGGCTCCATTGCTTCGTTCGCTTCATGCCATCGACAAGGCTGCAACCGAGGTTTGTAAGTTCTTCTACGATGATGTTAAGAAGGTTCAGGTTAATCTTGGCTGGGAGCAGGAGTATTTCCTGGTTGACGAGGGCTTGTATTCTGCTCGTCCCGACTTGGTAATGACTGGTCGCACACTGATGGGACACGAGAGCGCCAAGAACCAGCAGATGGACGACCACTATTTCGGTACCATTCCCGATCGTGTTCAGGCCTTTATGAAGGATCTTGAGATTCAGGCATTGGAGTTGGCTATTCCTTGTAAGACTCGTCATAACGAGGTTGCACCCAACCAGTTCGAGTTGGCTCCTATCTTCGAGGAGTGTAACCTTGCTGTCGACCATAACATGCTGCTTATGTCGCTGATGAAGCGCGTGGCTCGCAATCATGGTTTCCGCGTACTGCTTCACGAAAAACCTTTTGACGGGATCAATGGTAGCGGTAAGCACAACAACTGGAGTCTTACATCGGATAATGGTGTGTTGCTGCATGCGCCTGGCAAAACTCCTGAGGAGAACCTGCGATTCGTTACATTTATCGTTGAGACTCTGATGGCTGTATATAAGCACAACGGACTGCTTAAGGCATCTATCGTAAGTGCAACAAATGCCCACCGTCTGGGTGGTAACGAGGCTCCTCCTGCTATCATCAGCTCGTTCCTGGGTAAGCAGCTCACTGAGTTGCTCGATCATATCGAACTCTCGGATAAGGACGATCTGTTCACTATCAAGGGTAAGCAGGGTATGGAGATTGACATTCCACAGATTCCTGATCTGATTATTGATAATACAGATAGAAACCGTACATCGCCATTTGCGTTCACTGGTAACCGCTTTGAGTTCCGTGCTCCTGGTTCATCAGCCAACTGTGCTTCGGCTATGATCGCACTCAACTCGGCTGTGGCTGAGGCTCTGCAGAACTTCAAAGCACGTGTCGACAAGCGTATTGCCAAGGGAGATAACAAACTTTCGGCAATTGTTGATATACTCCGTGAGGATATCAAGACCTGCAAGCCCATACGTTTTGATGGTAATGGTTATAGCGACGAGTGGGTGGCTGAGGCTGCTAAGCGCGGACTGGATGTTGAGAAGTCATGTCCGAAGATTATCGAGCACTATCTCGATGCCGATAGCGTAAAGATGTTCGAGGCTACCAAGGTTATGAACCGCAAGGAACTTGAGGCTCGTAACGAGGTGAAGTGGGAGACATACGTAAAAACCGTTCAGATTGAGGCCCGTGTTATGGGCGACCTCTCGATGAACCATATCATTCCTGTTAGCACTCACTATCAGAGTCAGTTGATTAAGAACGTACAGGGAATGAAGGACGTATTTGATAAGGCAGAGGCAGAGCGCTTGTCGGCCCGTAACATGAAACTGATCAAGGAGATTGCTGAGCGTACAGAGCGTATCGAGCGTCTGGTTGACGAACTTACAGAGGCTCGTCGTATTGCCAACCGTATCTACAACATCCACGAACGTGCCATGAGCTATCATGATACCGTTTGTCCTAAGATGGATGCCATCCGTTATGAGATCGACCATCTTGAGATGATTGTTGAGGACGGTCTGTGGTCGTTGCCTAAGTACCGCGAACTGTTGTTTATTAGATAAATAGGTATATATGAGGAAACTCTTGACATTATTGGTATTAGTGCTGGCTTGTGTCAGCACTAATGCTCAAATGATGAATCCTGTCCACTTCACTACCCAATTGAAGGAACTTAAGAACGGTGAGGCTGAGTTGATATTCAAGGCCACCATCGATGCTGGTTGGCATGTGTATTCTACTGGTCTTGGCAATGATGGCCCGATATCGGCTTCATTTAATAAGGTTAAGATGGATGGTGCTGAGACTGTTGGCAAACTACAGGCTCGTGGCAATGAGATTAAACAGTTTGATAAACTATTTGAGATGGAGGTACGCTATTTCGAAAAGGCTGTAACCTTCGTACAGAAGATCAAGTTCACCAAACCTAAGTATGATATCGATTGCTACGTGGAATACGGAGCCTGCAATGACCAGTCATGCCTGCCACCGTCTGAGGCTGCTTTTAAGCAAAGTGGAAACAGTCCAATAAAGGAGGAAACGTCTGACGTCAAAGCAGAACCGGCAGTGGATACAGCAAAAGTAGAAGCACCTGTAGATAGTGCTTTTGTTGATACAATGGTTGTTGCTGACAATCTGTGGACACCTGTTGTTGCAGAACTGCAGTCAATGAATGGAGAGTCGGCTCCTACTGAGAATATGGCGTTATGGCTGATTTTTATCGAAGGACTGCTTGGTGGATTCATTGCATTGTTTACTCCATGCGTATGGCCTATCATTCCGATGACGGTATCGTTCTTCCTTAAGCGTAACAAGGAACGCTCAAAGGCTATTCGTGAGGCAACCACTTATGGACTTAGCATTGTGGTTATCTACGTGTTGCTTGGCTTGGCTGTTACATTGCTCTTTGGTGCCAGTGCACTCAATGCTTTGGCTACCAATGCGATATTCAATATCTTCTTCTGTCTGTTGTTGGTGGTATTTGCTGCCTCATTCTTTGGAGCATTCGAAATCACGTTGCCTTCATCATGGCAGAACAAGGTTGACGCAAAATCTGAGAGTACCACAGGATTGCTTAGCATCTTCCTGATGGCATTCACTCTGGCTTTGGTGTCATTCTCATGTACAGGTCCTATTATTGGATTCCTGTTGGTTGCTGTTTCTACTCAGGGTAGTATTGTGGCTCCAACTATCGGTATGCTTGGTTTCGCCATTGCATTGGCTATACCGTTCACACTGTTTGCCATGTTCCCATCACTGCTTAAGTCGGCACCTAAGTCGGGCGGTTGGATGAATGTCATCAAGGTTACACTTGGTTTTATCGAACTGGCTTTTGCACTTAAGTTCCTGAGTGTGGCCGATCTGGCTTACGGTTGGCATATACTCGATCGCGAGGTATTCTTGTCGTTGTGGATTGTCATCTTCGGACTCCTTGGTGCATATCTGTTGGGTTGGATTAAGTTCCCGCACGATGACGAGCAGCATCGCACCAATGTGCCCCAGTTCTTCCTGGCTATGGCATCGTTGGCATTTACCATTTATATGATTCCAGGGCTGTGGGGTGCTCCCCTTAAGGCTATCTCTGCCTTTGCACCACCTATGAGTACACAGGACTTTAATCTACAGAAGACTGTAACCGAGGCTAAGTTCAATGATTATGAGCAGGGCATGGCTGCTGCAAAGGCAGAGCACAAGCCCGTAATTATCGACTTTACAGGATTCGGATGTGTAAACTGCCGTAAGATGGAGGCTGCTGTTTGGAGTGATCCTCAGGTGGCTGATATCCTGAACAATGAGTATATCCTTATCTCACTATATGTGGATGATAAGACTCCACTCGCTACTCCTATCGAAGTTGAAGAGAACGGACAGAAGCGCACATTGCGTACTGTTGGTGATAAGTGGAGCTATCTGCAGCGTGTAAAGTTTGGTGCTAACGCCCAACCTTTCTACGTGCTGTTAGATGAAAAAGGCCACCCGCTAGCGGGTAGCCGTTCATATGATGAGGATATTCAAGGTTATATTGAATTCTTGAATAAAGGCCTTAAATAAGAAATCCCCGCCAAACGGCGGGGATCTTAATTATTTGTTCTTCAGAGCAGCGATGCTTTCTTTCAGAGAAGCTATCTTCTCTTCTGAATCACTCTGCTTCTTACGCTCGAGAGCAACAACTGCCTCAGGAGCATTTGCTACAAAGCGCTCGTTGCTGAGCTTCTTCTTAACACCAGCAAGGAATCCTTCGAGGTGCTGCAGCTGGGCTTCCATCTTGGCAATCTCAGCCTTAACATCAATCATGTCGCCAACAGGTACTGCAAACTCGTCTGTTCCTACCATGAAGGCTGAAGCGGTTGCGTCCTTCTCGGCAACTACGTTGATTGCCTTCAGGTTGGCCATCTTGATGGTAACTGCGTCAAACTCTGCATAGTTGTTCTTGCCAACCACCTGCAGGTCGAGCTGCTCTTTAGGTGCAATGTTCTTCTGGTTGCGAACCATTCGAACACCCGATACAATCTGCTTAACATTCTCGATTTGAGCAGCCAACTCATCATCTGCCTTGCTAGGAGCATCGAGCTTCAGACTAACACGCATGATGCTTTCGCCATCATTGCGGTCGTACAGGTGCTGCCACAGCTCCTCTGTGATGAATGGCATGAATGGGTGCAACATCTTCAGCAGAATCTCGAAGAACTCGAGTGTCTTATCATAAGTGGCCTTGTCGATGGGCTGGGGCTCGCCATTGATATAGGCAGGCTTAACCATCTCGAGGTACCAGCTTGAGAACTCATCCCAGAACAGCTTGTAGACTGCCATCAGAGCCTCGCTGATACGATACTTCTTAAACAGGTCCTCAACCTCGGCGTTGGTCTGCTTCAGCTTGGCCTCGAACCACTTGGTGGCGATCTTACCAGCCTCGGCCTGCTCGATGTCAGCAACCTTCCAACCCTTAACCAGGCGGAAGGCATTCCAAATCTTATTGTTGAAGTTACGTCCCTGTTCGCAGAGTGCTTCATCGAAGAGGATATCGTTACCTGCAGGTGCAGAGAGCATCATACCCATACGTACACCATCGGCACCAAACTTCTCGATCAGTTCGATTGGGTCAGGTGAGTTACCAAGCGACTTAGACATCTTGCGGCCCAGTTTGTCGCGAACGATACCTGTGAAGTAAACATGCTTGAATGGCATCTTGCCTACATACTCATATCCGGCCATGATCATACGAGCTACCCAGAAGAAGATGATATCCGGGCCAGTTACCAGGTCGGCAGTGGGGTAGTAGTAGCTCAACTCCTCGTTGTTAGGATCGTTGATACCGTTGAACAGCGAGATAGGCCACAACCATGATGAGAACCATGTGTCGAGGGCATCCTCGTCTTGCTTCAGGTCGCTCAATTGCAGGTTGGCATTGCCGCTCTCCTTGCGGGCAAGTTCAAGTGCCTTATCTGCTGTCTCTGCTACAACGAACTTTTCTTCGTCGTAGTAGTAGGCTGGGATACGATGCCCCCACCAGAGCTGGCGTGAGATACACCAATCCTGAATGTTCTCCAACCAGTTCTTATATGTATTCTTGTATTTAACTGGTACAAACTGAATCTCGTCGTTCATTACTGGTGGCAGAGCGATGTCGGCAAAATGCTTCATCGACAGGAACCACTGCATAGAGAGACGTGGCTCGATGGCTGTGTCTGGGTTACGCTCTGAGTATCCTACCTTATTAATATAGTCCTCAATGCGCTCCATCAGTCCAGCCTCCTGCAGGTCCTTGCTTATCTGCTTGCGGCAGACCATACGGTCCATACCAACATAGAGAGGGCTCTGCTCAGAGATTGTTCCATCTGGATTGAAGATGTCGATGGTCTCAAGGTTGTGAGTCTTACCAAGCATGTAGTCGTTGGTGTCGTGTGCAGGAGTAACCTTCAGACATCCTGTACCGAACTCGATGTCAACATAGCGGTCCTCGATTACTGGAATCACGCGGTTAACCAGAGGAACGATAACCTTGCGACCCTTAAGCCACTGGTTCTTTGGGTCCTTGGGGTTGATACACATAGCGGTATCACCCATGATGGTCTCAGGACGTGTGGTAGCAACTACTGCATAATAGCCCTTCTCGTCCTTGTGGATTATATTGCCCTCGGCTTTCAGTGCCTCCTCGTTATCGAGGGTGGTCAGGCCGTCCACATAATATTTCAGGTGGAACAGATGGCTCTGCTCCTCTTTATAGATAACCTCCTCGGTAGAAAGAGCGGTAAGTGCCTTTGGGTCCCAGTTTACCATACGGAGTCCGCGGTAGATAAGGCCCTTGTTGTAGAGGTCAACGAATACTTTGATTACGCTTTCGCTGCGTGTCTCGTCCATGGTGAAAGCTGTGCGGTCCCAGTCGCAGCTGGCACCCAGGCGGCGCAACTGCTTCAGGATGATGCCACCATGCTCGTTGGTCCAGTCCCAAGCGTGCTCAAGGAACTGCTCGCGGGTCAGGTCGTGCTTCTTTATACCCTCACCGGCAAGCTTCTTAACCACCTTAGCCTCAGTAGCGATAGAAGCATGGTCGGTGCCTGGCACCCAACATGCGTTCTTACCCTCCATACGGGCACGACGCACCAGGATATCCTGAATAGTGTTATTCAACATGTGTCCCATGTGGAGCACACCTGTTACGTTTGGCGGTGGAATAACGATTGTGTAGGGTTCACGTCCATCGGGTTTACTGGCAAAAAGTTTGTTGTCAAGCCAGTACTGATACCATTTCGATTCGACCTCTTTTGGGTCGTATTTGCTTGCTAATTCCATATATAATATTATAATATTTTCAAAAATCGCTGCAAAATTACTAAATTTCCATTTAAAATTAGTACTTTTGCACGGAAAATAATTGTTTTATGCATACAAAAGAAGAAAAAATGCAGGCTTTCGGGCGGTTTCTTGACGTTTTAGACGCGTTAAGAGCAAATTGTCCATGGGACAAAAAACAGACCAACGAAAGTCTTCGACCAAATACCATCGAAGAGACTTACGAACTCTGCGATGCTCTTATCAAGAACGATATTCCTGATATTTGTAAGGAGTTGGGCGACGTGTTGCTACATATCTGTTTCTATGCCAAGATTGCCGAGGAAAAGAGTCAGTTTGACATGGCTGATGTGTGCAACGCTCTCACTCGCAAGATGATAACCCGTCATCCACATGTATATCATCCGTCACAAATCGATGCAGAGGATCCTAAGCCACTGCCTTATGTTCCTGAGAATGGTGCTGATGTCGAGGTAACCAAGGTAAATACGGTTGGACAGGTTCTTGAAAACTGGGAGCAGATAAAACTCAAGGAGAAAGACGGCAATAAAACAGTGCTTTCTGGTGTTCCCGATGCTCTGCCATCACTCATCAAGGCTTATCGCATCCAGGACAAGGCCCGCAATGTAGGCTTCGATTGGGAAGATCGCCAGGATGTTTGGAAAAAGGTGCACGAGGAACTTGCAGAACTCGAGGTTGAGCTAAACAAGGAAGATAAGGAGCGCTCGACCGAGGAACTTGGAGATTTCTTGTTCAGTGTTATCAATGCAGCCCGATTGTATAAACTAAATCCCGATAATGCCCTCGAAAAGACCAATCGCAAGTTTATCGACAGGTTCAACTATATCGAGGAGCATAGCATCAAGATAGGCAAACCCTTAAAAGATATGACACTAGGTGAAATGGATGCTTTGTGGAATGAAGCGAAAAAAGTCCTTGAGTCCTGAAGTCCGTTGTTAAAACAAAAAACAAAGATATGAAAAAACTAGTTTTTCTGAGTGTGGCATTGACCACGGTGATGTTGTTGAGTTGTGGTGGCGGTAGCCGTCATCAGGCTGAGCGTGAGGAAGATACCGTAGATGTTAACGATCTGATTCGCGACCATACCGTTTACGGACTTTGTGGAGGTATCCTTTCTAATAGTCAGTTGCGTGTGGTTACTGATAATGGCGATACTCTGACGCTTGACATCACTCCTGCACAGAACGACCACAAGATGTTTGGCTCAGTAAGAGTTGGCGACCGACTTGCGCTGATGACCAATAAAAAACAGACCGAGGCTACTCAAGTTATCAACATGAACTACCTGTTGGGCGACTGGGTAATGCCTGATCCTCTGGATGGTAGCGATGAGATTGGTATTCGTATCAAAGAGGGTGGTGTGGCAGAGTCAATAGAAATGACAAATATTACTTATCGCACTTGGCGAATCTTCAACGGAAAACTCGAGATAACCTCTATTCGTGAAGGCGGTGGCGAGGCTGAGGAGACTAATTACTTCGATATTCTGAAACTATCGCAGGATACTCTGATATATAGAACTATCAATAAACCTCAGGATGAAATCGAGACTTTCGAGTATTCTCGTTGGAAGGAGAAACCAACTCCTGATCTTCATGGCTTGAAACTTGAAGAACATCAGGATGAGTTTATGAAAATGTAATACAAGTTGGAATCGTTTAAAGTACATATATTAGGTTGCGGTAGTGCTCTTCCCACGCTTCGCCATAACGCGTCATCGCAGGTGGTAGAAGTGCGAGAGAAAGTGCTGATGCTGGATTGTGCTGAGGGTACTCAGATGCAACTGCGTAAATGCAGAGTTCGTTTCACCAAACTCAGTCATGTGTTTATAACCCATCTGCATGGCGATCATTGTTTCGGACTGATTGGTATGATATCTACCTTTGGTCTTTTGGGCCGTACTGCCAAACTGCATGTTCATGGCCCAAAGGAACTCGGCCCTGAGTTGGAGCGCCAACTGCAGTTCTATACTCATGACTTGGGATATGAGGTGGTGTTCTATCCCGTAGACACAACCAAACGAGCTGTGGTTTTCGAAGACCGTAGCATCACTGTCGAGAGCATTCCTCTTATTCATCGCATGCCTTGCTGTGGCTATCTTATCAGCGAAAAGCCCTCTCAGCCACATATCCGTCGCGATATGATGGATGCGTATCAGATACCTAATTCTCAGGTGAATAATATCAAATGTGGTGCCGATTGGACTACACCTGATGGAGATATTATCCCTAACTCGCGATTGGTTACTGCTGCCGATCCTGTCCGCAGCTATGCTTATCTGTCGGATACCCGATATATTCCCGATCTTTGGCAGCAGGTTAAGGGCGTAAGCACACTTTATCACGAGAGTACCTATGGCGATGATCATCTGCCACAGGCCGAGAAGTATTGTCATTCTACTGCTCGTCAGGCTGCAATGGTGGCTCGCGATGCTGGGGTAGGGAAGTTGCTTTTGGGTCATTACAGTTCCCGGTATGAGGACGAGAATGTGCTGCTTAATCAAGCCAAAGAAGTGTTCGAAAATATCTTTTTGACCAACGAAATGGATGTTTTTGACGTTTAAATGGCCTTTAATGACATTTTTTTAGCTTAAAATTTTGTTATTTCATAAGAATTGTCTATCTTTGCAACGAACTATAGATAGATTGCTTATGAGGAGAATTATACTTATTTCAACCATATTATGTCTGATGGCTGCTCCAATTGCAGCATCTTCGCTACTTTTCGACCCAGCTCCAGCAGCCCAGGTCGAGGAGGATATTACTTTAACCCTTGATGGTAATGTCGTAACAGTAACGAATGCTCAGGGAAAGGACCTTCAGGTGGTTTCTCTCACAGGCAGACTTTTGGCAACTTACCATATCTCGTCGCCTAGTCAGCGTGTGGAATTAAATCTGTCTAAAGGGTGTTACATCTTAAAGGTAAGCAAAGTAGTTCGCAAGGTTTCTATTCAGTAACCTTCATTCTGTTTTGCATCTGTATCTTGCTGGGGGCTTGCAACGAGCAGAAATCCCGCGAGTTGACAGAGGCAGAACGTTCAGCATTTGGTGAATACGTAAACCAGATGGACAGCACACTTACTGGTGTGTGGTTCGATCGTATGGGAGTATCTGCCGATGCTGACTCTATGTTGTCGTATCTTAATCGTGAGTTGCCACGCAATGGTCTCGATAAGGCAGCATTCTTTGTTCCTGAAATAGAAAGAGACCTGGAGATAGTTCATGCGTTGGCTTTCGATTCTGTTGGTGTAAGTATCAACGATCTGTTGCCACGTCTTGAGGCTAAACTCACCAAGGTATATATCCGCTATGTCACTGGGCAGCGATATGGTTTTATGCGCCCACGCATCTTTAACCGCATGGATCCTAAAGTCGGCAATCCAGGTACCTTTGCCCGTGTGTTCGATTATGAAGTTGCTGCACCTGATACTACAGAGGCGGCAAAGAAGGTGGCTGACAGCGACCGTATGTCATATCTCGAGTCGTCGGCTCCTAATACCTATATATATAAGGCACTTCTCAAGGAGATGGACAAGACTACCGATGTCGATAAGCGTCATCAGTTGGCTGTGAACATGGAACGTTGTCGCTGGAAGATAGATCACCCGGAGGCTAATCAGCGTCAGATATTGGTGAACATCCCAGCCCAGCAGCTTTGGGCTATAGGTGGTGATACGGTGCTTGATATGAAGATTTGTTGTGGAGCTGTTCCTACCAAGACTCCATTACTTAATAGCAAAATCAGTTATATGCAGGTTAATCCAGAGTGGATTATTCCGCATAATATCGTTAAGACCGAAGTGTTACATCATGCGGGCGACTCAGCATACTTCGCTCGTAATCGCTATTCTATCATCGATAAGAATTCTGGCGAAACGCTTAATGTTACTGATGTTAGCTCTGGAGATTTGCTTTCAGGTAATCTGCGCATCAGTCAGAAGGGTGGAGCAGGCAACTCGCTTGGTCGTATTGTATTCCGCTTCCCCAATAATTTCTCGATTTATCTTCACGATACCAATAATAGAGGTGCTTTCCAGCGCGATCGTCGTACTCTGTCGCATGGTTGTGTAAGAGTGCAGAAACCTTTCGAGCTGGCTAAGTATCTGCTACCTGGTGTAGATGAATGGACATTGGAATGTATTCGTATATCAATGGACGAGGCCCCTGTCACAGAGCGTGGTCGCGAGTGGGTTCGTAAGCATGCCGATGCAGAACGTCCGTTCCGATTGATATCCTATCATGGTGTTACGCCCCATGTACCTCTATACATATTATATTATACCACCTTCCCGAATCCTAAGACTGGTGTAGTTGATTTCTGGCCTGATATCTATGGATTCGACAAGGTTATAAGCAAGGAACTTAAATGGATAAGCGAAGCGAGTTCGAGTCGATAGTGCGCGAGTATAGTGAACAGTTGTACTGGCAGATACGTCGTATCGTTCTCACTCACGACGATGCCAACGACGTGCTTCAGAATACTTTTCTGAAAGCATGGAATGGCTATGATAATTTCCATGGCGAGTCGAAGGTGTCTACATGGCTATCGCGTATTGCCATCAATGAGAGCGTGGATTTCCTGCGCCGCAACAAGCATATCGCTTCTGCCACTTCGGATGATTTGTCTGTGGCAAATACTCTGTTGGCCGATGAATACTTCGATGGTAGCGAGACCGAAGCTATGCTGCAACAGGCTATCGCACAGTTGCCCGAAGTGCAGCGCATGGTATTCCAGCTGCGATACTTCGATGAGATGAAATACAGCGATATCAGTAAGTTGCTCGATACGTCTGAGGGAGCTCTGAAAGCGTCATATCACATAGCAGTGAAAAAAATAACTGAATTTTTTAAATCACGCGATTAAACTTTTTGAATAACAATACGTCACATATACGATGAACGAAGAAATGTACATACAGGAAAAGGTTGGAAAGCGGAATCCGTTCCGTGTTCCAGAGGGTTATTTCGATAACCTTACTGCCCAGGTAATGAGTAATCTGCCTGAGCAGCCTAAACGTCGTGCTAAGTCTGTGTTTATGCGCCCAGCATTCTATGCGGTTGCAGCTAGTGTGTGCGCTTTGTTGATTGCTGGTGCTGCCTTGATGTGGAGCCCATCAGTCGAAGTGTCATCACCAACGGCTGTGCAGGCTAAGGCTGTTGTTGCCCAGCCCCAGCAGCAGGATGCCAGTGGCGAATACATGGAAGAGGCTGCTGACTACATGATGCTCGACAATCACGAAATCTACGCCTACTTGGCTGAAAACTAAAATAATGTTTTAAATGATGAAAAGGATAGTTGTTTCTGCTGTTTTGATGTTGATGGTTGTCCTTGGTGCAAATGCCGAGGAGCAGCAGAAGTTCTCGCCCGAGAAGTTTCAGGCTGACTTGGAGCAGTTTATCACAAATGAAGCCGGACTTACTACTGAAGAAGCTGCAAAATTCTTCCCTCTATATCGCGAGATGCAGCAGAAGCAGCGTGTGGTATATAATAAGATGCGCGAGCTGTTTAAGATTCCATCAGACGAGGCTGCAAGCAAGCGCGCCATTCAGCGTCGCGACCAGTATGAGTTGGAGCTCAAGCAGATAGCGCAGACTTATCACAACAAGTTCCTTCGTGTGGTATCAGCCACGAAGGTGTATAAGACCATTATTGCCGAGGATCAGTTCCATCGTCGTGCCTTCCGCAACTTCGGTGCAGGTGGCCATCGTGGTGGTCCAAGAAGGTAAGGCCTTCGGATTTTACAAATTCTTTGCGCAAAGCGCTTCTATTTCGCATTTTTCGCAGTGAGGTTTTCTCGCTGTGCAAACGTAGCGTCCATGTAGCAACAGCCAATGGTGAGCATTGGGTATATCCTCGTCAGGGATATACTTTGTAAGTGCCATTTCTACCTTATATGGGGTGTTGTCACTCTTGTTTACCAGTCCCAGTCGATGAGCCACACGGAACACGTGAGTGTCCACTGCCAATGTTGCCTTGCCGAATGCTACACTCTGTATAACATTAGCAGTCTTACGACCAACGCCAGGCAATGACAGCAAATCGTCATAGTTGCTGGGTACCTCGCCATCGTATTTCTCAGCAAGAATCCTTGCTAGTTCCACTAGATGCTTAGCCTTGGCGTTAGGATACGACACACTCCTGATCCACTCAAACACATCCTCCTCGTCAGCCTTAGCCATCGACTTGGCATCAGGATAATGCGCAAACAGATTGGGAGTAACCTGGTTTATCCGTTTGTCAGTACACTGTGCACTAAGCACCACAGCCACCAGCAACTGAAACGTACTACCAAAATCCAACTCAGTAGTCACCACCGGCATCTTCTCCCTAAAATGCCCCAATATCTTGTCGTATCGTTCTTTCTTTTTCATTGTACTAAACCAATTTTAAAGTGAATGCCTCAGAATATGGGATTAGTTGGTTGCCCTCATGATTATTCAGCCAAGCATCTTCCTGGTGACTTTTATCTATAATATCTTGTGTCGTCATTTGCCGAATTATTTCAGACACCTGTTTCAACAAGTCAAGCTCTTCCTGTGTGAAGACACTCGCATCCCAAGATTCGCAACTTAAGCGAGTGCTTTCCATGTTATGCGACACTACTATATCCTTACTAATTCCATTGATGTTGTCGTATATAGTATCGTAATGCACAGGTACGGGACCGTACTGTATAGCTTGATATTGCAAACCACTAATAGACTGGCCGCGTAACTTATAGTTCAGGAAATCAGCATAAAACATTTCCTTGTTCAGTTTGGTTGGAAATATACCGCCCTCAGCAAAAATAAAATATTTCACCATCTCTGATACTCTGCTAACACTTAAGGTACCAAAACCATTATAGATACTGCGGCGAATATCACGGAAAATCAATCGTTTCTGAACTTCACTCTCCACCTTGTTCTTAGAAGTTGATATGAGATTATATACCTTTGCATATTCTACGGTGTCAAATTCTGCTTGACTACTTTCCAGCAAGTGCAGCATAAACTGTCGATCCATAGCTGCCGAAAGCAATTTTCCGTTTGATTCTGAGGGAATCTGCCCCTTTTCGTATTGAGCATACTGATTAGTTCCAAATCCTAGAATTTTGGTAATCTGCTGATAATTTAGTCCATAATGAAGTCTAATGTCCTTAATTTCCTCTGGAAAAGGAATGCCATGGTTAACACGATACTGCGAATACAGTTCGTTAAACAGTAGTTCATCCTGCTCTGTAGTCGTAAACTTTTCACCAGTATCCTCGCATACATAATAACGAACATGAACAGAAAACTTCTCTTTTCGGAACTCATGCTCTTCAATTGTGCTAATTTCCTTCACCTTACCACCTGTGAAAGGACTTTTTAGTTCAACATACTTTTCCATATTATGTCCTTCTCATTATTTATATACATACTTTATTGGATGTTCTGCCACATGGAAAGAAATACATACTGTATTGCTATTAGGCTGACCAAGCGCAATTTTGATATACAACTCTGTTCCATCCATATCGCGCCCAAACACCCACATCTCATTAAAGAAGTCTGCCGGCAATGTTTCTACATAATCATCGCTTTTTAATTGACGAACTATTTCATCTCTCGCCTTAGCAGTTATTCCTAGTGCCTTCAGCGCTTCGTTATTCTTATCTCTGTCTAAGTAAAAGATGCCCCAAACATCAAACTTTATATTGAATTGATTGAGAAATTGTTCTACTTCCTGTTTCGTTTTAATCATTTTCTTTGTGATATTTTGGCACAAAAATACATATTATTCTTATATGATGTCACTTTTTAGTGGAATATTTAAATAAAATTATATTTTAAAATGTGTAACTCGAGAAATATTCGATAAAATTTGGTTATTTGCTTACTTAATCGTACCTTTGCAGCGCAATGATACATTATATCAAACTATTACGTCCGCTACAGTGGCTCAAAAACGTGTTTGTGTTTGCGCCTATATTCTTCAGCAATAACCTACTGAAGGCAGAGTTCTTTTGGCCAACACTTGTGATGTTTGCATCATTCTGTCTGATATCAAGTTCGATTTATTGCTTCAATGATCTTAAGGATGTCGAGGCGGATCGCCAGCATCCCAAGAAGTGTAAGCGTCCGATTGCATCAGGGAAGGTTTCTGTGATGGGCGGATACACAATGATGATATTGTGTACCATCGGTGCCTTGGCTCTAATACCACTAGCTAATAGCGTAAATACACCTTATCTATATATGATAGTAATCGGGTATTGGCTGATGAATATAGCTTATTGCCTTAAACTGAAGCAGTTTGCTATACTAGACGTATCGATTATTGCAATAGGATTTGTGATGCGAGTGCTTATAGGAGGTGTTGTTACAGATATATGGATCTCACACTGGCTTGTGATGATGACATTCCTTGTAACGTTATTCCTGGCCTTTACCAAGCGTAATGACGACTATCGTATCTACGAACAGACTGGTACAAAGCCAAGAGTATCTATCACTGGCTACAATAAGACATTCATCAACGAGGCCACTGCCATCATTGCATCTGTCACATTGGTTTGCTATATCATGTACACCATGTCGCCAGAGGTTATTCATCGCTTAGGCACCCGCTATGTATATCTTACATCTGGATGGGTACTGGCTGGTTTGCTCCGTTATCTCCAGAATATGATAGTATTCGGCCTGAGTGGTAGTCCTACAAAATCCCTTGTGAAAGATCACTTCGTCCAGTTCTGCATTCTAGGCTGGATAGTCTCATTCTTTGTAATCATTTACTTGTAGGCGCTTACCACAGGTAATCCTCTTTCCAACCGTCGTAGCGGATTTCGCCTTGCCAGCCTTCTTCTTGGAAGACGCGGGCGATTTTTTGTTGCTCATATGGAGGGATTGGACGGACACCGTTGCGATATTCATAGAAACGTTTGCGCGAAAAGAGATTGATCAGTCGTTTCTTCGTGGCACGGGCGATTGGGAAGGGAACGTCATCGAAGATATGCATCATACCAACAGCATATTTCACAATGTCATCCTTCTGATACATGGAGCATTGCAACGAGTTGACAGTTGGATAATATGGATTGACGCATGTGACGATATGAGTTTCGCCACCATAGTATTGCCCTGTCAACCAGTGCAGACAGGTCTCGTGTAGTGGACATTCGTGGATAAAACACGGTATGTTATGTGCGGCTTGCGCACGTAGACTTTCTTCTTTGTTCATATATAATGGTTTTAATGGTGCAAAGATACGAAATTTCTTTGAATTATACAAAATATAACGTCATAATTTCAAATATAATGTAACTTTCTGGTATTTAGTAATTTATAGATGATAATATTATATGAGTCTTTTTTGTTTAACGTCATATATAGTGAGTTTATTGTCGTTCAGATTACTTGTACAAAGTGTTTCGCTTTGCGAAACATATTGTTTCTCACACAGAAACACTTTGTTTCTCCCTGTTAAATATACTGAAACAATGATTCGAACAACCCTAATATGACGTTAGTTTATAATCTTTTAAGTTTTATCGTCATAATATAAAGCATTATAAATCAACGAGTTTACATATATATTACGTTATGACGTTATTTTCTTGTCTTTTTCTTCTTCTTTCTTGTTTTTTTTGCTTACCTTTGCATCCGAAATTAATCATCAATTAAACAATGACAAGAATTACCCTTATAAAGCCCTATCGTCAGACAGAAACTCTGCGTGTGCTCGAACTTACGGATATTGTAGAAATGATAGGTGGTAACGAATATCGCCAAGTGGTAGAAGAACTTCGTCGACTCTATCCAGTATTCGACCTGACTCGCCAGCCCGATGGCTCGGTGAGTGGTGCAGATATGACCATCGCCAAACTGCCACGTATTTGTTTCGCTACCGAAATGGAGAATCGTAATCATCAGCGTGTAACTCTTGGTTATACAGGCATGGTACTATTGGAGGTGAACAATCTTACTGGTTACGATGAGGCTGATGCCATCCGAAAAGGAGCTGGCGAAGTGCCTCAAACACTGATGGCATTTGTTGGCGCTTCTGGGCGTAGCGTCAAGATTGTTTGTCGTGGCGAACTGTTTCCTAGCGATCGCGATAAGGATACCAATTTGCCTCTGCCAACAGATTCCAAGGAGATGGCCGATTTTCATGAGAACTTGTATGAGCGAGCCAGGTTGGCTTATAATGCTCAGTTGGGTGTGACTATCGAGAAGCTTGAACCACGTTTGGATCGTACTTGCTATATTAGCACTGATGCTGATGTGGTTTTCAATCCTATGGCTATCCCATTCTATGCTCGTGCCGAAAAGCCTAACCAGACGTTGTCGTTGGTTCGAACATCTACGCTCGAAAAGGATGATACACAGTCTGGACAGAGTCGTTATTTCACAATGCACCATATTTTTGAGTTTAATCTTAGCAAGGCTTATGATGAATGTATGGGACTGGAAGGTGAGGAACTTGAGCACGAACTGCTGACTCGGCTGGCTATCCATTGCTTGGAAACTGGCATTCCAATGGCCGTCGCCAAACGTATGGCTCGCTATCGTACTTATGCCATTGGTGATGATGACCTATTAATTAATAAGGTGTTCGATAATGTGTATCGCCCTCAGGTGGTGAAGCGCTATCAGGAACGCCATGGTTTTAAGCCAGAGAAGAATGTACCCCAGGAGACGCTGCTCACGATAAAGATTGACCTCTTCTTGAATGAAAACTACGAGATTCGTAAGAATGTGATGCGTGGTGTGGCTGAATTCAGAGAGCGAACTGGCATTGGATTCTCTTTCCGCGATCTTACTGAAGAGGCTCGTAACTCCATTACCATGAGAGCTTTGCGTCAGGGAATCAAATGTTGGGATAAGGATATCCGCCGATATGTTAACTCTGACGATATCGAACTCTACGATCCAATGAACGAATACCTTGATAGTCTGCCCAAATGGGACGGAAAGGATAGGGTAGATGCCCTGGCTCGGCGTATCTCAACCAGTTATGAAGAGTGGCCTGAGCTGTTCCATCTGTGGATGCGATCGATGGTGGCTATGTGGATGGGTAAAGGTCAGTTGAGTGGTAACTCGCTGGTTCCGCTGTTGATTGGTCGACAGGGATGTGGTAAGTCGTCGTTCTGCAGAATCCTGTTGCCCCAGCAATTGCGCGATTACTATAACGATCGAATCAACTTTAAGAACGAGACCGACTTGAATCTGGGCCTGACTTCGTTTGGTCTTATCAACCTAGATGAGTTTGATAAGATTACACAGCGCCAGCAGATTGTGCTGAAATACCTCGTTTCTACAGCCGATTTGAAGTATCGTCCGCCATACGGCAAAGCCTATTCTGAACATCGTCGCTTTGCTTCGTTTATTGGTACTACCAACGAGATGATGCCGTTGACAGATCCTAGTGGTGCTCGACGATTCATCTGTGTGATGGTTGAGGGCGATGTAGATTTCCGTACGCCTATCGACTATTCGCAACTCTACGCCCAGTTACTGTACGAAATCCACAACGGCGAACGCTATTGGCCAACTCGCGAACAGGAACAACAGCTAATCCATCGCAACCTAAGCTATCAGCAGGTTAGCGGCCTTGGCGAGATGCTACTCTCTATCCTCCAGCGCCCCACCAACGATGAAGATGGCCAGTGGATGACTCTAAAAGAAATCTCCACCCTCCTTAAGCAGTCGTTCAAAGGCTATAAAGAAGAAACCGGCACTTTCCGCAAGATTGGTTCCTTCCTAAGTCGCCCCGAATATCGCTTCAAATCCCAACACAAAATGACCGGCACAGTCTATTGGGTGAAACGAAGGGAGTGAGAATTGACAAAGTTCTATAGGAAATCATCAGAAATTGCATTGAATATTGGTGGATTAACTAAATAAATGTTAAATCTGGGCTATTTGTAGTAATTTTCTTCTTGTTGAACCGGATTATTTCGTACCTTTGCCCAAAATATTATTTAATCGATTAAATTTTGACGCTTATGAAAAAATTATTTGCAATTGCAGTTTTAGGATTAGTATTACTATCCAGCTGTGTTAAGGGCTTTGATGGTGTGGAACCAGAGCCAACTCCAAATCCAGAACCAAACATTACAACGAAGGTTCCAAATTCGTTTGATTTCTCAACAATTCAGGATGTTCAACTCAATGTCGACTACTCTTCTTGTCTGTCAGGATGTGTGTACTTCGACATCTATGCTGCGAATCCTCTCTCAGATGACGTTGAACCCGTGTTGATGGATAACATACAGCCGGTTTATTCAGCCTATACTGATCCGACAGGAAAATTCTCTCAGCGCATCAAACTTCCCTCTTACGCTGAGCACCTCTATATCTATACAGGAAACTTCTTTGTCGGCGAACAGCTGTTGGAGTGTGACGTTACGAACGGCATAGCTTCAGTCTCTGCTACCGCATACAACGCTCCAGCACAAGCACGTGCGATGACTCGAAGCGGTGATTCTGGTCAGACAACAAGTCTTGAGACACTTTATATGTTGTCTAACATCGTTGATTGGCAGACCGGTGACAAAACTGATACTCAAATCTACAATAATTGGCATACTCCTCTTGGTTCTTGGAACGCCGAAACCGGACGTCCATCCTATATAATTTCTTCTGCTGAAGCAGGAAACCTGGCATTTAATGCGGATGAGATGGCTGGAATCCAGCAGACGATTGCCGGAGCATTGACTGCAAAGGGTCACTGCGATCAGCGTTACCGTCAGTCTTATGACTTGACTCTCAAGCAGAACAGTGAGGTAGCTGTGACTGTAGTCGGCTCGAACTCTTGCTGGAACAGCACTATTGGCTACTACTATTACACTGACACACCTAAGTCTACTCGGGACATCAACATCATTATGCTTTTCCCGAACACACAGGATGGCCAGTCGTCGTTCATCAAGTCTCGCGGAAACAAGTACAACGGTAACATTGCTCTTCAGAGAGGCGATATTGTTAAACTGATGTACTATCCGAATATTGCTTCAGGTGACTACAGCGGCGCTACTTCAGTTTTCCCTGCTGGCACGAAGATTGGTTTCATCCTGAAATCAAACGGCTGGGGAATGCAAAAGCCTAACGGAAACAAGGTTTACTACAACAGTTACACGGGCGAGATAAAGGACGCAAAAATTGCTCGTCAGTATAATTCTTGGGCTGCAAGTACAGATGGTTTGTCATATTGCCAGGCTGATGCAGGACAGAGCAGTGCTGACAACGGTATCTATTCTAAGCCCAATCCTAACGGCCAGGCACGCACTGCTAAGTTCGCTTATGAGAACGCAGAAGGTCAGCAATACGCTATCGTCTCATTCGAAGACGCTTGCAATGACGATGACTATGATGACGTTGTTCTGGCGTTGAAGCCAGTTGGTGTATTCAACGAACTTCCGACTCCGGAACCTAAGAAGACTACGGTTAACGGTGTTTATGCTTTCGAGGACTTGTGGCCGGCAAAGGGTGACTATGACTTGAACGATGCTGTAGTCGACTATCAGCATGACTATGTCTGGACTGCTCTGAATGTGGGGACTGACTATCATATTTGCAAAGAGATCTTTAATCTGACTACCTATCAGAATTATGTAACACTGACTAGTGGCTTGGCATTGACACTGGAAACTAAGAAAACTCCTTCTGAGATTAAAATGAAAAAGATCGCAAAAGGTTCGACAGTCGAGAAAGAGGTTTCATTCACACAAGATGGAAATGTATATTATCTGACGAATGATTTCAAGGGCGAATTAGGAACAACCTATATACTTGAACTTATTTACAATACCCCATTGAACTCGGATGCAGAATTGGCAAAGATTAAACCGTTTATTTATCGTTCAGAGGGTGATAAAAACTGGGAGGTTCATATCCCAATGGAGGCTCCGACTGCAAAGATGAATACAAGTTACTTTGGAACAGCCGACGACTGCTCAGACCCAAGTAAGGGGTTGTATTTTGTTCGCGAAGGTAATTATCCATTCGCATTCTACCTTCATGGCGTAAATATTAGCGTATTTGAAGAGACAATCCTGAAGCGCGAAAATGAAAGCAAACGTATTGATGAGTTCTTCCCTGGTTTCTTGGAATGGTCAACTTCAAATGGCACTAAGAATCAGAATTGGTATATTAAATAATTAGGCATTAATAGAAATTAAATATAAATCGTGTGAAGTTATACGCTTCACACGATTTTTTTCTCGATATTTTGTTCAAACCAAATATAATTTGTATCTTTGCCATCGATATGTTACATTTATGGATAAAAGAGATGCTGATATTTTGTATTTCGTATCCTTCTGCATAGAGCAATATAAAATGCATAAGGGCTTATCGGGTAGTGAAACAATTAAGCTATTCGACCAGAAAGGTGTAACTTCTTATCTTGCAGATCATTTTGATGTACTTCATACCCAAAGTGCTCAATGGCTTATGCAAGAAATTGATGAATATATAGTGAAGTAAGGAGGTTAAGCTATGATTCCAAAGATTACAGATAAAAATTTGTACCTACTACTGCCAGGAAAAGTTGCTGCAGTAGTAGAACAATATATTGCAGATAATGGAGTTTCGATTCTAGATGGTTTGCGAAAGTTCTATAATTCTTCAACTTATAGCAATCTGGAAAAAGAACAAACCAAACTATGGCATTTAGGCCCAGTTGGTTTGTATGAAGAGTTTGTAGAAAAGGGTTAGTATGGATTCGAATAATGCTTTATAATGGCGTGTAGACACAACCCAGTGGACCATCTGGTTTATGCTTCGTCGTCGAGCGTGTATGGCGGCAACAAGAAGGTTCCTTTCTCAACGGATGACAGAGTGGATAATCCTGTAAGCCTGTATGCTGCGAAGAAGAAAAGTAATGAGCTGTTTGCTCACTGTTATTCTAAATTGTACAATATACCCACGACGGGGTTAAGGTTCTTTACCGTGTATGGTCCTGCAGGTCGCCCCGATATGGCATACTTTGGTTTTACCAATAAGCTACTGAAAGGTGACACCATCCAGATATATAATTACGGCAACTGCCGCAGAGATTTTACGTATGTGGATGATATCGTAGAGGGAGTATATCGTGTGATGCAGAAAGCTCCATTACGCCAAACTTGTGAGGATGGACTGCCAATACCGCCCTATGCTGTGTACAACATCGGAGGTGGTCAGCCAGAGAATCTGTTGGACTTTGTACAGATTCTGCAAGAAGAGTTGCTTCGCGCAGGAGTGCTGCCGCAAGATTATGACTTTGAGGCTTACAAACAGCTAGTACCAATGCAACCTGGCGATGTACCCACGACGTATGCTGATGCAACTGTTCTAGAAAGAGATTTTGGCTTTACTCCAAAGATAACATTAAGAGAAGGTTTGAGGAAGTTTGCGGAGTGGTATAAAGAGTACTATCAAAGCTAAGTAAGCTGTAAGCATTCGATAAACTAAATATAGTAATACCTATACATTAGATCGTAAGCCATCAGTAAACCCCGTATTGCAGGGTTCCTCCTAAATTGTTAGAGAAATCTTCAAAATCTTATAGGATTCTCCAAGATTCTTGGAATAAG
>CACWMK010000002.1 GCA_902761905.1 uncultured Prevotellaceae bacterium
CCGATGGTGCTGTCATGTTGAAGATGAACAACACCGTACTACTAGCCACTGTTTGTGCCGCAAAAGATGCAGTTCCCGGAACAGATTTTATGCCTTTGCAGGTAGATTATCGTGAACAGTACAGTGCAGCCGGACGTTTCCCCGGCGGATTTACCAAGCGCGAAGGCAAAGCCAGCGACAACGAAATCCTGACATCAAGACTGGTGGACCGTGTGCTCCGCCCACTCTTCCCCTCGAACTATCACGCTGAGGTGTTTGTAAATGTAATGCTGCTCTCAGCCGATGGCGTAGATCAGCCCGATGCTCTGGCAGGTTTTGCTGCCTCTGCTGCTCTGGCTTGCTCTGACATTCCTTTCGAGTGCCCCATCAGTGAGGTTCGTGTAGCCCGTATTAACGGTGAGTATGTTATCGATCCTACCTTCGAGCAGATGAAGGATGCCGACATGGATATCATGGTAGGTGCATCTGCTGAGAACATTATGATGGTAGAGGGAGAGATGAAAGAGGTGTCAGAACAGGATATGATCGGCGCCCTGAAGGCTGCTATGGAGGCTATCAAGCCTATGTGCGAACTCCAGGCTGAACTCTCTAAGGAGCTGGGCAAGGATGTTAAGCGCGAGTACGACCACGAGGTGAACGACGAGGCACTGCGCGAGCAGATGAACAAGGAACTCTACCAGCCCGCCTACGACATCACCAAGCAGGCGCTGCCCAAGCAGGACCGTGCCGACGCTTTCGAGAAACTGCTGGCAGACTTCAAGGAGAAGTATTTCGAGGCTCATCCCGAGATCACTGCCGACTCTGAGATCTCAAAGGACGAGTACGAGGCCATGAT
Source organism: uncultured Prevotellaceae bacterium (assembly GCA_902761905.1). Lineage (GTDB taxonomy): Bacteria > Bacteroidota > Bacteroidia > Bacteroidales > Bacteroidaceae > Prevotella. The sequence goes on from CACWMK010000002.1 coordinate 836, forward strand.
TCGCCTTGATGGTCGTAAGACTGACGAGATCCGTCCTATCTGGTGTGAGGTTTCACCTCTGCCAATGCCTCACGGAAGCTCAATCTTTACTCGTGGTGAGACACAGTCGCTCTCTACATGTACACTTGGTACAAAGCTCGACGAGAAGCTGGTTGACGACGTGCTTGAGCACGGCTATCAGCGCTTCCTGCTGCACTATAACTTCCCGCCATTCTGTACTGGTGAGGCTAAGGCTCAGCGCGGCGTAGGCCGTCGTGAGATTGGTCACGGTCACCTGGCATGGCGCGGACTTAAGGGCCAGATTCCTGAGGACTTCCCTTACACAGTACGTCTGGTAAGCCAGATCCTCGAGTCGAACGGTTCTTCATCAATGGCTACAGTATGTGCTGGTACACTCGCCCTGATGGACGCTGGTGTTCCAATGAAGAAGCCTGTTTCTGGTATCGCAATGGGACTGATTAAGAATCCTGGTGAAGATAAGTATGCTGTACTTAGCGATATCCTCGGCGACGAGGACCACCTGGGCGATATGGACTTCAAGACCACTGGTACAAAGGACGGTCTGACAGCTACCCAGATGGATATCAAGTGCGACGGTCTGAGCTTCGATATCCTGGAGAAGGCTCTGATGCAGGCTAAGGCTGGTCGTGAGCACATCCTGAAGTGCCTCACCGATACTATCGCTGAGCCACGTGCAGAGATGAAGCCACAGGTTCCACGTATCGTACAGCTCGAGATTCCTAAGGAGTTCATCGGCGCTGTTATCGGCCCTGGTGGTAAGATTATCCAGCAGATGCAGGAGGATACAGGTGCTACCATCACTATCGACGAGGTTGACGGTGTAGGTAAGGTTCAGGTATCTGCTCCTAACAAGGATAGCATCGACGCTGCTATCGGCAAGATCAAGGCTATCGTTGCAATTCCAGAGGTTGGCGAGGTTTACGATGGTGTAGTTCGCTCTATCATGCCTTACGGATGTTTCGTAGAGATTATGCCTGGTAAGGACGGTCTGCTGCACATCAGCGAGATCGACTGGAAGCGTCTTGAGACAGTCGAGGAGGCTGGTATCAAGGAGGGCGACCACATTCAGGTTAAGTTGCTCGAGATTGATTCTAAGACAGGTAAGTACAAGCTCTCACATCGTGTACTGATTGAGAAGCCTGCCGACTATGTTGAGCGTCCTGCCCGTGGTGAGCGTGGTGAGCGTCGTGAGCGCCCAGAGCGTAATGGTGAGCGTCGTGACCGTCGTCCAGATCGTGGCGACCGTCGTGAGCGTGGTGATCGTCATGATCGTGGTGAGCGTCACCCTCGTCCAGAGCAGCAGACTGAAGCTCCAAAAGAGGAACAGCCAAAGGACTTCAGCGATTCGCTAGATAACATGGATTTCTAAGAAAGAAATCTTAAAAATACAGAAAAGCGTTAAATTATTCTAAATTTAGCGCTTTTTTCTTTTGCGCGTACCTTATATAATAAAAATAGTTAGTACCTTTGCACACCGATTTAGGGGAGAGGCTTAGAATCCCCGTGAAATATTGTGTGAATAGCGGTGTCTTTGGCCGGGCATTGTGGTTCGTGAATCAATGTTTCAATGATCCCCGTCAGGGAATTAACCCGAACGGGACGCAAGTTAGACTAACAACCAGGAGTTAGACCCTGGGAGTGAGTTTATGCGCGTACATATTAATAATAAGTTAAACTGTTTTTTAGTAGTAAAATTTTAAAAATGAACACTTTAAGTTACAAGACACTTTCTGTTAACAAGGAAACAGCAAAGAAGGAGTGGGTGGTTATCGATGCCACAGACCAGGTTGTTGGTCGTCTCGCTTCAAAGGTAGCTAAGCTGATTCGCGGAAAGTACAAGCCAACTTTCACTCCACACGTTGACTGTGGTGACAATGTAATCCTTATCAACGCCGATAAGGTAGTATTCACTGGTAAGAAAGAGACCGATAAGGTTTATACCCGCTACACAGGTTATCCTGGTGGTCAGCGCTTCAATACTCCTGCTGAGCTTCGCAAGAAGAACGGTGGTGTAGACAAGATGCTTCGCCATGCCGTTAAGGGTATGCTGCCAAAGGGTCCTCTGGGACGTAGCCTGCTGAACAACCTCTTCATCTACGAGGGTACAGAGCATCCACATGCCGCTCAGCAGCCAAAGACTATTGATATTAACCAGTATAAATAATAAGGAAAGATGGAAGTAATTAACGCAATAGGTCGTCGTAAGAACTGAGGGTACAGGTAAGATTACGATCAACAAGAAAGATTTAGAGGTATATTTCCCATCAGCTATCCTGCAGTATGTGGTTAAGCAGCCACTCGCACTGCTCGAAGTAGCTGAGAAGTATGACATCAAGGCAAACCTCGACGGTGGTGGTTTCACTGGTCAGAGCCAGGCTCTGCGTCTTGCTATCGCTCGCGCACTGGTAAAGATCAACGAAGAGGATAAGAAGAAGCTGAAGGATGCAGGTTTCATGACACGTGATAGCCGTGAGGTTGAGCGTAAGAAGCCAGGTCGTCCAAAGGCACGTCGTCGCTTCCAGTTCAGTAAGCGTTAATCCCGCTGAAGAACTTAGCGAAGAGTTTAGTATCTAAACCCGCTGGATTCCTCTGGACTACCATCGGGCTGATTCTAAAAAAAGAATTAAAAAGAAAGTAAACAATTTAAAAGCATTAAGAAAATGTCAAGAACAAATTTTGAACAGTTGCTGCAGGCTGGCTGTCATTTCGGTCACCTGAAGCGTAAGTGGAACCCCGCTATGGCTCCTTACATCTACACAGAGCGTAACGGTATTCATATTATCGACCTGCATAAGACAGTAGCTAAGGTTGACGAGGCTGCTGAAGCATTGAAGCAGATTGCCAAGAGTGGCAAGAAGATTCTGTTCGTCGCTACTAAAAAACAGACAAAGGAAGTGGTTGCTGAGAAGGCTGCTAGCATCAACATGCCATACGTTATCGAGCGCTGGCCAGGTGGTATGCTTACAAACTTCCCCACAATCCGTAAGGCCGTTAAGAAAATGGCGAACATCGATCGTCTGATGCAGGATGGTACATATTCAAACCTGTCAAAGCGTGAGCTTCTGCAGATCACTCGTCAGCGTGCTAAGCTCGAGAAGAACCTTGGTTCTATCGCCGACCTTACTCGTCTGCCAAGCGCTCTCTTCGTAGTTGACGTTCTGAAGGAGAATATCGCTGTTCGTGAGGCTAACCGTCTGGGTATCCCCGTATTCGGTATCGTTGACACCAACTCTGATCCTAACAATATCGACTTCGTTATCCCAGCTAACGACGATGCTAAGGACTCTGTAGAGGCTATCCTGAATGCCTGCTGCACCGCTATCGCCGAGGGTATCGAGGAGCGTAAGGTAGAGAAGGCCGACGAGAAGGCTGCTGACGCTCAGGCTGAGGCTGCTGATGAGGCTAAGCCAAAGCGTGCTCCACGCAAGGCTCGCAAGGACGCTGAGCCAAAGGCTGAGACAGAGGCTGCTGCCGAGTAATACATTAAACGTTAAAGATTAAACATTAAAGATTATTATGGCAATTTCAATTGACGATATCAAGAAGCTTCGCGCAATGACTGGCGCAGGTCTGGCTGACGTAAAGAAGGCTCTGACCGAGGCTGAGGGCGACTTCGACAAGGCCAAGGAGCTTCTCCGTGAGCGTGGCCTCGCTATCGCTGCTAAGCGTAGCGACCGTGAGACATCTAATGGTTGTGTACTCGTTAAGAGCGTTGATGGCTTCGCTGCTATGATCGCCCTGAAGTGTGAGACCGACTTCGTAGCTAACGGTGCCGACTTCATTGCTCTGACTCAGAGCATCCTCGACGCTGCCATCGCTGCTAAGGCTAAGGATATTGAGGCTGTTAAGGCTCTCGATATCAACGGTCAGACCGCTCAGGAGGCTGTTACACAGCGTTCAGGTATCACTGGTGAGAAGATGGAGCTGGATGGCTACCTGACTCTCGAGGGTGAGAACATCGAGGTTTACAACCACATGGGTAAGAACACTCTCTGCACCATGGTTCAGACAAACAAGCCCGCTGCTGAGCAGGGTCACCTGGTTGCTATGCAGGTAGCTGCCATGAAGCCAGTAGCTCTCGACGCTCAGAGCATCGATCCAAAGATTCTCGACGAGGAGTACAAGACTGCTGTTGAGAAGTCTAAGCTGGAGCAGGTACAGAAGTTCGTTGATATGAAGCTCAAGAAGGCTGGCTTGAACCCCAACCTCGTTGATTCTGAGGATCACATCGAGAGCAACATGTCTAAGGGATGGCTCACACAGGAGCAGGCTGACGAGGCCCGCAAGATCATTGCTGACGCAAAGGTTGAGGGTGAGGCTAACCTGAAGATGCCTATGATTGAGGGTATCGCTAAGGGTCGTGTTGAGAAGTTCAAGAAGGAGAACTGCCTGGTTGACCAGGAGTTCCAGTTCGGCGACGGCGACAAGGCTACTGTTTCTCAGTGGCTCGCTAAGCAGGACAAGGATCTTAAGATCGTTGCCTTCCAGCGCTTCACACTCGTTGCTGACTAATTTTTAGCAATATAGATAGAATCGGCATTGCGAAAGCAGTGCCGATTTTTTTAGATTATGAGAAAGGTAATAGGAATAGGAGAGACAATCCTCGATATCATCTTCAGAGACGAACAGCCTATTGGTGCTGTGCCTGGAGGATCGATGTTCAACGGGCTTATTTCGCTTGGACGCGCAGGACTGGACTGTGCTTTTATCAGCGAGACAGGTAACGATCGTGTAGGTCGTCGTATCATCAGTTTTCTGGAAGAGAACCATGTTGATGCATCGAATATCAGCGTTTATCCTGAGGCAAAATCGCCAGTATCGCTGGCTTTCCTCAATGATAACAACGATGCAGAATACATATTCTATAAGGATCATCCTCACGACCGTCTGGAGTTTATTACCCCTGACATACAGCCTGATGATGTGGTGATGTTTGGCTCGTTCTATGCCATCAATCCAGTAATCCGTCCACAGATGCAGGCATTTCTGGAGTATGCTCACGAGAAGGGTGCTATCCTGTATTACGACGTGAACTACAGAGCCTCACATCTGAACGATCTGGTTAAGGTAACAGCAAACATCCTGGAGAATTTTGAGCTTGCAGATATTATCAAGGGTAGTTCTGAGGACTTCGAGATTATGTATAACAAGAAGGATGCAGATAGCGTGTATCGCGCTCAGATAGATTTCTACTGCAAGAACTTTGTATACACCCAGGGCGCAAATCCTATCGAGTTCAGGGCAAAAGGCGGATTATCTAAGCAATATCCTGTAGCAGCTACCAAGACTGTAAGCACTATAGGTGCGGGCGATAACTTCAATGCTGGCTTTGTGTATGGACTGCTTAAGTATGGTGTTACTCGCGACATGCTGGATGAAGGTGTAGATGAGACTATCTGGAACAATGTGATAAACGAGGCTCAGCAGTTTGCTGCCAATGTATGTGGTAGCATTAACAACAGCGTAGATATCGACTTTGGTGATAAAAAGAAAGCCGAATATCAAGCTGCACTAGAATCTATGGAGTAATATAAAAGCCTCGCAAATCGCGAGGCTTTTTCTAGTTCTTCTTCTTTCTTGGCTTGCGCATTGCCCAACCTTCTTCTGAAAAGTCTGGTTCTTCGCCCTTAAAACCACGAGGGGCTTTGTTCTTGCCTTGCAAGCGACCTTCGGTCGAGCGCATAAGTTCACGCCAATTATCTTTCTTCTGACGCTTGGGCTTTGGCTGCGACTTGCCTGATTTGCCGCCTTCTGGGAATCCCTCATCCGCATTGTTACATCGAACAGTTCTGCCCTTGTATCTGATACCAGACAACTGAATCATCACCTTCTTGGCATCCTTCTCTGGAACCTCAAAGTATGAGATTGTATCAAGCAGGTCGATATGTCCCACCTCCTGACGGCCACCTACAAATCTATTCAGTGTCTGCATGAGTTCGCCTGGATAGAAACCATCGCGCTTACCCAGATTGATAAACAGTCGGCGATAACCTTTCTGAGCCTTATTCTGCAGCTTCTGCTTGTCGCTCTGTGGCTTCTTCTCCTTTCTATCAGGTACTACAGCCTCAATCTCTGGAGCCTCGGCATAATAAGCCAGGAACTTACCAAATTCAAGAGATACAATCTTCTTGATCAGCTCCTCCTTGTCAATATACTCGAAGTAGCGATTGATGTCCTGCATGAAAGGAGCAATTTCCTCGTCGTCGACATCGGTCTTCACGATTTGATCCATAACCTTGTAGAGCTGCTTCTTACAGATTTCCTCAGCCGATGGAATCTCTGCCTTAACAAACTCCTTGCAGATAATCTTCTCGATATTGCGAATCTTGAACTTCTCGCGACTGTGTACAATCGAGATAGATGTTCCCTTCTTGCCAGCACGACCCGTACGACCTGAGCGATGGGTATAGCTCTCGATATCATCAGGTAATCCGAAGTTAATTACGTGGGTAAGATCGTCCACATCAAGACCTCGTGCAGCAACGTCTGTAGCAACCAATAGTTGAGTAAGGTGATTGCGGAACTTCTGCATAGTGAGGTCACGCTGTTGCTGACTCAGGTCGCCATGTAGCGACTCTGCATTGTAACCATCCTTAATCAGTTTATCTGCAACCTCCTGCGTTTCGATCTTAGTACGACAGAAGATAATCGCAAAGATGCGTGGATAGAAGTCTACAATACGTTTCAGGGCGAGATATTTGTCCTTGGCGTTCACCATATAATATATGTGGTTAACGCTCTCTGCACCCTCATTGCGGCTTCCTACGACTATCTCTTTATAGTCGTGCAGGTATTTCTTGGCTACACGTTCAACCTCTTTGCTCATGGTGGCCGAGAACATCAGTGTGTGATGATCTGCTGACAGCGACTCGAATATCTCGTTGATGCTGTCAGAGAAGCCCATGTTAAGCATCTCGTCGGCCTCGTCGAGTACAATATTTGTAACCTGACTCAAGTCGGCTTTGCCGCGATGCATCAGGTCAACCAGTCGTCCTGGTGTTGCCACAATAATCTCGACACCTTTCTTCAGGGCACGCATTTGTGGTTCGATGGCAGCTCCGCCATAAACAGCTTCTATATGCAGACCATCTATATATTTTGCAAAGTCGCGCAAATCGTCGGCTATCTGCAGACAGAGCTCACGGGTTGGCGAGAGTACCAAAGCTTGTGTAAAACGCTGCGTAGTATCGATGCGCTCAAGCAGAGGAATGCCGAAGGCTGCTGTTTTTCCGGTACCAGTCTGGGCCAGGGCTATCACATCGTTCTCATTACCCAACAGGTAAGGAATAACCGCTTCCTGAACAGGCATCGGGTGTACAAACCCTAACTCTTCGATAGCCTTGCGTATCTGCTCGCAAACGCCTAATTCTTCAAATGTCTTCATCCGCTATTATCTTACAACTTCTGTAAATTCTGGCTTGCCACCTTTCTCTACAGTCACATAGATTGTAGAAGTAGCCTCTTCGCCATTCATTCCACGACTCTTAACGCTGAACTTGTAGTCAGTACCGTCAGGAGTCTCACGCTTACCTACTGTCTGAGGAGTGCCAAGAGGGAACTGATAGCTTGAGCAAGCTGCATCGAATAGTGCTTTCTCAGCATCGGTAACGGGCTTCTGGGCAGAATAAGCAGGCAGGGGCTTTACTTTGCCAGGCTTGTAACCGTTCTCTTTCAAGAAACGATCCAACTCCTTGGCAGCCTTTGCAACTCGGGCTGTACGAACACCATAACCCTGCACGATCTTTGCCTTAGGTAGTGCCTTCTTCAAATCTGCAGATGATGTATTAAGACCACCACTGCCGAATGTGCAGAATGGCACGATGGTCTTACCAGCAAAGTCCTGCTGTTTAACGAGTGTCACCATCGGATTGGCATAGGTGCCAAACCAGATGGGATATCCAAGGAAGATAATATCGTAGTTGCTGATATTCTTCTTAATAGGCTTGATAGCAGGCCACTGGCCGCTTTCTCTTTCCTTATTTCCACGCTGGATAGTGGCCTGGAAATCACCAGAATAGGGCTCTACAGCCTCAATAGCCTCGATGTCGGCTCCGGTCTGCTTCTGAATCTCTTCAGCTACAGCCTTGGTAGAACCTACTTCTGAGTAGTAAAGCACTAGTTTCTTTTGTGCAAAAGCACTTGCAACACATGTCATCATTGCCATTGATAATAATAGTTTCTTCATTTTAATAATGTATTGATGTGTAATAGTTTGCAAAGATAATCATTTTTATCAAGAAAAGCAAATACTTATTGAAAAAGATTTGTTTTACGTTAGTTTGTAATTTTATGTTCCACGGCTTGCAATATATGTTTCGCGACTTGAAACATATGTCCTACGCTTTGGAATACATGTTTCAGGACCTGAAACATAAATTTGCAGCTATTGCAGAATATTTTTCAGACTGCAGACGGAAATCTCACAATAACGATAGGTTTTTGTGTGGCGGGTTCTTATCAGATCGGTGTGGAAGGTCTTGCGTTTCTGCTGAACGATAATCTGCTGCCAGGTAGCCCGATGATTGCGGTTATAGGCTGTAGCCAGGAAACGAACTTGTTGTTCGACTGAAAGCGATTGGAGTTTTGGATGGCGCAGATACATCAAACGGATGAAAATGGCCAAATATCGGCATTGGCCCTCGATGGTGCCTAGCCGTTTTACACGACTGCTACGGGCATCAGAATTATTACGCACATCGAATTTGAAACCAAACTCGCTAGCCAATGTAGACTGGTTCCACTCTTGGTCGATCTCTTCGGCAAATGAAGGTTTCATCTGGAATCGCCCAATGGAAAAGTTGGCCTTTTCGCTCCCTCCTGATACGTAAACACCTTTGACGGTTGCCGTCTCGATGGCATCTTGCCAATGGCTGTAGCGAATAAGTTCTGGGAAAACGATAGCTTCGGCTATACGGGCGTCTACTCCGAATTCGTCGAATATCGGTTTCCAATCAGCATGATGCTCGCGAACGAATGTTTCTGCCTGCGTCCAGTCGTCGCCAAATTCATGCTGGTAATTGGCTGAGAAAACTATGCTGCTGCCCAGTGTGAGCAGCAGCGATAGTAGGGTTATAATCTTGCGTATAATCATTTAGAGTTTATAGGTGCAAAGCAGCAACTTATTGTCTTTCATCTCTACCCATTGCAGTTTATCTGCCGATGCTGTAAATGAGATGGGGAAGAAGTAAGTCATACCGCTGATTACAATGTCGCCAGAACCTTCGTTATACTCAACGGTTCGCTTGCCACTACGACTCTTATAGGTGCCGTAAGGTGGTTTGGCTCCCTGGGCCCAACGCTTGTTTCCTGCTTTGCCGTTCTTCTGGTTTATTTCATCAAGTTCCTTCTCACTGATTTTCTGGAACTTACCATTTACCACCTTTCCATAGGTGCCGTCCTTGTCGTTGAAGGCCAGAAGTGGCATCACAGAACCAACGTTCTTGCCGCCATTGCCTACCATCTTTGATACATCGCCAATATACCAGAAACTCTCCCACCAGCCAAAGTTGTAGCCATTTGGTAGGGTGAAAACGGTCTCCTTCTGAACGGGCGAAGCATCTAGTTCTGGCAAATCCTTATAAGCTTCGTTCAGGTCGTTTGCTACGTTCGTCACCAGATTCAGATCGCTGCGATTAAGAGTGCATTCTGGGATAGTTCCATCAGCTACGGCTTCTTGCATAATCTTATTCCACTTGGCCACATACTCTTTTTCCTTATTGATTCTGCGTTGCAGCGAGGCGCGATACTCTGTGGCGGCTTTTATGCGATACTCAAGTAGCAGAGCATCAGCTTGCTCATAGAGAGCATCTATCTGAGCCTGATCGTTGGTGGCGAAGATCTGATTGTATATCTTCTGCAGACGGTCGTTATATTTCGCTTTCACCATATCATAGTTATGATTCAGCTCGCGCTCTTCGAATGCCAGACGGTCTTTATTCAGTTTGGCCACCTTTTCTTCCATCGTGGTTACGCCCGCAGTGAGTTGCTGCGCTTCGTTAGAGAAGGTCCTGGCTTTGGTGGCAATCTTCTGCATCTTCTGGATGAACTCAGGATGCTTCATGATATAGTCTTCCTGTTCCTTCTCACTCATTTTCTCGAACTTAGCCATCTCTGGGTCGTTCATGTTTAAGCCCATCTTGTTTTGCAACATCTTTTCCGTCACGGCTTCTCGTTGTGCGTCCGAAGCATTGTCACTTTGCAGGATTGCCATTTCCTCAGCGGTAAGACCAAACAAATTCTGTAGTTTCTTCTCCCACTTTATTCGCTCGGCCTCTATATCGGCATCCGAACATCCGCCTTCGCTCTGACTCTTCTGTAGGATATCTACACGCAGTGTTACGGCCTGAATCTTGCTGTAGTAGGCATTACGTTCTTCTGTGGTGCTCTTCGCTATCTTTTCTGCAGAAGGCAAAGGTGGCAATTCAGCCAACAATGCTTGAGCTGAAGATGCTTTGCTTGGGGTAACTACGCCATCCCAGATAAGTGTGGATTGTGATTTCTTTGGAATCAGATCTGTAGTTTTAGGCACAACAGGAGTGTTGTCTTTCTCTTTTTCATCAGCATCGATGCCATACTGAGCCATTGCTTCTTCTTGGTACTTTTGGGCTTCTTTCTCAGCCTCTTCTGCCGACTTGCCAATTACTGCCTTGCCAACAGCATTCTCGGCTTTCTGCTTTAGTTTCTTCAGGAAACCCTGTGCATTGGCATTAGTGCTACCCAGCACCATCATTGCCATCACCAATAATAGAATCTTTTTCATAATCGCTTAGGTTTTAGAATCAATAGTAATTTGATGGCAAATATAGGAAAATAATCAGTAACTTCCAAGTTATTTTATAAAAAAGTTGTATCTTTGCAATCATTATGAAGATATGTGTATTTTGTTCTGCAAATGAGCAGATTGATCCAGATTTCTTCGTGATGACAGAAGAACTGGGTAAGTGGGCCGCAGATAACGGCCACAGCATAGTGTATGGTGGTGTAAACCAGGGCTTGATGGAGTGCGTGGCCAAGGCTGCGAAGACTGCTGGAGGCCGAACCATCGGCATAGTGCCTACGAAGGTAGAGGAAACCGGCCGTACCAGCGATTATGTGGAGATAGAGATTCCTTGCGATAATCTGACTGATCGCAAGCAGCTGATGATGGACCAAAGTGATGTGTTTATAGCTCTGCCTGGTGGCATCGGCACACTCGATGAGGTGTTTACTGTTGCGGCATCTGCCACAATAGGTTATCATCACAAGCCTCTAATACTTTACAATATGAAGGGATTCTGGAATAAACTAATTGAGTTCCTTGATGATCTTCAGTCCAAAGGTATGATTCGTGGCGAGTGGCGACAGTATATAAAAACGGCTGACTCCTTAGAAGAAATCAGCCAGTTGATATAATAGATAAAGCCTCGCACAAACGCAAGGCTTTATTGTGCTTACTTAGCTCCGATCTCTTTGATCAGACGATCGGCCTTACCCCACTTCTCCATCATGTAGAGTACATAGCGGATGTCAACACCAATACAACGAGCCAGCTGCTTGTCGAAGAAGATGTCTGAGCTCAGGCTGTCCCAGTTGCCATCGAATGCGAGACCTATCAGCTCTCCTTTGCCATTGAACATTGGAGAGCCAGAGTTTCCACCAGTAATGTCGTTGTTAGAAAGGAAACACAGATGCATCTTGCCTGTGGTCTTATCGGTATACTTGCCAAAGTCTTTAGCTGAGAGCAGTTCCTTCATAATGGGTTCTGCCTCATAGTCGATTACACCGTTTTCGCCCTTCTTCATCTTCTCTACGATGCTCTCGGCTGTGGTGTAGTAACCAGAAGGCTTGCCGCCCAGCAGATATTCGCCTACCTGTCCATAGCTCAGGCGCATTGTGAAGTTTGCATCGCTGTAGTTAGGCATATCCTCTTCCATGCGCAGTTTGGCAGCACAGAGATAACGCTCCTGAATAGCGATGCTGTCGTAGCAGGCTAAGTAATCCTCGAACAACTGATTCATGATGGCCTCCAGACTCTGGCCGAACTTTACGCCCAGATCCTTCTGGAATCCACCCTTGTTGATGTAAATCTTCTTGCCGTTCTTCATCAGCTTTGACTTCTTGTAGAGATAGTCGATATACTTCTGATAGTCTCCGCCAAATTTGCTGTCTACCTCCTGATAGAAGTCAGGCAGATATTTCTCCTCAACCTGCTCGCGATAGAACTTCATTGCAGCTGCCTGAATCTCTTTGTCGGTAGCCTCGTCCCACTCGTCGCTGTTGTCCTTAAACTCTATGTACCAGTTCTTGGGTTTTCCATCCTTGCCCTTTACGATCGAACCATTGTTGGCACGATAGGCACGACGTGTCAACTCATCGGAGTTACGGCCACTAAAAGTCTCAGAGAAGTAAGTAAATGCTTTAACAGCGTTGAATTGTTTTGCATAGAAACTAGCCAACTTGTCGAAATCGAGTTTACCCTTCAGGAATCCTGTAGAATCCTGATAATGACGAATCTTCTGCTCGAACTGAGCCTTCTGCTGGATAAGTCCGATAGAGTCGATACACTTGTTCATGCCGATAGAGTTCTTCCAGTAGTTAGAACTTTGGGCATATTTTGAATCGTACTTGATGCGTACAGCCTCGTCGGCACGCATGTGGCGAATCATAACGTTCTGCTTCACCTCGCGAGTCTTGTACATAGGCTCATTCTGAGCATCGCGACGCTCTTTGATACCATAGCTAGACAGATAGCGGCTGGTAGAACCAGGATAGCCGATAGTCATCGAGAACGAACCTGGCACGTAACCCTGCAGCGATACTGGAGCCCATTTCTTGGGGTGATAGGGTATATTATCCTTAGAATACTTTGCTGGACCACCTGTCTTTGGGTCAACGTAGATGCGGAATACAGAGAAATCGCAAGTCTGTCGTGGCCACATCCAGTTGTCGGTCTCGCCACCGAACTTACCCATCGATTTGGGTAGGGCGAATACCAGGCGTACATCGTCGTAGTCGCGATAAGTAGTCATGAAGTACTGGTTGCCCTCGTAGAAAGGCTTGATCTCTACGCGGAGTGTAGAGTCCTGCTTGCGGATATCCTTGCGCATCACATTCTCGATAGAATCTACAAAATGGGCACGCTTGTCCTCAGGCAACTTGTTCAGACCCAGCGAGTCGAGATAGCTGGTCAGGTCCTTCTGCTCTATCATAAAACTTACAAACAGTCGCTCGTTGGGCAGCTCCTCCTCGTATGAGTTTGCTACAAATCCGTTCAGCATATAGTCGTGCTCAACGGTAGAATGACTGCGGATAGCCTCGAAACCACAGTGATGATTGGTAAACACAAGTCCATCGGGCGATACCACCACGCCTGAGCAGAATCCGCCAAAGTTTACCACACAGTTCTTTACGGCATCTTCGCCATAATAGAGTGCTCCGTATGGCAATGCATAGTTTTCCTGCTTCATCGTTTCGTAAACGGCGTTAGGCAAGTTGTAGAGTGTCCACATGCCCTCATCGGCTTTAGCACTAGTAAGGGTGCATGCAGCAAGTAAAGTAAAAAGAAGTTTTTTCATAAAATAAAATTAGTTTTTGAATCTTTTTCCAATAACGGGCAGACTTGATAGTGGCATGTCGCACTTGATGATTCTATATACGAAACCACATATCAGGAAGTTGTTGATAATAAACAATACCCACTCAGGCCATTCGGTATTGACAGCAAACCACTTCATCATACCAAAGAGAGCCATTGAGGCTATGAAATACGATATGATATCCTTCGTTGGGTATGGGATAGGATTCTTCTTCTGTCCCACTATGTAGCTTAGTACCATAGCTGTGGCATAGCCGGCAAATCCCCCCCAAGCGCAAGCCCAATAGCCAATCTTAGGAATAAAGATGATGTTTACTGCCACAAGCACTATACAACCAGCCAGCGAGAACCAAGCACCATATATAGTCTTATCAATGAGCTTGTACCAGAACGAGAGGTTGAAATATATGCCCATAAAGATTTCTGCCATCATTACTATTGGCACAACGCCAAGTCCTTCACGATAATCCGCACCTATTATAAGTTTTAGCACAGGCATCCAACCCATCACAAAGAGGAAGGCTAAAAGCGTGAAAATGATGAAGTACTTCATGGCCGAAGCATAATACTGAGTCTTATCAGAATCCTTGCTTTTAGCAAATACAATAGGCTCGTAAGCATAACGGAAAGCTTGGGTAATCATGGCCATAATCATCGCTATCTTTACACACGAGCCATAAATACCCAATTGCACATTAGCATCAGCATCTGGATAAACCAATGGGAAGATAATCTTATCGGCTACCTGATTCAGAATGCCCGCAATACCCAGAATCAATATGGGCCATGAGTAGCTGAACATATCGCATAATAGCTTTCCGTCGAACTTCCACTTGATGCGGAACATATCAGGAAGGAAGAAGAAGGTGACGAGACCTGTACACAAAAGGTTGATAAAGAATACGTAGAATACCGATGTCTTGCCCAACAACACAAAGTAGATAACGTTCAAGGCGATATTAATCAGGATGAACAACATCTTAAGCGATGCAAAACGGATGGGGCGCTTCTGATATCTCAGATAGCTGAAAGGAAGGGCCTGAATAGCATCGAGTGCTACAACCACAGCCATCATAAGTAGATAGTCTGGATGCTCATCATAGCCCAATGCGTCACTGATAGGACTGATAAAGCCGAATATCAGAAGCAGGAAAACTGCCGTTAGCGAACCAACTGTAGCAAAGGCTGTTGAGAATACTGTATCCGACTTATATCTCTCATCGTTGGCATATCGGAACAGTGTAGTCTCCATGCCGAATGTCAATATAACAAGAATTAGCGCTGTATAGGCATAAACATTTGTGCTTATACCATAGTCGCCAGAATCCTTGGGCATATAGTGCGTATATAATGGCACCAATAGGTAGTTCAAAAATCTACCAACGATGCTAGAAAGGCCATAGATAGCCGTGTCTTTTGCTAATGATTTGAGATTTGCCATTGTTTATCCAAAGAATAAGTACGCTATTGCAATTGCAGATATAATACCAGCCAGGTCGGCAAGCAGACCGCAGGCTACGGCGTGACGAGTCTTAACAATACCCACACTACCAAAGTAAACAGCCAGGATATAGAATGTTGTATCGGTAGACCCCTGGAAGATACAGCTCAGTCGGCCAACGAACGAGTCGGCACCGTAGGTCGTCATCGCATCTACCATCATGCCTCGTGCTCCGCTACCGCTCAGTGGCTTCATCAGGGCTGTTGGCAATGCGCCTACAAAGTCGGTGTTTCCGCCACAAGCCTCTACGCCATATTTTACACCATCTATCAGCATGTCCATAGCTCCAGAAGCACGGAACACTCCGATGCCCACCAGTATCGCTACCAGATATGGGATGATTCTCACAGCAGTGGTAAATCCCTCTTTGGCGCCCTCGATGAATGCATCGTAGACGTTGATCTTCTTTCGAACGCCTGATAGGATAAACGCTATGATGATCAACATCAGCATGATGTTGGCTGCACTTGTGCTCACCTTGTTCATCAGTATCGAGTCCATTTGTCCGAATCCCCAGATAACTGTGGCTACAACCAAAGCAGCTCCACCAAGTGTAAGCAGCATGGTGCGATTAAGCAGATTTATCTTCTGAAATAGACTGGTGATGATGATACCTGCCAGTGTTGAGAAGAATGTGGCCAGTAGGATTGGGATGAAGATGTCGGTAGGCTGTGCAGCTCCCATCTGAGCGCGATATACCAATATAGAGATAGGTATCAGTGTAAGTCCGCTGGTGTTCAGTACCAGAAACATAATCATGGGATTGCTGGCAGTATCTTTTTTCTGGTTCAGATCCTGTAGCTGTTCCATAGCCTTAAGGCCCAGCGGTGTGGCGGCATTGTCCAGTCCCAGCATATTGGCAGCGATGTTCATGAATATCGAGCCTGTAACAGGGTGACCTTTGGGAATGTCAGGAAACAGTTTGGTGAAAATAGGACTTAGCAGCTTGGCCAACACATTTACCACTCCGCCTTTCTCGCCTATTTTCATTATACCGAGCCACAGTGACAGTACGCCTGTGAGACCAAGTGAAATTTCGAAGGCTGTTTTTGATGATGAGAATGTAGAGTCCATCATGGCAGGGAATACATCAAAGTCTCCCCAGAACACAAGTTTTACCAAGGCTATTACGAATGCGATGATAAAAAATCCTATCCAAATCCAATTAAGTACCATATCAGCGTGCAAAGTTACAGTATTTTTCTGATATGTGCAAGCAATTAAGAACCTATTATAAAAAAAAGTGAAGCGTTTACTCACGTAGACGCCCACTCCCTTAATTTAGTTCGTTTTAAGTATTTGATGCAAAGTATTTGGTAAAAACCAAATTACTCATTTTCACCGTGCAAAAATACGAAAAAATGTTTACCATTATTGATAATCATAGTTAATAATTCTTAATTTGCTTGATTTGGTCTATAAAAAGAGGCACCTGCTCCCGCAGATGCCCCCTCACAACATTTATTAAAGTCTTATTTTGAATTTTTGATAACTCGTAATTTATATTTTTGCATTTGTAATTGTCAAGCTCTCAACACTTACACCGCTTCCCTGCAATCCAAACATACCACCAGACCACCAACTGTTATTCACGTTGTCATTGATGCTATTAAGCATGTCTTGAGTGATAGTGGCTTCAACAGTAGTAATTTGATTCGTCTGGCTATTGCTATTGTTATGTGAAAGATCCCATGGGCCTCCATTGCCAGAAACTCCACTGAAGCCCATCTTAAGGTACCAAGAATAGCCTGACACAGACGTGTCTGTTGTGACTTTGTATTTAAGAACCAATTTAGATGTTCCTGCAACTATCTTGCTCGCATAACTCTGAGCGCTGCTTTGGCTTGTAACAATTGGAATAACACCGCCTGTCATTGCGGTAGAAGAAGATAGCAATGTGTGTGTTGCAGTATACTCATTGCTATTATTGTCATTGTTATCACCACCACTAGATATCTGGCTATTGTCATACGTTAATGCAAGTGCAGTAAGACCAAATCCTTGGATGATAAGTCTATTGTTATCTTCCTTAAACCGGTTGGCTGCAGTCGTATTTAGTTTAAACTCTACATAGCCATTCTTTGCATTGCCGCTAATGAGATTCTTATTCCAACCTGAGTTACCATTACCAAGGTCGAAATCGCCCCATGTGTTATCGGTTGCCTTTATTGTAAAGCCGTTTTCACTAGCAAAATAGAAACGAATAATGGTTCCATCGCCAATATTTGCTGTATTCAGATCGCTAGCAGAAATGGCTACGGTTCCCTCCCATGCTGCGCCATTCTTTACAAACTTGGTATTGCCGCTAACATCGCTCCACAAGAGATTCTCATTTGCTACATCTGCTAGTGTGTAGCTGTATTCTGTGGTCGAAGAATTGCTTACTTCCTCGTAGCTGATTTCTCCTGTCTGATCGTTTTTCATCTCATAGGCCACACCATCCAGAGGATATAGGTTGTCCTCTACACCAGTTGTTGACCATGGCTCAGTGCGAGTGGCTACATAATTCTCAAAGCCAGTATATGCATCCTTGATGTCAGTGCGTTCGTAAGCCCAACGAGTACCAACGGGGACGCATATCTTATGAGGAGCTTCACCCTTATAAGCAGAGAGCTCATAAGCAGCCTGTGTTGAGCGAACCATCACAACAACATTGTTAATATCAATAGCTTCATTATATGTGTCGAAAGGAATAACGCCAGTTGTTCCTGCACGACCTTCAACGTGTGACAAGCTGATTTCTTGGTCAAAACGGCATGTATTAACCAGTACATTGCTGGCTACGGCAGGATTAAACATCTCGTGAGCGTTGGTGCTCAATGCATTGAATTTGATGGTTAACTCACCTCCTGCTGCCAATGGTGTAACTTCAGTGTAGTAAATGCTTGAAGGATCGTCGGTATAGGTGCTCTCGTTGCCGTCGGCATCTCTCAGCACTTTATGTTCTTCGATAACCTTAGCGTCGAATACCAAGTCGTTGTAGTCGTAGTCCTTGTTGCTGGATGAACTGCCCAGATCTTCGCAGAAAACCCATTTATGTTCCAAAACGGTCTTCTTCTTGTATACCTTACTTACTTTATTGTTGATAATTGTGCTTCCATTACCAGGAATCACTTTTATTATCCAATCATCGCAATACTCTAGTGTCTTCATGTCGTTATTCAGTTTTTTGTCGCCATTGTCAGATTTCTCTCCATACATGCAAAGTCCGACATACCATCCCTTACCTACGCCAGGTACGTTTATTTCTGCACACTTAAAGTATGTGTATTCTTCGCTGCACCAACTGCTATGGTATTTAAAACTCAGTGCTGAGCTGTTCTTCATGTATACCACCTTCCAACTTCCGTTGTCGTTGGCGTTAAAGTCCAATAAGTGGGTGTAATTGGTACCATTACCTACACATAGATAATCCATAGTGGCTTGCTCTACTTTGTCATCGCGATAGTAGTTGGATGTAGCGCCTTTGTTGTTGCGCATATAATTCTCATCATAGTGGTTATACCAAACATTATAGTTTTTGTTTGGTTCGCCCCATACATGCTGGACATAGAAATCGCTAACGTTCAAGCCTGAAGTGAATCCTGGATTCTTCTCAAACCAGTCCTTTACAAATGTTCGCTCATAATCAGTGATAGGCGCAGGCGTGGTGTAGTTGGGATACTGAGTTGAGTAATTTGGAAAATTCGTCATATCAGGCTTGATGCATTCTCCGCAAGAGTTTTCGCCTTGTCCACGAGTTCTTGCTGCAGCTACCTTTGCTTCACCAAATCCCCAGTCTTGATTAGGATCGGGAGTTCCATAGAACTTTTCAAAATTCTGCGCAAATTGTGCCTTCTTGGCTTCTTCTGGGGATGAGTAATTGCCCATGTCTTCACTACAACTGGTAAAAAGACCGTTGCAGACTAGAGCCAATGCCCCTGCTATCAAATACTTCTTCATATTTCTGACTTTAATAAATTGTTACGTAACTAAATAGATTTTCGGCTGCAAAGTTAGCAATTTTTTGGCTTACTTGTATCTATTTTATGGTTAAAATCTGTAAATATCGATAAAATATGCATCACTTATCAGATTATTTTGTAATTTTGGCCGCAAAAACAGATAATATTATGCGTAAAAGTCTGATTATTACACTTATAGCTAGCATCGCAACCTCCATAACCATGGTGTCGTGCAACAAGAATGTGTACGACGAAGAGAGGCATGGTGAGTTGATACATTACTACTCGGCAGTAGATAGCGTAGATCAACAGCACATGTGGATGCTAACGCAGTCAAAAACTTTGCGTTATCAGGTGCCTACGGGCTCTAGTTACGAGCAACTTAGATTCTATACAGCAGACCCTCTTACCGATAAATCTGCTGAACTGATGAATACTGTGTTCGTGAAAAGCGGACAATCTGGTTCTGTATCACTTAGTGTGCCATATCTGCAGACATCCATCTATGCTGCTTTGGTAGATGGTGATGGCAATTATACTGTGACAACTTTTTCTTCATCGCAAATTTCTGTAGATTTTACAGATGCAACTACAGGTAAGCCTCTTTCTTCGCTTAAGCCACAAACTTATTCTTTCCTGTTCGAAGAGAACTATCCGGAGCCGGGCGACTACGATTATAATGATGTGGTGCTGCGTATTTCGCAAGAGCGTATTGCAGAGAACAAAATATCTGTAAATGTCACAATGTCTGCTGTTGGTGCCGTAAAGCAGATAGCTGGTTGCATCCGACTGGTGGGATATCGTTATCAGGATATTGACTCTGTATATATCACAGATAAGTCGTTCAATGATGGTGTTAATACCCAGATGCTATATTTCCATAAGGATACCATACCATTTATTGAAGGACAAAATCATGAGGCAGTGCTCAACTTGTTCTGCGATGCCCATTGGGCAATGGCATTCAATCTGAGCACCGATTATGGGCTGTTCCAGCGTAAGAAGTATAATGTATCAACAAGTTCTGGAGATGACTATCAACTACGTGCACCTCGTAGCCTTAGTTATATAGTGACATTCAAGGATGCTTCGGCACTCAATTACTTTACGCTAGATACTCTCGATCCATTTATAATAACAGATTATAACGCTGGAACATGGGAGACTCATACAGAGCAGTTCAAGGGTGCTAAGGTACTTCACGACTATTTTGTTCCTTCGTTCAAGGATCTGCCTTGGGCTCTAATGGTTCCTGATGCTGATTTCCTTTATCCGCTTGAGGGTACAGAAATAGGCTACCGCAAGCGTACAGAGAGTGGTGCGGTTGCTATGTTTGGTGCTTATACCACTATAGGCCACAGCTTTGGCGAATGGGCTGAGAATCACAATAGTTTCCACGATTGGTATCAGTACCCTAACACGCAACTCACGTTCTAAACGATTTTATACAGATAGTCATAAAGATTGGAGGGGCATCCACATCACGTGGACACCCCTCCTAAAATTTAACTATACTAGAGTTTAAAAATTAATCTCCATAAACCAGTCCTGATGTAGGATTCTCGTACCATCCTGCTTCATCAGCTCTTAGGGTTAGGTCTGATTCCTTACCCCAATCTGTAAAGGCTGGATAAGCGTAGTTTACAGTATTGCGTTCCTTAGGCCATTTCCACTTTGCAGGAATTGCAAGTCCTAATGGACCCCAAAGTCCTGTGTTTACACCCTGCTTTACGATTGAGATATATCCATCCACAGCATTTGCCTCATCGGTAGGGTCTGAATTGATTCTGAATGGGCGAATCTTGAAGTCGGCATTCTGGAAGTCGAAGTTGGTTGGCTTGTCGATGGTTACTTCAACAGGGGTCTTGTCAACTCCTTTATTGTTACCTGTATTAACCATCACACCATGGGTTACACCAAAAGCATCGTGGACCTCAGCTCCACCTTCCCAAACGATTGGAGTCTCGCCAAGCCATACATAGTTGTCGTATTCGCAACCAGCAGCTACCAGCTTCACAATTAGCTTTTCAGAGTCAGTCTCGCTCTCTCTTACCTGAATAACCACGTCGTTCAGGTCGAAGTCGCATCTGGTCTTATTATCCTCGAATGCGTATGTCCATGTCTGATTCTCCTCTGTAATACTTGGCTCTCCTGGAACTGTCCATGTGGCAGAGCACTGCCCGGTCTTAGTTTCGGCAGTAACGTTCTTGAAATCGTCTCCTGTAACAATTTTAGTTACGTTATGCAGGTTCCATGTTTTGTCGCCATCCTGGTTTGCGGCTAGTTGCTCCGCTGTGGTTTCACTCCAGTAGCTTACGTTGTCGTAAGAAGAGTTTAGGTCGATACGATTGAATCCCTTGTAGAATTTCATGCTCTGGTATGCTAGTGTGAGATTGGCTCCTTGTACATTAAATGCGTAGCCAGTATAAGCAGGAACCTGAGTCTCACCAGCCAAACGAACAAAGCATCTAGCATTGTCGTCGCTGGCTATGAACCCCTGCATCTGATGTGTACCGATAAAGTCGGCTCCCTGACGTCCCCATTTAGAACCATTCTTAACGTTGAATCCAGAGGCGTTGTACATGTTCACTCTGAAGTTGTTGAACACAGCACGGTTAATCTCTGCATAACTGCCTTGCATCATGTTGAAGAGACCATCTGTAAAGTTACATTGGTCTTTCACAATTAGCTGGCAATAGTTATAGAATGTACCATTCTTGGCGCTGAATACCATTGTGTTCGTTGTGTAATGGCCATTGTTGATCCATACGATACCAGCCTGTGTAACCTTGGTTTCGCCAGCAATGTTGACTGTACCACCAGAATAGAAGTGGCAAGTCGAGTTCAATGTCATTGAAGGAGCGCTTAATTTAGCATCGTCTCCCATGTTGATAAAAAATGAGGTGTTACCTGCACCGGCACTATATTTCATTGGGCCGGAAATATTACATGTTCCCTCGTTGTAGAAGGCTGCGTTGTTGTTGATGTCGTATCCTTCTGAGCTGTTTGTGGCGTTAACGGTACCTTTATTGTATAGTTTGATGCCTCCATTGTGTGCTAATTCTTTTCGCGAATCGTTAAGTGTAGCACCTGCTGCAACAGAAATTAGACCTCCGCATTGTCCAAAGTTGCTGTCAAGAGTTACATTTCCATTTATAATATAGAGGTTAATGTATTCGGCACCATTACGGCTGATTGTTACGTCACCGTCTACATTTACATATACATTGTTGGCTTTCGACTTATCTTTGTCGTTGTCCCAGGTGCCACCAATACTGATACTGCCAGGCTTTGTTACTTTGTAATTGCGGCCAGTGCTGTTGTCCTTATAAACAAAATATAAATTTCCAGTTAATTCCGCGATTTCTAATGCTGAAGCGGGAATGTCGTCTTCCGTTGGGAAAGCTGCTGCCAGTTCTTCATCAGTTGGGAAATTAAAAGTGTCATATGTATTTCCTTTTACAGTAATTGCTCGAGTTCTTGAAGCGTTAACTTGTTCTTCGTCTATTTCAATGGGTTGGTCCTCAACGAATTCTGTCAGTTGTCCGTTCTCAAGATATGCTGTACGATACATGGTTCCACCTTTACTGTTTGTGATACCAATGTTATATGCATGCTTGTATGATGGCGCACGGAATGTGGTGGTAAAGTTTTGGCCGTTAGCTACGGTCTCTTTTGCCAATACATATCCTTTGGCATCCATCAAGGGATCGTTTGAGTAAACCTTAACAGTGTAAGTTTCACCATCCTCAATGTTGATGGGGATATTAGCACTTACAGTGTTGGTCATCACCCAATCCTGATTGGCGGGGATGTAGAAGCCTAGTGTTTGCTGGGCGTTGTTGAGCGAGGCTTGCTGCTCCTGCTCTTCGTAATTAAAATCCTGCGTACAGGCGGTCATTGCAAAACCCATAGTTAGGGCTGCAAGGCCATTAAAAAGATTTTTTCTCATACTCTATCAATAGTTAAATTTTTCTCCAAAGAATTAATTCGGCTACAAAAATACATACTTTATCCGAAAAATCCAAATACTTTTGCAATTATTATACATCTGCGACAGTTTTTGTGATTTATTGCAAAAATACTTGCAACTTTCAGATATATTCCTTATATTTGCCGGCAGAATGTATGTTTAACTTAATTGTGTAAAGTTATGAAGAAACTAATGATGATCCTGATGTGCATGATATCGATGACGGTGTTTGCGCAAGACAAGCCCCCTGTGCAGGTGGCTACAACGATGATTCAGAACCAGAACGCAAAGTTCCAGTTGTTCCCTACGCAGAACATCTTTGTGTTCTTGAAACTTAATACTGCTACGGGCGAGATTACTATCGTGCAGTATGGTATGAGTCGCGACGAACGTGTGGAGGTGAAACTCGAAAGTGAGGTGTATCCATTGGTACAACCAGAGGACGAACAGCCAGGTAGATTCTTCCTGTATCCAACTACGAACATCTACAATTTTATAATGCTCGACCAGATAGACGGCAGGATTTGGCAAGTGCAGTGGGACACCAAACCTGACAACCGAATAATCTTTAAGATAGGAAAGGCAGGGAACTAGAATCCCTGCTTTTTTGAACAAAAACGAAAGGTTTTGAACAAATCAGAAAACAACTAGACTTTTTTGAACAATAATGAAAATTAAACGGACGTAGCAGAAAGACGTTTTCGCAGGCGATTCGTAACTTTGCACCCAGAAACCAGAATCAAATAGTAACTAAAAAGTATAATTAAGAACAATGAAAATTTCGTTTCATCAGATTAGTTTGGTTGTGATAGCTGTAGCAACATCATTCGGCTACAGCGCAAGCGTGTCGGCCCAGCAACTTAGGGCAGAAAACATCGACGAGGTTGTTAAGGCGTTGACGCTCGAGGAAAAGTGCCACTTGGTGCTGGGACGCGGCATGCATTTCAACGATGATGCTAAATTCCCTGGCACAGCTGGTAGTACATTCTCTGTTGGCCGCCTTGGTATACCCGAGACTTATTGCGCCGATTCTCAGCAGGGTTTGCGTATGAACGCTACACGTGCGTGGGATCATAATGATTATTATCCTACCGATTTTGTAGCTTCGATGACTCTCGCTTCTACCTGGGATCGCGAGGCAGCATTCAAGGTGGGACAGGGCATCGGCAACGAGGTGCGTGAGTTTGGTCTCGACTGGATTCTGTCGCCAGCAATGAACCTTATCCGTAATCCACTGTGCGGACGTAATCACGAGTACTACTCAGAGGATCCATACCTCTCAGGTACCATCGCCGCAGGATATGTGAAAGGTGTGCAGAGCGAAGGTACAGCTGCTTGTCCAAAGCACTTTGTGGCCAACAATCAGGAAACAAACCGCAATAACAACATCTCGCAGGTATCGCAGCGTGCTCTGCGCGAGATTTATCTTAAGGCTTTTGAGATTATGGTAAAGGAGAGCAATCCTTGGACCATCATGACATCGTATAACAAGCTTAACGGCCCATACGCCCTGCAGAATCGCGAACTGCTCACCACCATTGTGCGCGACGAGTGGGGCTGGAAGGGTATGTTTGTTAGCGACTGGAATGCCGGCGATGATGCTGTAGCAGCTATGTTGGCTGGCAACGATATGCTTCAGCCTGGACAGGACAAGCAGTATAAGGCAATCCTCGAGGCTGCCAAGAGCGGAAAACTGCCTATGGAGGTTCTCGACGCCAACGTGAAGCGTATATTAGAATATGCGGTAAAGACTCACAACTTTAAAGGATATAAATATAGCAACGAGCCTAATCTTAAGGCCCATGCCCAGGTGGTTCGCCAGGTGGGTGCCGATGGCATCGTGTTGCTCAAGAACAGTGGCATCCTGCCTCTTACAGGCAAGCGTGTAGCTCTGTTTGGTTGCACCAGCTATGATTGGATTTCAGGTGGTTCTGGTTTTGGAGGCACTAGTGTAGGTCATTACACAGTATCGCTCATTGAGGGTCTTCGTTCGGCTGGATACGAGGTTTACAAGCCACTCATCGGTACCTATACCCAGCATATCGCTGCCGAGGAGAAGCGTCTGTTCCCTAACGGTCGTCCACCATTCTCGCTCACACCTCCAGCACGTGCTGAGGAAAAGCAGTTTACAGCCGATGAGCTGAGTGCAGCAATCAATGGTAGCGATGTTGCCATCATCTCACTGGGTCGTAAGAGCGGTGAGGCTGCCGATCGCAGTGAGTCTGACTTCTACCTGAAAGAGGGCGAAGCAAAGTTGATTAAGGCCGTAAGCGAGGCTTATCACGCCAAAGGCAAGCAGGTAGTGGTATTGCTCGACATCTGCAGTCCTATCGATGTCGCCTCATGGCAAGAGCAGATAGATGCTCTGGTTTGCACATGGCAGGGTGGACAGGAGAGTGGCTTTAGTGTAGCTGATGTGCTTTCTGGCAAAGTTAACCCAAGCGGCAAGCTGCCAATGACGTTCCAGAATAAGTACGGCGACGCTTATGCCGACAAGAACTTCCCCAGCAATGTTGACGACAAGACTCTTGGTGCAATGTTTATGTGGGGTTATAATAAGGATCAGGCTCCAAAAGAGCGTAAACCTCAGGCCAATATCGACTATACCAACTACGAGGAGGATATCTACGTAGGCTATCGCTACTTCGACAGCTTTGGTAAGGCTGTGGCTTATCCATTCGGATTCGGTCTGAGTTACACCACATTCAGCTACACTAACATGAGTGTAAGCGAGGCAAACGGTGTATATACCGTTAAGGTAGACGTAAAAAATACTGGCAAGAAGGCTGGTCGCAACGTTGTAGAGCTCTTTGTGGCAGCACCAAACAGCAAGAAGATGAACAAGCCAGAGAAGGAGCTGCGCAACTATGCTAAGACTCGTCTGCTGCAGCCTGGACAGACTGAGACCGTAACGATGACTGTTAAGGCAGAAGACCTGGCATCGTTCAACGAGAAGGCTTCAGCTTGGAAGACTGACGCAGGACGTTACGACTTCCTTATCTGTTCATCGGCCAGCGACGTTGAGGCTAAGGCTTCAGCTAATGTGAAGGCTTGGACCAAGAAGGTGAACAACGTAATGAAACCAAACGTAAAACTTAACCTACTCAAGAGATAATGAAACAGTTTTTTTCGATCATGATGCTTGCATTCTGCTCTGTGCCTGCGATGGCACAGTGGCAGATGCAGCCTACGCCCAAGCACAGAGAATATTTAAATGATTAACTAAATAATGAATAATTAAAACGTATGAAAAAAGTAATTATGACTATGGCGCTGGCAGCTATGTGCTGCGCTGGCGCTCATGCACAGGAGAAACTCTTCAACAGTGCCAGTGTTCAATCACCCGTGGTTAATGCCGACGGAACAGTAACATTTAACCTCTTTGCCCCCAAGGCTGTTAAGGTTGAGGTTACAGGCGACTTTCTGCCCACACAGTCTATCGAGATTCCTGGATATGGTAAGTATGATGCTCCAGGAGTAGCTCAGCTGAAGGAAGGCAAGAATGGCGTATGGAGCTACACTACTGATAAGTTGGCTCCTGAGATGTATAGCTATACATTCAATATCGATGGTATGACAGGTGTAAAAGATCCTGCTAATATCTATGTTAACCGCGATATCGTATCGTTCACCAACATCTTCATCGTTAGTGACCAGAAGGGCGACAAGGGCGATCTGTACAAGGTAAACGAGGTTCCTCATGGAAACCTGAGCAAGGTTTGGTACAACAGTCCTACACTGAAGATGCAGCGTCGTATGACCATATATACTCCTGCTGGTTACGACAAGGGTGGCAAGTATCCAGTGCTCTACCTCCTGCATGGTGCTGGTGGTGATGAGAATGCTTGGAGCGAGTTGGGTCGTGCTGCACAGATTCTCGACAATCTGATCGCTACAGGCAAGGCTAAGCCAATGATCGTAGTTATGCCTAATGGTAATCCTAACTGTCAGGCTGCTCCTGGCGAGTGGTCTTGGGGTATGTACACTCCAGGTTTCCGCGATGCAGGTACTGGTCCTACAGCTCCTGCTGCAGCTTCAATTCCAGAGAGCTTTATGGATATCGTAAACTATGTAGATGCCAACTATCGCACACTCAAGGATCGTTCACACAGAGCTATCTGTGGCTTGTCAATGGGTGGTGGACACACATTCCATGTAAGTCTGCTCTATCCTAACAAGTTCGACTATTTCGGACTGTTCTCAGCAGGTCTGCACTTAGCTAATGGCGGTTACCAGGATTCATTTGCTAAGCAGATTGAGAACGACCCAAATTTTGCACAGCAGAGTGCTAAGCTCTTCGGCAGCAAGCCAAAGCTCTATTGGATGGGTATGGGTAAGACCGACTTCCTCTATCAGAGCACAGTCGATCTGCGCAACTACTGGGACAGCAAGGGTTATAAATATGAATATGTAGAGACTGATGGTGGTCACATCTGGCGCAACTGGAGAATATATCTCACAATGTTTGCACAGAAGATTTTTAAGTAAACAAACAATAAACCCCTCGACAATCACGAGGGGTTTATTTATTTCTTGTGTTTATCTATCTTGCGAAGTATAAAGTTGAATGCCTCAAGTCCTACCAGCACTAGCACTGTAGATGCTATTGACAGGATATACATTCCACCTCCGCAGGCCAGTCCGATTGCAGCTGTAACCCATAGTCCTGCTGCTGTAGTAAGTCCGCGAACCACATTCTCGCTTTTATGGAATATGATGGTTCCAGCACCAATAAAACCAATGCCAGATACAACCTGAGCGGCTACTCGCGATACATCCCAACGGTGCTCAGGCGTATGCATGGCTCCTTCGAAACCATAGGCCGAAACAACCATAAACAAGGCTGATCCTAAAGCCACCAGGAAGTGTGTGCGCAGTCCGGCTTCTTTGGCACGGTACTCACGTTCCAATCCGATAGCGCCTCCAAGCAATGCTGCTACGAAGATGCGCAATATGAACTCAAGGGGCATATCCATAATTATAACTTTTTACGATAACAACGATGACGACGATGAATAGTGGCCTCAAGATACTGCCACTGCGAGAGTACACCCTCGTTCGACTCCATCTGTGGTCCAGTCTCGGCCCACTTAAAGCCATAGCGCTGGAACTGACGGATAAGATCGTCGAAGATAAGTGCATTGGCACCCTTGCCGCGATACTCTGGTAATACACCTATCAATAGCAAGTCTACTGTATCGGTATTATGCCATTTCAGCGTTTTAAGCAGTTCCCACCATCCGAATGGCAGGAATCGTCCGTCGCGAGTACGCTGCAGAGTGCGTGAGAACGAGGGGAATGTAACACCAAAGCCCACCATCTTGTCGCCATCCATGATACCAGTGACAAGATTCAGGTCGGCTATCTTGATATAATCGTTTACTAGTTTATCTATCTGACGCTGAGAGAGTTCAGAGAATCCGTACAGATCCTTATAGGTAGCATTGAGCAGGTGGAATACCTCGCGTCCCCAACCTTCGCTAACCAGCTCTTTGCGAGTAAACTTGTGAACCCTAAGCCCATAGCGCTTGCGAACCATCTCAGTGATTTTAGCAAACTTATCGGGCACTACTTCGGGCACTTTTACCTTACACTCTACGTAATCATTATCCTTATTGAATCCGTCGATAGCCTCAATATGCTTGGGGTAATAAGGATAGTTGTAGTTGATGTACATAGTGCCCAACTGGTCGAAACCATCTATCAGCATTCCTTCGCGATCGGTATCGATAAAGCCCAATGGGCCGGCAATCTCAGTCATGCTCTTAGCCTTACCCCAATCTTCGACAGCTTTCAGCAATGCCTTGCTAACTTCAGGGTCGTCGATAAAGTCGAACCAGCCGAATCTGACCTGGTGGCAGTTCCAGCGCTCGTTGGCGCGATGGTTGATGATAGCAGCCACTCGGCCCGCAATCTCACCATCCTTATATGCCAGAAAATATTCTGCTTCACAGCATTCGAACGAAGGATTCTTGTCGCGGCGAAGTGTTGACATCTCGTCAGAAAAGAGATATGGCACGGCACTGTCGCAACCCCTGTAGAGGTCGTAATAGAACTGTACGAACTGCTTCAGTTCACGCTTGGTTTCAACTCTCTTTATCTTAATCATCGCTGCAAAATTAATATATTTTTACGAAACTCACAAACATTTATAAAGTTTTTTTAGAGTGCATCGATATATTCGTACAACTTCTTATAGAATGGATGACGGGTTAGGGTAGAGGCGTCGCCAAGGATAATCAGCTTCATGCGGGCACGGGTTATTGCCACGTTCATACGTCGCAAATCGCGCAGGAAACCTATCTGTCCGTCGTCGTTAGATCGCACCAGCGATATCATTATCACATCGCGCTCCTGTCCCTGGAATCCGTCGACAGTGTTCACACTTATCAATCCGCGATAGGGCTTGAAGAATTCACGTTTTTTTAGTTGCTGGCGCAGATATTGTACTTGGGCTCTGTAAGGCGATATTACGCCTACGTCTATGCGCTCGTTCAGTATTCGCTCCTTGCCTATCTTCTCGAAGTACTGTTGCAGGGCAAGCATGGTGAGTTCTGCTTCGGCCTTGTTGATACGACCGAAACTCTCGCCTACAAACTCCTCCTTGAATGATATTCCGCTATCTTCTGGGAAGTCGAACTGCGATGTGTCTATCCACGACATTGGGATATCCAAGTCGAGAATGCTACGATACTTTACGTCTGGTGCACTCTCCACCTGATTGTTGTAGAACCAGTCGCTCGAGAATCGCATTATCTCCTCGTTCATGCGGTACTGCATCTTGAGCAGTGTCACCACTTCTGGCTTATTCTCAACTATGCGCTCCATTAGCGTTTTGCCCAGTCCAGCCTTCAGTGCCTCGTAGCTCTTTACGGTTGGTGGCAACTGGCAGTGGTCGCCTGCCAAAATTACTCTCGACACTCTGCGTATTGGTATCCAGCAAGCGGCTTCGAGGGCTTGTGCGGCCTCGTCGATGAAGAGTGTGCCAAACTTCTGTCCGTCTAGCAGATGACTTGTCGATCCTACCAGTGTGCAGGCGATAACTCTCGCCTCGCTAAACAGTTCGTTCCTGATGCGTAGCTCCAGTTCCGTAGCGCGCTCCTTCAGTCGTTCTACCTTTTGGTGAAACTTCTGGTCGCCCTTTTTCCTGTTAGCCTTTACTTCGCGTATGGCCTTTCGCAGAGCCCATAGCATCTCGTAGTCGGGATGCGCCTCGAAACGTCGTTCGTAGGTAAACGAAAGCATCTTGTCGTTCACGCGCGTGGGATTACCTATTCTTAATACGTTAACACCACGATCAACTAGCTTCTCTGATATCCAGTCTACAGCCATATTACTCTGAGCGCAAACCAGTACCTGGCTTTCGCGTCGCAGTGTTTCGTAGATTGCTTCTACAAGTGTTGTAGTCTTTCCTGTTCCTGGAGGACCATGAACTATGGCCACATCCTTGGCTCTAAGCACCTTGTTTACAGCTTCCTCCTGAGTTGCATTAAGATAGGGGAAGTGTAAAGGATAAAAACTGAAAGTCTCGGCCTTCACCTTATTATAAAATAGGTCGCGCAGATAAGCCAGTCGGCCTTTGGCGCCGATTACCTTGTCGAGAGCGGCGAACATCATCTTATAACTGGTCTCATCGAAGAATAGCTGTACACCAACACGATCGGCACTCTGCACGTCGATTAGTTGGCCGTTATCAGGCACGCTTATCACCATCCTGTCGCCATCCACATAGCTTACGCTGGCCGTTAGCTTGAAATATGATATCTTGTTTTCGGCATCCACGCTGAAGAATACCACGGGTTTGCCATATTCAAAGTTGTGCTCTATCTCTTCCTCTTCAGTCTCGCAAAAAACCTCTATCACTCTCTGATTCAACGAGTTGTAATAGGTCTTGCCCATGGTGAGTGGGTACCACACATCACCACGTTTTATCTTTCGCTGCAGTCCCATCTTCTCCGTCTGCTCGCGAAATTCCTCCTTCTCGGCCTCGTACTCCATCTGGAGCAGTTGCCTCTGTTTCTGTAGTGCCAATATCGGCGATTCAATCTGATTATTCATAAAAGTGGCTGCAAAATTACAAAAAATCTGTGAAACTCTTACTACCTTATTTAAAAAAGTAGTACCTTTGCACCCGAAATGAAACAGATATTGTTAATTAACGACGTTGTGGGCTACGGAAAGGTTGGCATGGGTGCCATGCTTCCTATCCTGTCCTACCTGGGCATTCCAACCTATAGTTTGCCTACTGCACTTGTGTCAAACACCCTCGACTATGGTAAGTTCAACATACAAGATACCACAGAGTACATCCGTGGAACACTGCCTGTATGGAAGGAATTGGGATTCGGTTTCGACGCCATCTGTACAGGACTGATGTTCAGCGACGAACAAGCCAAACTTGTGGCAGGATATTGCAAGGAGCAGGGTGAACAGGGCACAACCGTGTTTGTCGACCCAATACTTGGTGATGGCGGACGACTCTATAACGGAATGACAGAGCGCCAGGTTGAACTGATGCGCGAGATGGTATCTGTGGCTCATCTCACTTTCCCTAATTATACAGAGGCTTGCTATCTTACTAATACCCCCATTAAGATGGAGGGCATAACTTGGGAAGAGGCTGGCGACCTGCTCGACGAACTTCGCAAGATAGGTACTAAGTCGGCACTGATTACCAGTTGTAAGGTTGATGGACGTAATGCTGTGGTGGGTTATAATCACTTCGATGATAGCTATTTTCACCTGGAATATCACGAGATACCAGGATTGTTCCACGGCACTGGCGATATTTTCTCGGCTGTACTGATAGGTCATCTGCTTAATGGCGAGAGTCTTAAGGTTAGTACTCGTACCGCTATGGATACTGTTTTCCGTATGATTGAGCGCTATAAGGATACTGACGACAAGAATCGTGGTATCCCAGTAGAAAAATGCCTCGACCTGCTATGAGGTTCCACCCTCTGCATACCAGCATAGCAAAACCAGAACGGTTCACTTGGCCTTTCTGCTACGAACCTCATCCACTGTGCCTGTTGGCCTGCGATGAAGTCAAGGCAGAGATAGAAAGGATTGCTCCATCTGAGGGTAAGATGTTTGGTGTGTTGGTGGCAGAAGACTCTGAGGGCCGTCTAGGATTCTTAGCTGCATATTCAGGATTGCTCTGTGGTCGAAACGATTGGGAATACTTTGTTCCGCCCGTCTTCGATGCTCAGCAGCCCGATGGCTATTTTAAGCAGAAGGAGCGCGAAATATCAGCACTCAACCAACACCCATCACCCGACCCACAACACCTGAATCGCCAGATGTCGCAAGACTTGCAACTTTGGCTCTTTCGCCAGTATCGCATGCTTAATGCCAATGGCGATAGCCGTGACTTGGTTGAGATTTGGCGCGACTATCACAATAACCCCAAAATACAGAAGATATTCCCCTTACCTCCAGGCGGCACAGGCGATTGCTGTGCTCCAAAGCTGTTGCAATATGCCTATCAGCACCAGCTAAAGCCCGTTTGTATGGCCGAATTCTGGTGGGGACCATCGCCTGCCAGCGAGATTCGTCATCATGGCGAGTTCTATCCTGCCTGTCGAGGAAAATGTAAGCCAGTACTTACTTGGATGTTGCAGGGACTCGATGTCGATCCAGACCCAGAACAGTCAGGATTCCTGCATCAGGGCATCGAGATAATCTACGAGGATGATGCCATTGCTGCAGTTTACAAGCCGTCAGGAATGCTGAGTGTTCCAGGCAAGGCCGATGATTACTCTGTAGCCACATGGGCCAAGGAGCGATGGCCTGAGTCTATGCTTCCTCATCGTCTCGACCTGCTCACATCGGGCATTATGCTTGTGGCAAAGACTGCCGAGGCCTATCATCATCTGCAGGACCAGTTTGCCGCTCGCACCATCAAGAAGAAATATGTGGCTTTGGTTGAGGGCGAAATCAGTGCTGATCATGGAGTCATCGATCTTCCGCTTAGCAGCGATCCGCTTAACCGTCCTCGTCAGATAGTAGATCATGAGCACGGCAAGCGAGCCATCACAGAATACAGAGTACTAGAGCGCGAATTTCGCAACGGCAAGCCCTTTGCAAAAATCGCCCTCTATCCCCATACAGGTCGAACCCATCAGTTGCGTATGCATTGCGCACATCAGGAGGGACTGGGATGTCCGATAGTAGGAGATGAGCTGTACGGACATAAGTCCGACCGCCTATATCTGCAGGCCGAATCGATAGCCTTCGTCCATCCGTCAACGGGTAGACGAATGCATCTTTTTTGCCCGCCAAACAAAAATATTTGGTGAATTATATTGTAGTTCGCCGTATTTTGCTTATATTTGCAAACAGAAATCAAAATGAATGTGTACATGAAAACAGTTAGAGGTCTATTAGTATTGGTGCTTAGTATAGTTGTGTTTAGTGTTAGTGCCCAGGCAGATAATCGTAAGGGAAACATCAACGGAATACTTTATCAGCTGACGTTTAATATTCCAGATAATCCTTCGGATAAGGTTTCAGGAGAGGCTGCAATCACTTTCGACTTGAGAACAAAACAGGATGTAGTGCTTGATTTTCAGGGCACTCCTGGCTCTGTGACAGTATATAAAGCCAACAAGAAAAAGGCTAAGAAAGCCAACGTAAAGGTGGTGAACGATCAGATAATCATCCCTGCCAAGATGTTTAAGGCTGGTACCACCAACAAGATTGTCATCGACTTTACCAGCCAGGAAAAGGCTTTGTCGCATACTGGCAATGTGGTTTACACCCAGGTTCAGGCCGATGAGGGGCGCGCCCTGTTCCCATGTTTCGACGATGCCGAAATGCTTGCTCAGTACCAGACTACCATCAATGCTCCTGCAGGATGGAAATCGGTAACTGTAGATATGGCCGAAAAAATGGCTCCTTCAAGTTATATGTTCGTTGCAGGTAAGTTCGAAGAGAAGACTTCGGATATCGATGGTCGCAACCTGCGTGTGCTCTATTCTGAGGCTGATCCTGCCAAGGCAGCTCAGGTAGATCAGGTGTTCAAGGAGGTGGCCAAGTCGATGAAGTGGATGGAAGGCTATACTGGCATCGACAACCCATACAATAAAGAGTTCGTAATCTATATCCTCCCCAGTATGCAACTTGGCGGACTTGAGCGCCGCGGTTCTATCGCCTTCAGCGATAAGGCCATCTTCCTAGGCAAAAAGCCATCAAAGGATGATCTGTTAAAGCGCACAGAGCTTATCGCCCACGAAACATCTCACATCTGGTTTGGTAATATCGTAGGCGTTGAGGAGCCTTGGGCTAAGGAGCTTCTGGCCAACTTTATGGCCGCCAAGATTACCCGTAGTCAGTATAAGAAGGACGAGGTAGAGGTGAACTTCATCAATACCTATCTGCGCGATGCTATGTCGCTGGATCGTACTGAGGGTAGCCACCCGCTTGCAGGCGAGTATGCTAATCCTCATGATCCTGTGCTGTTCCACGATCACATCAACTATTGTAAGGGTCCTGTGATGATGCGTATGATGGAGGACGTGATGGGCGCTGACGTTATGCAGAAAGGACTGCAGCAATGCTTGCGCGACCACTATATGGACAAGATTAACTGGGACCAGATAGTAGAAACACTCGAGAAGCAAGCTCCTGGCGCTGGCGTTCGTCAGTTCAGCGATGTGTGGGTAAAGCAGAAGGGTATGCCCGTCATCACCTGTACATATCAGAATGGCAATGTAGTCGTAAAGCAGAGCGACCCTTACGGACGCGGCCTGTGCTGGCGACAGAAGTTCGAAATGAAGGTTATCAGCAATCTTGGCAAGTCGCAGATCATCAAGGTCGATATGCTGCAGCCTACTATGACATTCAAATATTCTGGAGGTGCACCTGCCTTTATCGTCCCCAATCAGGATGGTCGCGGATATGGTCGATTCACACTCGACGACCACTACGTTCAGACACTGCCCACACGTCTTATCATCACTCGCAACGATCTGAACCGTTATACATTACTTAATCTTATCCACGATAACTATCTGCAGGGCAAGTTGACTCCTTCTCACTTTGGCGAGCTGTTCCGCTTCCTTGGCCGCGAGAAAAATCCGCTGATTATGGAGACAGCCATCAATCAGATGCACAAGATTGCTTCCGACCTTACTCTGCAACAGCGTTACACCCTCGAACTGGTGATTATGGACCTGTTGGGCGAGAACAGAACCAAGGAGTGCCGCCAGTTGGTACTGCGCAAGCTTGGCACAAGCGCCATTTCGCCTGAGGTGCTGGATAAGCTTCAGACTATCCTCGATCGTCATAACGAGGACGTGCTTGATGAGCACGACTATATGGAGATAGCCTATCGACTGGCCATCATCCGTCCTGATCGTCGTCAGGCCATTCTCGACAAGGAGCGCGATCGTATCATTAGCTCTGGTAACGATGAACTTCGCCAGGAGTTCGACTTTGTGAGCAAGGCCACACATCCCATTGCTTCAGCCCGTGAGGAGGTGTTCAAGGATCTGCTAAAGGCCGAGAATCGTGTAAACGAGAGTTGGGCGCTGAATGCCCTTCGCCTGTTGAACTCTGATGTGTTCGAACCACAGAGCAACGTATATCTGGTTGAGGGACTGAAAGCCCTGCCAGAGATTCAGAAAACTAACAGTCTTGCATTCCCAGGTCGCTGGACTCGCGCTCTGATTTCTAATCATCGCAGTGCTGAGGCTAAGACAGAGATCCAGAAGTTCCTGGCTGAGAGTACTGATTATCCAGCTAACCTAAAGAACTACGTCTACGAGAGTGCCTGGGTGCTGATGAATCAGATACCTTACGTTGACAAGACTCCACGTCCCGCTACAACTACGACTACTACTAAGAAGACTACTAAGAGGAGATAGTAGTTCTTCTGCGATAGGCCCTAACCAATAGCTGCCAGCGCCCTTTAATGGGAGCTGGCAGTTTCTTTACTGCGCACTCCAGTCCTCCTACTAGAGGACTCGAGTCCTTAAGTTAGAGGACTGCAGTCCTTTAGTAGGAGGACTTGGCACTGGTCGCAAGCTTACTTGTGGTACAAGATGTATTTTTGCGATTTTTTTGCAAAACATCTCCACACCTCACTCGAATGTCCTGAAACCCTTTGCCACAAAGCGTTTCAGCCACGTGAGGTGTTTTGCAAACACCTCACTCAACATCTCAAGAACACCTCACTTTGCTCGTCAGTCTACAATAAGCAAAAGAATGAGATGTCAAGTGAGTAGTTGAGTGAGGTGTTTAACAAACATCTCACCCACCGCAAACCTTTTGCACATAAGGCTTTCGGGCCGGTTGGGTGAGGTGTTGAGTAGTTTTTGCAAAATTCTATAAAATTGTTACTTTATAACAACTTTCTTGCCGTTCTTGATGTAGATACCTTTGCGAACAGGCTTGCTCTGCAGTCGTCTGCCATTCATGTCGTACCAAGTATCGCCGTTAGGCTCTGCAATCACATCAATGATGTCTGTAGTGCCTTCGCCACCAAACAGACTTGATAGGCTGATTGAGCGAGCTCCTGAACCATTGTGCCAAGTAAATACTTCGAATGGACGGATTTCGCGATAGTTAAGTACGAATATACTACCCTCAGGATTTCCTTCATACTCATGTCCTACGTTGAGTGCATAGTATCCTGTAGCAATGCTATGGTAGGTTCCGCTTACAATAATCGGTCTGTCTGCTAGTTGAATTCCCACAGCGGTCGACTTGCTGATCTTTGCGTTCTCGGCCGCGAAGGTTACCTTACCAGCCTGATTGTAAGCCTCTGGGTAGGCATCGCTGTTAGGCATACTGATGATGTAAGGCATGTTAGCCTCGATATTCTCAGCAGTTGTCAAGCCCTTATCAGTCATCTGACGCAGCCAGAAGTGGTAGTCGCTAGCATTATTGCGGAACGGAGCAATAGCACCATGACTCTCGTGGGTATAAGTCTGAACAGTAAATGGCAGACAGATGCCCTCCCATC
The DNA here is from genome assembly GCA_902761905.1 of uncultured Prevotellaceae bacterium. Taxonomy (GTDB): domain Bacteria; phylum Bacteroidota; class Bacteroidia; order Bacteroidales; family Bacteroidaceae; genus Prevotella. The sequence continues at coordinate 37,817 of CACWMK010000002.1, forward strand.
CGCGACTAACGTCCTTCTGAGTGGTCTGCTTAAACTCGCGAGTGTACGAGATGCTTTCGGCAGTAAACTCCTGTGGAGCGTAGAAGTTGTTATTACCCTCAGCATCCACCAGAACGATGTTCTTGGCCTTGCCGTCGACAACCACATTGTTTACTCCTTCTGGAGCCAGCGATTCCGTCTGTACATAAATCAGCAAGTTAGGATTGCCAAAGCCCTCAATGTCACTGCGATTGATAGGCTCTGTACTGTTCCATACGATAGCAGCGATATCCTTAGCGACCACATCGCGACCACCAACGAGTTCTAGAGCCTTAGTCATAGTGGTTTGGCCCTTAACGCTCAATACCAGGTTCTCGTAGGTTGCAGCATTGCTCTCAGTCTTCTCTACTGTTATTTGGATTTCTAAGTCATAACCAAATAATTCCAGATTATTTCTTTCAGCTCTAACCCTATCTCTATCCCATTCAGTTCGTTTACGATTATAAACATCATGAATATAAGCGATTTGTGTCTTGAGCTGATCTATCTTGGCTTGGAGAGCGTCTGATGGAGTATAGTCTCTTGTTGCATCCTCTATTCTGACCATGACAACATAAGTCGTTTGTATCAGGCTCTGCCACTCTGTGTATGGATAGATATATGTGGCATTCTCTGAATTCTCCATACCTTCCTTTGCAGCCATTGCCTTGATGATGAAGTCTTCATTAGCATAGATAGGATCCTGATAGACGGTAGAGCCGTCGCTAACCACCAATTCGTCTGCCAATCTGTTGATACTATCATTATCCCATGCGTTGTCGAACGGTTTGATTGCATAATAGATAGTGGCATCCTCCGTTTCCGTAGTCAAAAGGATCTTTTCGTCCTCAAACTGGATCTTTGGTGTTGCAACCTGCTCCTTTGGTCCGACGTAAGGTTCACTGCCACTTTGAGTGAAGTAGCCAGGATTATCTGGACCTCCGTCAATATGAGCATAATCAACATGAAGATGATTGCTATCATACGTTGTACCCTTGCCTCCAACAAGCTTTTGACAATTCCTGAACATGTGAGGACCAGAAGTTTTCTCGGAGTCAATAAGCCATTCACTACCCACATAGATCGTCGTTAAGGCTGAACAGTAAGCGAACAATTCATCCATATAAGTCACATTAGACACGTTGAAGCTGCTCAAGTCAAGTGTCGTTAAACCAGAACACTCAGAGAACATATATCTCATATCCTCTACCTTTGCGGTGTTGAAGTTCGTTACGTCGATTGTGTTCAAGCTGTAACATTGCTGGAACATGCCATACATAATTGTCACGTTAGCAGTGTTGAAGCCTGTCAAGTCAAGCGAGGCCAGTTTAGTACAGCCAGAGAACAATCCTGTCATATCTGTCACCATAGCTGTATGCAGGTTACTGATGCCCTCAATCTTTGTGAGGTTGGAGCAATTATAGAACCAACAATACATGGAGGTCAGTACGGTATCGTTGGCAAACGAGTCGTCGAACACAACGGTGGTGATGCTCTCTGTATCATTATGCCATCCGCGCGCATTAGGACTACCGAAAGGCCCGACACTCATGCCATTCCTGGCTTCCTTCTGATCATCGTAGTAGAATGTTAGTACGGTATTGTCTTCGCTCAGCACAGCATAGGGCTCTGGATTAGTAACTATAGTTGCATTCTTATCTGTGAAGTAGCCTGGATTTGAGGCTCCTCCGTCAATATGAGCAAATGTGTAGTCGATGCGATTTTCGTCGTATGTCGTGCCATGTCCGCCAACAAGATTGGTACAGTTCATAAACATTTCCTCGCTCTCAGTTACAGAAGTGGTAGTCCAATAGCTGCCTGCATAAATCCTAGTTATGTCGTAACAACCATAGAACATCCAACTCATATTCTTTACCTTGAAGGTGTTGAAATTGCTTAAGTCGAGATCCTGCATGCGATGGCACTTATAGAACATACCACTCATGTCTGTAACGTTAGCTGTATTGAATCCACTAACATCCACATGCTCCAATTCGTTACAGCCATAGAACATATACTTCATGTCTGTCACGCTTTGGGTTTTGAGATTTTCCATACCTATAATAGATGTCAACTCCTGACAGCCATAGAACCAATATGCTGTAGACGTGATGGTAGTATCGTTAGCCATTGATGCGTCGAACTCGACAGTTGTGATATTCTGGGCAACACTCTCCCAACCACGATCCTGAGGTAGCTCGAATGGTCCAACACTCATGCCATTACGCTCTGCCTTCATGGTGTCGTAATAGAACGTCAAGGTATAGTTACTTGTCGTTGCTGTTTCGGCACGACTATTATTGGGCACGATTGTTCCCTCACCAGGAGTAGAATTAACCTCTGTCAGCACAGCGTAGGGTTCTGGGTCTGCTGGGGCTTCTAAGGTAAACTCATAACTGCCCAAGGGCGTTTCAAGACCATCTGTGCTGACGGCATTGATGTTGAATGTGTGAGTGGAGCCGGCCTCCAGTTGGCTGATGTCCATAGAGATAGCAATCTCACTACCGGCCTCAACCTTCATGGTTTGGCTATTCTGTTCATCATCGTCAATCCAGAATTTTACTTGGTCTATCTGTAGAGTAACTTCTTCCTTGTCGGGTACAACGAAAAGATAGCGGTAGTACAATCCTGGTTCACCATCTGTACGCTTAGCGCGGAAGTTGAGATAGTGAATGCCTGACGAAAGTGTGCTAACGTCTATGCTCTGTGTAATATCTGTACTAGCCACAGATGAGGACACTCTGTGAGCGTAGTCTGCATCAATCCAATACTCGTAGCCAGACACTGTAGCGTCTGTCATCTCAGATGCAGGAACCATGAAGAGATAACGGTGATATAGTCCTGATACACCGTCACCATCCTCTGCACGGAAGTTCAGGTAATGAATGCCTTCCGACAAACTGCTGATATCGATACTCTGCTCTACATCGGTACTATTGGTTGCAACCGTATGGCGATGGCCATAATCGGCATCTAACCAGTACTCATATTGACTAATGGTCTGAGCACGACCAAAGAGCACAGCCAGCAGTAGCAGGAATATAAGTTTTATTCTGCCTTGCATAAGCTTTCTGTTTTGTTAGTTTGCGCTCAGGGTCATCTTCACATTCAGCGTGTGCGTCTTAGTGTCTACACCAATAGTGTAATTGGTCACCTTAGGCGCATTAGGCTCCAAAGAGAAAGGTGTGGTTCCACCATACATACCTACTGCAGTATCATCAGTTCCAAGCCAGCCCAGTTTTATGAAATTGTCAGGATTATCCACTTCAGTACTGCCAGGCGTATAGGTATAGCAGTTGCTCTGAGTCGCTCCAGCCCATTTCTCCCAAAAGTCGCTTGGACCAAGACAATTGGTGAAAGAGATGTCGTTATTAACTGCCGCATTTGAAACCCAGTTTGTAATATAACAGTTGATAAAGCTTGCTGTGATAGTATTTGAATTGTAGCCCATATGGACATTGCAATTAGAGAAAACGACAGCGTCAGGAGTGTAACCTGAGCTATATACTTGTACGTCTGAATTGACAACTGTCATGTCCATAAATCTAGACGATAAAGCAATCACTCCTGTCTTGCATCGGTCTATCAGCATTTCGCGTATTATTGTTAAATTCCCCACCGCGGAAATACCTCCGTCTATAACACACTTCCTCAACTTAAGACCTATTACTGAATCATCTACATATAATGCGCCTGTAATTCGCACGCCATCCAGCAGATGGGCTGTCAAAGTAGGATTATCGGGAATGTAGATATCTATCCGATTCTTAAAAATTGTGTTTTCTGCGCCAGCTCCGATGATGGTTATGGCTTTTGCTATAGTTATCCCAGAACCACAATCGAATGTACCAGCAGACAACAAGATGGTGTCACCATCTACTGCTGCGTCAATAGCCGAAGGCAGCTCGTCTGGATTAAACTGTGTGACATTACCTTGATGGCGCAATACTATCTGTGCTGTAATTGCCATTGCACTCTGAATGCCTAGCATCATGAGGCATATAATTGATAATAGAATCTTTTTCATAATCGTAAATGTTTAATGTGAATAATATTGCTTGTTCTTATAGTCTACGTGCCAATTGTGGGTCTGGGTTATCACTCTCGCCAGGCTCTGTGGTCGACGACGATGTGGTGATAGTTACCATGTTGGGACTATAAATGTATTGGCCCGTTGCAGTCTTGACATAGGCTCGTACATAGTATGTAGTAGAACCTTCAAGTCCCTTGATTGAACCTAATACGCTACGGGTATAGCCTCCGTTGCCAACCTTAACAGTCTTGTCGCTGGTAGTTGGTGCCGTGTTGCTGGTGCTATATACCAAGCCATACTCTGAAACCTCCTCGTCAGAAACGAAGCTGAAGTGGAAGTCGGCGTATACATCTCCTACATATATCGACGTCAGTTCGCTAACTGAGGTTTCTGCTACTGGTGTTGTGATGGTAATCACGTCGCTATAGAGCATTTCGTTATTAGTGAGATTCTGTACAAAGGCTCGTACATAGTACGTGGTGCCCTGCTCTAGTCCAGTGAGTTCGCCTACTACTCCCTGCGAAAGACCGCCACTGCCAAGATGGATTACTTGGCTGTTATTGGTAGTAGGCATATTGTTGTTAGTACTGTAAACCAGTCCAAACTCGCCCACAACCGATTCTGATACGATGTTGAGCAGGAATGTGGCCGATTCGCGCATCAAACTGAGATTGGTCAGACTGACAGATGTCACTAGCGGTTGCTGTGAGGTGTTGCCTACCTGCTCTACTACAACAGTTGCTTGCTGTGGATTCTTGGTACCAGCTATGATAACTACAGCCGTAATGCGGTCGCGGTTGGTGTTGTTCTCATCACATCTTATGTGTATTTCGCCATTGCCTACACCGGCAATAGCATGGTCGTTGGTGCTGCCGACTGAATCGACGAAGTGCAGCCATGTGGCAGCCGAGGGGATATAGGCCTTCCATTCGGCATTAGAAACCACGCGGATAATACCCTCGTTTGGGGAGTACGACCAGCGAACATCGTCGGAAGGTACGCTCAGGCTAACATTGGTCATACCGTCCTGTACCACTTCTACGTTAATGCTCTTGCCGCTATAACTGAGAACCAGATAGCCTGTTCGCTCAATATCAGTGGTAGATTTGTCTACGGAGATGTATAGAGACGTGGTACCGCTGTTACCGCCGCTGATCTGGTTGCCGTCCTTGTCGACAAAGTGTACCCAATCGCTCGAAGGTCCGCGTGTAACAGTCCAATTCACATTACTGCTTATCTCTAGCGGTTCGGTCTTGGTGTCTTCGGCTGTAAACTTTATGCGGTTGGTGCTAATGTTCATAGCATCGTCGCCTGCTGTCTGCTTAACACTGATTACCTGACGTAATCCACCATCTGAGGTAATAGTGATTGTTGCATCGCGTGATACGTTGGCATCTGTGTTCTGATTAGAAACGATAGTAAGCGAACCGTTGCCGTTACCCTGACGAGGACTAACTGAGAGGTCGTCGCCAAATGTTCCTGTATCTACATTTACTGTCCATCGGCAGTCGGCTGATATATTAACCTCTGACGTTGGTCCTGTTTCATTAGCACGGAACTGTACGATGTTTCCGCCAACCACCATCAAGCGCTCCTTGGCAGGGCGGGCAGTAGTTTCGTCGTCGCTCTTACAACCTGTAAGGCCTGCTACCAATGGTAGTGCAACTAATATTGAAAATAATATCTTAGTTTTCATATCTTTCTGCTTCATTATGTAGTTAATAATCAGAAGTTAAAAATAGCGCCAAGACTGATCATAAATCCTCCTGCAGTGATGTTGCTGGCATCAGAGATGTTCTGGAAGTTATTGTCTTTGCTCATTCCGATAGAGTATTCTGGTGCAGCAAACAAGTAGAAACGCTGAACAGGCGCATACAATAACTTAGCACCTATTGATATGCAATTGGCACTTGCACCATCACCATACTTATTGGTTCCGTCAGTTACGGTTCCTGATAGTTGTTCTATCTGGTATCCCACCTGTGGGGTTATGCCTAGCCGTTCGGTCAGTTCTATCTGATAACCCAGTTTTACTGCAAAACACGAACGTTTGTAGGTCATTGTGCTCTGATAGTTATCGTTTCCTTCGGCAATGCTATACCATAAAACATCATTCGATGCACCTAGCCCGAATGTGTAGCTGGCTTGCAGGTCGATGTTCTTTAATGTAACACCAGCCAGGGCAGTGATGCCACCCATAGGGCGCATAGTATATCCTGCACCAAAGTAGAATGCGTTTGGCTTAATGTACTTGATTTTCTCGAGCGAAACCGTATCCGATGTGGTCAGGTTGTGCTTGATGGTGTACTCGCGGGTGGTGCTGATATAGCCCTTGCGGTTGAACTGAATCTGATATGTTCCTACCGGCAAAGTCTGCAGCTGCGTAAGGTCGATAGGATCAGTTCCATTCAGGATTCCTTGAGCATTACGTGGGCGAGTGTAGATATTCAGACGTCCTGTGTGAGGTGCTGGTGGAGCCGCTTGTATGTTGTTCTTCTTTCGTGGCTCTACTGTAAAGGTGGTCTTGATGGGGTCGCAGTCTGTTTTGCGAGTCTCGATAGTGTACGAACCTTCGCGAAGCTGTGTGCTCCAACTGCTAGTTCCTACTTGATGACCATTATACCAGATGTCGGCATTGTTCTCTACATTTACTACAACATCGCCATAATGTGAGCTCATGTTCTTCATCTCTACATGTGCAATCTTGGTGGTTTTCTCGTCGGCAGTAGTGATAACGATAGTGTCGTGTGCCTCATACATGCCATTCTGTGTAAACACTGCATGGCGACCATAAGTCATATACCTATTATATATAGGCGACTTTCCTAGGTATTCGCCATCCAGCGTAACGTCACTCTTTGCCTGCGATGTGGTAATTGTTACGTAGCGACCAGTACCGATATCGAGCAACATCTCGTAGGTACGTCCGCCTTGGATAGAAACGGGATAGTAGTAGTCGCGCAGCACACCGAATACCTGATGCGATATGGTAATTTTCTGTGCGCGAGGGGGAATGTACAGCCAAAGCTCACCAGGCTTCTGTTCTGTACCAACAATACCAAGTGAACCGCCATCAAAGCGGAATCCCTGTTCTGGAGTCACAATCTTGATAAGTGCAGCCTTATCGCCGTTCATGTCGCGCTTCTCAGTGCCTCGTGTGTTGGCCGTAAGGTCCGTCTCTAACAGCCTGAAGCCAAGCACACTGATACCATCGGCCCATACTGACTGCGATATTGCAATCAAAGCAATTAATAGCAGTTTCTTCATAAGTTTAATGTTTTATGTTAGTAAATAAATTAAATTGTTTGGGGCAAATATATGAAATATATTCTAAAGTTCCAAATGTTTTGGTTATTAAATTTGTAATTTACGGGAAAAAGTAGTACCTTTGCACGCAAATTTGAAAATATATAAAATAAGTAAGGTATGATACGCTTCTTTCAGACCCCACAGAAGACGGTGATTGCCACAGAGGTTGATCACGCACTGAGTGAACAGGAAATCAAGGAATTGAGTTGGTTGTACGGCGATGCTTCGCTGTTAGACGCTGAGCAGCTTGAGGGCTACTATGTTGGTCCACGCCGCGAAATGGTGACCCCATGGTCGACAAATGCCGTTGAGATTACACAGAATATGGGCCTCAGCGGCATTTCTCGTATAGAGGAGTACTTTGCCGTAAACTCTAAGGATGCTGAGCACGATGAGATGCTGCAGCGTATGTACACTGGTCTTAACCAGGACATCTTTACAATCAACATCAAGCCTGAGCCCATCAAGTATGTGGACAATCTGGAGGAATATAACGAGCAGGAAGGTCTGGCTCTGAGCCCAGAGGAAATCGAGTACCTGCATGGACTGGAGAAGAAGAACGGTCGCCCATTGACCGACTCGGAGATCTTCGGTTTCGCACAGATCAACTCTGAGCACTGCCGCCATAAGATCTTTGGTGGTACATTCATCATCGATGGCAAGGAGATGGAGAGCTCGCTCTTCGCAATGATTAAGAAGACTACACAGGAGAATCCTAACAAGATTCTCTCGGCATATAAGGATAATGTAGCTTTTGCACAGGGTCCTGTGGTTGAGCAGTTTGCTCCAAAGGATCAGAGCACCAGCGACTATTTCCAGATAAAGGATATTGAGAGTGTTATATCACTGAAGGCCGAGACACACAACTTCCCCACAACCGTAGAGCCATTCAACGGTGCCGCTACAGGTACTGGTGGTGAGATCCGCGACCGTATGGGTGGTGGCGTAGGTTCATGGCCTATCGCTGGTACAGCTGTTTATATGACAGCTTACCCACGTCTGACCGATGATGATAAGCTGACTCGCGACTGGGAGAGCATTCTGCCTGTTCGTCAGTGGCTGTATCAGACACCAGAGCAGATCCTGATCAAGGCTTCGAATGGTGCTTCTGATTTCGGTAACAAGTTCGGCCAACCACTGATTTGTGGTTCTGTACTCACCTTCGAGCACCAGGAACCTAACGACACTAAGTATGCTTACGATAAGGTAATTATGCTGGCAGGTGGTGTTGGTTACGGTACTAAGCGCGACTGCCTGAAGAAGGAGCCACAGCCAGGCAACAAGGTTGTTGTCGTTGGTGGTGATAACTATCGCATCGGACTGGGTGGTGGTTCTGTATCATCAGTTGATACTGGCCGCTACAGCAATGGTATCGAGTTGAATGCTGTTCAGCGTGCTAACCCTGAGATGCAGAAACGTGCTTACAATCTGGTTCGTGCCCTCTGCGAGGAGGATGTGAACCCCGTTGTTTCTATCCACGACCACGGATCGGCAGGTCACCTGAACTGTCTGTCTGAGCTCGTTGAAGAGTGCGGTGGTGAGATCGATATGACCAAGTTGCCTATCGGCGATAAGACTCTGAGTTCTAAGGAAATCATCGCTAACGAGAGTCAGGAGCGTATGGGCTTGCTTATCGACGAGAAGCATATCGAGCATGTACGTAAGATTGCTGAGCGTGAGCGCGCTCCACTGTATGTAGTAGGTGAGACCACTGGCGATGCCCACTTCTCGTTCAAGCAGGGCGACGGTGTGAAGCCATTCGATCTGGATGTTGCTCAGATGTTTGGTCACTCACCCAAGACTATTATGAAGGATAATACTGTAGAGCGTCACTATGCTGACGTAACTTACAGTCAGGATAAGATTGACGAATACGTGGACCGCGTGCTCCAGCTTGAGGCTGTGGCTTGTAAGGACTGGTTGACAAACAAGGTTGACCGTTCTGTAACTGGTAAGATTGCACGTCAGCAGTGTCAGGGTGAGATTCAGTTGCCATTGAGCGACTGTGGTGTTGTAGCTCTCGACTATCGTGGCGAGAAGGGTATTGCTACAGCCCTTGGACATGCGCCTCAGGCAGGTTTGGCCGATCCTGCTGCTGGTTCTGTACTCTCTGTAGCTGAGGCTCTGACTAACATCGTTTGGGCTCCACTGGCTGAGGGTATGGATTCGCTGAGTCTCTCGGCCAACTGGATGTGGCCTTGCCGCTCTCAGGAGGGTGAGGACGCCCGCCTGTATGCTGGTGTTAAGGCACTGAGCGATTTCTGCTGCGACCTGCACATCAACGTACCAACAGGTAAGGACTCACTGTCACTCTCTCAGCAGTATCCTAATGGCGAGAAGATTATCTCTCCAGGAACAGTAATTGTATCTGCTGGTGGTGAGGTTTCTGACATTAAGAAGGTTGTATCGCCTGTACTGGTAAACGATAAGAACGCATCAATCTATCATATCGACTTCAGCTTCGATGAGCAGCGTCTTGGTGGTTCTGCCTTCGCCCAGAGTCTGGGTAAGGTAGGCGACGATGTTCCTACAGTTAAGAATGCCGAGTACTTTGCTGATGCATTTATGGCTGTTCAGGAGATGATCAACCGCGGATGGATTCTGGCTGGTCACGATATCTCTGCTGGTGGTCTCATCACCACACTGCTTGAGATGTGCTTTGCCAACACAAAGGGCGGTATGCACATCAACCTACACGACATCTGCAAGGATGGCGATGTAGTGAAGGCTCTGTTTGCTGAGAACCCTGGTGTAGTTATCGAGGTAAGCGATGAGTACAAGCAGGAGTTCAAGGACTTCATGGAGGAGCAGGGTATCGGCTATGCCAAGATTGGTTATCCTGTAGAGGATGCCCGCACCATCGTTGTTAAGGCAGGTGACGAGGAGAAGACTTTCGACATCGATGCACTCCGTGACACATGGTATAAGACATCATATCTGCTCGATCGCAAGCAGAGCTTCAACGGTAAGGCAGCTGAGCGCTTCGCTAATTATAAGAAGCAGCCCATCGAGATGAAGTTCAATAAGGACTTTACTGGTAAGCTTGCTCAGTACGGAATCTCAGCCGATCGACGTCAGGCTTCGGGCATCAAGGCTGCCATCATCCGTGAGAAGGGTACTAACGGTGAGCGCGAGATGGCTTACTGCTTGTATCTGGCAGGTTTCGACGTGAAGGATGTTATGATGACCGACCTTATCAGTGGTCGTGAGACACTCGAGGACATCAACATGATTGTATTCTGCGGTGGATTCTCTAACTCTGACGTACTTGGTTCGGCTAAGGGTTGGGCAGGTGCATTCCTCTTCAATCCTAAGGCTAAGGAGGCTCTGGATAAGTTCTATGCCCGCGAAGACACCCTGTCACTGGGTATCTGTAACGGTTGCCAGTTGATGGTGGAGCTCGGCTTGACAGGTGCTAAGGGCGCTAAGATGCTGCACAACGATTCACATAAGTTTGAGAGCGAGTTTATCTCGTTGAGCATCCCTCAGAACAATAGTGTAATGTTTGGTTCGCTTAGTGGCAATAAGCTCGGCCTGTGGGTAGCTCACGGAGAGGGTAAGTTCTCACTGCCTGAGACTGAGAGCGCTTACAACGTGATTGCTAAGTACAACTACGCTGGCTATCCCGCTAATCCAAACGGTTCTGACTACAATGTGGCAGGTATCTGCTCTGCAGATGGTCGTCATCTCTGCATGATGCCTCACCTGGAGCGTGCCGTATTCCCATGGCAGAACGCATGGTATCCAGCTGACCGCCGTCAGGACGAGGTGACACCTTGGATTGAGGCGTTCGTTAATGCACGTAAATGGGTTGAAGCTCATAAGTAATGAACATATATTGGGATTCATTTAAGACCTTCTTTAAGATTGGCATATTCACCCTTGGTGGTGGATATGCCATGATACCTTTGATAGAGGAGGAGGTGGTTAACCGAAAGCAGTGGGTGTCCAAAGACGAGATGCTTGATCTGATAGCTATCGCTCAGAGTTGTCCAGGTGTGTTTGCCATCAATATCGCAACCTTTATCGGTTATAAGTTGCGTAAGACTCGTGGCGCTATCTGTACCACACTAGGCACAGCCCTGCCATCATTCCTTATCATTCTGGCTATTGCTATGTTCTTCAGTCAGTTTAAGGATAATAAGGTGGTTGCTGCTATTTTCCGCGGCATACGTCCTGCGGTGGTGGCTTTGATAGCCGTACCAACGTTCCGCCTTGGTCAGCGTGCCCAACTCAACCGTTACACTATCTGGATTCCCATCGCCTGTGCTCTGGCCATCTGGGCTCTAGGCGTCTCACCTATTTATATTATAATCATCGCTGCTATTGGTGGCTATATCTACGGGAAGTTAGGTAATCAGAAATTAAGTAAATAAGCCAAATGATATTTCTCAGTCTATTCATCACATTCTTCGAGATTGGCCTTTTCGGCTTTGGTGGGGGCTATGGCATGCTGTCACTTATCCAGCACGAGACGGTCGAGGCTCATCATTGGCTCTCAACCTCCGAGTTTACCGATATCGTAGCCATCTCGCAGATGACTCCTGGCCCTATTGGCATTAATTCTGCTACTTATTGCGGCTATACTGCCATCCATAATGCAGGCTATGGTCATCTGATGTCCATTCTTGGTTCGGCCACAGCAACCTTCGCCTTAGTGCTACCGTCGCTGGTTCTGATGATACTTATCAGCAAGATGTTTATGAAGTACATGAACACTCCGCTGGTGCAATCTATATTTACAGGTTTGCGTCCTGCTGTAGTAGGACTGCTTGCCGCTGCCACACTGCTGCTCTGCAACAAGGAGAACTTCTCTACTCCTATGGAGAACCCTTGGCAGTTCTGCATCAGTTGTGCTCTCCTTGCTGCTACCGCCTTTGGTACAGGCTATCTTAAGATCAACCCCATCCGTATGATCTGCTATGCCGGTTTTGCCGGACTACTATTACTTTATTAATTTACAAATGAGATTCTACTTACTACTATTGTTTTCTGTAGTCCAACTCTTGACTACGGAAACTCAAGCTAAAACATGGACACCCGATGAGGTGAAAGATGTAATCAGAAAGGCCAATACCTATTGGCAGACAAATAATTCTGCAGAGGTTCGAGCGTTCTGGGATAATGCAGCCTATCATACAGGCAACATTGAAGTTTATAAACTGTTGCGCGACCAGCAGATGCTTGACTATAGTATCCGTTGGGCAGAACATAACCAATGGAAAGGGGCAACAGAGGCTGACCCTGCCAAATGGAAGTACAAGAACTATGGCGAGGGGCAAGACTATGTCCTCTTTGGCGACTGGCAAATCTGTTTCCAGACCTATATCGACCTTTACAATATAGAGGAGGGTGGAAAGAGAAAAGTGGAAAAAGAATATATGGTGGCACGTGCCAAGGAGGTGATGGGCTATGAGGCTGATTCTAAGGCACACGACTACTGGTGGTGGGCTGATGCACTCTATATGGTGATGCCTGTTATGACGAAGATGTATAAACTAACTGGCGACACTAAGTATCTGAATAAACTGTATGAGAATATCTGCTATTGCGACAGTATTATGCTCGACAAGGAAACGGGATTATACTTCCGTGACGGCAAATATGTCTACCCCAACCACAAGACTGCTAGTGGCAAGAAGGATTTCTGGGCGCGTGGCGATGGATGGGTGTTGGCTGGACTAGCTAAGGTGTTACAGGATATGCCAGAGACCTATGTGCATCAGCCGTTCTTTGTGGAGAAATATATCAATCTGGCTCGTGCGGTCCAGAAACTGCAACAGCCTGAAGGTCATTGGACACGTTCGATGATGGATCCGCAGCAGGCTCCTGGTTATGAGACCAGTGGTACAGCATTCTTTTTCTATGGTTTGCTATGGGGCGTAAACCATGGTTATCTCTCCAAGAAGGAGTTTGCGCCTACCATCGAGAAGGCTTGGAACTATCTATCTTCCGTTGCTATGCAGAGTGATGGAAAGATAGGCTATGTTCAGCCCATAGGCGAACGCGCAATCCCAGGACAGACAGTAGATGCTAATTCACAAGCCAATTTTGGTGTTGGTGCATTCCTGTTGGCTGCATGCGAGTATTGCAGATATCTGATGCAGACAGCCACACTGCAGGTTACTAACCCTACCGACAATCAAAGACACGAGATAGTGGAGACAAACTATCAGACTATATGTCAGTTGTTGGACATTTCTAAGGGAACACCTATCATAGTGTATAATGGATTCGGGCAGCAACAGACTTATCAGATTACCTACGATGATAAGTTGCTGCTTGATGTTTCTGTACAGCCGCATAGCACTGCTACCTTCCATATCAATGTTGGTAAGCCTCAGTCCTTCCGCTATTTTGTCAGGGGTAAGATATATCCAGAGCGTGCTGACGACCTGACGTGGGAGAACGATCGTTGCATCTATCGTATGTATGGCCCAGCCTTGCAACGGTCTGGAGAAAAGGTTTATGGCACGGATGTCTGGGTGAAGAACACGCCCGATTTGGTGGTCGAAGATCGTTATCGCCAACATATGTGGGGTGTAGGAAAGCGCGATTCTCTCTATAGCATCGGTCAGAAGAATGAGGCTGAGGATATATATATGGCTACCTCGTTTCACTACGATCATGACTATGGTCTCGATTGCTATGGTGTAGGTCCTAGTCTGGGGTGTGGCGCGCCAGCTCTGATGCAGGATGGAAAACTCGTGTTTCCTTATTGCTGGAAAACGTGTGAGATACTCGACAATGGCCCTTTGCGTTTTACTGCCCGACTAGACTATAATACGAATAAAGACGGCATTACAGAACATCGGCTAGTGAGTCTTGATAAAGGCTCGCATTTCAATCGCATCACGGTCTTTTACGATGGTATCAAACGTCCCATGGCATTTGCTTCAGGCGTGGTTCTACATAGCGACGATCAATACGTACTTGGGCGAAACTATGTGCTATATGCCGATCCTACTGAGAATCCACAAGTACATCAGTCGCAGATATACGTTGCGACACTCTTTCCTGATGGCGTAGATAAGACCTTGAAACTCAAGGGGGAACTTAGTCATGCGTTGGGTATCGTCAATAAATATAACGGATCGCCTTATACCTATTTTACGGGAGCAGCCTGGAGTAAATACGATGTGCAGACAATGGCCCAATGGCAACTCTGCGCCGATGAGTTTATGCAAAACATCAAACATACATTAACAATCGAACTGCAATGAAAAGAATCCTCATCCTTATAACGACTATCTTGCTGTTACTGCCCACGCAGGCGGCTAAGAAACAGAAAACGCAACAGTCTGATCGTGAATACTGGACCAGTCTGGCCTACAAGATGGCACAGCCAGTGCTTGAGAATATGGCCAAGGGCGAACTCCAGAAGAATATGAAAACAGAGTTTTCTCCATCGTTTGACAATCGCGACCGTAGTGTGGTTTATATGGAGACTTTTGGACGACTGATGGCTGGCATTGCGCCTTGGCTTACGCTGCCCGATGACGATACTGCAGAGGGACAACAGCGCAAACAACTGCGCCAATGGGCCTTGGCTGCCTATAAGAATTCGGTTGATCCACAATCGCCCGACTACCTTTGCTGGGGTAAGTCTGGACAGAATCTTGTTGATGCTGCCTATATAGCAGAATCGTTCTTGAGAGCCTGGGATACGTTATGGATGCCGCTCGATGATATCACCAAGCAGCGATATATCAAGGAGTTCCAGAGCATGCGTAATATTGATCCGCCCTATACCAACTGGTTTCTGTTTTCGTCAACTATCGAGAGTCTTCTGGCTAAGGCTGGTGCTCAGTTCGATGAGTTCCGTGTCAATACTGCTTGCCGTAAGGTCGAGGAGTGGTATGTTGGTGATGGATGGTATGCCGACGGCCCAGTGTTTGCCTTCGATTACTACAGCAGTTATGTGTTCCACGCTATGTATTTAGAGACGCTCCAAGCGATGGTCGACTCGAAATACAATTCACGTCTTGACTATCAGAAGTACCACGCTCGTGCCTTGAAACGTGCTCAGAAGTTTGCCATCATTCTCGAACGTTTTATTTCGCCAGAGGGCACTTTTCCAGTAGTTGGACGTTCTATGCCTTACCGTATGGCTGCCATGCAACCGCTGGCACTGATGGCATGGTATCAGACGTTGCCAAAAGAATTGAGCAACGGTCAGGTACGAGCCGCCCTCACCAAGGTGATGCATCGTATGTTCGATACCCAGCAAAATTTCAATAATGCAGGCTATCTCACTATTGGTTTCTGTGGCTCTCAGCCAGAAACTGCTGATTGGTATACCAATAATGGCTCGCTTTATATGACCTCGTTGGCTTTTATGCCACTTGGACTGCCTGCCGACCATCCATTCTGGACCGATGCCCCACAACCTTGGACACAAGTAAAAGCTTGGGGAGGACAGCCCTTCCCCAAGGATCATCGCTGGGCCGATGACATTCAAACCCGCGATAAGTGGTAAATAGTACGATGATATTAATCTGAAATAAAGGTGGTAATGCTGCGGGGAGGCAATTGTTGCTTTCCTGCAGTTTTTCCCACTGGTTTCAATGTCTCGCCTGAGACATCTGATGTGCGGTACATCTGCCACTCGTATTTCTGTCCATCCGAAATGCTGAGGCTGAAAGGCTGTACACTTTGACTATAGTTGATGACCACCGCTACCCACCTTCCATCGGCATTACGATAGGCAGAACACATTACTCCGTAAGGATCAAATTCTGCAGATGACGATACCACATAGCGGGTAGCACCAGGACGTATAAATCGACTAAAGTTGCCAAGTGCCCACATCAGACGGGAGTCGACGGCATAGCCACTCTTCATGCGATCGGATGTATATACGCGAATCAGTCCATCTTTATAATCCTCGCCCACTGCGCGCCACCATGACCAGCTCTCAGCATCGGCAAACACTAGGTCGTGATGAATTACACGAGCTACATAGAGGGCCGTCTTCATAGAGAAGTCGTATCCTCCTCCGCCACCAATCTCTTCGTCGTTGCCCATAATACAGAGTTCAGTCTGCCAGAACTTCAGACCGTATTTGGCGATAGTATCACGAAGTTGCTCTCGGATCTCTCGCATATACGGCACGGGGGTATTGGTCCAATAGCTATGCCCTACCATTTGGCGTGGCACATTAGGCAGATTGCCAAGATAAGTGTTGGTGCTGTCTTTCGAGAAGAATGTACGTATCTGATAGCCGCGCTCCCAGCTCGTCTGGTGGGTGGCAAGTAGACATCGCAAATCGCTTGATTCGTCAACGAGTATCTTCGTAGTGAGTCCTTGTTTAATAAATGCCTTGCTTGTTTCGCGAACCAGTCGGGCTATCTCGCGGTTGGTGGCTGGCGATCCTTCCTGTTTAGGCCCTAACCAGTTCCAGTGCCCATCAGGCTCATTCACAGGACATATATAGTCGAAGTGTATGCCGTCGTGCTCCTCGATACCCTTAACGGCTGTAGCCATGAAACGGGCAAAATCGTCATAGCAGTCATCCTTCAGGTTAATGGTGCCGCCACGACCGGTATTTGTTGCAAGACCATTCTGGGTGAAATATACAGGCGCAGAGTTAAGGAATGCCAGGAAATAGGGCACGCCACGCTGTTTGGCCATTTGCAGGAATTTGCGTTGGCCTGGCTGTTTATTCCAGTCGTATGAGCCGTTTTTGGTTAGGAAGCACTCCGTACGGGTTCCTGGGTTTATTTTAGAATCTTTGCCTTGTTCGGCACTACCAGCTCCCAGGTTAAATCGCCAAATGGAGAGGCCGATGCCCTTGGGCTTTCCTTGAGCATCGTTTTCGAGCGAAAAGAGCCAGTCGGCTATCTTCTCTTGCTCTGCCTTATTATCCCAAAGGCCGATAAACTGCATCGACCAAGCATCGGATGCACCAAAGTGATGTATGGTTTGACGCGGTTCGTTGACTTCTATCTTAAAGTCTGCGGCCTGACAAACTGATGCTACTACAGTCAGGCTAATTACCCATTTATATCTCATTTTACAACGTATTTCTTACCGTTCTTAATATAGATTCCCTTTGATGGATTTTTTATCAATTGTCCGCTTAGAGAATAAATTCTGTTGTCGTTTTTGTTATCGGTCTTAATAGTGTTGATACCAGATGAACTACCAAGAGTAGCTACAACGGTAACTACTGATCGGGCGGGAATCTCCATATTTGAGGCATCGCTGAGCGCAGGTGTTAGTCGCAAATTGTTTATCTTGTTAGTTAAATAGGTCTTAATGCTTTCTATAGATTTATCGGCTAGCGACAAACTAATATTGCGACTGGTACGGTTCATGTTGACAAGTACCGTTACTAAGGTGTTTCCATCAGGCGAAAGCCACGAAGATCCCATCAGGTCATTCATCTCGTCGGCACCATCAACAGCCACGCGCTTATAACCCGGACGGATAAAACGGCTGTAGTTTCCCAGCACCCATAGGTTCTTGTCGGCAGTCAGAGTGCCACCGTTCTTGATGTCGCCATAACTCTCTTCGCCAGAGTCGCCCTGTGCGTTCATGCGAATCAGGTAGAAACGGTTCTTCTGACTATACCTCTCTTGAGCGAAAGCCGTCCAATACGACCAGCCAGACATGTTGCCATAGTTCAGGTCGCAATAAATCAACTTGCCCATATAGAGTGCGATATCCATCTTGGTCGCTTCATCATAGTTAGCAGGGAATCCTGCAGATGTGGATGGCGCTGCATCGAGCATCGACCATTCTGTCTGCATCACTTCGAGTCCATATTCCTGGGCGGCATCACGCACTTTTTCACGGATGTCCTTCAGATCGCTATTATTGCCAAATGTCCAGTAGCTATGGCCTGCAACTACTTTTGCCAACGATGGCAAATCGCCTATATAGGTAGAACTGCTACTCTTAAAGAATGCATTTATCTGTTTTGAAGCACGACCGGTCCCGCTATACAAAAGATCCCACGAACTGGCTTCTGGAATAAGAATCTTGGTAGAGAGATTACGGTTGGTAATACTCTTGTTAAGCTCCTTCGCCAACTTTGCAATGTTGGAATTCTCCCAAGGTGAACCTTCCTGACCGTCTTTCCAGTCATATCGTGGTTCATTGACAGGATCTATGTAGGTCACATTGTAGCCTTCATCCACGAAATGTTGGGTTGCAGTTGCCAGAAATTCGGCATACTTGTCGTAACGATTGTCTTTCAGATTACAAGTGAGACTCTGATTGTTGGTATTTGCCTTACCACTTTTTGTAAAATAGATAGGTGCGGAGTTTGAGAAGAGCAGGAAGTGCTCAACACCATAATCCTTGGCTTGCTTCATAAACCATTGCTGACCATCGCATCTGGTCCAGTCGTATGTGCCATCAGAGTTTAGATAACATTCTACACGACGGGTCTCATCTTCGATATTACTGGCTGTTCCTTGTGAGGCAGACCCTGCACCAAGGTTTACTCGCCAGCACGACAGGCCGATGCCTTCTGGACAGCCATTGGCGTCCATTTTCTGACTGAATAACCAACGGGCAGCTTTTTCTTTCTGTGTGGTACTGAAATAATCGCTGACGTACTCTGCTGTCCAGCAATCGCTGGCGCCGAAGTCCTGAATCGTCTGGAAGGTTTTTGTGATGTCAATCTTTACCTCAGTAGGAGACTGTGCTTCGCCTGCTATTAACGTGACATCGTCGAAACAATAGGCAGCCATTGTTGGCATCATTAGCGACAGTATTCCTATAAATAACTTCTTCATATTGATAGATAGTAATGTTTTCGGTGCAAAGATACGAAATCTTTTTGTTATATTCAATTATTATGCTTATTTTTGCAGAGTTTTATAGTATTAGGTATGATAAAAAAGAAAGACGGATTCCTAGGTGAGCAGCAAGTGGTGTTGTCGCCGATGCTTATAAATATGCAGGAGGAAGATCCTCTTACATCAAGTTTGTTTATTACTGATATCGGCTACTATCCCAAGGCTGAGCACCATCATCGCATCCGAGAGCAGGCTATTGATCAGTATGTGCTGATATACTGTGTAGATGGCAGTGGCTTTTATGTTGTAGATGGTAAACGATATGAGGTCGAGAAAAACCAATACTTTATTCTTCCTGCAGGTAAACCGCATGAATATGGTGTAATGGAGGGAAAACAATGGACTATCTATTGGCTGCATTTTCGCGGCGAGCATGCTTCGATATTTGCCGATGGGGCAGTAAAACCACAGAATATAAAAATAACAATCAACTCTCGAATAAAAGACCGTCTTGATATCTTTGAGGAAATCCTTCACATTTTGTATACTGGTGAGGGTATTGAGGATTTCCGATATGCATCGAGTCTGCTGCACCATTTCTTGGCCTCAATGCGCTATCTTCAACAATTCCGCAGTTCTATTGTCAGCACACAAGGTCGTGGTTCTATGTCCCCAACTGAAGCAGCCATTCACTATATGCGTGAGAATATTGAGAATCGTATAACACTCGCTGACGTGCTGAAATACGTAGGGTATTCGCAAAGTCATTTCTCGTCGCTCTTCAAAAAAAATACAGGTATGAGTCCTTTGGCCTACTTCAATAAACTTAAGATAGAACGTGCTTGCGAATTACTAAATAAAACAGACCTGAAAATAAATCAGATCTGTTATAAGATAGGAATAGATGATCCCTTCTATTTCTCTCGTCTGTTCTCTAAGACGATAGGTATGTCGCCTACAAAATATAAAGAAATTAGAACCTGATACTGAACTTATATTCGGGGATTACTTCTACGTCTTTAATATCTACAACTGGGCCTTTTGTAAAGTCGGGAACGGCCTGCTTGGGCAGATCGCCTAAGAAGGGGGCGTTCTTTCGCAAAGGACGGAAATAGAATGTCAGTGGTTCGGTCTTTAAATCGTCGGCATAGCGCTTCAAGCCAATCGTCCAGGGCTCGCCATGATAAAACTCATCTTGTACCAACTGGCCCTTCATGAAGGCCATAGCTACATCGCCCACGTAATTTATGCGGAGGAAATATTCCTGAACCTGTGAAGTGGTCTGCTGCATAACACTCACCGACATGCGGCGAGGACCTGCTTTCTTTACGTCAAGCTGAGGCTCAGCAGGGGTTACACTGGCGGTTTGCTCCTTAAAGCCCTGCTTGCTTGGATAAACCACATAGCTTACCTGATGTTTGCCGAGACTTAACAACGTGGCGCCATCGGTAGCGGGCAGCACGGTAGCATCGGTTATGAGCAGCTTGCCGTTAACCTTCAGCGCGTTAAGTGCCTGATGGCGGGTAAGTGTGGTAACCTTTATGCCCTTATAAGTAAAGGTGCTCTTAAAGCCAGCTATAGGGCGGAATGTTTTGCCACCAGCAAAAACAAACTCAGGCTTAACACCCTCGGGGGCAAAGAAGAAATAGTGAGGTGTACCCTTGTCGGATATCTTCATCAGCAACTGTGCTGTGGCATACTTTAGTAATTTGCCGTCCATATCGAGATTGAAAGGTAGAATCATGCTTACATCCTTGGGGAGTGTAACGGGGATAGATATAGTTTCGTTTTTTAAGTTCAATTTTACAATGCCCGATTGGTCGTGGCGCAGCGTATCGTGGTCTTGGAAATTGACCATAAACAGGAATCCGCTACCATCCTTGATACGGGCGGCATAGCGCAGGTGGTCGCGGTTGTCGGGCGTCATCTGCTGCCAATCGGCAGGCAGAACGGGCTCCATAGGTGCCAACAGACAGCCAAAATCAGCCAGGAAGGTGTGTAGCAGTCGCAGGTTTCGATACATCTTGCCTTCAAGTCCGAACTCGCCGATAGGTGCCTGGAAATCGTAGCTTACCTTGGGCATACCCATGGGCTCATCATTAAACGAGCCCACACCACCTATCTGCTTGGGCGTGCTTCCACCATGATACATATAGTAGCCGATGCCGTTGCTACCACTGCCTAAGGTGCGCACCATCAGTCCCTCGGCAGCCTCGGCTGTAACGATGGGGCGTGCGCCATAAATCATCTGTATGCCAGCTCCCATCTCGGCGCAGAACGAGGGGTAATCGGCAGGATTATAACGTGTAGGGGCATAATCGGCCTCCTTGGTCAAATCCTTAAACATTAAGAATTTAGACATGTGAGGCTTTGCCCAGAATGGATAGGTGTAGGCTGCTGTAACGGGGATAGCCTCGCCCTCAATAACAGCAGCATTACCCCATCCTGTGGCGGTATAGAAAGGCACATCGATACCTGCCTCGACGGCCATTTTTTTGAGTAGCTGCATGTGCAGGGTACCCATCTCGGCACCAGTGGCTTTGCGGGCCTGATTGCCCACACCAATCATCGCCTCGCCTGCATTGTAGCTGGCAGCCGTATTATCCTTGGGCTCGCCTGTGTAGGTGATGGCCCAAGGGGCTGCCGAATGTTGCATCTCGTTCTCAACCTGACAGCCGATAATAGGTCCGCCATCCTTATAATAAAGACCCCGCAATTGCTTGCCAATCTCTGTATAGAGTCGCTTTACAATCCTCAGGTACTCAGGATCGTTACTGCGCACCTCCAAGGGCTTGGCAAACAGCCAATCGGGGAATCCGCCACTACGAATCTCGCCATGACAGAAGGGGCCGATACGCACAATAACAGCCATATCGTGTTTTTTGCAAAGCTCAATGAAACGGCGTAGGTTACGCTGACCGTCCCAACGGAACTGACCCTCTACCTCCTCGTGCAAACTCCAGAATACATAGGTAGGGATAACGGTTACACCACCCGCCTTCATCTTCAGTATTTCCTCCTCCCACTGCTCGGCTGGGTATCGGCTATAGTGGAACTCGCCCATCACGGGGATAACGGGCTTGCCCGCCATCGATACGTAGAAATTGTTTACATCGATACGCTCGCCCTGTGGGTTTACACCACCCATTCTAAGGTGGTTGCTACGTATTTCCTTGGGCTGCGCAGGTTCGGTAAGTTGGTATACCTGTTGTGCCTTAATCGCTGTAGCTAAGGCTATTGCCAATACAAGTATCAAACTCTTCTTCATTTCTTACTTGTGTTTATTAATGATCTAAACTGCTGAATACCTTGATGGTTGTTGTCGAGTTTTTCTACCTCTTCAAGATACTTCAAGGCTTTCTCGTGTTCGCCCATGCCGTAATAGCCAAGAGCAAGCATGTACTTGCAGTGGATTTCGTTCTTAGTGTCGAGCGAATCCTCCCAGATGAGCAGATCGGGCAGTGAAACGGCGAAGTAGTCCATAGTCTGCTTCTCAAAGATGTGCTGCTTGCCGTAGTTGATAAGCTTATAGAATCGTCCATGTGCCTCACCTTCATGACCTAGCTTGTATAGTGCAAGTCCCTGATAGAATATCTTGTCGGGCTTAGCATCGTTATAGTACATGGCGGCAGCTGGCTCCTGTGGACCTTTGGTCGCTTCTTTCCAACACTCTATTGCCTTGTCGTTTTGTCCCAGCGCATCGTAGGCTACACCAAGCAGATAGTAGAAGTCATTTTCCTGAGCACCATAGAGTTTCCCCTCGCCAAGGTGATGTGGATACTCCAAGCACTCGTTGAGTAACTTGATGGCTTTCTCGTAGTCCTTGTCTGTGATAGCCTTCTTAGCCAGTTCTACACGACAAATCTGATACTGTGCAGGCACTTTGCCTTCGCCACCTTCCCATGGGTGGAACGTATGGGCATCGAGTTTACGCATGGCCTCTTCATAACTGCCAGTCTGGTTAAGTAGTGTAATCTCCTCAAGCACCAAATCATCGCGCTGCTGTATGAGTTCAGGATATTTCTGCAGGAATGCGAGGCGCTCTGCATGTGGCTTGTGCAAGCGCTTGTAGAGTTGGTCGAGCTCCATCAGCATGCGGGCATCAGTCTCATCCAGATGGAAAGCTTTTTCCATATACTCCAAGGCCTCATCCTGACGGTCCTGTTTGTTAAAGCGTGCCAAGGCCAAGTTGCGCCATACCGTTGGGAAATTGGCATCTATCTCAGCTGAACGTTCCCAATACTTCACTGCCAAATCGTATTGACGCTTATCGTAATACAGGCATCCCAAGTAGTAAGGAGCCTTACCATCTTTAACGAATGGTAGCATACAGAAAGAATTCAATATAAAAGCATCTTCCAAGCGATTGGGGAAACAATAGTCAGGAGCTACCTCCTTCGCCTTGGTTAAATACTCTGAGAACTTGGATATACCATTGACAAATGCCAGATAGTAATAAGTTAGCGGCGATTCTTCAACCCCATGATCGACGGCGGTTTGGAGCACCAGATTAGGCTCCTCGTCCAATCCTGCCTGAACATAGTCGAGTGCTGTCTCATGATAGTTGTATATATTGCCGTGCATCAGCTCTACCATTCGGTCTAGCGGAGCATTGTCACCTGTGAGCAGGTGCTCTTCAAACATGCAGACATAGTTGAATGGATCGATCTTATACGACTCTTTTATCCATGCCAGCGCCTCGTCGTTACGACCCAGTTTACGCAGCACCACAGCTTTCATGGCACGTGCCTTGTGGTTATGACTATTGCTGATAAGGGCACGGTTCAGTTCGTCGAGCGCCTCCTCCCAACACTCACCTTCCATACTGATGCAAGCTGCCTCGAAATATCCGGCATCGGCCCAAGCCTTGTTCCATGTGGATTTCCAGAAGTAATTGTAGGCAATGCCATTTATGCCTTTCATCTTATGCACCACGCCCAAATAGAATAGTGCCTCGCCATCGTATGGATTTGGATTGCGTCTCTTCTGTACCTTTACAGCTGTCTCAAGATATCCCTTAGCTTTATCGAAACGGGCGCGACGCAGATACCACAAGCCCATCTGCATGTTGCAGCGATAATCCTGTGGATCGCGACGTAAGGCCTCCTCGTAATAGTCAAGCGCACTCCATGTAGCATGGCGATATTGCTCTAGGTGTAGACCTGTTAAGTAAAGCTGATCAATGGTCTTTGTATCCTGTGGTGATAGAGCAGCCTCGGCAGCATCAGGGATAGGACGGATTTCATCAGGCTCAGCGTGCCACTCTAACAGGGGACACATGCGGGTGTTCTCAGCGCGGTCGATGGTAAGACACATGTTGCTTAATTGGGCATCTTGGGTGTCTATAGTCTCAACAAGCACCTCCTCGGGCGAGAGTGTTACCACCTTATTATAATACTCATTATTGTCATAGTCGTCGAGTATGATTCTTACAGTCTTCTTCGAAGTTGCTAAAATCTTAAATGTGGTATGTGTGGCATCGGTCTGTTCAATGTTCATCACGAAATCCTTTGAGGCCTGTTTTACGATGCCTACCTCGCGATATGGCATAAAATACTGCACAAAATGTTTCTCCTCATATGGCATCAACCATGCAAAGTCGGGCTGGTTCTCAGTATATACGCCTGCCATCAATTCTATGTATGGACGGAAGCCTTCGCGATCTACATGCCACTGCTTCATTTCTTCGGGTGTTGCTTCATCAGTGAGATTGCGATCCCAAGCGCGACCAAAGTCGCCGTTACCCCATGTCCATTGCTTCTTGCCTGGTGAGTAGTGGTGACTGGCCACATGCAGCATGCCAGCCTTGGTGTCGTTTTCGTAACCACCCTCAAAGTCGTATCTTGAATTAACGCCCATATAGCTGGTGGGCACAAAGATATTCTTATAGTTCGAGATGTCCACACCAGCAGAGTAGTCCATCTTATAATAGGTTCCTGTGGCGATGGGGAAGCTGCTAACGGCACGTTTTCCATGATCGAACACGGCATTGATATCGGGTGGGAATACACTCTGATAGGCATCGTTCACCTCAACAGCAGGATTGGCCCACCACAGGAAAGTCTGTGGCAGATTGGTACGATTGCTCACCCTACCTTGTATTTCAAGATAGGCACAACCTGGGCGCAAGGTAAAGCCAGCCATACCTTTCTGGTGGAACATACGCTCCATCTCGTTTACCCATACGGTGATAGAGCCATCCTCGTTCTCAACGATAGTGCTATCAACAGGCATATAGGTGGATGGACGATGGTGCTGAGGCCAGTTAAACTCTATACCACCGCTAATCCAAGGACCTGCCAAGCCTACCAATGCGGGCTTGATAACGTGGTTGTAATATACAAAGTGGCGCTGCTTAATCTTATCGTAAGCCATCTGCACACGGCCACCCAGTTCGGGCAGAATCATCACTTTGATATATTCGTTCTCGATATAAACAGCTTTGTACTCTTTATCTACTTTTTCGTCGCTCATAGACTCAATGACGGGGTAGGGATACACTACGCCACTTGAGCCTTGATACACACGTTTCTCTAAGAATATCGGGTTTTTCTCTGGCTTTCCCACCTCATAGGTTGGGATAGTCACCATTTCTCTCCAAGCTTTTACTGACATTGTATATAATTTTTAATGTTTCATGTTTAATCTTTCACTAGTTCGCGCTCAAGTTCTTCCAGGCTCTTTCCCTTTGTCTCTGGACAGTTGCGGAACAGGAAGATAAAGGCACAAATACAAATGCCGCTATATATCCAGAACGTACCACTACTACCTAGGGCGGCATTCATCGATGGGAACGAGAACGTAAGTGTGCAACAACCTACCCATAGTGCGAAAGTACATGTGGCCATAGCTATACCTCGAATGCGATTGGGAAAT
Organism: uncultured Prevotellaceae bacterium; assembly: GCA_902761905.1. Taxonomy (GTDB): domain Bacteria; phylum Bacteroidota; class Bacteroidia; order Bacteroidales; family Bacteroidaceae; genus Prevotella. Next base: position 63,803 of record CACWMK010000002.1, read on the forward strand.
ATTTCGGCCAAAAGTGTCCAAGTAACAGGACCTAAGGTCATCGCATAGACTGAAATGGCTGCTACAACAAGAGCCACCATCAGAATGCCCGTCATACCCATGAAGTAGCAAGTGCCAAGTGTAAGATAGATCAGGCCTAACCCGCCTGCACCAATCAAAATCAATGTGCGACGTCCCCACTTTTCAATAGTATAGAGTGCCACGAATGTAAATACGACATTGGCGATACCTGTGATGACGATGTTGATAAACATACCGTCTACATCGAAACCTGCTCCTACAAATATCTCCTGAGCATAGTTGAAGATTACGTTGGTGCCACACCACTGTTGGAATACGGCTACAACCAGACCAAGCAACAGAACTTTACCATATTTATGTTGAAATAGTTCGCTTAACCCAGCTTCAGTCCTCTTACTGCCAGTTTGTGGCTCTGCTTTCATTTTCAGAAATACAGGACTTTCTGGTATAAAGAAACTCATCACGAGAAACAATGCTGCAGGCGCAGTCTCTGCCCAGAACATCCAGCGCCATCCCCAGTCCACATTCCATGCCTGGTTTTCTGCTACCGTAGTGTCCTTGGCTAATAGCATGTTGATGATTTGGGCACTGAGAATGCCAAGTACAATGGTCATTTGGTTCAAACTTACCATTCTGCCTCTTATGTCAGCAGGACTTACTTCTGCAATATACATGGGTGCCAAAGCTGAGGCTACACCTATGCCGATACCACCCACAAAGCGTGCTATATTAAATAAGGTGAAGTCGTTGAACAAGCCAGTTGCGATAGCCGAAACTGTAAATAGTACAGCCGATGTAATCAGTAGTGGCTTGCGTCCATATTTATCAGCGGCCGCTCCTGCTACCATGGCACCTGCCAGACAACCAATCAGGGCTGTAGTCATTGCCACGCCCTGCATCATTGGTGAATCACTGATTCCAAAGAACAGTTCGTAGAATGGCTTTGCGCCACCAATTACCACCCAGTCGTATCCGAACAACAGGCCTCCCATAGCCGATACGGCACAGATGAAGTAAAGAAATCCTTTGTTGTAACCTTGCATATCTTTAAAACGTTTTTAGTTTCCAGGTGCAAAGGTACAACAATTATTTTAGTTTTGTATGGATAATATAATGTAATTACATGGATTATTTTACTGAGGACTGATTCTTATCCAGTCGGCATCAAGCCAGCCGCGGTCGGATTTAGGATTGTGGTCGACGGATACGTAGCCGAATTTTGCGCCAATCCATTTGCCTTCGCGCATCTGGAACTCTGTGCCACATGGCTTATATTTCTTGCCATCCAGACTATAGGCGAATTGCAATTTCGAGTTGTCGACAGTGAGACGCATATAGATATCCATGTGGATGCCAGGCTTGTAGTCTATCTTATCCTCGGCAGTAGGTTTCAATGTAGCAATTTGTTGTTCTGTCTGGATGTTGCCTTTTTCTGCGCCTTTGCAGGTAAGTTGTAGCAACTGGAACTCCTTGCCCACGCGCTTTACAACTAAGGCCGAATAGTCGAGCCCCATCATGATGAGTCCTCCCATCTGTCCCTCGGCTTTCGAGGTGAAGCGCAGTTTGGTAGTGGCACTGAACTTATCGGCTGGTGTCTTCTGTAGCAGAAGGTTGGGCACCTCCCAGAAGTTAACGAAGCCATCGGATAGCTTATAATTATAGATACGGTATGTGCCAAAGGCTGTTGGCATGCCAAACTTCTCGTCGTAGTTGGCGTGCCATTGCCACTGCAGACCTAGCTTGTTACTATTAAACTCGTCGCTTTCAACAGGATTAACCACCAATGTTGAACTACTCTTTGGCTTTTTGTAGGTAGTAACAGGCTCACCTTTCTTACCCATGATAGGCCATCCTGTGCTCCAGTTTACTGGATTCAGATGAACCACACGTCCGTAGGCCTCCTTGTCCTGAAAATGCAGGAACCAGTCCTCACCGTATTTGGTATGAATCCAACCACCTTGGTGCGGGCCGTTGATGTTTGTCTTGCCCTGGGCCAATACGATTTTGTGCTCGTAAGGACCATAAGGACTCTTACTGCGCATGGCTAACTGGAAACCAGTAGGCACACCGCCGGCAGGACACATTATCCAATACCACCCATCACGTTTATAGAACTTTGGTCCCTCGCAAGTACGATTCTCAGTACCATTGCCATCGAACACGATGACTGGTTGGCCGATGGGCTTAGTACCATCAGCCGACATCTCGCGGACCGTGAGTACAGATGCGAACTTTGAACGGCTGTTGGCCCATCCGTTTACCAGATAGCAACGACCATCGTCGTCCCAGAGTGGGGTGGTGTCGATATATCCTTGACCTTTGATTACGCAAAGTGGTGCTGACCATTTGTCTGCAGGATCCTGCGTCTTAACCATATATACGCCAAAATCTGGATCGCCCCAATAGATGTAGTACCAACCATCATGGAATCGGATGCTTGGTGCCCAAACGCCAGCTCCGTGTCGAGGTTTGCTGAAGTGCTTCAGTAGTTCTTCATCGCCCTCGTAGAGATTACCCAAGGCATAGTTGATAATCTCCCAGTTCACCAAATCTTTGGAGTGCAGGATGGGCAAACCAGGCACACACTGGAATGACGAAGCCGTCATGTAATAATCCTCGCCGCTGGCCCCTACGCACACATCAGGGTCGCTATAATCGGCGTTAATCACAGGATTGGTATAAGTACCATCACCAATATCGGCGCTCCAAACTTTTGACACATACTGAGCCGAAGCAAAAAGAGGTAGGCATACAAATGCCATCAGAATAGTAGTTTTCATATCTTAGTATTTTCCTTTTTATAAGTGTTTCTTAAAGAAATCGAGCACACGCTTTTGGGCTTTCAGACCGCAACTGTGGGTGATGTCCCATAGTTCTGTTTCCAGACAGTCGTCAGCTTTTTGGCTGCTCCATACGTTGTGCATGATGCTGAAGGCTTTTTCTACACCAGGCACAGGGAAAAGCTTATCCTGCTTTCCGTTGATGAAAAGCATGGGTTTGGGACAGGCGATGCTTGCGATGTGGGGATAGTCCATCCAACGACGGAGACCTGGGATACAGTTGGCAAAGCCGCCATTCTCCGTACGATCGTACTTAAACGACATCTGTTCGTCGGTAGTAACCATCCAACAGACTGATGCTGAGGCTGTTATCCTGTCGCTAAGGGCTGCAAGCATCCAGGCACGATAAGCACCCATCGACCAACCTGTGCAACCAATTCTCGAGGCATCTACCTCTGGCATCTGGGCCAGAAACTCTGTGCAGGCAATATCATCATAGGTCATCCAGGCCGAGAGGTCGATGCCGTACATCATCATATTGCCCGCTATCATATCGTATCGATCGCGACGTGGCCCTTCTTTCTGACCTCGTTCACCCCACATCGGGGCGTCGGCCGAGAATACCACATAACCATTCTTGGCCAGATAGTCGCCAAAGAACTGTCCTTCGTAGCCTGCCAACCACTCCTCGGCATCCTTTATCACAGTCGAATCCTCGCAGGTCAGCGGACGAATCATCTTCTCTTTACCTATAAATAAATGGGCACCATGGTCGTGCAACAGGTTAATGGCAGGGAACGGACCCTTGCCATCGGGGATGAGCACATAAGCTGGCACCGTATAGTATTGCGACAGGCGAATCTCTATCTTGCGAGCCTTATAGCCGTCGCGCTGTTCCTCAGAGAGCACCTTCGCCTGATCCCCGTTGGCAGGTGGTGGGGGTGGCATCAGCATACAGTCGAACACCTTCTGACGAGCTGCTTTCTTCCACTTGCTGAACTTCTTGATGCCACTATTCTCCCAAGCCATGGGATAATCCAGATGTGCAATCAGCGAATCGGCATAGACAGGTAGATTACGCTGAAATTCGTATTTTTTGCGCTTTTGGGCTGTAGTCGTCTTTGGTTTGGCGATAGTGACGATGGTACACTCCACATCTTCTTTATTAGTTGAATAGCTTACATACAGCTTGCCGTTATGGACTATTGCTTTGGGGTAGCTATAGCCAAGTGTCTTATACCGACCATCATAGCTCCTTGACGGCAGGTCGCCTGGAGTACCGCTACGTAGCAAGATTGCTTTGTCGAATTTCTTGCCATCGTCGCTCAGATGTAGCACAAGTGGCCAACGACGTTTGGCTGGGACTGGACAACTTGCTATAAATGAGGTGCCGTCGGGCAGGTTGCCAGCACACTGTTTGGTGCGTGCATCGGGAAACGACGTTAGTGTTGTTTTTGTCCAGGTTTCGCCTCTGTCTTTGCTTACTGATACGAGCTTGTAGAAACTGCTACTCTGGTCGCGAAACAGCATAACGATGGTGCCGTCGGGTTGCAAATACTGGCTGGGTTCTATCTCGCGCGATGTCTTACCGATGTCTTCTGCTTCAAACTTCCCTTTCTGCCAACCACTGATGCCTCTTGGATCGTCTGTGAAAACAGGGCATACATGCAGTCCTGGCATGAAGTGAGTGGCACCAATGATACGCCCGTCAGGCAAACGGTAGGGATCTTGTTCCAATACACCATTCATCTCGCTGCCGTCGATCATCCTTACAGGTTGCATCTTGCTCCATTTCAGTCCATCGGAACTCGTCATATAGCAGGTCTTGCCGCCTCGTGGTGAGAGGCCTTTCTCCCAGGTGTCGATGAAGGCAATCAGCGTATCGCCCCATACCTGCCAACCACCTGATGTGCAATAGTAATCTCTGCTTGGTGCCGCCAATGTCATAGGCTTGCTCCAGGTGTTGCCGTCGTCGCGGCTGATGCTGTAGACCACACGTGTGTCGTCGCTGTCCTCATCCTTTGGCGAACTCTGCCACATGCAGTAGAGTTTTCCCTTAAAGGCTGACAGTACTACGCCGTTGGCATAATGGTCTGATAGTTCAGTTGCCTTAAATATCGTGACAGTTTTTACTTCCTTAGCAGGCTTTAATCCCACAGTTTCGTGTTTGGTAGTGTCAATCACTCCATCAGGGATATACGGCATTTGTGCTTGTGCCGTAGAATAACTACTGCACAATAGCAAGATGGTTGCAATTATTTTTGCTTTCCTTTTCATTTCCTGTAGTTTGTCGGCTGCAAAGATACACGAATATTTTCATATCGCAAAAGTTTTTCCCTTTTTTGTTTGCGATTTAGTGATGAGTGTCTGATCTCTTAAGATGAAAAATATTGAAAGTGTGATTGGTGAAAAATCTTCTTTCAGAAAATAGTAAAAAACTAGCTAACTATTCATAAATGCAGATAACACTCTGAATATTAGATTGTTACATTATGAATAGTGGCGTTAAAAAAATGTGCGACTATTCATATTTTGTCATTAAATGGCTTCTTTTGATTGTTTAGATAAGGTTAACCAGTTGATAATTCGTCAGTTACGCTATAGTAACCTTCTTGGTAACACTTTGTTTCTACGGCAGTAACAAAGTGTTACCACGGGAGAAACAAAGTGTTTCCCTTGTTGTTACCATGAAGAAACACATTATATTGCTAAAAGAAATAAATTTACAACAGGCCAAAATGCCGCCATAATATGAATAGTGCCATCTAAAAAAATCACCACTATTCATAAGCTAACGCATTTATAATCAGGCTGTTATGCTTAAATATGAATAGTTGGCCACTTTTTTTAGTTTTTTCGCGGATTTGATTTTTTTTGTTGTTTGCACATTTTGGAAAAATTTCTTTCGCTCAAAAATAAAAATAAATTCTTATTTTTGTTCGCTTATTCGAAATTTTGCATTATCTTTGCACACGGAATAATTGAGAACCGATGGAAGAAAAGGTGCCAATGACAATGAAGGACATAGCACGGGAGTTCGGAATTTCCGTGGCTACTGTTTCGCGTGCACTCAAGGATTCGCCCCGCATCAGCGAAGAGCGTCGCAGGGCTATCCAGCAGTTTGCTCGCGAGCACAACTTCTATCCCAATGCCATCGGTGAGGCTCTGCGCCACAGTCGTGTAATGCCACAACGAATGATAGGCGTAATTGTGCCAGAGTTTACACATTATTATTTCTCATCTATCCTTACTGGTATCGAGGAGACAGCTCGTGCTCGAGGCTATCAGATAATGGTGGCGCTTAGCGGCGAACAGTATGAGCGTGAGGCGCAGATATGCGAAAACTTCCATCGTTATAAGGTTTGTGGTGTGATTGTGTCGCAAGCCAAGGATACCAAGAATTATGATCACTATCAGAAGTTGATAGATGCAGGTATTCCGATGGTGTTTTACGACCGTATTTGTACAGGAGTGAATGCCAGTCGTGTGGTGGTTGATGACTATATGGGAGCCATGAATGCTGTTACACATCTGATAGAATCAGGATGCAAGCGTATAGCCTTTTATGGTAGTCCGATGCAGTTGGAGATATCTAAAAACCGCTTTAACGGATACAAAGATGCGCTGTTAAAGCATGGCCTGCAGATGGACGAGGACATTGTAAAAGTGTGCGACAATCGTACTGCTGCCGAGGAACTCACTCCACAACTGATGGCTATGGACAATCCTCCTGACGGCTACTTCGCTGTAAACGACGATACGGCCATCGGTATTCTCTACACACTGAAGCATGCCGGTATAAAAGTGCCAGAAGATGTGCAGATATGTGGATTTACCAATGGACAGCGTGCTGTGGCCTGCGACCCGATGCTAACCACCGTGGAGCAGCGTGGCCATAAGGTGGGCGAAGAGGCTGCCACCATATTAATGGACAAGGTTGAGGGCCTGTCGCCAATCGATAAGATAGAGAAACGCGTGGTGAGAACCAGACTAGTGGTAAGAGGAACAACCAGATAATTAAGATTTGAGAATTAAGAATTTAGAGATATGAAACAAAAACCGGATTTATCATTTTGGAAATTATGGAATCTTAGTTTTGGATTCTTTGGCGTACAGATAGCTTATGCCCTTCAGAGTGCTAACATTTCGCGTATATTCCGTACGCTTGGTGCCGACCCGCACTCGTTGAGTTTCTTCTGGATATTACCACCACTGATGGGTATCCTGGTTCAGCCTATCGTGGGAACACTGAGCGACAGAACCTGGACACGCTTTGGTCGTCGTATACCATACTTATTTATAGGTGCACTTACTGCCGTAGCTGTGATGTGTCTGTTGCCAAATGCAGGTTCGCTGGGTCTTACCATATCGATGGTAATGATATTCGGTCTGCTCATGCTGATGCTGCTTGACACCAGTATCAATATGGCCATGCAACCATTTAAGATGATGGTAGGCGACATGGTGAACGAGAAACAAAAGGGTAAGGCTTACTCTATCCAGTCGTTCCTGTGTAATGCTGGTAGTGTGGTAGGATTCCTGTTCCCATTTATCTTCGCTTGGATAGGATTGAGCAATGTGGCTCCGGAGGGCGTTGTGCCCGATACTGTGATTTGGTCGTTCTATATTGGAGCTGCTATTCTGATATTATGTGTTGTGTACACCACTCTTAAGGTAAAGGAGTGGCCACCTCAGGAGTATGCTGAGTATAATCCTGTATCAGAGGAGAAAGAAGACTCGGGCAATTGGTTTGTATTGCTTAAGAATGCTCCATCGGCATTCTGGCGTATCGGACTGGTACAGTTCTTCAGTTGGGCTGCATTCCTGTATATGTGGACCTATGTGGTAGATGCCGTTTCGCTAACTGTCTGGGATACAGCTGATTCGGCTAGTGAGGCTTATCAGGTTGCTGGCAACTGGACTGGTGTACTCTACGCCATTCAGGCTATGGGCTCTGTTGCTTGGGCTGCACTCATCCCTCGATTCAAGAATATCAAGGTGGCTTATGCTGTAAGTATGGCCATAGGTGGTCTGGGCTTTGCACTTATCCCATTCTGTCCTGGTCAGTATCTTCAGATTATCCCATTCCTGCTAATAGGATGCGCATGGGCTGCACAGTTGGCTTGCCCGTTCACACTTGTTACCAACGCTCTTCAGGGCTACGGTCATATGGGAGCATATCTGGGACTGTTTAATGGAACCATCTGTGTGCCACAGATTGTTGCAGCTCTGCTGGGTGGATCCATCCTTACACTTGTAGGCAGCAATCAGGCTTACATGATGATAGTATCAGGCATACTGCTGGTAGCTGCTTCTTGTGCAGTATTCGGCATCAAGACTAAGAAGTGAACCGTTTTGCGACGATCATATTAGCCGGCATGTTGTCGTTGGCCTGTTGGGCCAGCGGCAACATTCTTACTGAACGGTATAATCTGTCGTACATCAATCTCGACAACGGATTGCCACACAACAATGTGAGTTGGTTGTACAGCGATTCTAACGGGTTCTTGTGGATAGCAACTTATGGTGGCGGACTTGTACGCTACGACGGCTACGGTATGATGATGCCGATGCTGGGACTTAACAGTCTGTCGTGCAAGTCGATGACAGAGGATAGGTTTAAACGTCTGTGGGTTGCCTTTGATGAGGGCACTAATGTTATCGACCTGAATACTATGCTGCCCATAGTGCCAAAGACATCCAAAGGAGACATTAGCGAACTATTGGCACAACCCAGTGTAAAAACCTATTGTGATGCACAAGGTCGCATCTGGCTTATTACTACTAAAGATGTAAATCTGATATCGTTCGACGCTGATGGACAGATAAGTGATGTGACCACATATAACTATACAGGCAATACTCCAGATGTTAGTATATGTGATATAGAAGGCAACGGAAGACCATGGATTGGTATTGACGGAGGCGTGTTTCGTATGGCTGAAAAGGATGGTAAACTTGTTCGTGAGGAGATCTCATCACTACTGAAACCACTTTATGGCCTTTACATCACTGATATGCTTAAGCGTGGCAATGTGGTATGGTTCAGTACCAATCATGGCTTGTTTCGCTACGATCCTTATCTGCATAAGCTTGACCAGATACCAGTACAAAATTTGTCGCATGAGTTCCTGTCTCGCCTGGCCTTGATGCCTGATAACACGCTGTTAGTAGGTTCATTGTGTGGAGTGAACATCTATCATGACAAGACCGACACCTTTACAGCATGGACTCAAGCCAGCAATCCACCGCTAAAAAACGACTTTGTACACAATCTTTGGATTGATAATGGTCTGATATATATAGGTACTGAGGCTGGTGGAGTGGTGCGATTGGTGCCGCGCCAGTTGCTGTTGCAGAACAGTGTGCATACTACTGATCCAGGATCGCTGTCGCCAAATGCCGTAAATGCTATGTATGCTTCTGACGATGGTACGCTGTGGGTAGGTACGGTCGAGGGTGGCTTGAATCGCCGACCCAAGGGTGAGCGTGATTTTATTCACTATACCAAAGCTAATTCGGCACTTCCTCATAATAGTGTATCTACTCTTACTGCTGATAAATACGGCCGACTGTGGATAGGCACCTGGGGAGGCGGCATCAGTTGGATAAACATGGCCGAGGCTAGGACTATAGTGGGATTGAATCTGCCTGATGAACAGGCACGTTTGCTGAACTTTATTGGTGCCATGGCTTACGATCCCATCAATGATGGTATGTGGCTGGGTAGTAACGACGGACTTTTCTTCTATGATTTCAAGAAGAGTAAACTGATAGAACCATTTGAAGAGTGTCAACTGGTTCGTGGATGTATCGGCTCAATAGTAACCAAGGATGGTTTTCTTTGGATGGGATGTATGCAGGGAGTAGTGATTGTCGACCTGAAATCGCAGAAGAACGGCCGTTTTGAAACACGTAATATCCGCCATCTTCTGGCTGATCCTACATCTAAGATAGTAGACAAGATATCGTCATTCTGCGAGACAAGTGATGGTACGCTTTGGCTTGGCAGTAATGGCTACGGATTATACAAACGTATACTTGACGAGAAAGGCGAAGAGCGTTTTGAAGTGCTGACTCAAGCTGATGGACTGGTATATAACGGTGTGAAAGGTATAGTTGAAGACCGTAACGGTCGACTGTGGATTACCACTCAGAACGGTCTTTCGGTCTACGATCCAAGGCTTAAAGCATTTACCAATTATTCGCAGCACGACGGTCTTATTAGTCCTCACTTCTACTGGAATTCGGCCATAAAGGATGCATCAGGCAATATATGTCTGGGAAGTGAGGTTGGACTTATCGAGATGCTTGGCGAAAATGCTAATACACACTATCATGGTCACCTGACATTTACCCATCTGATGGTGGACAATCAGGATGCAATTGCTGGCAGTGACTATTTGAAAGAAGATATCACTGTGGCCAAGACCATTTGGTTGAAGGAAGGACACCGCTCGTTCTCGATAGATTTCTCGGCGCTCGATTATGGTTATGAGATGCAAGGCGTGTATAGTTACCGTATGAAGGGATTTGATAACGACTGGGTAGTGCTTAAACCAGGAGAGCACTCTGTACGATACAGTGCGCTGCCAGCAGGTAACTATACCTTTGAGGTTAACTATAAGTCGACCCAGACGGATGGCGATGGCGCCACTATATCGGTCGATGTAGTGGTTAAACCCTATTTCTGGCGCAGTTGGTGGTTCCGCATGTTGCTTGGTGTTATGTTTGTTGCGCTGATGGTATATATATATAATAGGTGGGTGACAATAGTTAAGCGTAAGGAGGCCGAACAATTGCTTACACCTATCCGTAGGGTACTTGAGGAGTCAGACGATCCGCGCCAACTCCAGTCACGCATCCAGAATATTCTTGATAACCAACAGCGGTATAATCAAAGCGTTACCAAGAGTGTTGAGGCCGATAAGGAGGAAGTTATGAAGAGCACCAAGCCATTCATGGAACGTGTGATGGAGATAATGGAGTCTCACTATATGGATTCTGAATTCGGTGTACAAGAGTTTTGCGATGCGCTTGGCATGAGCCGCACAGTAGCAAGCAAGCATCTTAACGCTGAAGCAGGCCTGCCTGTAGGACAGTTTATACGAAACTACCGACTTAATATGGCAAAGGAGATGCTATCATCTAAGACTAGCAATCGAAATATTACCGAGATAGCATATGCCGTAGGCTTCAACGATCCTAAATATTTCACCCGTTGCTTTACTAAACTATACGGAACTAATCCAAGTTCTTGGACTTGATTTATCTCAAGATGGGCTCTTGATATATCTCAAGAGGTGGAAAATATGCGCCTTGGAGGACAAAAATCATTTTGTCCACCTATTAAATCGTTTTGTCCACCTCGTGCATCTATTATATACCTATCTTTGCGGCAGATTTTTAAAATTCAACTAATTAAATTAATTCAAAACTTAAAACAATTGACAATGAGAAAACATGTATTATTCTCTGCGATGCTGATGTTTGGTGCACTGGGAGGTCTGTCGGCCTATCCTGTTCCTGCAATGGCATTAGTGGCACAGCAGACCATTAAGGTCAGCGGCCAGGTTGTAGACCAAGAGGGAGAACCGCTCATTGGAGCTACTGTTAAGTTGAAGGGAGCTCAGACGGGTGTTATCACCGACTTTGATGGTAATTTCACTATCAGTGTCCCCTCAAATGGAACTCTCGTAGTTAGCTACGTAGGTTACAAAGATCGCGAAATAGCTGTACGCGGACGCGCGATTATTGAAAAGATCGAGATGGAGTCAGACGACATGATGCTTGACCAGGTGGTGGTAGTTGGTTATGGTGTTCAGAAGAAGGCCGACCTCACTGGTTCTGTATCAATTGTAAACGCTGAAGAGTTGAAGCGCGTTTCGCACTCTAACATTTCTACAATGCTCGAAGGTAAGGTTGCTGGTGTACAGATTACCTCTGACGGTCAGCCTGGAGCCGACCCATCAGTACGTATCCGTGGTATCAGTACGCTGAACGGTAATCAGGCTCCTTTGTATGTTATCGATGGAGTACCTGTTGGTACTAGCATCCGCGACTTCTCTCCAAACGATATCGAGACCATCCAGGTGCTGAAAGATGCTTCGGCTGGTGCTATCTATGGTAGCCGCGCTGCTAACGGTGTGGTAATCATCACTACAAAGGGCGGTAAGAAGGAACAGCCACTTAAGGTCGACTATAAAGGCTACTTTGGTGTAGATAAGATTCAGAATGGAGTATACGATCTCACAGATGCAGACCAGTATAGTCAGTACCTAGGTGTCGCTGCTGATAATGCAGGAGTCTTACTCCCTGGTGGTTACAGCCTTGGTGCCGATGGTAAGTATCACTTCCGTGATAACACCAATACCGACTGGCTCAGTGAGGCTTTTAAGACAGGAATTCGTCAGAATCATAGCGTAAACCTGAGTGGTGGTGGTCAGAATAATACCTATAATATTAGTCTTGATTACTATAATCAGAAGGGAACCCTCGAGGGTGCAGGTCCTAACTTTGAGCGTTACACTGCACGTGTAAACAACACTATGGACACCAAGTTCGTTAAGTTCCGCACCAGTCTGGTTTACTCTCATTCAGATCAGGACAACTTGGCCGTATCTAATGCCAATGAGTACGTACAGGGTCTGTATGGTAACCTGGGAAACGTATTGGGTGGTGTGCTCAATATGCAGCCAACTATTAAGGCTTACGATGAGTCTACGTGGGTGCTCGATGATATGGTAGGTTCTGCAAGTAGCTATAAGTACGATGCTTATGGTTACGGTGTGTACTACGATACCGTACATGGTGATATCTCGGCCATGAACCCACTGCTCATCAACAAGATGCTTACACGTAACACTATCGTTGATCGTTTTGTTGGTACAGCATCTGCTGATGTTGACCTTCTTAATATGATAGGTATAAAGAGCAAGAACCATCAACTTACCTATAAGATCAACCTTTCTTATAGCACAACATCTTGTAACGATAAGACCTGGATTCCTGCATGGATTCAGAGTAACCGTGTATATCTGGCTAAGGAGAACGAGCGCCTGACTAAGGCTCATCGCAAATACACCGATGCACTGATTGAGAATACACTTACCTATGATGGCACTATTGATCTGCACCATGCAAACCTGGTAGTAGGTCAGACTTTCGAGCAGGAGAACACTAACACCATGTCGGCAACAGGTGTAAACCTCTCTCAGCCTTACTTCCTGCAGTTGCAGAACGCAAGTTCTTGGAGTGCTGACAGCTATGAGTTCAAGCATACTCTGGCTTCATATCTTGCTCGTCTTAACTACGACTTCGACGGTAAGTACCTCATCTCTGGTATCATCCGCCGCGACGGTAGCTCACGTCTGTCAAAAGACATCCGTTGGGACACCTTCACCTCTGTATCTCTGGGTTGGCGTTTCGATAAGGAAAAGTTCTTCCCCATCGATCGTAATATCGTAAACATGTTTAAGCTACGCGCCAGCTATGGTGAGATAGGTAATGAGGCTTCTGTTGGTGACTATGCTACCGAGGCTACTATGGCACGTAACAACATGACATATAGCTTTGGTAACCAGCCAATCACAGGTTCGGCTATTTCTACATTCGTAAACGAGAACCTTACTTGGGAGAAGAGAAAGACAATGAACGTAGGTCTTGATCTGGCGTTCTTCAACAACCGCATAGAGTTCACAGCCGAGTGGTATAAGAATAAGTCAGAGGATCTGCTTTACAATGTGCCTGTTCCTGCCAGTGCTGGTGTTGCCAACACTTCAGTAACCATGAATGCTGCCTCACTAGAGAACAGCGGATTGGAGTTCTCTTTGACCTATCGCAATAACGATCACGCTTTGAAGCACCAGATTAGTGCAAATCTGAGCACAGTGAACAATAAGGTTACTTCACTCGGATTCGGAACTGAGAAGTATATCACTGGTTCATACATCACTGAAGTAGGACAAGAGGCTGGTAAATTCTATGGTTGGGACTACCAGGGCATCATCCGCACTCAGGAACAGCTCGATGAGTTGAATGCTATCGCACAGGCTAATGGTCTTGAAGAGTACCAGCCTGGTGCACATGTAGGTGATTGCTATTATCGTGATATCAATGGTGATGGCCAGATTAACGGTGACGACCAGACTGTTCTGGGTAGCGGTCTGCCAAAAGTTAACTTCGGTCTGAGTGCACATCTGGAGTACAAGATCTTTGATCTGAGCATCTCTACATTCGGTGCCCTTGGATATCATGTAAGTGATTACCTGTACAACACACTTAACTCTAGCTACGGCTATGGCAATAAGAGCGTTGATATCCTTGCTGCTAACCAGTGGGATGGTGGTACATACGTATCAAATATCCCCCGCACTTACCTCTCTAACAGTGCTACACTGGCTTGGAACGACCTGTTCTGCAGCCGTCAGATTCAGAACGCTGCTTATTGGAAGATTGCCAACGTAGAGCTTGGATGCAATCTGCCTAACAAGTGGTTTGCCAACTACGTATCAGGCGTACGCCTCTATGTATCGGCTCAGAACCTCTTTACTTTCACTGGCTACAAGGGTTACAATGTCGACTATGCCGGCGGTACATTCACTCCTGGCTACAACTACTGCTCGTATCCAACTGCCAGAAGCTTTATGGCTGGTCTGAACTTCACTTTCTAAAGTGATGAATAGTATATATAACTAAGAATAAAGGATTAAGAATATGAAACTACATAAAATTTCACTGGCTGTACTGGTAGGTCTTGGCGCGCTCACTTCGTGCGAAAGCAAGTTGGATGTGTCAAACCCCAACCAGCAGACCACAGCCACATTCGGCAATGATGTCGAGTCATTAGAGGAGAATGTGATTGCTGCATACAACCACATTCGTATGGAGGGAACCTATGCCCGTGTAGGCTATACCCTCGATGTATGTCGCGGTGATGAGGTATGGAACTCATCTCAGGTATGGTACATGCCTTTCGATGATCTTAATGCACCTTTCACCGATGAGATCGGTCAGTGGTCATGGCGCGATTGGTATTACACCATCAACGTATGTAACTACACCATCTCACGTTGTGGCGAAGATAATTCTGCACTTTCTGAGACAATGAAGCGCATCAAGGGACAGATGCTGTTCCTGCGCGGTCTTGCATACTACAACCTTACAGGTTACTATCAGAATCCTATTCTGATTACAGACTATAATACATATTCTACACTCGACGGTCTCTATGGTACAAACAGCACCTACGATGAGGCTTGGGATCAGGTAGAGAAAGACTTTGCCGAGGCAATGACTCTGCTGCCTAGCCGTGATGCAGGTGGACAGTGGGCGAAAGGTCGTGCCACATGTGGTGCCGCTGCAGGCTACTATGCCCGTGCTCTGATGATGCGTCATAAGTACAGCGAAGCTCTCACCGTACTTAAGGATATCATCGGTGGAAAGTATGGCACATATAAGCTGATGGCTAACTATGGCGACAACTTCCGTGAGGGTTCTGCTTACGAGAACAACGCAGAGAGTCTGTTCGAGGTTCAGTACCTGGACTATGGTTCACAGGGTACCGACGATGAGTGGACACCAGTAAACACCAGTCCTAACGCTACTCAGGGACATGCTATCGAGAGTAACTATGGTCCTGGCGATATGGGTGGATGGGCTGACCTGTCAGCATCTCCTTGGCTCTATCAGCTGTTCAAGGCAGAGAAGACTACCAGTGGAACACTTGATCCACGTCTGTATTGGACTATTGGTACATACGAGCCTGAGTGGGAAGGATTTGAGTATGGCAACGTTTGCTATACTGTTCCAATGACTGCTGATGCTCCTGTAGTAACAAACAACAACTATGGTGGACTGCCAATAGCAAAGAACACCAACCTGCGTACAGGTCTTTACGACAAGGTGGTAACAGGTCTGCACTGCGGTATCAACCTTCGCATGATGCGTTACTCTGACGTACTGCTTCGTGCCGCTGAGTGCGAGAACGAGGTTAACGGTCCTACACAGCAGGCTATCGACTGGATTAACCAGGTTCGTAATCGCGCCGGTCTGGCCGACCTGAAGTTGGCTGACTTTGCTGGAAATGCTGATAAGCTGTTCGAACAGATTGCTAACGTAGAGCGTCCAAAGGAGTTCGGATGTGAGTGGGGCCGTGGTTTCGACCTCGTACGCTGGGGATTCTTCTATAGTGCTGATCGTTTGCAGCAGATCAAGGAGCACGGCACATTCCGTCGTACCAATGACAAGACTCGTGTGAAGGAGCCTGTAAGCTACTCTGAGGTAGGATCAGATCCAGAGCTCAAGAGTTCATACGACAGTTGGATTCAGGGTCATGAGTTCTTCCCAATCTATCAGGGAACACTTAATGATAACCCCAACCTGGTGGGTAACTCTGCCAACAAGAGCGAGAGTAATGCTGACAAGCTTTACGGTCCTGTTCACCCAGTCGTAAAACTCTAAGTGATAAAGTAAGAATTAAGGTTTAAGAAATAAGAATTGTAAGATTATGAAATACAATAAAATAGTAACAGCTTTCTGTGCTGCAGCTTTGGGCCTGATGTCGCTTACAAGCTGTGAAGGAGGCGACCTGTTCAGTATAAACGCTCCCGATTGGTTGTCGTCGAAGGCTGATTCTATAGCAGCCGAAAAGGCTAAGAACCAGGGCGATGACGTAATCGAAGGTATGGAAGAGGATGTGTACACCGTTGGTGCTACCGATTATTCTACCGGCTGGTGGGCTCAGTTCTCTAAGTACTATCAGATACCAGAGGGTGGAAAATGGATTGCTCAGTTCAATCTGAACATCAATCCTAACGCCTCAAATACCTATAAGAACTTTGCAATGATCATCACAAATGATGAGGATCGCGGTGCTGCCAACTATAAGGAGTACGGTGCTATCCGTTACGACTACCAGCCTAGCGGTAACTCTGAGTGGGGAGATTATATCGATCGTAGTTTGGCAAGCAGCGACCTGGAGTTTGCTACCGATACCGATGCTGGTGTCGACAAACTTGGCGGTAAGGTGACACTTACCATCGACCGCACTAACGGTGGAATGGTTGTTACTATGACCAATGGTGTTGTAACCAAGACTTACAACCAGACTTCGGCACTTGCAAATCTGAATGCTGATGCATCTAACGGTACTATCCGTGCATTCCTTGTACCAGAGGGATCATATATCAGTTTCCTGGGATCAACTATCGAGCCTATCGGTGGTTTCACATCTAAGGAGGATAAGCAGCCATTGTCAATGACCCTGAACGGTGTGCCCAAGAAGGTGCTTCAGGGAGTAACGCTCGAAGAGGCATTTGCTAACGTAACAGCAACTGTACAGTTTGAAGAGGGTGTATCTTCTACTGTCTCTGCTGCGAATCTGACCTTCCAGACTATTCCTGATATGAGCTCCCTTGGCAAAAAGACCCTAGTGGCTGCCTATGCTAAAACCTTCAAGGGTGAAGCGGCAACTAAGCCAGTAATTGCTTCTGCAGATTTCAGTATTGTTGATAAATTATTTACCTGTGTTGGCGCTAGCGATAATACCAGCGGTTTCCGTGAGGAGAAAACTGAGAACTTCAAGGTTGGCCCAGGTGAGACGTATATTAACCATTTCACTAACTATACTGATGGCGCAGCTAACTGGAACAACTTTATCATCACCCTGTGTAAGGCCGATAATACAGAGTACTGTTTTGTTCGTGCCGACAACTGGGGAACTGGAACTAGCTATTGGGAAGGTTGTCAGTCATGCGATTGGAACTGGGATGTCTTCAAAGCAGCATTAGATGGTGCAAAGGTAACAACCTACATTACGAATAATGGTGATGGTACAGCAGATGTGAAAGCCGTAGTAGAGGGTTCGGATGGTAACACATATACCCAGAACTATAAAGGCTTGAATAATATTGATCCGAGCGACTTCTGCTTTAATTTGAGTACAGAAAAGGGACACTTGGAGTTTGACTATGTTATTGGTAACGAGGATAATACCAGTGGATTCCGTGCAGAAGCTGAAGCCATCGTGAAGGTGCCTGCAGGTGCTACTTACGTAGAGCGTTTCATTAACCATACTGACGGTTCTGCCAATTGGAACAACTTTATCATCACCCTGTGTAAGGCCGACAATACAGAGTATTGCTTTGTTCGTGCCGACAACTGGGGAACAGGTATAAGCTATTGGGATGGTTGCCAGTCATGCGATTGGAACTGGGATTCCTTTAGAGAAACAATGGATGGTGCTGTGGTTACTACCTACATTACTAATAACGGTGATGGTACAGCAAATGTGAAGGCCGTAGTAGAGGGGGCAGATGGTAATACATATACCCAGAACTATATAAGCTTAAATAATATTGACTCGAACGACTTCTATTACTCGTTGAGCATGGAGAAGGCTCATTTGGTATTTGAGTAAACTATCGTTGAGGCTATAATCGGGCGGGTCTTTCTGCCCCGCCCGATTTCGTTTTTATTCCGTTTTAGTTTCGGACATACGATTATTAATATATGAAAAGAACATTGCTTTACATCATGGCCTTGTTGCTGCCTATGACGGTAGCCGCTTATCAGCTGACTCGTGTTAGTGTTCATGATCCTAGTGTGGTTTATGATCCTGTCAGCAAGTATTACTACATCTTCGGCTCTCATCGTGGCGTGGCCAAAAGTGCCGACATGATGAAATGGGTAGAAGTGAAGAAGGGTAAACTGAACAACGGCACTCTGATAGGTGTGCCATGGAAAACAGCTTCGAGCAACAATGACTATAGCTATAACGCCTTTACTACTCCACAGGTTACAAAGGTGAAGAAAGGTGGTGTAGAAGTAAATCTGCCCAATTTTAATGCCCAGGCTTGGTCGAAACGTGGTAATAGTAGCTATGATATCAGTGGTAACCTTTGGGCTCCTGATGTTATCTGGAACGATGCTATGCAGAAGTGGTGCATGTACATGAGTGTCAACGGAGATAGTTGGTTCTCAAGTATCGTTCTGCTCACTTCCGATGACATTGAGGGCCCTTATGAGTATCAGGCTCCCGTGGTGATTAGTGGTTTTAAAAGTGGTGATTCTTATAAGGATACCGATCTGGAACTTGTGATTGGCGAGCAAAGTTCACTACCAAGCCGTTATAATGTTGGCAGTAAATGGGGAGAACGCTGGCCAAATAACATCGACCCCTGTGTGTTCTATGATGAAGAGGGTAAACTCTGGATGACGTATGGCTCATGGAGTGGTGGCATCTGGATGATAGAACTGGACGAGGAAACAGGTTTGCGTGACTACGATGTAGAGTATGAGTTGACAGGTAGTGGCAACGGAATAACTGTCGATCCTTATTTCGGTAAGAAGATTGCTGGTGGCTACTATGTTTCTGGCGAGGCTAGCTACATCGAATATATCGGTGGTTATTACTTCTTGTTTGTTACCTATGGTGGACTTGCTGCTGGTGGCAATGCAAATGACTATAATAATGGTGGTTATCAGATGCGTGTATTCCGCTCAGAAAACCCTGATGGCCCTTATCTGGACTCAAGAGGCGTTAATGCTGTATTCGGCAGTTACCAGTTGAACTTCGGACCGGATGCAAATAGCAATCGTGGCGTGAATATCTTTGGTGCCTATACAAACTGGGGCAATCAGGCTAAGGGCAACCTTGGCGAACGTTCGCAGGGGCATAACTCAATTATTGCAGCTGAGGATGGTCGTACCTATTTGGTTTATCATACACGTTTCCAGAATTGGGGCGAAAGCCATCAAGTGCGTGTTCATCAGGTGTTCCAGAATAAGGATGGCTGGTTGGTGGCTGCTCCCTTTGAGTATACTGGCGAAGAAGTGACGAGTGAAGATATAGCTACAACTCAACAGGTAGCTACTGATAAGATTCCTGGAAAATACAAACTACTAATCCATAAATACAAGCTCAATCATAAAACCAAGGAAGCTGCTGAGCCTGTAGAAGTTACTCTGACTGCTGACAAGAAGATTACTGGTGATTTAACTGGTACATGGGCTGTAACAGAGGGAACATCGTACATGAACATGGTTATCGGCGGTATTGCCTATAGAGGAGTGATGGTGGAACAAACACTTGAGCAGAAAACCGACAAGACAATTGCCTTCACAGGTCTGGCCTATAAATCAAGTGGAACCGATGGTGTAACATTATGGGCATATCAGACCGAAGCTTCTTCTACAGGTATAGCTGATGTCAAGATCGATAACGTGACAAACGACGCCATCTACGACCTACAAGGTCGTCGTGTAAGCAATCCTCAGCGCAAAGGGATATATATCCGAAACGGTAAGAAATTTATAGTTAGATAATAATATGAGGAAAAGTTTCATTTCCTTGATGCTGTTAGCCCTGAATACCACTTTGGTGGTGTACGGGCAGCAGCATCACAAGGAGCGTGTTCCATTTGTAACAGACACGCCGATGGTTCACGACCCTGTGATGGCAAAAGAGGGTGATACGTATTATATCTTTGCCACAGGCATGGGAGTACAGAAGATGACCTCGACCGACAGGAAAAACTGGACGGTACACGCAGATCCTGTGATGTCGGTTATCCCCCAATGGGCACACGATTCTGTGCCTGGCTTCACCCACCATGTGTGGGCACCAGATGTCATTCAGTGGCATGGCAAATGGTGGATGGCTTATAGCTGTTCAACATTTGGTAAGAACGGCTCTGCTATCGGTCTGCTTTCCACTCGCAGATTGGCCTCTGGTCTGTGGAATGATGAGGGCTGTGTTGTTACCTCGCGTGAGAAGCGTGACAACTGGAATGCTATCGACCCTAATTTTGTAATTGACGATAAGGATCAACCGTGGATGGTCTGGGGTAGTTTCTGGGACGGCATCCAATTGGCTCGCCTCGACACCACCATGCATATTGCAAAGGGATGCAAGCCGCAGACCATTGCCCGTAGGTTTAATTTGAACAGCAAGGGCAGCAAGAATGCTCTGCCCATCAATCCTAATCCTCCAAAGAATCCTACATCCGACTTTGCAGGTCCTAATGCCATCGAGGCGCCATTCATCTTTAAACATGATGGCTGGTATTATCTCTTTGTATCATGGGATTACTGCTGTCAGGGTAGCAAGAGTAACTACCGTGTGGCTGTAGGCCGCAGCAAAACGGTTGATGGTCCGTATCTTGATCGCCGTGGTATTGACATGCGCTTTGGCGGAGGTAATCTCTTCATCGAGGGCGATAAGAAAGAGTTTGAGGCTGCTGGCCATTGTGCTGCTTACCATATTGATGACCAGGATATCTTTATTTGTCATGGCTATAGCATTGCCCACAATGGTGCCTCTATCCTAATACAGCGTAGCATTAGCTGGACTGAAGATGGCTGGCCTGAATTGAAATAAAAACATAAAAAATAAAAAGCGAGAAGTTATGAGCTATAAAGTTAGTATAAAAAAAATGGTTGGAAATAATGTTTGGTTGATAGCGACATATATACTTCTCGCTTTTCAATTTACATGCAACTCAGTAGCAGCCCGGTCGTGGACGGCTGATAATGGAAACGGGACATTTACTAATCCGTTGTTCTACGATGAGTTCTCCGATCCCGATATTCTCAGGGTGGGCGATGACTATTATCTGGCCGGTACTACCATGCATACTGTGCCAGGATTGGTTATCCTGCATTCTAAGGACCTGGTAAACTGGGAAAATATCTCGTATTGTTTTGATCGTTTCGACTTCGGCGACGACGCGTTCTCTCTGAAGAACCATAAAGAGATTTATGGTCAGGGCGTTTGGGCACCTGCCATCCGTTATGCCAATGGTCAGTTTTACGTGTTTACTAATATCAACGGTAAAGGCTTGCAGTGCTACACCTCAAAGGATATCCGTGGTCCGTGGAAGCATCATAACATGCAGGGCAATATCTATGACCTCTCTGTGCTCTTCGATGATGATGGTAAGATTTACGCCATCCATAAGTATGGCGAGGTGCACTGCACAGAGTTGAAGCCCGATATGAGTGGCCCTGTAGAGGGTACAGATCGTGTTATAATCCCTGAAGGTAATGCTATAGGTGAAGGCCATCACATGTATAAGATAAACGGTATGTATTATCTTATATCTACGGACTATATGCCCAATGGCCGTACACTCTGTAGCCGGTCTAAAAGCATCTGGGGACCATACGAAACTGTAACTATTACTGCTGATGAGACCTTTGGCTATCATGCAGCACCCCTTACACAGGTGCCACGAGGTGTAAAATATCGTATTGGCGAGGATGGTACTAAGTTTGGTATTCCACAGGTGGATAAGGATGCAACCGCTTGTACCAACATCCATCAGGGAGGTATAGTTGAAGATCAGAGCGGACAGTGGTGGGCTTTGCTCATGATGGATTTCCATAGTATTGGCCGCACAGTGACCTTAGCACCCATCACATGGAAGGATGGCTGGCCAATGATAGGACTCGAAGGTAATCTCGGTCGCGCCCCTCGTACATGGTTTAAGCCTGATGTAGCAGGCAATGCTAGTATTGCAAGAGCGCCATACAATCGCTGTGAGGATTTTAATGCAGCCCAGCTGGGTCGCGTATGGCAGTGGAACCATAACCCTGATGATACCAAGTGGAGCTTGAAGAAAGGACACCTGCGCCTGCAGTCGATGCCTGCCGAACAGTTGATGTGGGCTCGTAATACCCTCACCCAGCGTGTAATCGGTCCTACATCCATCGCTACCGTCGAACTATATACCAAGGGACTGAAAGATGGTGATGTGGCAGGCTTAGGCAATATCAACGTGCCTTGCTCATGGATAGGTGTCGTAAAAGACGGAGGCAATCTGACGCTACGCTGCTTTGAGCAAGCTACCAACGACACCATCAATAAAGATATGAATGGTGACAAGATATGGCTCCGCATGGTAGGCGATTTCGACAATGATCATGCCCACTATGAGTACTCGATTGATGGTACCAACTATCAGCAGATAGGTCGTGAGATGCCTCTCAGCTATCAGCTCATCTCATTCCAAGGTTCGCGCCATGCCCTTTTTGCTTTTAATCATAAAGGTAAACAGGGCGGTTATGCGGAGTTTGATAACTTTACTGTTGATGAGCCTCAGGCCGATCGTAGCGGCAATATACCTTATGGCAAGTCGTTCCGTATTATAAACCTGGCTACAGGTCGCCCTGCTGTTGCACAGAGACATGGGCTGCTTTATGATACAGATTACAAGGACAACAGTAAGTCTACCCGATTCCGTATAATTAATAAAGGTAAGGGACAGGTGATTTTGCAATGCGAAGACGGACGCTATGTCTTTTGTTCAGGTATAGGCATGGCAGGCGATGTGCGCCTTACCGATGATTTGTCAAAGGCCGAGGTGTTTATGTGGCAGGACTACCTAAACCATGAGTTTATGCTTATGTCTATGCGCACCCACCGTTACATCGGCAAGAGTCCTACTACTGGCAGTCCTTATTCGATGGACTATACCGGTGCCGATCCAGCCCGCCGTAATGGTGCTGTGTTCCGCTGGGAAGAATAGTTGATAAAGTAGCGATAAGATTTGGGGGTAGGGTCGACAGAGATAATGTCGAACTTATCTCCAATCTTTATTATGCAAACGTTTGCATGGCAAAAATAACAAAATTAAACAAAAAAAAGAATAACGTATCGAAATCTGATATATCTTTGCACCGATGAAGCTGTAAATGCGAGCTCATTAAAAGCTTAAAACGATATAACAATAACAAATTAACTCTAATTTAAAAATGTAATGATGAAGCAGGTAAACATTCAATTTCCGCTTAGGATGCTTGGCCTTATTTTAGGGCTGTTCCTATCGGTAAGTGCCTTTGCTCAGATTGACGTAAAAGGCCATGTGAAAGATGCTACAGGCGAACCCATTATCGGCGCTACAGTACGTGTAGACGGCACACAGGCTGCTACAGTTACTGACTTCGACGGTAACTTCGCCATCAAGGCAAAACAAGGTGCTACACTTAGCATTTCGTATGTGGGTTATGTAACCGCACAGGTGAAAGCTGCACCTAATGTTACCGTAGTACTGCAGGACGATCAGACTGTTCTGCAGGACGTTGTAGTTATCGGTTATGGTACCGTTCGTAAGAGCGACGCCACCGGTTCGGTTATGTCGGTCGAGGCCGATCAGCTGAACAAGGGTTTGGCCACATCGCCAGCCGATCTGCTGCAGGGTAAAACTCCTGGTGTACAGATCACTACCAACAGTGGTGCTCCTGGAGCCGGTTCAAAGATCCGTATCCGTGGTGGTTCTTCACTTTCAGCATCTAACGACCCTCTGATCGTTATCGATGGTCTGCCAATCAGTTCTACTGAGATTTCTGGTGGCGATGTACTGAACACCATCAACCCTAACGACATCGAGAGTTTCTCTATCCTGAAGGATGCTTCTGCTACCGCTATCTATGGTAGCCGTGCATCAAACGGTGTTATCCTTATTACCACAAAGAAGGGTAAGGCTGGTTCAAAGCCACGTATCACTGTTGACATGAGCGGTTCTTTCAAGACCGTTGGCAAGAAGGTTGACGTGCTGGGTGCAGATGCTTTCCGCGAGTTCTTTATGGCCAACTATAGTGAAAATGCTGACGCTGTTGCAGCTCTTGGCAATGCTAACACCAATTGGCAGGACGAGATCTATCGTCAAGCATTCGCTGAGGAAATCAACGCTAGCGTAACCGGCGGTTATGTTGCCAAGAATGCCGACTTCAAAATGCCTTATCGTGTAAGTGCAGGTTTCCTGAACAATGATGGTACACTGAAGACCACAGCTATGAGTCGTGCAAGCGTAGGTTTCAACCTTACTCCAACTCTGCTTAACGACCGTCTGACTATCAATCTGAACGGTAAGGGTGTGTTCACACACAACTCATATGCTGATGAGGGTGCCATTGGTGCAGCTGTTCAGTACAACCCGTTGAAGTCTGTTGACCATAAGTGGATGAGCAATGGAGCTTATAACACCATGTCTACTCTGAACCCGGTTGCAATGCTGAACGAACAGAACAAGGATAGTTATGTACGTCGTTTCGTAGGTAACGCTCAGTTCGATTATAAGTTCAAGTTCCTCGATGGACTTCGTGCAAACTTGAACCTCGGTCTCGATATTTCTACCACCACAGGTTGGAATATTTCTGAAGAGGGAAGCGAGATTTCTTATCATAATAAAGTAGAGAATGGCACAGGTGCATGGGAGAAATACACCCAGCTACGTCGTGACCAGACTCTGGAGTTCTATCTGGCATACGCTAAGGAGTTGAAGGAGATCCAGAGCCGCTTCGATATTTTGGCAGGTTATAGCTGGCAGCACTTCTATAACCAGACAACTAATGATAAGATGTCAAACGATGGACATGATACACGCCTGTATGGCGACCCAACTCTGTTCAAGACTGAGAGTTTCCTCATTTCATTCTATGGACGTTTGAACTATTCTCTGATGGATCGTTACCTCCTCACCTTCACACTGCGTGACGATGGTACATCACGTTTCCAGAACAACAAGTGGGGTGTATTCCCTTCAGCAGCTCTTGCATGGCGTATCAGCGAGGAGCCAATCCTGAAGAACGTTGACTGGCTGTCTAATCTGAAACTCCGTCTGGGCTGGGGTGTAACAGGACAGCAGAATATCAACCAGGGTGACTATCCTTCTATTCCTACTTACCACACCAACCAGGCTGGTTCACTCTATCAGTTTGGCAATAGCGTTATCACTCCTATTACTCCAAAGGGCTATGCTGCTCAGATCAAGTGGGAGGAGACAACAACTTATAACATTGGTTTGGACTTCGGTTTCGCTCGCAACCGCATCAACGGTAGCATCGATGTATATCAGCGCAAGACCAAGGACCTGCTGAATAAGGTGCCTGTAGCTGCCGGGACCAACCTTACCAACTATCTGCTGATGAACGTCGGCGATATGGAGAACAAGGGTATCGAGGGTGCACTGAATGTAGTGCCCATTGAGAAGAAGGACCTCCGTTGGGAGATTGGTTTTAACGTAGCTTACAACAAGAATAAGATTACCCGTCTGACAGCCAGCGACGATCCTAGCTATCCTGGTGTAGAGACAGGAGGTATCTCGGGTGGTGTTGGTAATAACATCCAGATTCAGAAGGTTGGCAACCCAATCAACTCGTTCTATGTATTCCAGCAGGTTTACGGTGAGGATGGTAAGCCACTTGAGGGCGTATATGTTGACCGCAACCACGACGGACAGATTACCGACGACGACCGTTACGTTTACTATAAGCCAGATGCTGACGTGAACATCGGTTTCAACACTGAGCTTAGCTATAAGAAGTGGACTCTCTCTGCTTCACTCCGTTCAAGTCTTGGTAACTATGTTTACAACAATATCGCCTCTAACACTGAGATGAAGGCCGACATGTGGACAAACAACTTTATCTGCAACCGTGTGGCTACTGCTCCTTATACTAACTTCCAGCAGGCTCAGTACAAGAGCGACTACTATGTACAGAATGCTTCTTACCTGAAGCTCGACAAGGTGACACTGGCTTACAACATTGCACCTTGGGTACGTGTTAACTTTACTGCTCAGAACATCTTCACCATCACCAATTACAAGGGGGTAGATCCTGAGGTTGGCAATGGTATCGACAACAACATGTATCCCCGCTCACGCAACTTCATCCTGGGTGCAAGCTTTAACTTTTAATAAAATAGGAGGATAAGAATATGAAATTCAATATCAATAAATACGGAATTTACAGCTTTGCCTTTGCTACCGCCGTGTCGCTGACAGCTTGTGTGAACGATTTGGATGTAACTCCAATCGACCCCAATCTGGACACTCCGGAGAATGTGCTTACAAGCACTGAGGCATATAACCAAATGCTGGCAAAGTGTTACTCAGGTCTTGCCGTTAGTTCACCCGATGGTGATAGCGGAAGCCCAGATATCGAGGGTATCGATGGTGGTTTCGGTCAGTATCTGCGTGCCCTGTTCAACATGCAGGAGCTGCCTACCGATGAGGCTGTTATTGGTTGGAACGACCAGACCCTGAAAGATCTGCATGGACTGCAGTGGACATCAAGCGATGTATTCGTAAGCGCTGCTTATAGCCGCGTTTTCTATCAGATATCTATCTGTAATGAGGTTATTCGCCAGATTGACAAGGCTTCAAACAGCAGTGAAGCTACTATGCAGCAGTATCGCGCCGAGGCTCGTGCTATCCGTGGCTTGAGTTATCTGCATGCTATCGATATGTTTGGTAATGTGCCTTTCACCGACGAGAATTCTGAGGTAGGTGGCGGTAACCCACAGCAGATTAGCCGAGCTGAGCTGTTCACATGGTTGGTTAAGGATATGGAAGAAACAGCAGAGCTTCTGCCAGCAAATCCTGAAAAGTATCGCGCAGGTAAGGGCCTTTGCTACATGATCCTGGCTAAACTTTACTTGAATGCAAAGGTTTATACTGGTACAGCTGACTATCAGAAGTGTGCTGAGTACTGCCAGAAGGTCATCGACTTGGGTTACCAGCTCGAGAGCGCTAACGACTATTGGAAGTTGTTCTGCGCTGATAACGACCAGTATCTGGGCGTAGGTCACGAGATTATCTTCAGCGTATATCAGGATCACATCAATACTCAGGCATACGGTGGTACTACTTATATCATCAATGCTCAGGTTGGAGGTAATATGAACTATGCCGACTATGGACTTGGCGGTAATGGTTGGGGTGGTATTCGTGTAACTCCACAGTTTGTCGACAAGTTTGAGGAAGGCGACCAGCGTGCTACTTTCTTCACCGATGGTCAGAGCAAGGAGATTAAGGATGTAAGCGACTTCTTCAGTGGCTATGCATTCACCAAGTTTACCAACCTTAAGGCTGATGGTTCTACCATCCCTGGTGCTAACTCATTCCCCGACACCGACTTCCCTGTATTCCGTTTGGGCGATGTATATCTGATGCTGGCTGAGTGCCAGGTAGTAGGTGGCGTTAGCTGCGATGGTATCGCTAAGTTCAATGCTATTCGTACCCGTGCTGGTGTAGGCGAGATTGCAAATCCAACTGCTAACGATATCATCAACGAGCGTGCTCGCGAGTTGGCTTGGGAGTGTCATCGTCGTAGCGACCTGGTTCGCTTCAACCTCCTTACCACAAGCGATTACCTCTGGTCTCATAAGGGTATGAACAGCAACGTAGGTACTCCTCACGCTGTAGATGCTAAGTACAATCTGTTCCCACTGGCTTCGAGCGATGTTATTTCGAACCCGAACCTGGAGCAGAATACTGGCTATTAATTATTGAACATTTAATATTGAAAATTGATAATTATGAAAGCAAAATATATTTTGAGTAGTATGTTGTTCGCTGCTTTTGGCATGATGTTCACTTCATGTGATAGCGACCGCGACGACAATCCTACACTAGGCCCGAACCACACTGCTACAGAGTTTGTGGTGAACCAGTCACCATTGGCTGATCAGTATATCCAGCTTAGCCCGGACAACACTGTTAGCCTGACTTGGACTCAGCCTAATTATGGTGTAAATACTGTAGTAAACTATAAGATACAGGTAAGTGTTGATGGTGCTACATGGGAACAGTTGGAAACAAGTTTTATCTCATGTAAAGCCCTCATCAGCGGCGAGGAGATTGCCAAGGCAATCTGTAAGCTCGATGGATTCAAAACTGAGGATGAGTATCAGGAGATGGGCTTCCGCCAGATCTCTATGCGAGTTATAGCAAATATCCAGACCACATCATCTCAGGTTATTCCTGGTACTACAATTACTTCTAATGTAGTTACCTTCAACCACATGGCTGCTTACTGCAACATCCCAAGCAAGGCTACTCTTTGGGTTATCGGTTCTTGCTGCGGTTGGCCTGAGCCTTCAGCTGGTAATAAACAGACTCTTGTAGATGGCAACTGGTTCATTATGGAGACAGAGATTGGTAATAAGGTATTCAAGGGTTCTGTAGAGATGCCAGAGGGCGACCTTACTTTCCGCTTCTACGGTAAGCTTACCGGCTGGGACGGAGGCGACTCTTATGGATTCATTGAGGATGATACCGCAACAGAGTTCTCATTCTCTGATGGCGTATTCAAGAATACTATTAAGAAGGGTAAGGGTTCATACTACTTCCCAGGATTCCCTGGTGGCGTACTCGATATCACTGTTGATCTGAACAAGGGTACAGTAGAGTTTGTTCTCCAGTAATTTCGTCAGTATTATAGATAGTTTAATCAAATGAATAAGAAGATGAAAAAATTAGGTTTATATACAATGGCTCTTCTCAGCATGGGACTCGTAGCCTGTAACCAGGACTTCGATACTGAGTTCGTGCCGCAGTCAAATCTGCCTGAGAGTCTGCTTAAGGCTAGCGACGTGAGTGTTGCTGCCGCTTCGGCAACCACCATCAATCTGGCTGACTATATCAACGAGGAGACGGGCGAGAATAAAGACATCTCTATTGGTACAGTTAGTGTGGCTGAAGGTGCAATGCCTGCTAATACTATTCTTAAGGCTCTGGTTGAGTTCTCAAAGACTGAGGATTTTGCAGAGAGTATTACACTTGATGCAAACAGCCTTGAAGGTTCAAATGAGATCAGCGTGAAGGCAGGCGATCTGCAGGATGCATATTTCAACAATATCACCCGCAATCCAGCCGAGACTCCTCTTTATATCCGTACTGTTATCCACACCGTAACAGGTGGAACAGCCGAGGCTATCGTTGGTAAGCCCGGTGAAAACTTCTTTGCCAAGAGCAACGTTACGTTCACTCCTCTGAAGAAAGTACAGATTGCTCCTGCATACTATGTAATTGGTGCAAAGGCAGGTTGGTCTCCCGACGGTGCTCGTACTCAGCAGTTTGCTCATAGTAGCAAGGATGTTTATGAGGATCCCATTTTCACAATTACTGTTGAAACTGGTGGTGATGATTGTTGGTTTGCTATTGCTGATGATACTGCACTTGATGCAATCAGTAATGAAAACGACTGGAGTCAGCTCTATGGTACCAAGGGCGAGGCTAGTGACCTTTCAGGCAAGATGGACCGCCGTTCAATCCTGGGTGGAGAGCATACATTCCACATTACTGGCGCTAAGAAACTTCGCATTACTCTTGACATGATGGAGTATAGCTACTCGATCACTCCTATCACCACAGAAGCATATTATGTGGTTGGTGGCGTTCAGGGATGGAGCGATAAGGACAAGATTTGTCTGTTTGCACCTGAGGCAGAAAGTGATGTATACTCTTATACTACAAAGTGGACTGGTGCATGGGACCTGAAGATTTGGGATGCAGCAAGCTTTGGTAATTGGGATAAGGCCTTCGGTTGTGCTGTAGACGGTGATAATTCTCCAAGTGGAGCTCTTATCGGTACTGGCGCTCAGGCTATTTCTGCTCCATCTGCAGAGTTCTATACTTTCACTATCGATATGAAGAATATGAAGTATACTTGGATTAAGCTTGATAACCAGGATCCCACAACGTATGAGCACATCTCACTTATTGGTAGCTTTAATGGCTGGAGCGATGACTATGAGCTTAAGGAGGTTACTCCTCATAACTGGTATGCTGAGTTTACTCAGGAAGAAAGCGGTGAACTGAAACTCCGTGCTAACCATGATTGGGGTATTAACTGGGGTGTAAATCTTGAAGAAGGTCTTTGGGATGTTTCTGCTAAGATGAATAATATAGGTTCGAATGGAGCAAATAATATTTATGTACCTGCAGGCACCTACGATGTTTATCTGAATGACATCACGAACTCAATCCTTTTCTTAGCAAAGTAAGTACCTTACGATAAATCTATTCAAGTGAGCCGTTTAACCACAACGGTTCGCTTTTTTGCTTAACCCCAGGCGCAGTCCTCTTACGGAAGGACTGCAGTCCTGAGACGAAAAGACTCGAGTACTCTAACGGGAGGACTCGAGTCTTTGTTAATTTGGACTGGGACTGCAATTAATCGTTCCAGTTCAGTTTCTTTATATATGCATCAAACTTTAGTTCTTCATGCTTGATGGCTTTAAGGGCAGCCTTTACCTTTTTTATGTCTTTGGGCGAACATAGTTTGGCACCCTTGCGTCGCTCAAAGTAAGGATTGCGTCCGAACTCGCCCTGCAGCCGATACGAAAATTTGCTGTACTCGTCAGGCAGCATCTTCTTCTGCATGTTCTTAAAGCCATTGCCATAAACTTGCAACTCGTTACTGCGATAGTATTCACACCCTTCGCCAGTTTGGGTTATCTGCGGATTCAAAATGGTTACTGCTATCTGGTCGTTAGGCAAAGCCTGCATAGCCAATTGGCGCAAGCAGTGGCTAGCCATCTTGCAATCCGCATTGTTGCAATGCAGATAGCAGCCAGGAACTTCATCGTAATTAATCTTGCTCATTTCTAATCAGTTTTTTGTTAAACATCTCCACCTCTCACTCATATGTGCCAAAAGCCGCATCTGTGCAGAGGTCTTGGGCGAGTGAGAGGTTACGGCAACCTCTCACTGTACCTCTCACTCAACCTCTCACTTTTTCGCCGTTAGGCAGCATCAACAGGTACTACATTGTAGAATTTTACATGTCCGCGCTCAGTATGCTCATAGCCAAGGTCCTTCATCGCTAATCCCAAATGTACCTTGGTACTAACGGTCTTCTTAAGCGAAGGATACTCTTTGCTAATCAGCTCCAGCATCTGCGTGCAGTTCATGGCCTTTACCTTCTCGCCTTCGTTGGGCTTGCGGAAACAGGCTTCAACAATCTCGGCTATATCCTTTTCGTCGGTATAGTCCAGGTTCAGCTGCTGAATACGTGCCACCTGCTCATTGGTAAACCAGTAAGGCGCCTTCAGCTCGTTCACCTCGTACACCAGCTGGGCGTACAGCTGCTCATAGTCAATCTCGCCCGAATTGTCGATATACTGCCCTTCAGGAATCTCGATACAGATGAATCGACGACTACCTGTTACATCCGATAGAGGATGAGGATTGTTGGTAGTGGCTACGAACGATGCGTAACGAGGACGATCCTGCTGCGAACTGCCATAGATGGTACGTCCGTTAACTTTGATTTTCGAGAGCGTCTGCTTAAGTGATGCCTGTTGACTGGGACGAATGGCATCCAACTCATCAAGATTCACCAGCAGATTGTTGGTCAAGGCCATCTCCTTATCGAACTTGTTGCTCAGGTTCAGATGGTCAAGGTAATACTCCTGCAACTCAGGAGGTAGCAAGCGCGCAATAAAGGTCGATTTGCCACAACCCTGACCGCCAATCAGCGTAGGCACACTCTCGTTGGCATGCAGCTTATCCTTCTGCAACCAGTGTGCCACAGCCGAACGAAACCAGATGACCAAGAAATCAAGCTGTTCGCTACTGATGCCAGGTAGTCGGCTGAAGAGCTTGGCCAGATGGTTCTGTCCGTCCCATTTAGGCAGATGCGTCAGGTACTCAAAGATTGGGTCATACTTAGGAGTAGCATCCGAGTAGATAACTTCCTGGATATCAGTCTTAGGACTGTTTTTGGTAATCTGCTCCTGTTTGCCCTTGCGAACAATACTGTTCAGTGCTTCGGGCGTTAGAGTCCGCCAATCAGGCTGGTTATCAGCCTGTTCGGTGCTTATGGTTCGATACTCTACCTTACCGTTCAATACATTGCGACGGAACAGGTAGTTGTCACTAAGAAACTGCTCAACAGCGAGCGAGTTCTGCTGAGAGGCTCCAAGAGTCTCTCCGTTAATTGTCATTTTTTTCATATGTGTGTGCAGTTTTTGTTATTGCGGCGGCAAAGGTACAAAAAATAAAAAGCGGTTTTCGTGTTTCTCTGTTAAATTTTTGTTAAATTCTCCAAGTGTTAAAATCGAGTGAGAGGTTGAGTGAGAGGTTGAGTGAGAGGTTTGCGCAACCTCTCATGCCTCGCACTCCTAGTATTTATGCGGCTTTCGGTGCATTTGAGTGAGAGGTTGAGTGCAACCGATTGCATAAGATAACTTGCAGATTTACACAGCTTGTAGAATAACCAAGCGGCTTTTTTCATATCTTTGCACCAGAAAACAGTAATACAAATAACTAAAGGCGTATGAGAAGATTTTACTCTACATTGATAATCTGCTTCGTAGCGATAGCTGCGATGGCGCAGGTGTGGCCCGAGAACTATAAGGGCGTGATGTTGCAGGGTTTTTACTGGGATTCGTACGACGATTCTCAATGGTCGGCCCTCGAAAAGCAGGCTAACGACCTGGCAACAAGTTTCGATCTGATATGGATTCCACAGAGCGGTAATTGCGGTGGAACATCTATGGGTTACGACGATCTGTACTGGTTTACCAATTATAACAGTTCGTTTGGTAATGAGAAACAACTCCGTTCGATGATTAACACCTTCAAGGCAAAAGGACTTGGAACCATTGCTGATGTAGTAATCAATCATCGTCGTAATCTGTCGTCATGGACCGACTTTCCTGCAGAGGAGTATAATGGCGTGACTTACCAGCTTACATATAATGATATATGTAGCAACGATGAGGCTGCCCAAAACTATCAGGTAGGACCTAACAAGGATACTGGCGAAGGCTGGGGCGGCATGCGCGACCTCGACCACAAGAGCGAGAACGTACAGACCAATGTAAAGGCTTATCTGAAATTCTTGCTCAACGACCTGGGTTATGCCGGTTTCCGTTACGACATGGTTAAGGGCTATGCTGCCGAATATACCAAGCTGTATAATGAGGATAGTCAGCCTCAGTTCTCAGTAGGAGAGTATTGGGATAGCAGTTCGAAGATTAAAACGTGGATTGATGGTACGGATAAGACCAGTGCTGCTTTCGACTTTCAGTTCAAGTATGTGGTTCGCAATGCCACCGACAAGCAGGATTGGTCATATCTTAAGAAACAGAACGATGGCAACTGGCCACTTGTAAGCACTAACTTCGAGCAGGGCGCATATCGTCAGTATGCTGTAACATTTGTAGAGAATCATGATACAGAGGTACGTAAGGACGGTTCATCAAACGGCCCATTGAAGAAGGATACCATTGCTGCCAATGCCTTTATGCTGGCTATGCCTGGTACACCATGCGTGTTCCTGAAGCATTGGCAGGATTACAAGTCTGAGATTAAGGCAATGATCGAGGCGCGTAAGTTGGCTGGTATTGCTAATACATCTAAGTATTCGATAGAGGGCAATCCCACATCAACTATTAAAACTCATTTCGCCTTTATTACCGACGAGAAGTTGTATACAGTGATAGGCAACACCTCGAAGGTTACTCCAGACGCAACTAAGTGGACCAAGATCCTTTCGGGATATCACTATGCCTATTATCTGGCTAATACACTCGAAACAGCTTGGGCTGATCAGGGTAGTGGTGATTTCACAAATGCTTTTGATGTGAATCTGATAGCTGTATCAGCTAGTAGTGATGCAAAACTGGTTTATACCACCGATGGTTCTGAGCCTACTGCATCTAACGGTACCAAGGTTGACTCCGGTTCAAGCATAACGATAGATAAGACCACAACGCTAAAGGTTGGTCTGCTTGTTGGCAGCACAGTTAGCGGTGTCATCACCCGCGTGTTCACATATAAGGAGAAAGAGGAGGAGCCTGAGGTTGTGATTCCTGATTTCTGTAAGGTAGATGAGAACGAGGTTTGTGCCTTCTTCGAGGCTCCTGCAGCTTGGGACAACACCATCTATTGCTGGGCTTGGTGCGATTCGCCTGCAGAGAACTTTACCAGCGCGAGCGGTACCTGGCCTGGCGTAGCTTGTACCTATCTGGGCGAGGCAACAAATGGCAATAAGGTGTGGAAATGGTCTTGGGATGGAACTAAGCAGAAGAATACTTCTGCAACCCAGCCACAAAAGATTATCTTTAGTAATCATGGTGCTCCACAGACCGATGATCTGGCATTCGCCAATGGTGGATATTATAATAAGAAAGGGCTGCAAGGACAGGTAACCGCTACTGGCATTCGTGCTATCGATGCTGACGTGCAGGGTGTGACTAAGGTTTATACTCTCGATGGTCGCCTGGTTAAAACGGCACCTAATAACGCTGATGCCCTCAGCGGAATGGCCAAGGGCATCTATATCGTAAACAAGAGGAAGTTCATAGTGAAATAATTAGTTAGTGTTTAAGAAGGGAGCGGACAGCAAACCAGCAGTGTAATAAGAAGGTTTGTACCCGTCCGTAATGACGCTCCATCACCCTATATCGCTCCCAAAGCGATTCGCGGTGATGGAGTGTTGTTTGTCCCTCTTGAGTGTAGTTGGCTACCACCATGTGCAGATTCAGCATGGGCACGTTTTCCTTGGCTGCTGCCTTCATCACACGGATGCACCAATCTACATCAGCCGAATAGCGATATTGCATGTCGTAAGGCGTGGCGATGGCAAAGTCTGTACGAGCATAGAATGCCTGATGACATACCAACATACCCTGACGGAAAGACTTCCATGTGAGGTCCTCGGGCGGTGCCAGTCTGCGATGATGCAGAAATCGTCCCTTGCCATCTACTATATCGGTATCGCCGTATAGCACGGCAGGTGTGCCGCCGTTGGCGGCAACCTGTTGCGCTATGCGGTTGGCTGTATCGGCTGCGGGTAGGAAGTCGCCTGCGTTTAGGTAGCATACGTAGTCGCCGGTCATGCTCCTCAGACCTTTGTTCATAGCGTCGTAGATGCCCTTGTCGGGTTCTGATGATACCTGTATCTGATGACCGTTCTCTGCTGCATTTGAGCGAGCGATATATTCATCAACGATCTTAAGCGTGTCATCGGTCGATGCACCATCGATAATCAGGTGCTCTATGTTGGGATAATCCTGTGCCAGCACAGTGTCCAATGTCCGTTGTAGCACCTTGGCTGCATTATATGTTATGGTGACGTATGTTATTCGTATCATATATTCTTCTTACTTATGTCTTGATATAGGTGTATGTATTGTGCTGCAACCACACTCTCGGCATATCTGCGCACCACACCCTTCTTCTGGTCGCGAGGCTCAATCCTGGCGTTGAAAGCCCATTCCATTCCGTCGGCCAGACTTCCGGCCGACAGGTAGTCGGCCAGGTAACCATCTTCCTTGTGGTGGATGATGTCGCTCTGACCGCTGTTGTTGAATGCCACGGGGATGCATCCGCATAGCTGGGCCTCGATGAGCGTCTGCCCGAATGTCTCATAGAGCGATGACGATACCACAACATTTGCTGCCGAATAAATCTGTGACATACGACTATGGTCGTTTACGTAGCCGAAATATGTATACTCCACGGGTATCTCGTTCAACTTGCTCTCATCTTTGATTCCTCCAAACAGCAGTAGCCTTATATCGTTTGACTTGTATCCGCGCTCGCTGATGAGTATTCGCAAGGCGTCAAGTAGATAACTCAGTCCCTTGATATCATCATCAATGCGTGCGGCACCGAATGCCACTACATATTTTTCTTTTACAGACAGCATGGCACGTGCATCGGTACGGTTAATCATGCTGAACTGCGAGGGTGATATTGAGTTGGGGATCACATGGATAGGCTGTTTGCCTATCAGTGCACTCTGTTTGGCACGCTCAGCCAGCCAGTTGCTTACTGCCACATAGTGGATAGGGTAGGCTGTCAGTCGCTGTTTCTTGTGGAATACCTTGTTTGATAGGTCGTGCTTGCCAGGTGAATAAAGAAACGGACAGTGATGGCACTCTGATTGATAGTTAGTGCACTCATAAGCATGATGACAGATAGCCGTTGCCTCCCACATGTCGTGCATAGTCCAAACCACAGGTTTACGGCTCTTTAGAATCTTCTCGATCGACGATAGCGACAGGAATCCCTGGTTTATCCAGTGCAGGTGGATGATGTCGGCCTCTTGAAATTCGGGGAGCCGGGTGATGTCGAAGCCCGTGCTGGCAGTCGACACCTTAAATAGATTCTTACGATGGAACAGATTGCATATCCATATCTGCAGTCGTTCATACAGAAAATACCATTCTGCTGCTATGTGATGGTTCATGCCGATGACGGTAAGCGAGTCGGTTTCCTTGTCGCGTACCAACATCTTGGCTTTTACGCCATTATTTATCAGAGCCTTCATCAGGCGGTTGGCAGCTACCGCTGCCCCGCCTGTATGCTCGCTTGTATTTACTATTAGTACTTTCATCTTTTTATTTTCTCGCCACAAAGGTACAACAAGTTTTGTTAAAACCAAGTAAAAATAAGTAAATATTTGTTGTGTACGGACACAATAGTTTGACGTAAGTCAAGAATAATGTTAAAATATACACTATTTCCTTGCAAATATTTGTGAGATTCAAAAAAACGTCGTACCTTTGCAACGTCAAAAGGTTAATAGATTAGATTGTTTTAGGTTAGTAGTAATATTTATAGTTTTAGGTTTTTAGTTATTGGTAAAAGAAAGTTTTCAACAGTGGGGTAACTGGAGGTCGCTGTGAAGCTCCCTTTTAAACTTTCAAATTTTTGGTCCTGTTGGGCTGAAAATTTCTTTTTTATAGGAAAAGGATTTTTAGTTAAACATAGGCTTTTGTGATGCCACAGCTCGTGAGGGTTGTGGCATTACTCTTTTTATATATGTATAAACAAACACGATGCATCAGCGTTATTGCGCATGATGCATCGTGGATGAGTGAAGTGTAGATTATTTGAAGTCAGGACCTATTTTCCCGTTCCACTTCAGATACCAGTTGTCTTGGTTGCGAAGCTTGTTGCGGATGTCCTCGGATACATTGTTGCTACCGCCACGGGCCGAGATGACGTTACTCATGAACTCGCCAGGATTACTACTACGCAGTGCGAAGCGCATTACGTCGTAGAAACGTGTGCCCTCAAAGGCAAACTCCAAGGCTTCTTCGTCGAGCAGTAATTGACTGACGTACTCCTGTTGGGTGGCCAATGGCACGGGTTGTTTCTGACCGTCAACTTCGATAGAGTCGGGGAACTGATAATACTCGTTGAGTGGTGTGAAGCCAGAACCACGTGTATGAATACCAATGGTGTTCATGGTGTTGGTAGCGCGGTTGTTCACCAAAGCCTCAGCGGTAAAAATACCATAGCGAGAGTTGGGAAAGTCGAACGTAAGTAGCCATGCCGCATCGTCATCGTTGTAGTATGGGCATACATCATTAGCAATTACATTGTTGTTAAGACCCTGTGACAATATCTGGAATGCCATACGAGGATAGCCTGCCATGTTGAGAGCTTCTGCCATACGCAGATATACCATCATCTTACGATAGATATGTACGTTGCGGGTGTTGTATTTGCCGATGCGTTGTGTCTCAATACGCTCGCCTGTTGCTTTATCATAAGCGTAGCCCTCACTCCAGAAGTTGAAGAGGCGCAGGTCGCCAGAACGGTGCAGTGAGAGACCTCTGGGCGAATAAATAACGCTGATGCCATCGGTTCCTACGCAACAGTGCGCTTGTGATTCTGAGATTTCAAGTTGGCGTGGTGAGGGCGTCAGACTATACTTGTAGTTGTTCTCTTCGGTAGAGTTGAACAGATTACGCAACTCACTGTAATTGCCCTCAGAGCGTGTGGAGTCGCAAGGAATCATGGTAATCAGCTCGCCGTTGGCCATATAGTTTTCGCTTACATTGTAGCTTCCCCAACCTGTTACATTCAACCAGGTGGTGTTGCCCGGTGTCCAAGTCAACATGTTGATGCCGACAGGAAATGTAGAGTTCTGACCATTGCGCTCGCTGATGTACTTGTAGTATCGCTCAGCTGCCATCTTGTACTGTTGGATGTTGCCTGAAGCACTAGCCTGCCAGAGATAGAGATCGCCCAACACGATGTTGATGGGGAACCATAAGAAGCGTGAATCATTGCCGCGGATGGTGCCGTAGCCAGGATACTCGCGGCCGTAGCGCTCAGCCAGTGGCTGCAGATCGTTGATGAAGTACTCGCATACAGACTCAAGGTCGTAGCTTGGGTAGCTTATTTCTGCCTCCTGCTTGGTGAGGATTGGCTTAGTGATAAATGGTACCCTGCCATAGTTCAGTACCAACTGCAGATAGGTCCATGCACGGATTGCCTTTACTGCTGCATACTCTTTCATGAAGATGTATTCGTTACGATTGTTCTTCAGTGCCGTGTCGACATGTTCTATGAAATAGTTGCAGTTGTTTATTACGGCATAGTAGTCGCGAGGTACGTTGTACTGGTTGTTATCGCCAATTTGGAACAAAGCTACATCGCGCAAGTCGCTAGAGGCCACGCTGGTGATGCTGGTAAGATCGCCTCGTACCTCTCCGAGCAGAACAGTACGATCGGCCAGGGCCTGAAGCTTATTCAAGATGCCAGTGACAGAGTAGATGGTATCGGTAGCACTGTTCAGGTGGTCCTTGTCGGCATAGATAATCTGGTTAGAC
This sequence comes from uncultured Prevotellaceae bacterium, assembly GCA_902761905.1. GTDB lineage: Bacteria > Bacteroidota > Bacteroidia > Bacteroidales > Bacteroidaceae > Prevotella. The sequence goes on from CACWMK010000002.1 coordinate 102,971, forward strand.
TCTTGCTCAAAGAAATCAGAACACGAGGCTATTAGAGGTAAAAGGGTAAAAAGGTAAAAAGGTAAAAAACCTTTAGCCAATTTACTTACCTTATTAAATAGTATTGTTTTCATATCTATTACTTATTTTGTTTTTTATTAGAGGTTGAATTTCACACCAGCCACAAACGAGCGGCTCTGAGCCAGACGTCCTAGGTCTATTCCCTGTCCGATGACGTTGCCTGTCATAGCAAACTCGGGGTCGGAGCCCAGATACTTGGTGATGGTAAACACATTGTTGGCCTGAATCCAGAACTGCATACCTTGTATGTACTCTGACTTAAGAGGCAAGTCATAGCTCAGTGTGACACTCTTTAGTCGCAGATAGCTGCCATCCTCTATCCAACGGTCGCTAAAGCGCGAGTTGCCCATCGGATCTTGGAAGGTAATCTGTGGAATGTCGGTCTGTTGTCCTTCTACCTGCCAGCGGCGTACAAGTGCAGTCGATTGGTTCATAAATCGTGAGCCGCTCTCAAGTTGTGCGCGCATGTAGTTATATACATCATTGCCAACAGAATAGTTGAAACGCATATCCAACTTCATTCGCTTCCATGCTACAGTCGTGAATATGTTGCCATAGAAGTCGGGATTAGGATCTCCAATGATGGTACGGTCGGCCTCAGTAATCTGATGGTCTCCATCGAGATCGGCAAAGTGAATGTCGCCTGCTCCGAAGTAGTTCTTGTCGACACCATTATCAGCCAGGATATAGAGGCCTGCATTCTGTGCATCTTCTGTGGTAGAGAATACTCCCAACGACTTATAACCGTAGAATGCGTTAGCCACCTGACCAACCTGAGTGCGAATAGTAGCACCATATACCTTGCTATCCATATACTGGACATCGTCAGCCAGTTCGGTTATCTTGTTCTTGTAGTGGCCAAGGCTACCGCCTAATTGCCACTGCCAATCTTTAAGATTGAGTACCTTGATGGTGGCATTAACATCGAAACCTGTATTCTCCAGTTTACCACCATTAGACCAGTTCTTGTCGAGTCCTGAGAGGAAACCAAGTGACTGCTGTGTCAGTAGGTTGCTGGTCCAACTCTTGAAGACGTTGAACGAGAGTGCTAAGCGATTGCCAAGCAGACTTGTTTCCAGACCAGCGTTAAGACGACGAGTGGTCTCCCACTGTATCTTGGTATTGCCAATGCCGTCGAATGATAGACCAGCAATGGCGTGCAAGTACTGCTGTGAGCGGAAGTAACTGCGGGCTGCATAGTAGTCGATGTCGTCATTACCGCTGACATCGTAGCCGGCAGTAAGACGCAGGTAGTCAATACCCTTGACTTTTGCCAACCATGACTCGTTGCTCATCACCCATGATGCCTGTACGCCAGGGAATACGCCCCAAGCAGCCTTGAACAGACGCAAGTCACCGCCATCCTGTCCGAAACGTGAAGACCCCTCAACTGTGAGGTTGGCCTGCAGGAAGTAGCGGTTCATGTAGTTGTACTCTGCCTGAGCATACCATGCCAGCGAATTCCAGTTGTCATTGGTTCCAGCGTCATTGGCATTCTTCAAACTTGAACTCATGAACGGGGTCTTATCGTTACCAGTGTCGTAGCCTAACTGCGAGTTCATTGTATAGTTCTCCCAGTTGATACGGGCTCCGCCAAAAATATGAACGAAGTGGGCGTCATAACGATTCTGCCAGTCTAAGCGAGTGTCGCTCATCACAGAATTCTGCTTCGAAGCCAGCGAACGAACTTCATTGTCGCGATAGCCTCCAATGGAGCTGACATAGTAGCTTGGTGTGCCGTTGATAGGAATATAATACATTTCCTTTGTGTTCACCAAGTTATAGCTGAAGTGCTCTGACAGTGTCAGGTTCTCATTGAAACGATACTTGGGCGTAACCGTCAGGTTGAGCATTGAGTTCTCAAAGCGGTTTTTGTTCTGCGCGTCAGCGTATTCGTTAATAGCAGCAGGGTTGCCTAACTTCCAGTTATAGCCGCTGTAGTTTGCCAAGGCCTCAGAGAGGTATGACTCCTCTTCGATGTCGAAATGCGTACTGCTGAGTACACCGCGACCATAGCTGTAGGGACTTAGAAATGGACTCTTTACATAAGCTAGGAACGCTGGCGATGTAGGAGTACCTTCGTCGTAGCTCTCAGGAGCGCCGTCGTTGCGGATGTTACGTGTACTATTGGCAAACGAAGCATCGAAACGAACAGCAAAACGATCGGTTAGTTTGATGTCTGTATTAAAGCGGATATTCAGGCGGTCCATGCTGTTATATTTCAGTGGACTCTGCTGATTGACATATCCTACAGACAGGTTGTAATTGGCTACAGCGTCACCTCCCTCCACGTTGATGCCGTAGTTCTGGGTCATAGCCGTCTGGTATACAAGGCTCTTCCAGTCAGTGTTCTGGTGATACTGGGTGTAATAATAGTAGTTAGGATCCTCGTTGAGGAACTTGAACTCGCGGATTGTACTATTGGTAGTCTTCAGTAGTTCGGAGGCATAACTGCGATACTGTTCGGCGTTCATCACCGATAGATACTTAGGCTCCGTTACCACGCCTGCCGATAAGGTAGCTGTAATGCGTGTAGCCATCGACTTGTTGCGACGTGTCTGGATGAGGATTACACCGTTGGCACCCTTTGCACCATAGAGTGCAGTACCATTGCGCATCACCGTCACCTTCTCGATGTCGTTGGGATTGATGCTCGACAGAATATCATTGTAGAATCCATCATGCAGCAGTACGCGACCGTACTGTTGATCGATGATGACTCCGTCGACGACAACCAAAGGTTGAGCATTGACATTCAGTGAATTTAATCCCTGAATGAACATCACGCTACCTACACCAGGGGCGCCATTGCGCTGCTGTGTGTAAACTTGTGCTCCAAGCTGCTTCTGCACCTCCTCCTTGATGTTCACTGAGTTAGTGTACTTGAAGTCGTTGGCTGTAAAGTTGTTCAGCACGTTGGTCTCAACCTGATATTCAAGATTGAATGTAGAAGGATACATGCGCGACTCTTTCTGTTGCTCGCCTTTGAGCAGGCTTTGCCTAACGGGGTTATAGTCAGGCGAAGTGACATAGAGAGCCGTAGTAAATACTGGTATATTCAATTTGTAAGTACCATCGTCTTCTGTAAGAACACTATAGCCATTTAATCCATCGGCCTGTACAATGGCTCCGGCAACAGGCTTATGTGTGGCTGCATCTACTACACGACCATGAACCGCACGTGTTTCATATTGCTTCTGCTTCTTGACGATAGTGCGCTTGCGTGCCGAATCATCCTCGTTGTTATCATCATCCTGCGCCGAAGCATAGAGTGGGATGGCAAGGAGTGACAAACTCAGCACCCCCCTAAATAATCTCTGAGAAAGGACAGACAGACTATCCGTCATTTTTCTTCCGTATATCTTGGTAATCATAATGCTTAATTATCAATTTTCATTTATCAATTATTTACTCCTCATGAGGCTTCAGAATGATGCAGTCAATACGCATAGTACGTGTGTAGACGTTGTCTCTCTGCTGCTTACTTGTGACATAGGTTTCAACTTTCAGCGAAACCTGTGGTTCTTCCTCGTCAAGGCCATAGCTGGCTACAGGGAACTTGAAGTTTTCTGCCACCTTGATATAGTCCACATCGTCGGGATGGTTTGATGTGGCAGTATTGTTCAACAAGGGCACGCCCTCGGTTTTGCCTGTTTTTACAACGCTTCCGTCCTGAACGTGATGGTAAAGCGTGAACTTCAAATTGGTTGGCAGGCGCTGTATGTCGGTAGCGTTACTGTCGTTGGCTAGAGCGGGAGCGGTAACTACATAGATGTCGTAGCCAATGTTAGAGAGCACATCCGTGATGTTGAATGTCACGCTATGATTCACTGTAGTGCGAGTTGGTTCAAACTCTACAAAACCATTGTTCGACACCTTATTATAAAAATCGTTGCCTGATTGTACATAGCGGTTGCGTGGTACAATGGTTTCAATCCATGTGGTATCTTTCGTTCCGTCAACATTGGTGTTAATCTTGTTCACCACCTTGCTAACCTCACGGATGCTACCTTGGCTTTCTGCCTCAATAATCTTAGTCTGGAAGAAGGTCTCGCGTTTGTCGATTTTCCAGTCTGAAACTTTCATAGCCGTGCCATTGCTGCAAGCCACATTGGTACTGCCGTTAAAAACACCATTGCTACTAAACGGACTGAAATACTGATAGTAATGCAGACTGTCGGCACCCCATGTACTCTTGCGGGCAATGTAGTATAGTACTGCATTGGTTGACAGAATTGAGTCCTGAATCATGGCATCTGTGTTAATAGTACGACTGAAAGCCGTTCCTTTAACGATAGCCATGCGCGTGTTGGTATAGAATACAGAGTCACGCTTATCCACAGTGTTATCGTAATTGAAATAATTCTGGTACTCATCTACCAGTTTGTTCCATACCTGATTTGTGGGCATGAGCATCCAGTAGGTGCTGTCTTCATTGTTCAGACGGGCATTGAGGAACTTACTGCCGAAGAGGTCGTTCTGCTGACGGAACACAGAGTCGAGGTAGACTGTGCGACCGTCTACTATGCCACCCTCTACACTTTTGTCGGCTTGGAACTCTTTGCGGTAGAAACGCTCGTTATAAAAGAATTGGTATAGACTGTCCAAATCGGCTTCGCGACGAATAAATTCAAATATGTTCGGGAAGAAATCTACCTGGCTGCCCACAGTGAATAGGACACCATTGCCGTAAAGTTGGTTTTTGCTAGTCAGTTCACTGTCACCAATTTTGTTGGAAGTGAGCAGCAGGTTCTTTCCGTTCATCATCACGATGGAGTCGCTACTGGCACTTGACACTGAGTGATTGTACAGCGCTATATGGTTCTGCAGAAACTCCTTGATGGTGGTGTTGTCGTTGTCGTCAACCTTGCCCTTTTCTGCATTGTAAGCTGCTATTAGTAAGTCGGCATCTTCTTTTGAGAAACAATCGTTGGTTGGTGCAAAGACGGTAAACACCTGCGATGAGGCCAGTGCTTTGTCATATCCGCAAGCCTCGACAACGCTTCTGAAATTACTAAGCTGTGAGTCCTGCTGGATAGCCTGCCACAACGAGCCCTCCTTTACGCCTTGCGCAGCACCGTCATAGTGCTCGTCCCATGTATCTGTGCATGCGACAAACGCTAGGCTGAATGATAAATGACAAATGATAACAGATAAACCTATCAGATGTCTTCTCTTTATCTTGGTAATCATAATCTTAATTTTACAATTTACAATTCTCTATTTATTACAGATCATCCTCCATCTCGCCGTCGCCGTCGACGCCATAGACGCTCTTAGGAACAAGCTCTAGATAGTCGAGCATGAACTCGTTGTTGTTACCCTGCTTACCGTCGCTGGCCACACGGAAACGTACGTAGTGGTCTTTTGTGCAGTCAATGTAGGTCTGGCACAATACGCGGCGATGGGTACGGTAGTTACCAACAAAGTAGCTCTTTGCCGATGTGCTGAAGTGGAATATAGATCTCGGTGCGCGGTAGGCTCCAAGGTTCTTTAGCACTTTCTGCTCAGCAGCCTTCTCCTCATCGGTCATATTGTCGTAGTCGTTAGGACCTTCGTCGAATATGAAGCGGTCGCCAAGGAAAGCTTCGTCGTTAAGGAACTGGGTCATGTCAAGAGGAATACCTTGTGGTATACCGTCGAAGTACACCTGTGCTACACCGCGGGTAGGTAATGCACAGAAGCCCAGTCTAACCTGCCATTCGCCACTGTGAGGTACAGGAGGTATACGGAACTCGAAGTCGTAATCGCCGAAGAGGTTCCATTCGTCACCTTGCCACGACCAGAAATTGATGTGGGGGCGGCGCAGTACTACGTAACAGTTAGAGAATGTTACACCATCCAGATATCCCATTGGGAAGTAATAGTTTCGACCGTTCTTTGGTGTCGAAGCATCGTCGGGTACACCAGAGTTATCATCCTGTGTGGGGTCGCCTTCAAATCGCAGACCATTTGTCATAACCTCGGGGAATACGCTTGAGAAGTCCAAGCGAATGCGCATGTCTTGTACAGAGTTCTGTACCTCATAGCTAAATGCTACCATGTCGTCGACATAGAAGAAGTGACCATTCAATGCATCGTGTACCACATTACCTTCGACAGTGGGGTCAATGTGCTGACCCTCTATCTGGAACTGGTTGTCATAGCGGCGGTTTATATATCGCTCACCTTTGGTGGCGTTGCCAAGCCATGATGTCACTGTAGCCTTCTCAATCTTAATCATCGTGTGAGGCAGCAGTGTATGGAACCATTCTATAGGATTAATAAGGGTCTCATCGAAGCCGAAGGCACCTTGTACAACACCAATGTTGACATCCATTGGAGTCAGGTCGGCTGTACCGGCGCAGTAGCGGGTCAGCACGTGATACTGCATAAAGCGCTTCAGTGGGTTGATGCTGTCTGTGAGGTTGTCAAAACTATGTCCCTCTTTGTTTACATCTTTTGGATATACAGGATCGTAAATTTCACAAGCCTTGTTATAGAGTGCTCTGAGGTCGCCCTTGGCAATGCCATACTTCGAACTCAGAACTTCGTCTGGTTCTACAAATACGGTGTATCCGTACTTTTTGCTATCGGGTACCCATGCCACCTCTTTCCAGAAGTCAGATGTATAATAGTATTTGGGGTACGACTTACTGTTGTAGCTCTCATCCTCTACTAGTGCCATCTGTTCGATTACACCTGTAGCCACCATTGCATCGTAGAATGTGGTGAATGGATGGTTTGCATTATCTGCATTATCGCGCAAAACGTCGGCAATGTAGCTGTTTGACTTTTCTATCACCATGTCAATGGGTTGCATGATACCATTCTCCACAGAGTCGTCGCGCAACTCGAATATGATATGCGCTGTACCTTCCAGGAATACTACGGCATTGCTGTCATTATCGAATCCCTGCGAGGTTGCAAGATAACGTCCCAGCATGTTGGGAGTAATCAAGCGGTCCTGCGTCATCTCCATCGTGGTGTACATGTTGTTTACCAAGTGGTTACGGGCAATGGTATCGCAGTCCTCGTCGGAGAGTTGTGAAACACTCGTCAGTCCGCGCTCACTCAGGTAGATGTTTACTGCGCTGTCTGATGGTACGAAACACGTATAGTGTCCGTATGTAGATAGCAGGTCCATCATGCCGGCACGTTTTACAATTTCCGTAAACTCACTGTATTGTGGACGGTTCTTTAGGAAATCGCTAGCCATCTCACCAGTAAAGGTGTAGAAGTTGGCGCTGTCTGGCTCGTCAGAACAGGATACCAGCGTCATGTTAAATGATATATGACCAATGATAAACAGTAGTGCTATCAAAAGTCTTCTATATGCTTTGGTAATCATAATTATCAGTTTTCAATTATTAATTATCAATTCTTTGTTAGTTTGTCTTCTGGTAGTTATTGTCCTCACCACTACTGAAGGCGGGATTCTGTACCAGATTTTTGTTGACCTTGATTTCATCGTTGTTGTATGGCCAGTATATGGCGTCCATCTTGGTCAGTTTGTTCTGGATGAGCGATCCGCCAGAGGTAACCTTGCGCAATGCGGCATTTACCAGTGTCTGTGTATTGCCATCACGCTGTGAGCGACGTACCAAGTCGTACCAGCGCTTACCTTCGAACATCAGTTCACGCTGACGTTCCTGCAGTACAAGCTCCTCCATCTGAGCTTTCGTTGAGTAGTCGGTAGCTACCAACGTATCCTGCAGAGTGGCCTGACATACAGCGCGCTTGTTGATAGCATTTACCAAACTGAATGCCTGAGCCAGAATAGGTGTATTATAAGCTATCGTCTCATTATCGCTGCCTTCGCGCATGGTCTGTGTCAGAGCCTCTGCCTTGAGTAGCATGATGTCAGTCAAACGATAGATAACCCAGTTGGAACCATTGTTGCCGTCGCTGTATATATTGACGTATGAAATAGTTGAGGGAGAACTGGAAGTACCGGCAGCACTGATTTGTACACTACTTGTGGTGTATTTATTGATGCTCTTGAATGATTTGTTACAATTTTCGTACATTCGTGCATCGATGCTCTTGTTCTTATCTGCAAAGATGGTACGACCGCTTTCCTTGGCAATATCATCGAGCAGGTAGTCTGACGGAGCCAGATATCCACGAGCTACGCTAGCGTTGCCATAGAACGTGTTGATAGCCGAGTTCGCAGGCATGCTGTTGCCTGTTGGGTCGTCTTTGAAAACCAATTGGAATATTATTTCCTGGCGGGCCTGTGCACGTTCTGATTCCACATCATGGCCAAAGAGTGTGGAGTATGCATTACCGTAAACACCGCTCATGATGACCTCGCTGACAAGTGGGTAGCCGTTGTAACGTTCAAAGGCGGTGGTGCTGGAACCAGTGGTACCGCTGTAATACCCCAGACTTCCACCCTGTGCGATAATATTCTCAGCAATGGTCTTCTTTGAATTAATTACAAGATCGGCGTAATAGATACATTTCTGATAGTCTTTCTTCCACAGATACATCTCGCAGAGCATAGCATGTATGGCATCTTGTGTGATGCGGCCTGTCTGATAGAGTGGTGTGGTAGTAGGATAGTACTTTACAGCCTGATCCTTGACGCGTTCCAAGTCGTTGATGAGCGAGTCGAGAACAACGTCGAACTTTGTGGCCGGCAGGTCGAACTTCTGGTCGTCGTCGGTGAAAGCCTCAGTGGAGTAGGGAACATCGCGGAATGTGCGTATCAGATAGAAGTAGCACAGCGAACGCAGGGCTACCATCTCTGCAATGTTAGCTTGTAGCTCACTCTCTGTGTAACTTGGGTCATTGGCAGCCACTTGAGGAGCATACTTTATCACCGTGTTACATCTGTTGATAATGTTGTAGAAGCCATCCCATGATGTATAGCCGTTGGTGGCCATAATGTTCTCGTTGAGCACGTTTAGCAGATTAGCATCGTTGGTGCTGTTCAGTCCGGCACCGATGTTCTCGCTGCGAGCCTCGCCCCAAATAATCATACGACGTATCATAGCATCGCTCTGCATGCCTGAGTAGCAGCCAGCAATGATGTCGTTGACGTCGGCCTTCTCATTCCAGAAATTCTCTAGTACAATTTCGTTCAGTGGCTCTATCTCCAAGAAGTCAGAGCATGAAGTCATGAAAGGCAAAAGGGCAAAAAGGTAAAATGGTAAAAAGCCTTTCGCCATTTTCCTTACCTTATATGATATTATTGCATTCATATCTTTAATACTTTATTATTATTTTATTTTCTACCTTTCTTAGAATTCTACCGTAATGCCAAGTGTATAAGAGCGTGAGCGAGGTGTCTGCGCCCAGTCAATAGCGGGGTCATAGCCGCTTGCTGAGATGTCGGGGTCAACACCTGAGTATTTCGTGATAACGAAGGGGTTGTTCGCGCTGGCATAAAGTGATGCACGCGACAGTCCAATCCATTTCAAGTATTTACTCTTGATAGTGTACGAAAGCTGTGCATAGCTCATACGCAGGTAGCTGCCGTCCTCTACAAAACGATCGCTCACCAGTGTGTTATAACTAGATGTAGAACCGTACATGGCACGTGGGATGGTTGTAATGTCACCCTCTTTGCGCCAACGGTAGTTCACTGCCTGGCTTTGGTTATTGTTGCCAGTCATGGCTTCGGCATTCAAGCGGGCCATGTTCAGAATCTTATTGCCATAACGGTAGTTGAACTGCGTGGTCAATCGCCAGTCACCATAGTAGAAGGTGAAACCGAAACCACCAGTAAGTTTAGGCAGAGAAGAACCAAGATATACAATATCGAGGGCATTAATCTGGCCGTCGTGATTCACGTCTTCGTACATGGCGTCACCACCGTTAAAACGATAGTTCTTTCCAGTTCCGTCGTTGGTGTAGTTGTATATCATACGAACTGGGTTACCTTGTGCATCAGTGATAAGTTTACCTTCTTCATTAAGGGCAACAGGAGCAGTCTTACCCGATTCAAGGAACTCTTGTCTCTCACTATCGCTCATATTATTGAAAGTAGAGTAGTTATACTGATATACACCCTTGTAGCGGAAACCATAGATTGCACCCAATGGGTTGTTTAGTTGTACGCGGCGCAGCCACTCGCCGTTACCATAGCCAAATGTCGAGTTGAGGTTGTTCAGCACGTACTCGTCCATCTCTAGAATCTCATTGCGGTTGTTACCGAAGCTGGCGTTCATGTCGAACTTGAATTTGCCTTTCTTTATAAGATCACGAGTGTTGATGTAGAACTCCCAACCTACGTTGCGCATCTTACCATTATTGTGATAAGGTACTGTGGTATATCCTGAGTTGGATGGGATACGGTAATTCTCAAGCAGCATGTCGGACGTTGTTGATGTGTAGGCCTCGATAGCCATTGTCAGTCGGTCATCGAAGAGCCCCAAGTCAATACCAAGGTTATAACTTGTTACCATCTGCCATTTCAGGTCTGTAAGTCGGATGTTGATAGGATACATAGCGCTCATGTCAATGTATCTTGATGCTACACCGTATTTAGAGGTGTACAGGTAGTCATGTCTTGGCTGGTTGCCTACGCGTCCCCAGCTGGGACGTATGGCAAGCATTGACAATGTTGGTTTAAGTTTCTCCATCCAAGGCTCGTCGGTTACAATCCACTTCAGTGATGCAGATGGGAATAGTCCCCAACGATTACCTGGACCGAACTTGGTGGTTCCGTCAGCACGCAGTGTGAAGTCGGCAATGTAACGTCCTTTGTATGCATAGTGAGCCGAGAAGGTGTAGAACATAGAGCGCCACTGATTGTACCAGCTGCTCAAACCTGTAATTTTTCCACCGCCCTGTGTGCCCTGTAAGCCTGAAGCTGCTCCATTCTTATCTTCCGATTGTCCGGTAGATGATCCGCTGGTAAGCTCAAAACGAGCTAAAGCCATAGCAGTGTGGTCTGGATTCTTAAATGCAGGAATAAGCGTAAGTGTCTGCTTCGTGTTGAACGACACGCTTTTTGACGAACCGTCATAGGTGGTATTCACGCCTAAACCGTCGTCCCAGCTTACTGTTCGCAGTTCCTGTGGATAATAGCGGTTGTTGTACTCGTTAAAGATACTCATATATACCGAGCCACGCCAGTTCAGCTGCCAGTGATCCTCATCCATTCCCAAGAGGTTGTAGTTGATGATGAGTTCTGGTGTCATGTCATAGGTTGTCTGCTGGTTCTTGGCCAAGTTGGCACTGGCCACGGGGTTGGGGTACTTCTTCTGGTCGCCGTTGAAAATGCCGGATCCGTTTTGCAGCATGGTATAGTATGCATTTGTGTTTGCACCTGTCAGTGGGTCTTGTTCGTAGATACTCATGTTTGGCATCTTCTTAAGAGCCAGTGCCAGTAGGCCTTCGCCATTACCCTTGAAACTTACCCAGTCGCTGGTGTTATACACCCAGTTCTTATCGTTCTTGGTATAAGTCAGCGCAAAGTTGGTACTTACTCGGATGCGTTCACTTACGTTATAGTCGAGAGCTACACGAGTAGAGAAACGGTTCAGTTTCTGTTGGATAATAGTACCTGTCTCATGGTCGAAACCGCCACCGATACGGAATGTAGCCTTTTCGCCACCACCGCTAATAGTTATGTAGTGGTTCTGGCGTGTTCGTATTCTGAGAATGTTGGGTCGTAGTTGATTTCACTGATATTTGCAGAAGCCCCATCGTCTTGAGATGGGTTAAAGTATGCCTCTTTCAGCAACATTGTATAGTCATCACCATTCAGCATCTCATAACCTTTTGGTTGATAGGTATTTGTGAGTTTTAGCGAATAAGTGAGCTTCGGTGCACCTACTGTACCACGCTTGGTGGTAAGTTCAATTACACCGTTACCGCCTTGTGAACCGTAGATGGCAGTGGCGGCTGCATCCTTCAGAACACGGATATCGGCAATATCCTCTGGGTTGATATTCAGCAGTTCTGCAAACTTCTCGTTGTTGGCTGCTGCCATGTCGAAGTTGTCGAGACTTACTTCGCGGATATTACCATCGACAACGATGAGTGGGTTGGAATTGGTCAGTGACGATAGCGACGAAGCTCCGCGTAGACGCATGGTTGAGCCTGAGCCCAGGTCACCACTGTTACCAATGATGTCCAATCCGGCAATACGACCTTGCATGGCTTCATCAATGGTGGTGAAAGCCATACCTTCAACATCCTTCATCGAGAATAACTGTGTGGCACTTGATACCTCGCGTTGCGCGATGGGTAGTCCGTTTCCAATCACGCGGCGCTTAGCTTTAATTGTCACCTCTTTCAGTGTGGTGGCCGATTCCAAATTTACATTATAGGTGGTCTTGTTGATGGGCATGGTAAGTGTCTTCATACCCACAAAGCTGAAGCGGATTCTATCCTTCTGGTTCTTCACTTTCATCGTGAAATTACCATTCAGGTCGGTGACTGTCGATTCTATGATACGTCCGTTACCATCGATCTCACACACCGTTGCACCCATCAGCGGACCCATCTCGTCGCTTATCGTTCCGCGTACCGACGTGATGGTCTGTGCCTGAACTACTGTCGAAACTAACAGTGCCAGGACTATTATAATAGATTTCAGTGTTCTCATACCTTTATTTCCTCCTTATGTTTTTAAGTTGATCGCGCCAGGGGGTCATTTCCTCATAGAATAGCGGTTTGTCAATCTGGTGTACCACAGCGTCAGAGGCCATAAAGATTTTAGCTGTGTTGCCGGTGCCGGTAAACCAGTATTCACGACAGAGATTGTTGTACAGACCGTTTTGCTTAGTAACATGACGCACGTTACCCATTACGTCCTTCACAGTCATCTGTCCGTTGCTATTGTCGCTCTCCAATCCATAGAAGCGTCCTGTTGCCGGGTTACGTTTCATCGATTCGAAGGTGTTATCATACGATGGAGTCTTGTTACCATTCTCATCTTCGTCGTAGATTTCAGGAGCCATGCCGATGGCCACACTATGGTCTTGAACATGGTAGCGTATGAAATTCACAATGATGTTCTTGATTATCTGTTGTGCACTATCAACTGCAGCCTCGTCGGCGAATCCTTCTTTTTCCATAGCATCATAGTCGTCCCATGTGGGTAGCAGACCGCGGTCTATAAGGTCGCGGATCGACTCGTTGGTTGGAACATAGACGGTATAGTTGTAGTTGTCGAGTAACATGAGGTTCTTTGAACCTTGTGCCGATAATCCTGCATTGTATGTATTGTTGAGCTTTGTTCCCAACAGGTTAGCACCATCATTGTCAATGAGGTTGAGGAACTCCGAAAAAGCCTCGTTTCCTTTCAGTGTAAGATAGATAGATTTCTGTGTACCCATTGGAACTTCGTAGTCCAGTTGGTACGACTTACCATTTTCTTTGGTATAAATCTCGTCTTTTTCTACGGGTAGTAACTTTGCGTTATGTTCCATCTGCCAACCGCCGCTGAAAGCAATCTTGTTGTCACCAGTGCGTCTTACGCGTAACAGTGTACCGCCCTTGGTCTTGTAGTACTCGTGTCCGTCCTCTACATCGCCTACAATGATAAGGTCGTCCATAAGGCGCTTCAGACGGTTGTCTATGACGTCGCGGTTAACGGAGCTTTGTGTGCGCGCCCCTTTGGTGATGTTACCATTAGCATCGACGGTTGTGGTGTAGCGGCGTGCCTGTACACGTTCAGCGGCAGGCTTTGATGCGTCATAGTAGAATTCCAATACTGAAGGAGCTTCCATACCCGACAGACGATCGATACCGCCATAAGAGGCAGGATCAAGATACCATAGCATAGCCTCGTTGGTGGGCAGAAGCAGACTGTATTTTGAGTCCATTGACAATAGGTATGGTAGGAAGTTCAGTTGGTCGATGGCCCAGTAGATAACGTTCATTGTCGACTGGTGGGCTAGAGCGGGATATGCTACCGATGCATACTCTGCTGGTGAGAATACCTTATTGACCATATATACCACTCCATTGCATGCCATGAAGCATGAGTCTACGTGTTGGGCTTCTATGCCTAGTTTTTCCTTGGCATCGTTAAGTACGTGATCAAACTTTGATGGTACGGCCTCTGTAAACGTAGGCAACATATTGACGTTGAGCAGTTTAGCCAGTGTGGCGTCGGGAATGTTTTCCCACGAGCCATACTCCATCTGCAGGTCCTTGCCTTCGTTATTCCACCAGTTCTCTAGAGCCTCGTTGGTTGGTGCAATCATGGCACCTGCATCGTAGTGCAGGTCGTATCCCATGGTGTTGTTGTACATATATTGATTCCAGCCGGGGTCGAAGGTCAGCAGTGCATTTACTGCCTCGCCATCAGGGGTCTCTGTCAGAGATTTACCGTCTGCAGAGCGATTGCTGAAGTAGCGCATGGTGTAGACAGAGTCCTCGTTGTTGTATAGACGATTGTACTCTTTTGTTGCCGTAGCATTATAGTATGGTGCTGAGAAACGGTCGATAAGTTCCGACCACTTCGACAGCTTCGGATGCTGGCGCAGTATCTCCGCCATATTGGTCATTGGTTCAATCACACCGTCGATTTTCTGTACATAACCGTTTTTGCAAGTTATATCACGGTCAAGTACCTTGCGTGAGTTTACCCATGCTTCGTTGGCCGATGTGGCCTGATGGTTGGTAAGTACGGCAAGGTCTTCGCTCTTGATGTTGTAATACTGCATGAATTTCGGCAGGAAGTGGATCATTGGAGCCGTGGTGGCATCCTTCAGTATGGGGATGCTCTTGCCGCTTTCGCGGAAACTCTGCCATGCAGCCGTGTTTGGCATCTTGGCTGGTGACATGATCTCTACCGAGTCATAGATGCTGGTAGCTGTCTCGCGGCGCATACACATGCCCTCCAACGGTGGTGTACCACTTACGTTTGAAAGCAACTCAATGAGATAGGCGTTGTTGATCATCGTGTTGTTGAGCAACATTTTCTTCTGTGCCGTAGAGAGTTGTGAGTAGCTTTTTACGCCCCACTTGTTGTTACTGAACCAGGCTTTGAAGGCCGAGTCATTGGCTGCAAAGAGCGTCTTCGATCCTGTATGACTGAGCACCTCAGTCTGTTCCAGGTCATCGACTAGTTGCAGCAGGGTGGTGTAGTTGCCATCTTGCTGTAGCCGCTCATAGATGGAGTTGCCTAACCACGAAGGCTGTCCTGTCAGGGTGTATTCATCCTTACAGGACTGCATCGTCCAGGCTCCCATCAGCAGACAACAGGCCGCAACAGTAACCAAACGTCCTTGTCTTGCGATTATTCTGTGTTTCATACAATTATTAATTGTTTTATTTTATAGTTATTTTTTTACCGTTACTAATATAGATGCCGCGCTGAGCAGAACCGTCAACGCGTTGTCCTATAAGATTGTAGACAGCCTTGGAATTCTTGGCGGGGTCGTTATTTATGATGCTTACCCTTGTGTCAGGCCCAAGATAAGTGAGCGTGAAGTTGTCAAAGCAGCACCAGTCTGCGTCAACCCATTCATTCTTTTTTAGTCCAAGTATCAAACTACCTTCGGTGACATTTACTTCTAATTTATTCTTATAAAGGCCGTAGGTGTTAAAAGCCTGGTTGGCCTGTGTCACGTTGTCGGGATAGTTTATGTTGCTTGCTGTGCCATATTGACTGGCTGCGCTGCTATCATAGAGGCTCATGATGGATGTTTCTTCATTGTTGGCAAAGAGTTTAGCATTCAACTTTTCTGTTCCGTTTCTGTGAGACTCAAAAGAGGCATCACGTGAGCCATATCGAAAGAAACTCTGTACGCCCACCTCATACTTACCGTTAGGCAGTCCGGTGATTTCTTGCCACATGTAGAAGTTCTTGTTCCAGAACTCGGCTACGAATCCGTTTGCGTCTGTAAAACCGTTAGTGGTATTCCATGATGCGGCACTCTGTGAGAAATCTGCATTCTCTATCATACAGGTCAGATCGCCATGACCGTTCTTTACTGCCTCCTCAATGGCAATCTTACGTGTGTCCATCTCGCAGGCTTTCAGCATTTCCAGTGCCTTTTGCATTGCAGCTGCGTTCTCTGCAAAGGTTGTACTGTTGGCCAGTGCAGCTTCGGCAGTCTCTATGGCAGCCTTGTGCTGGTCGGTGGGATTAAGTGCATAGTATGCTTTTACCTTTGGTAGGATAGTAACTACTTCATCCCAAGCCTTCAGCATGTCGCATTCTGCCTGTGTTATCTTCATTATGCAGCCATGTTGAGCCTTCAGGTTACCACTGATGGTGTGTCCTTCTGGGTCAACATTCATGCAGTGTTCGTCCATGTAGCGCATACGATAGGTGTAGCCACCAGTATAATTAATGTATGCAAGACGCCAGCGCAGTTGTCCGATGGGGCGCCACTGTGTCATACCCTCGATGGCCTGATTATTCTCACCTACGTGGAACCCCTTGGTTACTGTCCATACAGTAGTTCCTGTAGCATCAATCTCAGGTACTAGTTTGTTGGCTGTAGCACGATCAAATCCGTTTGTAGATTCGCATTTGAACAGCATAACGTATTGCTGGTCAACGGCGTTCCAGATAATATCTGCATCGATGATGTCATAGCCTGGTGAGAAGTAGACGCGTGGTTCGCTCAGTATGTTGAGTTCTTCGTCAATCTGCTGATAGAAGATGTAGTGCTTATCACCTCTTACTCCCACACTGTAGTAGAGTACGTAGGTTTCTGATACTGGGTCGTAGATAACTTGTGGTGCCCATGCTGCTGTCATGGTTTCGGCGGTGATCTTCTTACCCAAAGCCTTACTGATTGCTGCGAGGTTCTCTTCTGTTTCCAGGTCGATGAACACTTCCTTTGTCCAGTGAATCAGGTCTGGCGAGAGCATAAGATCCATGATGTGGTTGCTCTCCCATCCTAAACGTGATGTCATGTCGGTACCAACCAGCATAAAACCGTTGCCGCTCTTCAACCTGTAAGTGAAGGCGTCGCGCATACCGCCTGTCTTGGTGTATTTCGAAGTTGGGAACACCTCGCCACTGTTAAGAAGGTCGTTCCAATTGTTACCACCTGTGTTCAGTGCATAGCATGTGTATTCTCCTGTCTCGTGCATGTGGGCATAGAGATAAGCAGCCATATCCTTGTCCTCCTCCACGTACTCAGGGTAATCGGCAACTGTTTTCTTTGGCTCTTCTGCCTTCAGTCCTGTGATGGGGAAATGGTAGATGTTGAGTGAATAGGCAGGTATGTCGAGCAATGTTCCACTAACTGACTCTTTAGCCGACGGTACGACATTGTTAGGATTTTCCATTGTATTCTCGTCTGTGCCATTTGTTGAGGTCAGTCGTTCTACCGTACCTTCGCCGATATTGAAGTCGGAGTTCAGCTGTAGTTTCTGCGCCTGGGCATGTGGATTTACTACCTTCAAAATCATCTCTGTACCTGCCTCGTTTATTTGACAGCTCTGGTAGAGAGCACGCTCTGCATCGAGCGTCAGCTCATGGTATTTCTGTCCGTTGATATAACAGCGGATGACATTGCCGTCGACCTCAACCTTCAGGTCAACCCACTCGCCCGCAGGAGCCGTGTAGCCCACCTTACTGTACTGCGCCTTCGAGCCGTTGCGACATATCTCTATGGCGTTCTGTGTATTGGTCCAACCGCCAACGTTCCACCACGCGTAGTTGTCTTCGTCCTGATAGTCGAAGATGATGAGGAATCCCTCTGCTCCGCCGTCTTTGCGGGCACGGAGAGTCATAGTGTATGTCGAACCTTTAAACGTGGTGTTGCATATGCTTCGGCAGCCCTTATCGTTATTAGTGCCGCTTGCTGTCTGTTTCTTTACACCGTTGCTAACGCTCCATGAGCCACCGCTTTGTGTCCAGCCTTCATTCTTCGAGAAGTCATCGTTGATTTCGAATGTAGCCTTGTCGCCTACCTTTACTTTTATATCATCGAACGATGCCTGTGTATCCCATGTTGCCAGTCCAACTTGGTGAGTTCCTGTTGCTGTAATACTGTTGCCACTCTCAGTCCAAAGCAGGTTCTGGTAACCCAAATTGTGTGCCATCATTTTCTGCACATAGTAACTTGGGGTTACGAAGTTGGAGCCAGAGTTGAAGTGTATCATGTCGTAAGCCCATGCAGGATCACTCTCGTGTGTAAAGATTGGAGCAAATGAGCCCATCACGCATACGTCACTGTTGCGTTCCTGTCCTAACATGTATACAGCCTCACCCAGTGCAGAGTTCATATTGCCATAAAGACCGTATGTGCCTCCGTAGTTGGCTGCGTATTCTCCATTATACACCTTTATATCGCGAGGATAGTTGTCGTACTTGTTGTAGTTTTGTTTCATCCATGCATGCGAGCGGTAGTAGTGCTCATCTACTATTTCCACTGGGTAGTCATTGCGCCATGTAGGACAGTCGGTGCCCCATGCTTCAACGTTACCGATGGTGATGATTTCTGGATATTTCTCCTTGATGGCACTGTAGAACTTGTAGTAGCGTTCAGGATATTGATAGCTCTGATCGCTGTTTGATCCCATTTGGAAGTTATAGTTCTCGTTGCCTATCTCAATGAATTTCAGGTTGTAGGGTGCCACGTGTCCGTTCTTGATACGCATGGCTCCATATTTTGTTGTGCCATCGCCGTTGGCGTATTCTATTGCATCCAGGGTGTTCTGAACCAGTGTGTCTAGGTCGGCCATTGGCACATACCATCCGTGGCCTAGTCCTACATTGACTACGAAGAGTGGGGCAGCACCCATGTCCTCTGCCAATTGCAGGTATTCGTCGAACCCAAGTCCGTCGCTGCTCCAGTAGTTCCAGTTGTAGCTCATGTGTCCATGGCGCTGCTCAATAGGACCAATAGTGCGCTTCCATTGCCATGTGTCATCAAAGCTGTTCTGCCCCTCTACGAAACATCCGCCAGGAAATCGGAGGAATGTAGGTTTGGTGTCGGCCAGCAGCTGAGCCAGGTCTGGGCGTAGTCCGTTGGGACGGTTGTTCCATGTGCCAGGGAACAACGACACCACGTCAAGATAGAGGTGCCCTCCCCTATCGGTCAGCAACAGTAGCTGTCCGCTAAGGTCTGTATCTTTTGCCGTCAGTTCGGCTGTCAGTTTGTTCCATTTTTCGGTGAACACCTCTCCCGTCAGGGTGATGGTGTCGCTGATGGCTGTTTTGCCATCGTTGGCCACCAGTACTGCATAAATGTGGCCATTATGTTGGTTGTGGGTGCCTTTCGCAAATAGTGAGAGATGATAAGTCTTGCCTTTTTCAAACTTCATGCCCCAGAATCCCTCATTACGTATGCCACGCATTCGATTGATTTCTATAGTGGCCCCTGTATAGAGGTCGAGACATGTAGTTTGTGCAGCATTTAGAAGGGGGGTGTTGTCTGTCGTGCAGCGTTTGAGTGAAGCATTGACCGACTTCCATCCATTGTTAAATTCAGATTCTTCAAAAGAGCGGTTTCTCACAAGTTCGGCATAGAGCCCGCCGTCTCCAGCATGGTTGATTTCTTCAAAGAATAGTCCCCATTGATAGGGGCTTGTTAGTGGGCCGCGCTGTGTTGAGTTGATATTCATTACCACTTGTGCGCGCGCGCCTGCGCACATACATATCAATGTAATATAAAAGAAAAGATTCTTAAAATACGTTCTTGTCATATTTGGGTGGTTTGTTAGTCAGTAGTTCAAACAAGAATAAGTAAAGGAACCGAAGACAGGGTTTATGTCCTGTCTCCAGTTCCAATATGATCGTTATTACTTCATTACAACCTTGCGCACCTTAATAGTGCCATCGCTCATAGTCTGCTTCATGATTACCACACCACTACGTGGAGCACTGATGCGGGTACCATTGATGCTGAAGAACTCGGTGCGAGCTACCTGACCATTGCTGAATGCAGATATAATGCCGCTAGGAGTTGTCTCCTTAGAGCTATTCTTGCCATAGTATGTCAGCTGCCAAGCACCCCAGATACACCAGTTGTTGGCCTGCTGAACATTCTTGCTCATACCGATGCGTACGGTCATATCCTCAGGCACCTTGAAGGTGATTGTTGTACCAGCGTATTTGCCATTAGCAAACTCGCTGGCGGCGGTCTCCATTCTATCGGCAACGATGGTGCCTGTAGCCTGAGTAGAATCGGCATTGACAACAGGATCAGCTACCCAAATGTAGTTGCTTGGCGCGTTGAATGACTTGGTGTTGTCGTCAGCTACTTTAACATCTGCTGTGTACTCCTGAGCAGCAGATGCCAGACGTGGCATAGCCACAAACATACTGTCGCTACCTACGGTTACGTACATTGACAGGTTGTTGTTCTGTGTAGCATCCTCGTTGAATGCTGCATAGTCCTCAGCAGCAGAACCGAAGCGATAGAAGCCAGGAGCAGTTAGACTGTAAGTACCTGCTGTAAGCTCGATGTCCTGATAGTAGTTGAAGTCTGAGTTGAATACCTCACAGATGTTGTAGCTAATGCTAGGATCCTTGGTTGATGTCCAACCCTCGTTGGTGTTGTCATCATACTTTGGATTGACAATGCACCAGCTAGCATCCTTAGGATTCTCATCGCTAGCGTCATCAAAACCTTCAGGGATTTGTAGCTTCTTAATCATATCGGTAATTTGCTCCATCAAGCCATCAGCTTCTTCATCGTTGTAAATGCGATTTTCAATACCAGCAGTGATGGTTTTATTGAGCGTCTTGGCCTCCTCAATAGTAGTTATGGCGCATGTACCGTTTGTACTTGCATCAGCAATTTCTGCAGCAAGTTTTTCGTTGGCCTCATTCAAGCTGGCGAACTTAGCTTTCGATTCGGTCACAGCACGGGTTGTAGCAAAGATGGCACTAAGAGCCTTGAACATGGCCTCGCCGTCGTTGCTGTCTACAACCTTCTTTGCCTCATCCAAGGCGGCCTCTAGAGCTTTGGCAGCGTCCTTACCCAAAGCGCCGTTTAGAGTTTCTTCAGACTTGGTTATATTTGCCTCAAGAATAGGCTTAATCACATCTGCGTCGAAGCCCTTATATACCAATCTGAAGTTGTCCCAAATACTCCAGCTGTCATTTAACTGGTTAGAAGAACCCTTCACACCAATACGCATCTTGTCACCAGCACTGGCTACAAGACCATAAGCAGCCTGTGTATACATACCATCAGAGAATGCAACAGCGGCGCTAGCCATTCCGTTTGGATAGTAGTAGGTAATACCATCGTTGCCTGTTTCTGAAACGTAGTCGCTGCTACCTGATTTATAGAAATCTTCATCTGTAATCTGTTTCGGATCACCATATACATTTGTGAACGGTGTCATGTTATCGTTCAAGTAGATGTAAACTGGAGAATTCTTAACCTCAGAAACCTGCTGAGCAAGATACTCATTATAGGCTGTGCGACCATAGCGATAGAATCCCTGTACAGAAATCTCATAGACGCCGGCAGGTGCATTCTCAACTTCCTGATATATATCGAAGTTAGCATTGTTCCAAGCCTCGAAGCATGTATTAGTTGCTGTACCACCAGTGGTCACATTACCACCATTGACTTTCTCTACAGTCCAACCCTCTGCACCTTTCGAGAAATCTGGGTTCTTCAGCATGTTGGTCATGTCAGTATTTGAACCAACAGGATGCTTGCGAGCTTCGTCCATTTTTTCTGTTATCTCAGCGATTTGAGTCTCAAGTTCCTCATTAGTCAGCATGAGAAGCTCGACTGCTTCGGGGCCTTCTATATCACACCAGTCACCCAGTTCCTCAGTGTAGGTCGGGTCAAGATTATTGTCAGCAGCCACGCTCTTAGCTTCGATTATCAGTGCCTCATACTGTTTCCAGAGAGCGATGTTCTTAGAGAGTGAAGATACTACTGCGCTTGCCTGTTCATCAAGACCGGCGATGGCAGCCATAACCTCAGCCTTGTTTGTGACTTTAACTGCACGTAAGGCCTCGAATACTGTATTGTAATCCTCAAGGTACTTTGTGGTATAATCATCCTTTACCTCATAATTGTAAACATCTAAGTCGTTCAATGTGAGGTCATACCACTTTTGGAATGCATCAGCTGCACCACCATAATAAGTCAGCGAGAAGTCATCAAAGATGCCCCACTCGCCAGTGATCTTAGCACCATCGTTTTCATTACGTGTAGCTCCAATGCGTAGTTTGCCGTCCTCAACAGCGACAAACACACGGTTCTTGTAAAGTCCGAGGGTATGCATATAGTACTCTGCGGCTACCATGTTGTTGGGAATCCAATAGGTTACGCCATCGTACGATGCAGATGACTCACTGCCCTGATCCTGCTTGGTATTGGGAGCTCCTTTGTAAGGTGAGCAGATAGAAGTAAATAGGCTATCCTCTGTAGTCTTTGCATATAGCTTCAGATACTTTGACTCCGCATTGTTGGCTATATAGTTTGTGAGCGCTGGTCCTGCATTACCTGCACGGAAGAAAGCGTTAACACCGAGAGCATATACACCATTAGGTAGTCCGGCTATGTCTTGATACGTGTCAAAGAAAGACTCATAACGTTCAGCATTCTCCTTTGGATTAGCACTTCCCCAGCCAGTGCCGCTCCAACCTGTCTTGATATCGTTCCCCTTGAAGTCGGGATTCACAATAAATGAAGAAGCATCGGCAGGTTTGTCGGCTGTAGCATTAGCCAAATTGCCCTGTCGCGCATTCTTCAAATCTGCCAAAGCTGCTTTTAATTCTTCAATAGTGGCATTGGCTTTATTGTAAACAGTAACGGCATCACTGATATCGACACCCTCGGCCTCAGCAGCCTCTGCCTCAACTTTTAACTCTTCAGCAGCCTCGTAAATCTCGAAAATAGATGCGTCATAGAATACCCAGTCAATGTGCTGACCTTCAGCGCCCGTCAACATCGGAGACAAAGGATAAGCATTTGCATTGTCATAGAAATCACTCAGATTTTGTGTGTCCTGAGTGACACTCTCATCGCGACCAACGAACTGTGTACCGTCAGACTTTAAGTCGGGGTTAGCCTGTGCTGCCTTCAGACGATACACCTTGTTACCCATGTCCTGAACCTCCCAATAAAGGTTTTTCTGAGAAGCGCGGTCCACATACATAGCAGCTGCATTGTCGAAGAAACACTCGTGCCAGCTGTAACTGTTACTACGAACAGAAGAGTAAATCTTGAAGATGTAGGTTTGACCATCCCACTCTTCTCCCTCTGCAACATACTTGGTAAAGTACATACGCAAGGCTTTAGCCTGATCTCCATGACCACTGGCCTTTGTACCCCATGCGTTTCCTTGAGAGAAGAACAAGTTTGCACCTGTGTTGTAAAGCAGGTACTGATGCTCAGCCTCAAATTCTACAGCCTCTGCCTTTACGTCTGCAACGGTAGGAGCCGTGCGGACATTCCAGTCTGCAGCATTTGCCACACCACTGCCCACAAGCAGCAATGCGCTCAAAACAAGTAGTTTTGTAAATTTCATAAGCTAAATTATTAGTTAGAATTAAAAAAGATAATTGTTATTCCGTGCAAAGATACGATAAATTTTAATAATTAGTGTGTTTTTACCTATTTTTTTTCTAAAAAAGTGCAATTTTAACACTTCTGGACCCTTTGGGGGCCCAAAAGTAGTGAATTTTATCGATGTTTGGTAATACTATGCTTTTTCAATCAGTACCACAGCATAGGCTGAGATACCTTCTTCGCGGCCTGTAAAGCCCAGTTTTTCGGTGGTAGTAGCCTTAATGGAGATGTCGTCTTCGTCGCAGCCGATAACCTTAGCCATGCAGGCTTTCATATCGGGGATATGTGGATTCATCTTGGGGCGCTCTGCGCAGATGGTGGCATCGATGTTTACCAGCTTATAGCCCTTGGTAGCTATCAGTTCGATGGTTTTCTTCAGTATCACCTTACTATCCATTCCATCGGTAAACTCAGCTGTATCGGGGAAATGGTAGCCTATGTCACGCATATTGGCAGCCCCCAGCAGTGCATCACAGATGGCGTGCAGCAGTACATCAGCATCGCTGTGCCCCAGCAGTCCCTTACTATGTTCTATCTTTATGCCGCCCATCCACAGGTCGCGGCCTTCAACCAACTGATGGACATCAAACCCCATTCCAACTCTTATCTTCATATTTTAATGTTTAATCTTTAATGTTTAATCTTTAATCTTTAATGTTTAATCTTTAACGCCTAAGCAGGTCTTTTATTCCGTCCATATCAAAAGTAAGCGAGAATCGCAGTGTCTGGTCGAGTGGGTTGCTGCGTGCTGTCGAGATAACGTAGCCCACGTCGAGCGAGAACACATTCATTCTGAAACCGCCACCCACGGTGAAGTACTTCAGGTTACCCTTAGTCTCGTCCTGATGGTGATATCCGGCGCGCAGCGAGAACTGGTCGTGATACACATATTCGGCACCTATGCTCCACTGTATCTCCTTTAGCTCCTCGCTAAATCCGCCAGGTGCATCGCCAAAGCTCTTGAATATACCGCTTATAGCACTGATGTCGCTATGCTCGCGACGCACACGGTCCTGATAATCGCTGTTCGACTCGCCTTCCTCCTGACGTGGTACGGTAGGTACCAATAGTTTGTTGGCATCGGCCGAGATTGAGAAGCGGTTATACTCATCGACAGGTATCATCAGCGATGCTCCCAATCGCAGGTTGGCTGGCAGGAACTGACTCTCGTCATCGCCGTAATAAGAAATCTTACTACCAATATTCGAGATGTTCATACCCAGACCCAACTGGCATTCTCTGCTGCCCATCATTATGTAGTTGTTATAATACATAGCCAGGTCGGCTGCAAATGCCGATGCCGGTTTCGAGTCCTCGCTGTAGTCGTAGCGCAGGTCGCTATATATCCAGCGCAGACCAGCTGCCAGTGAGAAGTTCTCGCTTAGCATCATCGAGTAAGCCACGTCAAGCGACATCTCGTAGGGCTTAACCGTCATACCGTCGCTGGCATCTACCTCACCTAGCGAGAAGTAACGCAGCGATCCGCTGATGGCCGAATAATCGCCTATACGATAATAGCCCGCCATATAGGCCAGGTCGATATCGTTTACCAACTGGCGCAGCCATGGGGTATAGTTTAGTGCTACACCTGCACGACTGATGCAGAATGGATACTTGGCAGGGTTCCAGTATTGTGAGTTTACATCTGGGTCGGTGGCCACACCCACATCACCCATAGCTGCTCCACGTGCATCGGGGGCTATGGTCTGCGATATTACGGCATGCTCCACGGGGTTGAACATCGAGTTCTTGTCGTCCTGAGCACTGGCGCATAATGGCAAAAGTGCTAGAATGCAAATATATAAACTTCTTTTCATCATATTCTATATAACGTATTGTATTTCTAATTATTGCTCTTAATCAGTAATTTAACGGTTTTGCTATCGCCGTTGTTCAGGGTTATCTTACATAGATACAGACCTGTGTGCAGTCTACTGCCGCCAGCCACGTTCAGGTTCCAGTCGATGGTGAATGTATCGTTGGTTGGTACTACCGACTCTGTCTGTCGCCAAACCTGCCGTCCACCAGTATCGTATACATCGAGTGTTACCTTAAGTTCACTGCCTATGCGATCGTGAGTGATTACAAACTGCGTATTGGTTTGGGCAGGATTCTTAGCGCATGTAACGCTGAATTCTTCTATGCCGGCATCATCCGATACCTCGAAGCTATATTCTACTGTCGACGAGTTGTTAAGTATATCCCATGCTCTGAACAGCAACCTATGTGGCCCCACGCTCAGTTCAGGGATGCTGAAGCCCAGCTTACCCGAACGATAGTCGCCGAAGTCATACTCAAAGTAGTCGTTCAGGTTGTAGGTCTTGTTTATGTCACCATCGATTATCAGTTCCAGGTCGTGGCCTATGCTGCTGCCCGATGCGTTGATGCCGCTGTCGTCGTAGAGCTCGGCTACGAAGTATGGTGTGGTGTTAACCTTGCTGCCGTTTTTAAACGATTTTGAGTTCAGGTAGCAGTATATCGACGGACCGATAGAGTCGGTTAGTGCTGTCTCGCTGCCTATCAACTCAAAACTCTCGTTCTCGCCATGGGCAGTCTGCGATTTGTCGTTGCTCACTGCATACAGCGTCATCAGTCCGTTACCGTCGGTATAACTGATGTCTTTTGGTATAGTGAATGTAACGTGGAACACGCCATTCTCTACATAGTCCGATCCGCGATACAGTGTCTTGGTGCGGTCGTTGTATACAAACGGCTCATCGGCACCGTCGCCCGATGTGTTGTTCAGTCGGCAGGTGATGGTCTCCTCGGCATCTCTTACCGATAGTGTTACTACGCCGTCGAAGTCGGTGTCGGTATCTTCGTCGTTGCTTACGATATGTCCTGTTATCTGTACTACCGAACCTGCAGCCAACTTGATGGTTTCGTCTGCCGCCAAGCCGTTGATACTGTCTACCACTATCTGCTGTTTTGGTGTTGCCAGATGCAGTGCTGGGTCGCCTAGCAGGGTGTACTGTAGTTTGTTGCATGTCAGGTCGCTGCCTTTGCTCACCAGTTCGCACTTGGCCAGTCGGGCAGCCTCACCTATCGATATGCCAGGTGTTAGCACGTATTTGGTAAATGCCAGGTTCATTACCTCGTTGTATGAGGCATATACTGTTCTGGTGGTACCAAAGAATGCTATGCCGCCACCCTTTCGGTTCAGCAGTACTGTCTCGCCGATATTGTCTTCCTGTCCGTCAAACGGCATTATGTCGCACGATGCTGTAATCCACAGTGGCAAGTAGTTCGACTGTGATGTCTCGAAGTCGGCCAGTTTCATCACCATCTCATGACTCATGGCGTAGGCGGCACCGTGTCCGCAGTAGTTCATCATCAGTGCACCGCTCTGTATCTGCTGTTTTATCAGTCGTGTCACGTCGGGGTAGCTGTAGCCTGTCGATGATGATGTGCGCTGATAGGCATCCCAGTATATCTTGTTTACGTTATAGTTGCTGTAGTTCTTCTCTATCATCTTAGCCACCTTGTCGGCAGTCCTCATGTGCGAGTTCTGGTTGCCGTCGTCGCCCATCATGCATATCTCGTTCTGCCAGTTGCCGGCATGTTCGTTGTTGCTGTAGTTTATTATCTTGTCTACCATTGCCTGTGCGTCCTCGATGCTTCGCAGTGGCAGTCGTCCCACAGCTACATCCGGCTGTCCGGTATAGCTCATACTGCCACCACTCCCTTTCTCTATCACCTCTTCATCGTCGAGCAGACAGAAGAAATCGTCGCTAACGTAACAGCTGACCATGCTGAACGAGTTCTCGCTCTCGTAGCATAGCAGATAGTCGTCGGGACGATATCCGCTCCACTCGGTGGTCTTCATGCGGTTGTCCCATCCGCCGTCGCCAAACAGCAACAGATAGCGAGGTTTCTCGTTATCGTTAGCGGCCCGGTCGTATAGCATCTTCATATATCTGCGATAGGCCGAGGCATCAGGGGTGCCGCTGCTAAACTCGTTGTATAGTTCGTCGGCAGGCACTATTCTTGCTGTCAGTCCGTCGTGTTGTTCGTGATATGCCTTAAGCCGTTCGGCCTGTGCCAGTAGCGTCTGCGATGTGGGAATGAGTATCACCATGTCCACAGCCGCATCGGCGTGGTGGTCCTGATTGGTAATACGATACACATATTCGGGCACTGGCAGATTGGTCATGTCCAGTGGGGTGGGGGCGGCGTGATACAGGTCGATGTAGTCCAGTCTTACGTTGCTACCCGATTTCAGGGTTATACGTATGGTGTTCTCAGCCTTAAGCGTGCCGTTCAGTGTGTACTGATACGTCTGCTCGTCGGCTTTGGTATAACTGTCTAGCGATACCCTCTTGCTCATAGTGCCCACCAGCGAGTCATTAACCTCTAGTGTGGCTTCATAGTCATCATCGGCAGTCAGAGCCACGCATATCTGTCCGTTGGCGCCTGTAGCCTTTAGAGTGTATGTCAGTGGTGTGCCGATGGCGAATAGTGTCTTGTCAAACAGATTACGGCCACCATGGAACCACGAGTAGTCATCAACCTCGTACAGCTGATGATAATCGTTGTTGGTAGGGTAGTTGGACGATACCATAGTTGCGCTATCTATGGCCAGCGGCTCGTCGTCGCCCTCTGTCAGGAAGTAATATCCGTAGTCAGAATAAGGATTTCGCGTGCGCGCGAGCGATACCTTATTATCCCAGTTAACTGGGCCGACTGCATAAAACACCCTTTTCCCGCCGACGATGCAGGTTGGCACCTCTTGCAGGTCATCGGTGGTTGTAAGATAGTCGCCGGTAAGGCTTTCTGGTTGCAGTGCACCACCGTAGCCGTATATCTTCACCCTGCTGGCATTGCTGAATCCGGCCTTCTTAATCAGTGCGTCTGTCAACTGGTAGAATCCACTCTCGTTCACTCTGATTTTTGCCCAGTTACCCTCGCGGAGCACAGAGTGTTCCGCATACCGCCCCTCAGCCTTGGCAGTGGTGCCTAAGGTCATCATGAGCAAGGCTACTATCAGTCTGCCGATGGTCTTCACTATACTAATAAACGTAAAGAGCTGATTTTTATTGCGTTACTTGCAATTAAAGTCAAGCACTTTGCGTTCTTCCAGCCAACCCTCCAGGTGGTCGTCTATCTTCACTGGACCCACTCCTACGGGTGTTCCGGTATATAGTAAGTCGCCTGTCTTCAACGTAAAGAACTGCGAAATATAGGCAATTATCTCGTCCACCTTGTATAGCATGTCGCTGGTGCATCCCTCCTGTACGGTCTTGCCGTTTATGTCCAGGTGGAAGTGTATACTCTGTATATCCATGAATTTCTCCTTGGGTATCCATTCGCCGATGGCTGCCGATCCGTCGAATCCCTTACAGATGGTCCAAGGCTGTCCAGCCTCGCTAGCCTTCTTCTGCAGATCGCGTGCAGTAAAGTCGATGCCTACTGTCACAGCGTCGTAATAGCGATGTGCAAAGCGCTGTGGGATGTTCTTACCTAGTCGGCAGATGCGCACTACCACCTCAGTCTCGTAGTCAATACGTCCCAAATGGTCAGGGATAAAGAATGGCTTACCCTGATTCAGTATTGCCGAATCTGCCTTAGTAAATATCAC
This sequence comes from uncultured Prevotellaceae bacterium, assembly GCA_902761905.1. Lineage (GTDB taxonomy): Bacteria > Bacteroidota > Bacteroidia > Bacteroidales > Bacteroidaceae > Prevotella. The sequence goes on from CACWMK010000002.1 coordinate 132,008, forward strand.
AGGCTCATCAGGACGTTTCAGCGTCCCATGCAGTTCCTGGTTATGTGCGGCATAGTTCATGCCAATAGCAAATATCTTCATAATCTTTTTTTTATTCGTAATCATCAATCACGGAGTTGATGAAGTCCATCATTGGCTTGGCTGACTTGAACATGCGTTCTATCTCGTCGAGCCATTTTTCGCCTTGGTAGAAGTCGTCGGGTACCTGATGCCAACAGCAGTAGTCCTTCATTCGTAGGTATTCGATGTGCTCCCAGTCGCGAGGGAATCCTGAGGGACAGGTTTTGAGCTTTTCCAGACCGAAGCCTTGGGGCTGGTCCCAGCTTGATACATCAGTGGGAGCCTTGAAACTGCTGGCTGTCTTACTGCCGAAGTAGTGTTGGAACTCCTTGTTCTCTACGCACTTCAGCCACTCCTCGGTATTGCCCATTATCTCGTTGCGGCATGAGGTGAGTATGTTGGTGGGCAACCAGTAATTGCCACACGCCACCATGCAGTGGCCTGGTTCCAGGTGCAGGTAGTATCCACCATGCAGTGCCTTCTTGCCATGTGCGGCTATATAACCTCCGAAGTGGTTCTTATAGGGTGACTTATCATTAGAGAATCGAGTGTCGCGATAGAATCTGTAGGTACAATCCTTCACGCTGAGGTGTGCAATCGATGGGTCGAACTCTGCTATACGTCCAATAGCCTTGGCAATGCCAGCCTCGAAATCGGCCCTTACAGCATCATACTCATCCTTATGCGCCTGGTACCACTCGCGGTTGTTGTTCGCCATCAACAGCTTAAGATATTTCATGATTCTCTTTGCGTCCATTATTACATTTTTTATAATTAATCATAAACTTGGGAGCAAAAATAGTGATAATTCTTTAGAATTTTGTACCTTTGCACTAAGATTTAAGAAGAATTAAACTCACAAAAACGATAGAACAGTCCAACGCTAAGCCCCGCGACGCTTCGAAGGTGAAGTATATTAAATAGAAATTTATAATTATCTACCAATCCACCACCAATATTCCAAAACGTCCGTGTTTATGCGAGCTTACGGGGTGGTGGTAGATAGGTGGTAGATGGTGGATAATTGCTAATAATGAGTATTTCTTGAAAAAAAATGTACCCATTATTTGGTTTTTGCTTAATTTTATAGTATCTTTGCAACCTGGAATAAAATATATTACTTAGAAAAAAATGAAGACCAAGCAACAAATCAAGCCAATAAGTCAAGATTTCGACTTTTCGCGAGTACCGTCATGGTATGTGCTGTGTACCAACAATGATTGTCCACTAAAGGACAACTGTCTGCGACACCTGGCTGGCAAGAATGCTCCAGAAAAACTGGAGATAGCTACTTGCATCATGCCAAAGACACTAAAAAACGGCGATTGCCGTTGGTTCGACAAGATAACCATTGATGTGTGGGCGGCAGGATTCACTCACCTTTATGACAAGGTGATGAAGAAGGATTACACCACTATGCGTAAGACCATCACCAATTATCTGCATGGAGCCAAGATCTACTACGAGTATAAGCGAGGCGAACGTGCCTTGTCGCCCGATGAACAGCAGTGGATACGCAACTACGTTAAGAGTATGGGCTACGATTGGGAAGTGGAGTTCGACAGGTTTTTCGAGGACTATGTGTATCACCATCTGGCATTACTCGATTGATAAAATACACTCGAAAATGCGTTTTCTTGGGGAGAAAACGATGTTTTCTCAATGAGAAAATATTATTTTCCGGATGAGATAACAATATTTTCCGCCGCAGAAAACGCTAGTTTCTGCCGTAGAAAACGATTCTAAAGTAAAAACAATATGAAACTAACATTTATACTAAGAAACAAGCAAAATGCCCTGAAGCTGTCTACAAAGACTCTCGATAGCTTCATCGAGCGTATCAAGACAGATACTAAAGACGGAGCCGTGGCACGTCGTCGTCATGAGTTGAACATCTTCAACCATGACATTAGCTACGACAATCTACATCCCTCGCACCAGATTTACCCATCTGTAGAGTTTGAGCGAGACGCCAACGACAACCTGCGAATGCGTACATTCAATGGGGTGGTGGCACTGACTATCGATAACCTGCAGACAGCTGATGAAATCGAGGTCGTAAAACAGGCTGCGAAGATTCTACATTACACTCTCGCAGCCTTTGTTGGTCCAACAGGTAAGGAGGTGATAATCCTAGTGAGAATCGCCAAGGCCGATGGCAGCATGCCAGTGGATGAGGAAGAGGCCGACTTTGTGTGCCGTCAAGGATGGCAGTTGGCTACTACCATATATCAGGGATTGTTGCCCAAGCCTATCAATCAGCAGCCAGCCTCTGCACGTAGCTGGTTCCGCATGCCGCTGGATTCTACACCTTATTATAATCCCAAAGCCATGGCTCTGCCTGTAAGCGAGAAGCCTATCGCAGAGAAACCACATGCTGACCAACCAATGGAGGTTGAGGCTGTAGATGAAGAGGGCGATGCTGAAATAAGTCAGGAAACCAAGCGACTGATGGGCTATTTGAACTCGAAATATGTTTTCCGCTATAACACCATTATGGGATATACAGAGTATAAGGACTTGAGTCGTAAGTACATGGAGTGGGAACCTGTTGACGATCGTGTGATGAAGGGTATGACTATGAAGGTGCGCCTTGCTGGTATCGATGCCAGAGATAGTGATATCCGTCGCTACGTGCAGTCGGATATGATTCGCCCCTTCAATCCCATTGGCGACTATCTGTGGGAACAGTACGACAAGTGGGACGGCAAGGATCATATTCGCCGATTGGCCCGCACAGTGCCTACCGATAATCCCCACTGGGAGAATTGGTTCTACACGTGGTTCCTAGGTATGGTGCGCCAGTGGCAGGTTACCAATCTTGCCAAGTATGGCAACCAAGCTGTGCCACTGCTGATATCGAATCAGGGATGGAACAAGACCACATTCTGCGAGCAGCTTCTGCCACCAGAACTCCGTTGGGGGTACACAGGCAATCTGCAGATGGACGACAAGCGACAAGTGTTGCAACAGATGTCGCAGATGCTGTTGATAAATCTGGATGAGTTCAACCAGATATCTCCTCGAACCCAACAGGGATTCCTGAAGAACATCATCACACTATCGTCAGTCAAGATTAAGCGTCCATACGGCCGACATGTAGAGGATTTTCCACGTCGAGCCTCGTTCATCGCCACTACCAACCAAGCCGATGTGTTGGCCGATCCGTCTGGTAGTCGACGATTCCTTAGTGTGGAACTTACTGGCCCTATCGACGTGAGCGTCACACCTAACTATGAGCAATTGTATGCTCAAGCCATGAGAGCCCTGCATCAGCACGAGCCATACTATTTCAGTCCTGTGGAAACCCAGAAGATATTGGAGTGGAACAATAAGTTCAAGGTGAAGAGTGCTGCTGATCATTATTTCTTCGACTACTTTGAGCCAGCCGCACCAGGCGAGGAGGGCGAATGGATAAGTGCATCAGCTATTTTTGCCTATCTGAAGGAGAAAGTTGGCGTAAGTTTGCTAAAACCAGCCAATCTTACAGCCTTCGGACGCATGCTTTCAGGCATCCCCGACCTCCAAAAGCGCATCACAAAGTACGGTTCCGACTACTACGTGAAGCGCAAAACCTCCTAAAAATCCATTTATCTACCATCTACCACCTATCTACCACCACCCAGCCAGTCTGCATAAATACAGACATTTCGAAAGAGTGGTGGTGGATTGGTAGATAAAACACAAAAATAAAAATCGCCGGTGAGATCTGTGGAGATGCTCATCGGCGATAAAGGTTTTAAAACAAATCGTCAAGTGTGACTTGTGTTTGGATCATTTCTGAATATTTTCCGCGAGCCACACCTTCTGTTGTAATCATTGTAAGCCATGGAGTGTGGCGAAGTCCTGTTTCTTGTATAAAGGCATTCTTGCGTTTATTGATTCTTTCATACTCGTCTTTGTCAAGATTATACTCGTACTGACAATATTTGACTTCGCAAATGTTGACGATTTTATCAGCACGTTCAATAATAATATCTATTTGTGCGGCTGGTGTAGAGGTTTTGCTACGCCAAGAATAACTTAATGTTGAAATGGTGTCAAGATGCAGGGAATGTTTTATTTGTTGTATGTGAGCCATACAAATCCTTTCGTATGTAAGTCCCATCCATGAGTTCACTTCTGGTGTGTTTATATGATGAGACCAATATTGCTGCTCAACTTCAGCTCTTTCGATAAAGGTGAGATAGAAAAGGCTAAAGAAATCACATAGTTGATATATTGCATCTTTACGCTTAATTTCCTTTTCGCGAACGATATTCTTACGTATAAGATCGCAACATACAAGGTCTTCAAGTTGTTTTCCTAGATGTCCATTGTTAGAGCATTTTAACTCTGATGCAATCTCCTCTCGTGTAAGTCCTTTACGACTTTTGTTTAGTGCCTTAATAATGTCAATGTATTTTTCGGGGTTCTTGTATAAGGTGTTGAATAGTCGACGAAATTCACGACGCATCTGTATGTCTTGGCTGAAAAAAAGACGGTCTACGTTCTGAACAAGACTTTCTTCTTTGTCTAATAGACTTAGATAATATGGTATTCCGCCAAATATCATATATGCCTGAAGTACCATCTGTCGATTCCATAAAAAATGCTGATATTCAAGATATTGCTCTGTTTCCTTAAGTGTAAAGGGGTGGATAGGCATCTCAACGGTTATGCGGTCATGTAATCCCCCCTTGCTATCGATAACGTTAGTTATCATCCAGCTAGTAGCACTGCCACATATTATAAATACAAAGTTATCGTACTGACTGGCCCAATTATTCCAAAAATATCCTACAGCACCTGCCACATTTGAGCCTTCGGCATCCATCGCTGGCAGTTCGTCAATAAATACTATGCATTGTTCTCCGTTATTAACTTTCTTTTTTAATGCATTTTTCAGCATTATGAAAGCTTGCATCCAGTCTTTGGGCTGTTCAGGAACATCAAAGCCGTAGTCGTTCATGGCATCTACAAACGCGGTAAACTGGTCTTTTAGTGTCCCCTCAATAACGCCTGTCATTTTAAATGCAAACTGATTTCTGAACATCTGGTTAATCAAAAATGTCTTACCCACACGTCTGCGACCGTACAGAGCTATAAACTCTGGACGTACTCTATCTACTGCTGCTGATAGCTTTTTGATTTCCTGCTCTCTACCAATTATCGTATTCATCCCAATTAACTTGTTTGTTACAGCGCAAAGATACAATAAACAATCGAAATGTGCAAGTGTTTTGGGCGAAATCTAACTAAAAAGTGATAGATTTCGCCCAAAATAACAAAGTGTCGGGCGAAATCTACCCTAAAATGCATAGATTTCGCCCGAAACTAAAAACCGCTGGTGAGATCTGTGGAGATGCTCATTGGTGGCTAATGGGCCTCATAAATGTGAGGAATACCACATTCTGGTTGTACATGAACTTGTATTTCATATCAGCCATAGTATTAACTAATGCGAGGCCAAGACCATCGCCATCTTCATTGAAGGATACTGATTTCAGAATTGGATTGAAAGGTTTTCCATCGTCTTTTATAAGAACGGAAACGGTATCTTTGCGACAGACGATATGTACATCGAACAGATGCTTGTCGGCATCTTTGTTGACGGCATAGGTAACGATGTTATACATCAACTCTTCGCAGCAGAGATTAATCTGAAAAGATGTGGATGATTCTATGTTGCAACTTTCTAAGAAGGAAAGTATGTTCTCAAGCGCCTGCTGTACATCATCATTATTATACTTGACCGAGAAGTTCAGCGACTGGCCATCATCAGTTTTCGGAATCAGAGTCATCACCTCGGCATCGGGATTCTTATGGTGAATAACTAATGTTACAACCAGGTAAATGCCCAATAGGAACAAACCTGAAACAGGGAATCCCCACCACAGCCATTCTGGTTTTATCCATGCCAGCAGTCCCACAAACAGAACCATACAACCCATCTGAACGATACTCATCACTGTGCTCAACGACCAATAACCTAAAATCTGATAAAGGATACGATATACGACAGCTATAGCGTAAGGAATCAGTAGGAGGGCATAGATGCGTAAGGCACTATAAAACATGCCCTCTGACTGTATGGGATCACTGGTGAAGAGTCGTCCGATACTTTCGGGCGTTATCATTACAAACAAGGTGATGACCAACAGACTCAAACAGATGTATTTCATCACCTTATTAGTGAGAATACGCAAACCCATATTGTCTTTTTCGCCTATCAACAGTCCGCCAATGGAGTAAATCGAAGTCGCAATACCGCTCAGCACCATCTGTTGGATTACAAACAACTGGAAACAGACTGCCCATGCAAAGATGCCTTCGGTGCCTAAGCTGCTGAGTATAATGCTATTGATGGCATAGGTGCTGATACCTAACAGCAAGGTGTTGATGCCCATTGGGAATCCCATCTTGACACCTTTTAGAATATATTGGTGACACTGCTTTAACTCCAACTGCCAATGATAGGAATTGTTGGCACTCTGGAAATGACGGGAACATAGCAGTAATGCCGTAACGCTACCTATGATAGAGGCCCAGGCTGAACCTTCGATACCAGTTCTCAGAATAGCTATGAAAAGAATGTCGAAAAACAGGTTGACGACGCTGCTTACCAACACTGCCTTCATTACCAGCTTAGGATTGCCGTCGGTCTTGATGAAGTTAGTGATGGTCATGAAGAGAATCGTGATAGTAGTGCCTAACAGCATGATACGCAAATAGCGGAGTGATAGCGTATAGACGACAGGCGTATCATTAGTGATAAAACTGGCTACCTGAGGACTGAAGATCAATAGCAGTGCGGAGAAGAACACGCCGACGACAATAAGGCCGATAAGCGTAGATGTGAAAATCTTGTTAGCTGTCTGTGCATCGCGCTCACCAAGCGATCTGGCTACCAGCACCGTCCCGCCCATACCGAAGAGCATCATCAGGAAATTGAAGAAGATGACGACCGGCATGGTCAGGTTGATGGCAGAGATGGCCTCCGGCCCGATGAACTGGCTAACCACGATTGCATCTGTGGTCATCGCTATCTGAGAAGCCACCGACGCCAGGATCGACGCCCACATAAATTGGTGCAGTGCCTTGGCGATGAGGTATCCTTTTTTCTTTCGTTCTTCTTTGTCTACCATGTCATTATTCTTATAGCTTGAACGATACAGTAGCCATTACCATGCGTCCCAGAGCTTGATATGGAATGTAGAATGAACCACCGATGTAATATGTCTTGTCGAACAGATTATCGCAATCAAGCGATAGTTGGATGGTATCACGATAAGAGTATTTGAGGCCCAGGTCTACAATGGCGTTTCCACTGAGATTGAAATCTTCGCTGCCAGGTATTTGAGTATTGGCCTTGTTAAGGGTCTTAGAGGTGAACTTCAAACCAGCAGCCAACCACAGCAGATGCTTCCCGCTGTTCAAGAGACGCTTGCTACAGGTCAAGTTGGCTGTGAATGCCGGGATGCTGTAGATCTGGTTGTCGGTGTAGTAGTACTCTTCAGCTTCTAACGGGCGTAAGTAAGTCATGTTGGCATCAATACGGAAGGAAGGAAGTTTGAAACTTAGTTCAGCCTCGGCACCAGCTACTTTCAGACTACCCGAGTTAATGTACTTAGGTGTTGATTGGTCCGTACTTGGGTTATTCACTACGATATCCGTCAAATGATTGTAGAATATGTTAACATCGTAGTCGAGATGCCAACTTTTAATCTTTCCCATGAAGTCAAGTTGGATAGCATTCATATATTCAGGCATTAGGTCTTCACTACCGCGTGCACCATTAGAAGTGTTATGTCGATAGAAATAGGGCGCATCCACAAAGGCGCGAGAATAAGACAGTTTCGTACTGAATTTCTCATTGGGGAAGTAAATCAGAGCCACTCGGGGTGATAAAGCAGAGACATTCTTTCCGTTGGCACGATTCTTATTGTCAAATCGCAGGCCTGCATTGAGAATGAATTGCGTCGTAAAATAGTGTTTGCCCTGAACAAAAGCAGAATAACTTCTTTCGCTGCTGATGCGAATCATATTTTTTTCTTCGGGAAAAGTTACAAAAATCTTGGTGTACTTTTCACCCATGACATAATCATTGCTTGACAGTTTAAAATATTCGAACTGAGCGCCCAAAAGAAAATTACCTTTCATGCTTCCTAACGTATAGTTGGCATCTACCTTAGCCATCGCACCTATAGTGTATTCCTGATAAACAAGATTCTGTAGCACAGCAGTTGTCATTTTCGCAGAAACGGGATTGGCATTTTCGTCAAACACAGGAACTTTCATGGAATCGTCAGATATTGTCTGATAGTTTTGTATGTTATACCAGTCACCGTAGGCTGAAACGTTAAGGTTGACTTTACCAAGTTGCTTTGTATACCCTAATTCCAAATGCTTTTCGTTGATGGTATATCCTGGCTTATTACCATTCAGAGTTCGATATGCATCATAGTCGTAGGTCTGTGCATACCAAGAATACTGTGGAACTTGTTTGCCATTCTTAAGATTGAGCATGAAGTTGAACCCCTTATATTTTAAGGTACAACCAATATCATAGGATGGTTTCTCGTTATAGCCACCAATATATGCATAGCCGTCGTGTTTGGACATAGAATAACCGGTAAGTTTTGGGATATCAATTCTCTGGCCTTGTGAAGTATATAGAGAGGCCCATGCCATTACATCTGCATCAAGCAGGGTGGTGCCTGCGATAAAATCGGCACGGTGCGTGCCATACGATCCATAACCATACTTGCCCTTAACGCCATTCACTTCGTTTCCATTCTTAGTGATGATATTCACTACGGCAGTCAAAGCCACGTTACCATACAGTGAAGATGCAGGTCCGCGCAGAACCTCGATATGGTCGATTTTCTCTGTACTGATGGCGTAGTCGAGTTTTCCATTATTGGTGGAACGCAAATTCAGGCGGTGCCCGTTTTCCATCACCAGAATCTTTTCCTGACTTGACGTATAGACACCATGCATGGCTACATTCGAAATAGAATAGGCAGAAACTTCGTTCAGTCCAGGTACGTATGTAGCCAAAACCTGTCCCAAACTCTTGTTGTTACTGAGTTGGTCAATCATTTCGCGAGTTATAACAGTGACAGGTACAGGCGCCTCATTGATACTTTCTGCCTGGCTAGAAGCCGTAGTCACGGTAGAGCTGCGCCCCGACTTGAGCTGGGCAATCATATCCTCGAAGCGGACAGGGTCCTGTACGGACGTATAATATGGATTGATGCTTAACAGCGAACGCGCATACTTTTCAGACATATCCGTGTCATCTTGAGCGAGATAACAGATGGAAACCAGTCGCAAGGCGCTTTGACGCAGATTGCCAGTAAAATCATTTAGATTCCCCTCCAATAATTCTATGGTCTGGTCAAGTTGTCCTATCTTATAGGCTTCTTCTGCCTTTGTATAGACTTGGCGTAAGTCCTGTTTTTCCTGTGCTGAGGCCGTAAAGGGCATCAACATCATGCTCACTGTGAAAATAAGACATAAATACTTTTTCATATCAATCAGGAATTTGGGGTAATACAATATTGTTGATTCTTTCAAAATAGTAGTCACAGAACCGTTCATCCAGCATAGTCATATGATCAGCTTCAACGGGATAAATATTCATGTGGGGAGCCAGTGCTCTCCAACTGTTCAAATTCTCTTGTTTCTTCTGGGCCAACTCTTGAACGTCAATATTAATGGCTTTCGTCTGCAAAGACAGGTCTTCAGCCTCGAAATAGAGAACTTTACCATCATAGCCGGACAATTCGTGGTCATCTTTCAACGCTTGCATTTGTTGCAAATGACGGTTCCACTCCTTGACTTCTTCAATGTCGGATGCTTCTTCAGACGTCAGTCCTTCTGCTTTTTGTAAAGGTATCTCCTTTACGATGTTAGCGGCATTGGCAAACGAGTCAAGCATGCAGACCTTAGACATGTAGCCCTTCTTCTTGTACCAGCGTACGGCACAACGATAGGCCAATTCTCCACCAAAACTGTGACCGATGAACATCTCCACAATAGCGTTGGAAGGCAAATTGGCATCGAGATAGTCAAAATAGAACTTTATCACGTCGTGGCTACTAAGTCCTTCTTCGTTGAATAATGTCTCATAGTGGTCGTCGATTGGTTCAATGACAAAGACGGAGTAATGCTTGCACAACCTGCTGATTAGCGGCTCTAACTTTTTGTAATAAGTGAATCCTTGTATCAACACAATGACAGGCTTACTGGCATCATACCCATTCTCCCACTTTCCGATGGCCTGCTCATTAGTAAGAATGTCTCTTATGGACTTGCTCCTTAGAATATCGTTGACCTTGATGTTAAGACCTTTACTATTTGCCATATCGGCCAACTTAATGGCTGATAGTGAGGTCAAACCTAATAACGTCAAATCGTCAGTGACGCCGAAATCATCTGTTTCAAGGACGTCCTTGACAATCTCAAATAACTTCTTCTCATTTTCGTTGGCAGGTAGATTATGCTCGCCCAAGTTGAGCCCACTCATCAATTCTTCAGACAACAATGCTTTTTTATCTACCTTACCATTTGGTGTCACCGGCATTTTATCAATCTGCATCAGCATCTGTGGAATCATGTGCTGAGGAAGTGAAGTTCTCAGGTAATTAAGGATGACCTGAGTGTCTATAGATGCTTCAGCGCAATAAAAGCCAACCAAGGTCTTTATGTCTTTTCTCTTGAATACAAGAACTGAAGCTGCAGTCACAGAAGGATAGGTCATCATCTCATTTTCGATTTCACCCAATTCAATTCTAAAACCATTGAATTTCACCTGACTGTCGGTTCGTCCAAGATAGACTAATTCCCCCTCTTCATTCCATCTGGACATATCGCCGGTGTGATACATGGTCTCACCCTCTAGGAATGGGCATGCTGTAAAATGACTGGATGTTTGTTCCTGTTGCTTCCAATAACCTCGTGACATCTGTCGACCTATCAGACAGAGTTCGCCAGGAATACCATGAGGAACAAGATGTCCCATATTATCTACAATCACCGACATACTATTAGGTACTGGACGTCCGATGGGAATAGTATTAACGTCTTTTTCCTGATTTACAATATGGTAGGAAGAACATACGGTAAATTCCGTGGGACCATACCCATTGATAAGCTTCACAGAGGTCTTACGCAACTGATTCATCTTTTCACCTCCCATAACCATATAACGGAGGGGAAGTTCAAAGCTGTTGACCATTTCCATGCCCATCTGTGTACTCATCGTCATACCAGTGATGTGTTTTTCCCTGAAATACTTACACATACCTTTTGTGTCGAGGCGTAGTTCTGATGATAAGATATGAACTTCAGCACCACAGGTAAGAGGTGGGTACAAATCAAACAAAGAAGCATCAAAACTGAAACTGGCATGCTCTGCACACTTGTCTCCTGGTTTCAACTCTTCCATTGGTACCAGCCATTTCATTAACGCACACAGTCCTTTATGTTCCATCATGACGCCTTTGGGCTTACCTGTGGAGCCTGATGTATATATCATATACGCCAAAGAATTAGGAAGACTGTTGTTGATGGGAACAGGCTCACTATTAAAGTCTATATCGTCGATGAATAGCATCCTGTCATATAGTTTTCCTTTAAAGTTTTTTTCTATAGCCATCGAACTGGTACTTAGCAGGAGTTTAGCTTGTGCGTTATCCAATATATACGACAGATGTGCCTCCGGATACTCCGGGTCCAAAGGAACATAAGCACCACCAGCCTTGAAAACGCCCAAAACGGCTACAAGGAACTCTTTACATCTAGGTAACATGATGCCGATAAAATCGTCTTTGCCTATACCTTGAGTGACAAGGACTTTTGCCAATATGCTTGATTGATCATCAAGTTCCTTGTATGTCATACTTCCCTGACTGTCGACTACAGCTACAGCATCAGGAGATTTGGAAACCTGTCTTTGGAACAAATCAACAAAGGTTTCCGACAGGTCGTATTCTATGGTCTCGCCTCTACTCAATTCGAGGAGCTCAGACTTTTCTTCCGGACTGATCAGTTCTACATCACTAACATTTGCCGTGACAGCCATATTCAACAAAACATTTCTGAAGGCATCGACAAGATATCGCATTGCCATAGAATTGTAGCGCTTTCCATCGTACTCTAAAGTAACGCGATAGCTATCGGCTTCGGGCATTATGACAATGCTGATAGGGAACTTTGCAGTATCCAATGCCAAAGTAATCTGTGACAAATCCTCCCATGAATAGTTTTTTCCGACCTCGTCTTGGTAGAGTAACATCAATTCTGCGTTCACTCGGTGACGTTCCACAATTTTAGTGTATGGATAGTAGTCCATACTATAGCTTTTCTGGAGTTGCCTATGTACCTCTTTTACGAAATCGGCAGTGGATTGTCCTTGTACTAATTCTGATGTGATGACAATAGGCAGTGTCTTGACGAACATACCAATACTCTGCTGAAGGTCAGCACTTACGTCACGACCATTGCTAATGGTAAGATACAGCGGATTTTCCTCTTTTACAAGCCGTTTGATAAAAATGGCAAAGGCTGCGTGCATATAGCTATTCACCGTGATACCATTAGCAGTACAGAAAGAGTCAATCTGATTACCTGATAAGTTGACTTCGATACTTGCCAAGTCAGCCCCATCAGGTGCTAAATAACTGGGGAGTGATATCGCATTCGCACCAGTCAGCAATTCATCATACCACGATTCTGCCTTCTGTATCTTTTCTGTGTCCTGGAGTTCTTCTTGCTCGTATAATGAATAGTCGTATGCCTGATAGCCCTCTTGTTTAAGCTTTTCTCCTTCATAAGCTCGTTTTAAGTCATTCATAAAGACCTTTCCTGACAATCCATCGAAGATAATATGATGAACATCAAAGAACAGATATGTCTTGAGAGGCGTCTTAAGCACTTCAAGTCTGTAAAGTTGGTCACTCATCAAATGGAACGGAACGACACGCTTTTGGAAATAGGCATTATCAGGCTCTTCACTGAGTTTACTGACTTTTACTTCTACCGTGGCCTCATCATTACGTTGTAGGACTACTTCACCATCAACCTCAATGAGCTTGGATTTCAGATATGGATGTGCGTTGACTACCTGTTTCAAGGCATTAACCATCCGGTCAGCATCTATACCTTCAAAGCCATAAACAAAAGGTACATTATACTGAGTGGTATCAGGATTTTTCTTCCACTCCAGATAAAGGCCTCTCTGATTCTCCATCAGCGGGTATGAGGCGCGTCGCTCATAGACAGGCAGAACACTATTAGAATTCTGAGAAAGGAGGGATGCTATAGCCCTAACCGTGGGGCGTTTCATAATCTCTGCCATCTTAACATATACACCAAATCGACTGTGTAAAAGTGCGCTCAGACGCATAGCAGCCAACGATGACAATCCCCAATGTAGCAAGTTGTCTGTGACGCCTATTTTGGTGGTTTTGAGCATCTCGGTAATGAGCTCAAGAACTTGCTCCTCTATCTCTGTTTCTGGAGCTACTTGTGTTTCTGTTTTAAGAACAGGAGCTGGGAGTTCCTTATAGTCTATTTTCCCATTTGGGGTCAAAGGCATCTGGTCAATTCTGATAAATTGGCTGGGTACCATATAACTGGGCAACTCTGCCATCAACGTTTCTTGAATTGCCGGTAACTCTTTGTTTCCTTCAGACGTATAATAAGCAACAATAAACTCGTTGTCTCCCTGTTTATGTACAAAAACAGCTGCAGAAACCACGCCAAGACAATGACTGATTTTTGTTTCGATTTCCTCTAACTCTATTCGGTAACCATATAATTTGATCTGATTGTCAATACGGCCAATGTATTCCAATAAACCTTCTTCGTTCCAGCGGACTAAATCACCAGTACGATACATCTTTTGACCATCCAGGAAAGAACAGTCAACGAATCGCTCTTTTGTCAGTCCTTCCTGTTTCCAATACCCGCGGGACATCTGACAGCCTATGAGACAGAGTTCACCAACAGAACCTTGAGGAACAAGGCGCCCTTCAGTGTCAACGACAACAGAGATACTATTTGGAACGGGTCTTCCGATAGGGATGTTGTCATGGTTCTCATCCTGTTCCAATATATAATAAGAGGAGCAGACTGTAAATTCCGTAGGACCATAGCAGTTAATGACGCTGGTATTACCAATAGGCACATTAGCCATCTTTGAACCACCCAACATCAGATACCTGAGGGGAAGCTGGAAATACTTCAGCATCTCGGTACCAAGCAGACAACTCATTGCCAGACCAACAATCCTGTGCTTGTTGAAATAATCATTCATCTCCTGCATGTCAAGACGCAATTCAGAAGATAGAATATGGAGTTGTGCTCCCTTAACTAGAGGTGGCATCAGGTCGTCGAGTGAACCGTCAAAACTAAAACTAGGATGCTGGGCACAATGGTCTTCAGGTGTGATTCTCAACAGGTCTTTGTGCCATTCCAAATTGGCACGAAGACTCTGGTGCTCAATCATAACCCCTTTGGGTTTGCCTGTAGTTCCCGACGTATAAATCATGTAGGCCAGTCCTGATGGCTTTGCAAAATTGACGGGATGATCCGACGGCTCATTGAAATCAAATTTATCTATGAGCAACTGCTTCTCTCGTGGGAAGTACTGCTCTGTCTGACAATCCTTCAATAAAGTACTGGTAGTAATCAATACACGTGACTCAGAATCGTTTAGTATATAGGCAAGTCGTTCCTCAGGATAATCACTGTCAAGCGGAACATAAGCGCCACCTGCTTTGAATACAGCGAATACGGCAATGAGGAACTCCTTGCGCCTTGGCAGCATGATAGCTACAAAGGTATCGGTGCTGACGCCGACCTTTCTGAGTGCTGTGGCTAATACATCTGACCTCCTATCAAGTTCTGCATAGGTAATATCCGATACTTCATCGACTACAGCAATATTGTCGTGTCTAAGCATAGCCTGACGATGGAAAAGATCCACTATGGTCTCAGAACGGTCGTAATCTAATCGGTCGCCTGTTCCTAATGCCAAGATGGCCTGCTGTTCATTATCGGTCAGGATTGGTAGGTCGCAGAGAGGTTTGTCATCGGATTCAGAATGGAGAAAACCCTCAAGTATCGTATTATAGCCACGCATCAATCGTCTGATGAAGGACTGCGTGTATTGGTTGCTATGATATTCGGTATGCAGAATCAGCTTCGTATCGCTGCGTAATATCTCAAAAGCCAGATCCTCGCCTGTGGCATTCTCCATCAGTGGCTGATAGGTGAACATTTCACTGTTGCTTGGCGCCAGATCTCCTTGGTAAGCAAACAGGATATGACTGTTAACTGCATTGTTCATGGCCTTGATTTCTGCAAAGGAGAACAGACTGTTGCTCATACTGCCCATCAACTGTTGCTTGGTTGTCTGAAGCAACTCCTTTACAGTAGTTCCATGTTCCCATTTAGTGTAAACTGGCAAGGTCTTGACAAGCATGGCCACCGTCCGTTGGGTTTTCAAATTCTGACGTCCAGAGAAGATGGTTGCGAAAAGTGACTCCTGTGCATGCGTGTTTATACCTAATAAATAACCGAATACGGTGGTTGTCAGTACGTTAGGCGTGACACCAAGACGAGCGCATGCATCCTCCAATTGCTTGTAGTCTACAGTCAGTTCAATACGTTCTTGTCCATAAGTAATCTGCGAATCCTGCTTTTCCGGTATGGGAAGAGATGATACCTTTATTTCTCCGAACTGCTCCTTGTACCATTTTTTAGCAGAAATGTATGCATCGGTCTTACGTAGAGATTCTTCTTCTAATGCAATTTCATATCCAGTAAACTCCTCTTTTTTGACAGGTAGTTGCTCATAAGCATCCTTTAAATCCTTGAGGATAATATTGAAAGACATACCATCAAAGATGATATGATGGAAATCAATAAACAAATACTGTGCTTCCGGAGTCTTCAAAATACGGATGCGGAAGAGACGGTCGCTTAGCAAATCGAAAGGACGAATCAGTTCTGGCTTCAGCTTTTCGAACTCTTGCTGAGTCAAAGTCTCCACGCTTTGGTGGTAAGCCTCTGCATCATTTCGCAACTGTCTTGGATTCCCTTGGCTGTCAACAAATAATCGGGTTTTGATAAATGGATGAGCCTCAACCATCATTTCGCATGCCTTGGAAAGCTGGCCTGCATCAATGCCCGGATTCAGTTGGAACAACATGCCGTTATTGTAAGCCACTTCACCATGACGAGACATGCACTCAACATAAATGCCTAACTGGGTCTGACTAAGCGGATAGTCCTTTTGCAGTACGTAGCTGACCTGTTCTGTATTTGCGCAGGCCTCAGCTATCTTCTTCGGCGTGCGATTCACATATATCATTTGGGAAGAAAGCGTGAGTTCCGGACATAGTGTCTGGACTTCCATAACCCTGATACTATCACCACCAAGTTCAAAGAAATCGTCGTAAATACCTATGTTGTCGACTGCCAATGACTTTTCAAATGCTTCACAAAGCTGATGCTCAACATTATTTGTAGGAGCAGTATATGGAGGTCGAACGATACTTTCTGTCTTATCTGAAGGCGCAAGCAGTGCTTTACGGTTTGTCTTCCCACTTGGAAGAAGAGGAAAACTATCCATCTTCACAAAATATGCAGGAACCATATAAGCAGGCAACTTGGATAGCAAATATTCACGGATAGTGTCTTCAGATACGTTATCGGTGGCAATATAATAAGCGCACAAATACTGCCTGTCTTTAGTGGTAAAGCCTTTAATAATAGCATTCTTTATACCGTAAACCTGCTTGATGACTGCTTCCACCTCACCAGGTTCAACACGCTGACCGTTGATTTTTACCATCCAGTCCTTGCGATTGACATAGACGACATTACCGTCTGGTTGTTGGCAAACGATATCTCCAGTATGCAACCATCCACCACGGAAGAGGTGCTCTGTTAGTTCTGGTTCCTTGTAATAACCAGAGGTAAATGGCCCACGAACACATAATTCGCCTTCTTCCCCTTGTGCGACAGGCTTTCCCTCTGTATCCAAAATGCAGTAATCCACATCTACATCAGGCTTACCTATCGGTGTGTTATCGTATTTTTTATCTACGAGAAAGGAAAAAGTAAAACCACCAGTTTCTGTCTGGCCGTAGCAGTTAAAAATCTTATAATAATCTGAAGGACCTACCCCTGAGAGTCGTTCGGCTCCAGTCGTAACAATTTTCAAATGGGATGACTTGTTTTGAAAATGAGCAAGGAGTGAGGGAGGCATAAAAACAAACTCTATCTGGTGTTTTTCCAAATATGTCTCATATTTACGAATATCCCTGATGATCTCTGAAGGAATGAGGTCGGCTATACCTCCTTTGACAATAATTACATATAATTGCTTACTGACAACAAAAAACATGGGAGCCGTGATACCCATAACGGTAATTTCCTCCTCATCTATAAAGGATTCATATGTGGGAGATATTCTATAGAATGCGAAGTTTGTCATCACCGCTTTTGGGGTTCCTGTACTTCCAGACGTATAGAAAAGTGCATTGATGTCCTCCTCATTCGGAAGTATATAGTTTTCTGCAGGTTCTGTCTTCATCATTGCCTGAATGATATCCTCGTTTATCAATAAGGGGGATTCACAATGATGCATGATATAATCAATGCGGTTTTTGGGATATTTATCGCCCATGGGGACAATGGCATGACCTGCTAACCAGATACCTATTTCGGCTGCCACATACTCTACTGAAGTAGGCAGACAGATGCCTATAAATGAATGTTGAGGGTAGTTTTCCTGCTGTAAGTAGCCTGCCACTCTGCAGGCCATATTGAATAGCTCTTTATATGTAGTCTGTCGCTGGCCATTCTGGTCAACGACAGCAATCTTGTTTTCATTTGTCTTAAATGAATCTAAAAGCCTTAATATAAACTTAGCCGTATTTAATTGCGTCATTATGTAATCGGTATAGTAAATGTGAAACTGGCCCCCTGGCCTTCCTCTGATTCGAAGGAAATTTTTCCATGGTGCTTATTCTCAATGATATCACGCACAATATTCATACCAAGACCAGTTCCTTCGCCTATTGGTTTCGTAGTGAAGAAGTTCTCAAAGAGCTTTTGTTTAACTTCTTCGCTCATACCAACTCCGTTGTCAGTCATTGTGATGATACAGTTGCTATCTTGCTTGCTGACACTGATGGTAACCTCGGGCTTGTAATCAGAAGGAGCATCCTGCGATTTCTTCCATAATGAATAAAACGCATTGTTCATGATGTTAAGAACAGCGCGGCTCAAGTCCTGCGGAATTACCATCATCTGAGGGATGCCTTCTTCGTATTGCTCATGGATGCTGGCATTGAAACCTTTGTGATTGGCACGCATGGCATGGTAGGAGAGCCATACATACTCCTTGACGATTTTGCAGACGTCTGAAGGGATATACTCGTTCTCCTTGCCCCTGGAAACGAGAAGAATGCCTTGAATGATGCTGATGGCACGTTCACCATGCTCTACGATCTTTGCCATATTCTCTTTCAGGTCAGCCACAATGTCTTCCAAATCCTCGCGATCCTCTTCAGGCAACTTGTCTTCGTTGTCTTCCACGATCTCCGTAAGGTCCTTCAGTAACTTGTCAGACATCTTGCTGAAATTGATTACGAAGTTGAGCGGGTTCTGTATCTCATGGGCAATGCCAGCACTGAGTATGCCTAATGAGGCCAGCTTTTCCTGCTTCTGTAATTGCTCCTTGAGTTGTTCGATTTGTTGTTCCATAAGTTTATTGTGTTATAGCGGGCAACGTGATAGTAAACTCGCAGAATTCGTCTTTAGTTGATTTTACACTAATCTCGCCACCATAGTTCTGTATAATCTCATTACTGAGGTACAGACCCACACCAGATGCCTCACCTGTGGGCTTCGTGGTGAAGAATGGGTCGAACACCTTATTTATAATAGTCTCCTCGATACCGATACCATTATCATGTATTACGATAGTAATGGTCTTACCATCAGAGTTGATTTTTGCTGATAGGGTAGGAGTATAGCTGGTACGCTGAGCTTTCTTAATAAGGGCGTAGATAGAGTTTACAAAGAAACTCATGAACGACTTGCTTAACTGCTCCGGATTAGCCTTGATAACAATCTCCTGTGCCGGTATCTGGAAATCGAGAACGATATTGTGTTCAGCAATTTCCTTGGCATAGTACTTCTCCACCATCTCCTTATCCTGTTTAAGGATGGCTGTTATTTCTGTATCAACGACACCTCCTGTACGGTCTTTCAGCATCTCTTCCATTGCTTTCAATGTACGAGTGGTGTTCTGACCATGTTCTCCCACTTTCTGCAGATTGCCGCCAAGCATCTCCAGCACATCCAAGGTGTCTTCGTAGTTCTCCTCGTCCATGTTATCCTTATCGTCTTCTATATTCGCCTTGACATCCTTGACAAGACCTTCAGAGAGTTTTGCGAAGTTATTAATATAGTTCAGCGGGTTCAGGATACGGTCAATAAGTCCCTGTGTCAGTTTACCCACTGTAGCCATCTTCTCCAGTTTCACCACCTGATTAGTACGCTCCTGTACAAGTTGCTCCAGACGGATCTTATCATTCTCGAGTTTACGAAGTCTTAACCTTACCATTAAATAGACAAGGGCCGACAGCATGATGAAATATACAAGATACATGTACCAGCGCTTGTAGAATGGTGGTACGACGTGGAATTTGATGCTGACAATGTCTGATTTACGGTTCATTGCATCCTGTGCCTGGACACTGAAGGTGTGATTACCATCAGGTATGTTATTGAACTTGGCATGGGTATCGGCAGTCCATGCACTCCACAGACCATTGTCCAGTTGATATCTATATAATGTCGTACCTACGATAGACTGATAGTTTAGCGAGAAGGTAAATGTCAGGTTGTTCTCAGAGTAACTGAGATTCTGGAGTTTTGCTGGCATTGTACCGAAACCTCCCCATAGGATGCTGTCGCCGTTCAGTATAACAGAACGAATGAACAGCTGTGGCTTGATGGCTAACAGCGGCTCTTTCGCCTTGGTGTTGATAATCGTCAGACCATTGTCATTACCCAGCCATATCTCATCCTGACGTGTGTAAATGGCACGGATGGGCATCTCGTGGATGGGGAACAGCAGTTGGTCCAGGTCGTTAAGTCTCTTGCCGTTCTTCCATCGGTAGAGTCGCTTACCCTCATTGTTTGTAAGCCATGTAACACCATTGCCGTCAGCTACCGACAGGAGTGGGTAGTGGAAGGGCTTTGTGTCCTCCGCGCTGACAACGATTGCTTCTCCACCTGTCAGCACCACTGTCTGCATCGTTTCCGACTTATTGCCAGACTTATATGGCTGAAACTTGTCAGTGTTGGCTTTCTTGTAAAATACCTTTCCGTATAGGCTCTGTGCCCAGATGGTGCCCTTGTTGTCTTTCACAATCTTCTGGGCATTATCCATGTTGCAGACTTTACTGCGTTTTCCATCGGACTGAATCTGATATACACCGTCGGCTTCGCCACTGTAAATCTGGGATCCATCTTCCAACAGAGACATTGCACCGACTATGGTCAACTTTTGAACTTTTCCGTCGGGATAGAGTCGATAGATACCATCTTCGGTTGCGGCCAACAGACCGTTGCTGCTTTTCTTCAGTTCCCAACAGGTATGTGCCACTTGTGTAATCTTTACAAAGTGCTTTCCTTCCTGACGATAGAGACCGTCGTCGGTACCAGCATATATCTTACCTCCCATCTCACTGATGGAGAGGACGGTACCTATAAGTCCTTCATGAGTAGTAAAACGTGAGTAGGCCGAAGGTATCTGTAATGCGAAAACTCCTTTGGCGGTAGCAGCCCAAAGTTGATTGCGCCCGTCGTATGACATGTGAACGATGTCGTTGGAACAGAGTCCATTGGCATCAGTAATAGTATATAGTTCCTCGTTCTTATCGTTGAGAATGGCAATTCCTGCATTTTTCCTGATGATGGCCTTGAGTCCGTTGCCTAACTGCTCTTCCATGATGACGCCGTCCTTGACAACGTTTTTCTCTCCTCTTTCCAAGGCCTCAACATCTACCACGTCGAGAACGCCTATTTTGAGGGATTTATTGTCGACAGACTTCCAAACCTTGACATTCTCACCTTCCACTTGGTAGATGAAGCCATTGTTGACAAGGAACCTGATTTTGCCATCGCGTTCGAAAATCTCATTCACCTCACCGGTGAAAAGGTCGGGTTTTCCTACTCTCTTGAGTTCAACTTCTCCGTTAGCTTTGCGCGCCACCTTTCCAAAAAAGTTGTAACCGCCCACCCAGAGTGTGTTGTCGGAACTTCTGACTACAACTGTTACACGAGTGATGCCTGGTGTGCGGAGAATGTGCCACCCAGCATGGTCGTAGTACATCAATCCTTCAAAGTTGGCAATGAACATATTACCCAAACCATCGGATTCAGCATCGTAGTTCAGTTTGTTAGCATGATAGTCTTCAGCCGTGTAGTTACGGAAGAAAGGAACACCCTGCGAAAAAGTTGAAAGGGTGAAAAGATGAAGAGGTGAAAGAATGAAAAGAAGTAAAAGAGTCCTCCTTTTCACAACGTTCAGAATCCTATGTGTTATCGTCTGTTTCATACTGTTCACCTTTTATTTTTCAACAAACTTCTCGTATGGTACATCCACACCGATATATGAATTCCATTCATCTTGCGTAAAGTTACGCTTAATTCTCTTCCGGATAGCTTGTACCATCTGCGGAATAGATAGGTTGACTGCCGTAAGATTGCCCTTGAAATCGCCTATCCAGACGGTATTCATCGTTGAGTCGAATTTAAAACTCATAATCCAGTTTCCTGTTTCAACCAGCGTGATGGGTTCTTGCTTCTCTTTGCGGGGAGTCCATAACTTTACGCTACCGTCATAACTTGACGAATAGAGACGGGGACCCTTGAGATATAGCTGCGAGATGCGTGAAAGATGACCTATCATCTTTTGTTGACTACCGTTCTTATAAACCATCCAGATGGTACCATCGCTCATACCGTAGACCTCTGTACCAGTCTTTGTGGCATAGTTATAAGCAGTAACTTTTCCTTGGACGGGTACTTTCTTTGAATCAAACTGATCAGGACCTTTCATCAGATGCATCATACCTTTGTCGTCGAAAAGTAGAACCTGGTCTTCTTTTTTTGCACTGAGTGTGACACGGAATGGTAATTTTAGGGTAGTCCTGACAATATTGCGGTTCATGTCGAAGATAGCAATACTATTTTCTCCTACAATCAGCGTATTCTTGGCGTTGAAGCTATGCAGACGCAATGGATGTAGGATACCGGTAAGTTCTATTGGCTTTGCGCTCTTCAGGTTTTTATCTATATACACCAAATGCCCCGTACGGCTGAGGGCATAGATAGTGCCAGTGGATTCTTCGATGTCCACATCACGGAAGTCAAACTGACTGTCCTTGAAGAGTGTTTTTGTCAGTAGTCGGTCACCCTGTCGCTCACAGAGTATAATCTCGCCGTAATTACTTAAGGTGATAAGTTTGTTTTCTTCGCCAGGCATATATGTGAAGTCTGTTATGGCACCTGTATGCTCACTCCAAGTGTTAACACTTCTACTTGACTGCATAAGTGGTTTAAAGACGGCAGGCTGATAGAGATCGCCTTTATAGCGTGATGTGTAGAGGTAGGCAGCATAGCTAAGTGGAATCGCAGATTCCTCATTACCGGCCTGAGCCAATAATGTGGAGACGGAGCCTAATGAACGTCCAAGGGCAATATAACTCAGTGTGTCGGCTTTGTTCTTAGAGAATATCGCCTGTATACGCTGGTGTTCTGCTACCAAACGTTGACTGTCGGCTATCGCAGATGCCTCTTTAGCTTTCTTCTCCGATGCCAGGGCATATCGCTCTGCCTCGAGGGCGTTCTGACGCTCTATTTCTGAACGCTGACGCATCTCATTGGCAACCTTTGTCTGTTGCAGTGCCTCCTCGCGCTTCTCATCAGAAATTTCTCTCTGCTCATTGGCGATTTCCTCCATCTGGGCGCTAACACTTCGTAGAACCGTAGAACGCAGTTCCTGCTTCTTCATGACTTCTATCTCAGCCTGAAGTGTCTTCACTTTTTGGGCTTCCGACATCCAGCCAATGTATCCTGCGGCGGTGGTACCCACCAGCAGAAGTGCTAAACATCCGGTTATGATTGTTCCCTTTTTCACTCTTTTAGTTTTTCACCTTTTCACCTTTCTACCTATATTATAATCTCTTCAGTGTAAGCAGCGTTATATCGTCGCTCTGTTCTGCCTCGCCTGCAAATGCCTTAACGTCGGCTTTCACAGTGTCTATCATTGTCTGGCAGTCTGCCTTTGCGTTCTGCTTGATTAGTTCCTCAAGGCGCTTCTCGCCATATTCCTTGAATTCTATGTCGGTAGCTTCAGTCACACCGTCTGTGTATAGCAACAGCATGTCGCCATGCTCTAACTGGAGGGTATCTTCTGAGAACTCGAATGATTCGAAGACACCTGCAACAATATTCTTCGATAGTGGCAGTTGCTCGATACTACCATCAGCTTTTATCAGATATGGAGGGTTATGACCAGCATTGGTATAGGTCACCTCGCCCGTCTGAATATTGTATATGCCATAGAAAACGGTTACAAACATGCTGTTCACCGATTCGTTCGACAGGAGGTCGTTCGAGTAGTCCATACATTCTGCAGCACTTGCGCCTCTGATTCCGGTAGATCGGATCAAAGTTCGACTCACGGCCATGAAGATGGCTGCGGGAACACCCTTTCCACTCACGTCGGCAATAACAAAGCCAATGCGGTTTTCATCAATACGGAAGAAGTCGTAGAAGTCGCCACCAACGTCCTTAGCTGCATTCATGGATGCGGCTATATCCAGTTGACTGGCATTCTCGGGGAATGGCGGGAAGATACGAGGCAGGATAGCCTGCTGAATCTCCTTGGCCACAGCCAAGTCGCCCTTGATTGACTCCAGCTGATTATGCTCCTTTTCCATGGTCTTGATGTAGTTGATTTGCTCAACAGCCTTCTCGATTGTCAGACTAAGGTCATCAAGATCGATGGGCTTCGTCGCAAAGTCAAAGGCGCCATTGTTCATGGCCTGGCGGATATTACCCATATCGCCATAAGCCGACACCATGATGCACTTAAGGGCGGGGTTCTGCATCTCATTAACCTTCGTGAGTAGCGTCAGACCGTCCATTTCCGGCATGTTTATGTCAGATAGGATGATGTCGAAATCCTTCTCTTTGAGCAACATGGTGAGCGCTTCAAGACCGTTATGAGCGAACTTGAACTCGTAGACTCCCTTTCTAATTTGTCTTCTAAAATACTGTGTCAACAACAGTTCGAGGTCCATCTCGTCGTCAACACTCAAAATTTTTACTGGCATATGCTAATAGATAATATTCATGAATTCGATTGCAAAAATAGAAAAAAAAAACGATATAACACAAAAAAAGTGTAAAAAAATTAAAAAACAGCATTGAATTGTTGTTTTTAGAATAAAAATGCTGTTAAAAATAACCGCCGGTGAGATCTGGGGAGATACTCATCGGCGGCGGAGATATAGAATTTGATTTAGGATTATTATCTCTTAAGGAGATTCATTGTGCCTTGGGGCTTCATCACGTTGTTAACCTTGGTCTGCTGAGCCTTGACAGTGGCCTTCAGTGTGGCCTTGATGTCCTGTGATGAGGCTCCTACCAGGAACTGGTATTCGCCAGCGGCGACTACCCAGGCTGAGGCAGCCTCGTCGAACGATGCCAGGTCGGCGGCCTTAACGGTCATTACTACGGTCTGGGTCTCGTCGGGAGCCAACAGCTTGGTCTTGGCGTAAGCCTTAAGTTCCTTAGCGGGCTTGTTGGCAGCCTTGTTGTCGGGTGCTGAGATGTAAAGCTCTACTACCTCCTTGCCCTCAAGTTTACCAGTGTTCTTAACCGTTACGCTAATCTCGTAAGCATCGCCCTTCTCGGTAATCTTGGCATCGCTGTACTCAAAAGTGGTATAGCTGAGACCGTAACCGAATGGATAGCTTACAGGTACATCGAACGAGTCGAAGTAGCGGTAACCTACGTAGATGTCTTCCTCGTAGTCGGTGTAGTCAACATTCTTAACGTTGCCTTTCTGACCCTGATTCATCATGTCGATGCGTGGATCCTGGTCGATGGGGAAGTTCTTTGAACTGTAGGCATCGGTGAACTTAACAGGCCAAGTCATAGTGAACTTACCGCTAGGTGACTGCTTGCCGCTGAGAACGTCGACAACGCTGTTACCACCTTCCTGTCCTGCCTGCCATGCGCAGAGGATAGCATCGGGCAGCTCCTTCCAAGTGGCAGTCTCGATGACACCACCGATGTTGAGCAGTACTACAACCTGCTTGCCTGCCTTGTGGTATACATCGCAAACTTGCTCGATAAGCTTGCGCTCTGAGTCGCTCAGATTGAAGTCGGCAGCCTTACGGTCCATAAACTCACCAGAGATACGGCCAAGGGTGATGACTGCTACATCGGCCTGCGAAGCCTGCTTAGCTAGTTCGTCGGCACTGAACTGCTTCTCGGCTGGCAATGGGCGTGGCATAAAGCGCAACAGCATAGCATTCTTAGGGTCCTTCTTGGCAGCAGCCTCTATCTCGGCTTCTTCCTTGGCCTTGCAGTCGGCTGCGTATGCTGTGTAGGCGTTCTTCAACTCGTCGGAAACGGTGTAGCCACTATTCTTCATTCCGTCGAGCAGAGAAACTACATAAGCGTGGTTTACATTACCCGAACCTGTGCCACCAGCGATGAAGTCGTAAGAAGTGTTACCATACAAGGCAACGTTCTTGATGTTCTTGCCAAATGGCAGCACGCCACCATTCTTCATAAGAACCATACCCTCGGCAGCACTCTGACGTGTAACGGCAGCGTGAGCCTGTAGGTCGGGCTTGTTAGAGTATTTGTAACCCTGGAAACGTGGGCTCTTCTCAATGAGGTTAAGGATGCGCTGGACACTGCGGTCGAGATCGGCCTCGGCCAACTTACCTCTCTTCACACCAGCTACGATGCTGTCGAACTGCTCGGCCTTGCCGGGCTGCAACATATCGTTGCCGGCCCACATCTGCTTGGCACCGTCCTTACCGCCAAACCAGTCGGTCATCACGGTTCCCTCGTAGCCCCACTCGTCGCGCAGGATGGTGGAAACAAGGTCTTTGCTCTCAGAGGTGTAAACACCATTGATATAGTTATAAGATGTCATCACTGTCCAGGGCTGACTCTCCTTGATGGCAATCTCGAAGCCCTTAAGATAGATCTCGCGCAGAGCACGCTGAGAGATGTGAGCATCGTTGTTCATGCGGTTTGTCTCCTGGTTGTTGGCAGCAAAGTGCTTGATGCTGGTACCAACGTCGTTCTTCTGAACACCAGTGATATAGGCCGAAGCTGTCTTACCAGCTACAACGGGGTCCTCAGAGTAGTACTCGAAGTTGCGGCCGCACAGAGGGTTACGCATGATGTTGAGGGCAGGAGCCAACAGCACGTCGGCACCATACTCTTTTACTTCTTCGCCAATGGCCTGACCCACCTGCTGGATGAGTTCAGTGTTCCATGTAGAGGCAAGCAGGGTTCCGATGGGGAAGTGAGTACAATAATATGTAGCAGAGTCGCCTTCACGCTTAGCGTCGATACGCAGTCCGGCAGGACCATCGGCCAGCACTACAGCAGGGATGCCCAGCGAGTCGAGTGGGTAAGTGGTACCAGCGGCACCGGGCACCAGACTACGTGTGGCTCCGATCACGGCATCATTGCCCGAGAAACCAGCCATACCAGTACCGATAACGAAGTGAGCCTTGTCTTCGAGAGTAAGCTTACTCATCACCTCTTCCTGATTGATGGTGTTCTTGGGACCTTGCTTGTCGGCAGTGGCGCAGGCTGTCAGCAGCAAAGCTGCTGCAGCAATGTAAAAATGAGAGAATTTAAAAATTAAACCATCTGACTGCTTCATAATCATATAACTTTTTAATTATTACATTATTACATTTTTTCATTATTTAAAAAGCAGTGGAGTGAACTCTGACAGATAGATACGCCAGTTGCGCCAGATGTGGCCACCCTCTGTCTCCAGATAGGTGTACTTGTGGTGCTTGCTGTCAAGATAAGCACGCAGGTCGTTGTTGTTCTTGATGAGGAAGTCGGTCTTACCGATACCAATCCAGAACAGGTTTGGTTTCTTTGCGAAGAGCTGGTCGATCTTAGCATTGCGGTCGGCATAGATGTTGGGGAATCCACCCTGACCGCCCTGCTGCTGGTCGACGGCTGCAGAGAAAAGACCTACATAACCGAAGAGATCAGGATTGTTGATGCTGATGAAGAGGCTGTGGAAACCACCCATCGACAGACCTGCGATGGCGCGGTGAGCCTTATCCTTCTTTACACGATATGTCTTCTCGATAAACTTCACTACATCGGGGAATGCTGTCTCGAAGCTACCCTCCATGGTTTTAGGCAGCATCATAGTAGGCACCTTGAATCCCTCGCTGGTTTCGCCTGGGCAAGCCTCCTGCGAGATGTTGCCATTGGTCATCACTACCAACATAGGCTCGGCCTTGCCCTGAGCAATCAGGTTGTCGAGTATCTGGGCAGCACGACCCAGCTCGCTCCATGCGTTCTCGTCGCCACCGATACCATGCAACAGGTAGAGTACTGGATACTGCTTGCCGCTAGTCTCGTAGCCAGCAGGAGTGTAAACGGTGAGACGGCGTGTAAGTCCGGCTGTAGGACTCTCGTACCACACCTTGCTAACGGTGCCGTGAGCCACCTTGTTGACCTTGTACAGATCGGTGCGCTGGTCGCCACCAATCAGCAGAACGCTGAACAGGTTGTTGATGTCGCGGATGTTGTAAACGTTCAGTGGGTCGATGATCTTTACACCGTCAACAATCATGTTGTAGGTGTAGAGCTCTGGCTTAAGAGGCTCTGTGGTATAGCTCCACACGCCCTTGTCGTTCTTAACCAGATCGACTACTCCCGGAGTGTCGTACGTGTTGCCGGCGAACTCTATCTTCTTAGTTGGCAACATGTCGCCAGTAATTTGTACCTTCTGTGCCTCGGGGGCAATAAGGTTGAATGTTACACTGTTGTCGGCATGTACGTCGGGCGAAGCCACCTGTGGGCCCTGGCCCCAGCTCAGATTCTGCTGAGCTTGTGCTGCCATACCCATCAGGCAGAGGGCAGCCATAAGCATTAGTTTCTTCATTATTATTTTTTAATTTAGCTATTCACGCTGCAAATATAAGTTTTTTTTCTTACTTTACAAGTGAAATGAACATAAAATTGAATGCACCGCTACCGGTAGTACCAGCAGCATCGATGGTTTCGAGAGCGGTACCCTTGAACGAGAACAGCGTTTCGCCTTCGGCGCTCTTGGCGGTGGTTATCTCCACGCTTCCACCGGTCAGATACTGCATCGTACCGCCATTATCCTGATAGCTGGTGCCGCCTGCCATACCGTAATCGGGTATTGAGTAGCCGGCGCTTATCTGCATGGCATCATGCGCATCGCCAACGATGGTATAGGTGCCAGCCAGGTCGGCAGCCTGCTTGCTGTTGCCATTAATCACGTCGAACAGACCAACCTGGTTGCCGGCAGGATCGCTGATGGTGATGGTGTACTTGGTGACGTCGGGATAAACGGTGCTCTGGAAGGTGGTCCAGTCCATGATGGCTACCTCGCTCTGGGCGATGGTCATGGTATAGCCGCTGGGTTCAGGATCATCCTCGCCAACGATGAAGGTGAGCTCGCCCTTGAAGTAAGGCTTGTACTGCTTGCCATCGCTGGTTTTCACCAGACCGCTGATAAAGTAGCAGCCGTTCACGGCGCTCACGTCGATGCTTCCCTCGCTGATGGCAGCACCGTTGATGCTACCAGCGTAGGTGCCACCTGTAGTGAGGGTGGCTACAGGCTGATAGGTACCCTCGCCAAGAATCCACTCCTTACTGCCAAAACTAAGGCTGAGGCTGTTGCCTGCAGCATCGGTAAACTGGGTGTTCAGCGCTTTGATGCCCTTACCCAACTTGGTGGTAGGCTGTACGCTGCCGTTATTGAAGGTGCAGAAGGTGATGTTGCTGAATTCACCGTTCAAGTCTTCGATGGAGTCATTGCTGCAAGCCGTAAAGCCAATCACAGCCAGTAACATGATGATATATCTAAACTTTTTCATAATTACTCTTAATTCTAAATTCTTTACTCTTAATTCTCTTTATTACCATTCAGCGTTCTGAGTCATGTTAGGATTGAGCTCGATCTCCTTAAGAGGAATAGGCAGGAGCTTGTGCTTGCTCTTGAAACCATACTTGTCGTTCTTGAAGAGCCACTGTACGCCCTCGGTACCGAAGGCAGGTATTTCCTTACCCTGCTGACCAAGAGCCGACTCTGCGTCGCCCCAGCGAACCAGATCCTGGAAGCGTACACTCTCGTTGCAGAGCTCCAGGCGCTTCTCGGTCTTGATGTCGTTCAGCGTTACGCTGGTCAGCGGTGTCTCCTTGGCGCGGATACGAATCTGATTGATGTAGTCGAGAGCCTTGCTGCTGTTGCCTGCCTGCAACTGAGCCTCGGCGGCCAACAGCAGAACCTCGGCATAGCGCATAATCTTCAGATTGGTGAACTGAACGCCCTGGAAGAACGACTGATCCACAACGCAGTCCTCCTTCAGCGACTGGTTCTTCCACATAAAGTAACCCTCGCAGCCATATACCAAGGCGCCCGTCTGGATGCTAACGCCAAAGTTCTTCAGCTGCTCGTAGGTCATCATGGTCTTGTTCAGACGGTAGCCGTTGGCACCTTCCCAAGCCACGAAAGCATCGTAGAGCGACTTGCGTGGGTTCATGAATCCATAGGTACCCTGGGCAATCACGGCAGCTGCCTGTCCGCTGTAGTTCATCTTGTCGGTACGCCAGCCCTGCATCAACAGGTACATATCAAACTGGTTCCACATCTGCTCGGTATCGTTACGCTTCTGAAGTTCGAATACCGACTCGCAGTTGTTGTTGGCTGCAGCATGGAACTGCGCATCGTACTCGCCCTGATAGAGTGCATATTTGCCTGAGTTAATCACGTTGTCGAGCATGGCAGCAGCCTCACTGTTCTTACCTTCAAAGAGATAAGCCTTGCCTAAGAAAGCCTGAGCTGTCTCCTTGGTGATGCGGATGCCTCCCTCGGCATCGTTCACGTCGCTCTTCGAGGGAAGGGTTCCACTGTTGATGGCCTCGTTCAGGTCGTTCTCGATGAGTGCCCACATCTCGGCAGGATCGCTGTTGCCTAAGCGATACTCACCTGGTTCCAACAGGTGGTCCACAACAGGAGCTGTGCCAAACAGGGTTACCAGTTCGAACGAAGCCCATGCACGAAACACCTTAGCCTCGTTGATGGCGCGTTTCATAATAGAGGTTTCTCCCTGTGTCTTGTCGATAATCAGGTTGGCTTTGTAGATGACGCCATAGAGTCCTGAATAGAGACTCTGAACCATACCGTGATCGGTGCCGAAGGTGTATTCGTTGAGTTTCTCCATTTCGGCGTTGTCGCCACGCGAACCGCCACCTGTCCAGACATCGTCAGACAGACAGTTCTTGGTCATAAACCAATTGTAATGTAGGCTACGCATCTGCAGATAGAGCGAAGAGGTGGCCTGCATGGTGTTTTCGTCGTTGGTGTAGAAGTCTTCCATACTTCCCAGGTTGCCGTGCTTGGCAATGTCGAGCTCGCTGTCGCAGCTGCTAAAGCCGAGCGATGAAACAGCCAACATTGCGATATATATAATATTCTTTTTCATAATGATTTCAATTTTTCAATTCTTTAATTCTGTAACTCTCTTAGAATTCAATGTTCAGTCCCAGTACCACTTTCTTTGAGGTGGGGTAGCCGCCCTTGTCGATACCCATACCCGAGGTAGAGTTGGTAGCAGCCTCAGGATCGAAGCCTGGATACTTAGAGAAGGTGAAGAAGTCGTCGAGCGAAGCGTAGATACGGGCATGGCTCAAGGCCACTTTATTAATGAGGCTCTTAGGAAGGGTGTAACCCAGCTGAATCTGCTTGATCTTGAAGAAACTGCCATCGTAAACCAGCGCACTCGATGTGGCATACTTATCCATGTCGTTAGCGCCAGCACGGGGTACGGTGCCGTTAGGATTATCTACGGTCCAACGGTTGTTGTAGAACACCTCCTTCAAGCGGTTCGAAGCAGCGTAGTCGGGACGGTTGATACAGTTGAAAATCTTGTTACCGTGCGAACCGGTTCCGAATACGGTCAGGTCGATGCCCTTATAGGTAGCTGTGAGGGTGAGACCGTAGGTGAAGTCGGGGATAGCATCGCCGATGTATGTCAGGTCGCCATCCGATACTTTTCCGTCGCCATCCAGATCCTCGAACAGTGGGTTACCTGTCTCCTTGTCGATGCCGGCAAACTTGTAGCCGCGGAAGTAGTAAACGGGATAGCCCTTCTCGAAATAGGTGATGGTGTAGGTGTGGAAGCTGCTACCGCTCAAACGGGTGATTGAAGGATCGATATAGGTCACCTTATTGCTCAGGGTAGAGAGGTTGGCACGGATGCTGTAGTTGAAGTCGCCGATATGGTCGCGCCAGCCCAGCTCAAACTCAAAGCCCTTGTTCTCAACGTTACCGGCATTCATGGGCGAGGTGCTGCCACCGATGATGAGCGATGGTGTGGTACCCCATACCAGCAGGTCCTTAGTCTTCTTGATAAAGTAGTCGATGCCGAAGGTCATGCGACCGCCCATCAGGATTCCGTCGAAACCAAAGTTCAGCTGTTCTGATGTCTCCCACTT
Source organism: uncultured Prevotellaceae bacterium (assembly GCA_902761905.1). GTDB lineage: Bacteria > Bacteroidota > Bacteroidia > Bacteroidales > Bacteroidaceae > Prevotella. The sequence goes on from CACWMK010000002.1 coordinate 163,907, forward strand.
CAGGTCGTCGTTACCCATGGTTGATGGGGCTGCGGCCTGGGTGTAGTTGATACCCGAAGAGAATGGATAGAGTCCGCCCAGTGCCATATCGGTGCTGTAGCTGTAGCCGCCCAATGCCGAGAGACTACCGTTCTGACCCCAGCTGGCACGGAACTTCAGACTGTCGAACCAGCTCTTGAGCGGTGCAAAGAATTTCTCTTCGCTCAGTGTCCAACCTACTGATACAGCTGGGAAATAACCCCAACGGGTTTTCTTAGAGAGCTTCGACAGGTCGGCAGCATCTGCGCGCAGCGAAGCCTGCAGCAGGTAACGGCCCATGAAATCGTAAGACAGACGGCCGAAGTAAGAGTACTTGGTACTCTCGTTGGTTTCGCCGCTCACACCCTTGGTGGCCGATGCGTTGGCATAGTTCAGATAGTAGAACAATGGGTCGTTCTTTTTCAGGGCATCCTCGCCATTGGCTGTCAGCGAACCGTTCACATTGTCGCTTGATGACTTCTGGAACGACATACCTACCATGGCTGTAACGGTATGACCACCAAACTGTTTCATATAGTTGGCAAAGTTCTCCCACTGATAGTAGATAGAGGTTGATGAACCTGCACTGAAGTCGAGATAGTCGCGGCTCTGCACACCGTTGCCATAGAATGGCAGACTGGTGCTGCTGCTACGTGTACCAGCCAGGCGATAACCGAAACGAGAGGTGACAGTGAGGCCTTTTAATGGTGTGAAATCGCCATAGATAGAACCGTTGATATTGAATCCCTGGTTCTTTGACCGACCGTTGTCGCGCATAATCATGGGATGATACTGCTCGCCGGCATAGAACTTCGACACGGCATAGTAGTTACCGTTCTCGTCCTGCAGCAGCTGCTTGCCGTTGGCCTGGGCGTTTACCATCTGGTAAGGCAGGTTCTCGGCGGTGTAGGTGTCGGGAGTCAATGGGTCGAGCATCAGAATGGATGTCAGCAGCGAGCCGTACTCGCTGTTGGTAGATACCGAGCGAACATCGTATTTCTCAATCTGGTTGGTAGTACCTACCTTCAACCAGTCTTTAATCTTATATTCGGCGTTGATGGTGGCTGTGAGTCGTTTGTACACATCAGCGTCGCCTTTCACGATACCATTATTATTAAGGTACGCGAGCGAGAGGAAGTAGTTGCCGCGGTCGTTACCACCGGTGAACGAGAGGGCGTGCTTCTGCATGTGACCATGATTGAAAGCCACATCGGTCCAGGCTGTGTTGGTAACACCGTCCCAGTTCTTCAGCATATAGTCTTTCGTAAAAATGTTACCCTCGTCCATATACTGGATATACTGCTCGGCGTTCAGCATCTTTGGGATGCGGGCCAGACTCTCGTCGGTAAACATAAAGTCGTAGGTAATCTTACCCTGTCCGGGCTTACCTTTCTTGGTGGTGATGAGAACCACACCATTACCAGCCTCGGCACCGTAGATTGCGGCAGAGGCGGCATCCTTCAGGATTTCCATCGAGGCAATGGTGCTGGGGTCGATACCACTGATATCACTCAGGCGCACACCATCAACAACGAACAATGGCTCTGAGCTTGAATTAGAGGAATAACCGCGCACGCGAATGGTTGGTGATGAACCAGGAGCAGCGCTCGACTGGATAATCTGCACCCCCGAGGTCTTACCCTGCAGGGCTTGTTGAGCGTTGGCGATGGTGCGGTTCTCCATATCCTCGGGCTTTACCTGAGAGATGGCACCTGTTACGCTACTCTTCTTCTGTACACCATAACCAACAACAACGACTTCGTCGAGTACCTTGTTGTCGGGTTTCAGGTTGATGGTCATGCCTTTCTTAGCGGCACCTTCAAAGGTCTGATAGCCGATGTAGGTCACCGTGATAACCTGTCCGGCCTTAACGTTTACCGTAAAGTTACCATCGAAATCGGTGATGGTAGCATTCTTGGCATTACTCTTTTCTGCAACGGTGGCGCCGATAACCGGTTCACCATTCTCGTCGATCACAGTGCCCTTAATTCCTTGGGCGAACGATGTCACTGACATAAACAACGCCATCAACATCAGTAAAATACTGCTCTTTTTCATTGAGATCTTAATTGTTTTGAGTTAATTGTTAGAAATATACTTTGGTTTCAAATTTCGGTTGCAAAGGTAAACTATAATATTAAAATATGTTTTTTTATTCTGTTTTTCGTTTTTCCTTGTTGTTCAAATCGCTTCGGTGGTTTTTCTAAATGTTCAAAAGTTGTCTATTATGTTCAAAATATCCCTAAAAAGTCCTTTAGATATGAAAGTTTTTGCTAACTTTGCAGCAAATAACAACAATATCGACTAAAATGAAACCTGATTTGAGAATCTGTTTATGCATGTTTTGCGCGGCGATGATGCTGGCTTGTCAGCGTCAGGGCACGGATAATGCTAATATTGATAAGGATGAGGAACACGACCTGGTGGTGGCACAGGAACTGTCGAACACTCGTGTGCAGTGTATCGCTGAGGATGCTGCCGGACAGTTGTGGATAGGAACATTCCGCGGACTGAACCGATACGATGGACACGAATATCACCAATATTTCTGTACGTTCGACTCGTTGGGGCTGCCCGACAATCAGATACAGAGTCTGCTATGCGACAATAAAGGACGCCTGTGGGTGGCCACTGTAAATGGCATTTGCCGATATACAAAACAGGATAACTTTGAGAAAATACCTATGCAGACGGGTAATCGCAACGCCCGGAAACTGCTGATGGACACAAAAGGACGTGTGTTTGCTTATAACGGCACAGAACTGCTGCAGTATGATGAGCAGCACCATATATTCTTGAGCAAGGTTAACCGTACGATGACCAACCAGTCGTGGGGCGACTGCTTTATCGATGGTGCCGATGATGTCCTGTTGGCTGGTCCTGGCAACCTGCTGGTATATAGCGGTGAGACGTTTAAACTGAAAAAGGAGTTTAAGGATAGTAATAATCTCGGGTTTTATTTCTTCGAACTGTTGCCCAATGGACTAATGTTGGCATCGGGCAACGGTACACTGCTGCTGTTTGATACAAAATCGCAACAACCCATTCCGCTGAGTAGGGAGATGATGGATCGGCTCACGGCTCATGGCAGTGTGCTGCAGGCAGCCTGTCTGCTTGAGAACAATACCATACTGCTTAGCACATCGCGCAACGGACTGTTTGAACTGAACCTGCTTACCCACACGCTACGTGGACAGGACGATGCTAACTTTACGGTTCCTGTGCCCGACGGTTATGTGACGAGAATCTTCCAGGATTCGCGCAAGAATATATGGATGGGCACCTACGATAAGGGTATATTTGCTGACTATTATTATAAAGAGAAGTTCGGTGGTAGCGATAACTATCTTAACCGTGTGATAGAAAACTCGTCGGTATTTGCCGTGGCTATCGACAAACAAGCGAATCTATGGGTGTCGACTCTGATGAAGGGATTGTTTGTGTACCATTCTACCACGCAGAAGGCCGAACAGATAGATATCGCTGCTTTGCCTGCTGGCGAGCGCAAGAACGCCATAACGCACATATTCTGCGACCGCGACGGACTGTTGTGGTTGTCGACCAGCAACATAGTGATGAAATGCCATTATGATGGTGCCAGGCTGAATATACTTGGTCAATGGCAGGTGCCGATGGCTATGGACTTTGAACAAACCGATGATGGAACAGTGTGGGCTTCTACCAGTACCACATATATTTTTGCGTTCCGTCCAGGTGCTAATGAACCAGAACCTAAACAGGCATTCAACGTAGACTTTACTTTTATCCCATCACTGCTGAAGCTTAATGATGGTACTATGCTCATTTCGGCTTTCTATCAGCAGATCATGAAAATGGACCCGAAGACAGGAAAACTGAGTCAGCAGGAGATTCCTGATATGCAGCGATGCATCCGTAAGAGTGTGTATATCCCTACCGACATGCATCAGGATAAGCACGGCAACGTGTGGATAGGTACAGTAAGCAACGGTCTGCTGTGCTACAACCTTCAGACCAATCAGATGAAACGCATAGCAGGACTGTCGTGTTCGGATGTTGGGGCCATTGAGGAAGATCAGCAAGGCAATCTGTGGATTAGCACTATGAAAGGACTGAACCGACTGGATGCTAAGACAGGTAGCATCACGGCACTGTATAAGGCCGACGGACTGGCTGGTGACGAGTTCTGCGACCGTGCTTCGTGCCGACTGCCTAACGGTAGTCTGGTGTTTGGCGGATCGGACGGTGTAACTATGTTCAACCCTGCCGAAATAGACACACTGCGTAAGATTCCACTTAAGTTATGTGACTTGAAGATACACAACCAGCTCGTACGCCCTATGGCAGACGGACCTATCGAAGCTATGCTTGATAGTTGTAAAGAAATCCGTCTGGAACATAGTCAGAATAGTTTCGCCATTTCTTACACGGCACTTGACTTTGGCGAGTACGAGCGTGTACATTATTATTATAAACTCGAGGGATTTGATAATGACTGGATAGATGCGGGTAGTCGTCATGCTGCCGGCTATGCCAATCTGCCATCAGGGCACTATACCTTCCGTGTTCGTACGTCGGACAGTGCCAGTGATGAGGCAACCAGCGATGAGCGACAGATAAGCGTGATGGTAGAGCCTGCACCAATGTTTTCATGGTGGGCGTGGATGATATATCTGGCACTGGGTGCACTGCTGGCTTGGTATCTGTACCGTAATGCTAAACGTGTGGTTGCCGCGCGCCGTGCAGCCCGTAAGGCTGAGATGGAAAAGGAACAGGAACTGCGTACCAATCAGATGAACATGAGTTTCTTTGCCAACATAGCCCATGAGTTCCGTACGCCGCTGACGATGATTGCCGGACCTGTGGGACAATTGGCCAAGAGCGACAAGATAGACGGCGAGGAGCGCAGTCTGCTCAGTATCGCCCAGCGCAGCATCCAACGTATGTTTAAGCTTGTAAACCAGTTGATGGACTTTAATAAACTGGAGAATGATACTTTGCGCTTGAGTGTTGAACAGATAGACGTGGTGTCACTGCTAAACAGTATCTGTGATACCTTCGAGTTTAATGTTAAGGAAAAGGGGCTGACGCTGAACCGACTCGGTATGGAAGACCAGTTGATGGCGTGGACAGACGGCGACAAACTGGAGAAGATAGTAAGCAACCTGCTGTCGAATGCTCTGAAGTTTACGCCTCGTGGAGGTAGGATTGACGTACAGTTGGACGTTGATGATAATAAGGTGAAAGTAAGTGTGGCCGATACGGGCAAGGGCATACCCGAAGAGCAGCGTGAGAACATATTTAAGCGATACTACCAGCTGGATAATCAGACCAAAGCTATTGTAAACTATGGCACAGGTATCGGTTTGTACTACTCTCGCAGATTGGCCGAACTGCACCACGGCACGCTGACTGCCGATAATCGTGAAGATGGAACAGGGGCTGTGTTTACCTTGGTTTATCCTATGAACAAGGATGCTTATACTGATGCAGAGCGTAGACCGCTAGAAGGAGATGCAGCCCTTGCTGTCGGCGCCCAGCTATCAACTGCCCGCTCGGCTATGCCGCTTGGCTCCGCCAAGAATTGTCAACTATCAACTGTCAATTCTCAACTTGACGAGGATGACAGACCAACAATTCTTGTTGTTGACGATGATACAGAGATTATCAACTACATGAGGATGCTGTTCTCGCAAGATTATCGAATGATAACTTGTCTTGACGCTGACACGGCGCTTGAGGAAATGCGTGCAGAAGAGCCTAATATCGTGCTGAGCGACGTGGCCATGCCGGGTAAGGATGGTTATCAGCTTTGTCAGGAGATAAAACAGGACATCCAGTTGAGTCATATCCCGGTAATCCTTGTTACGGCTAAGATTACGGCAGAGAATCAGGTCGAGGGACTGAATGTGGGTGCTGATGCATACGTGACCAAACCATTTGAACCTGCTGTGTTGTCGGCTCTTATCCAGTCGCAGTTGAAAAACCGTGATAGAGTGCGCAAACTGCTGACAAAAGCCACAACCACAGAGGATGAAGGCGTGGACAATGCCCTGTCGGAGCAGGACAAACACTTTATGGAAGAGCTATACAAGCTGATGGAAGAGGAACTGTCGAACTCAGAGCTCGATGTGACTCGTATTACGAAGATGCTGTACATATCACGTACCAAACTATATTATAAAATCAAGGGACTGACGGGCGAGACACCTAGTAGTTTCTTCCGCACCTATAAGCTGAACCGTGCTGCCGAGTTGCTTAAGGGCGGCAAACATACCGTGGCCGAAATCGCCGATATGACGGGATTCAGCACGCAGAGCCACTTCTCGGTGGTATTCAAGAAACAGTTCGGTGTAACGCCTACCGAGTACAAGGGGTAGGGATGTGTGCAATCGTTTGCAAGAATTATATATGGGGATTTTTTTCTGACGCGAACAACGTATCAGAAAAATCCCTATCTTTGCAGCAGAGAATAAACTAAGAACAAAAATGAAACGGATCTTATTAGTAACCGCCATTATTATGGCAAACATTTTTACGATGAGTGCAGCAAAGAAAACAGTGATTGACCGTATCGAACCCACCGACTGGTATGTAGGGATGAAGAATCCGCAGGTGCAGTTGATGGTGTATGGTAAGGGTATTCGCGATGTTGCAAGCGTAACAACTGATTATCCTGGTGTGGTAATCGACAGTCTGGTGCGACTTGATTCGCCCAATTATCTGCTTATCTACATGAACCTTAGCGGTGCACAGCCTGGCACGATGACACTGAACTTTAAAGGTGGAACGGTGAAAGGGGCCAAAGGTGAAAAGGTGCAGTACCAGTTGAAGGCTCGCGAGATGAGCGGCGACAAACGTATGGGATTTACCAATGCCGACGTGCTGTATATGCTGATGCCTGACAGATTTGCACAGGGAGCCAATCATCCCAAGCAGATAAAGGGCATGCGTAACTACGTGGAAGACCGCACAAAGCCAAGTCTACGCCATGGTGGCGACTTGAACGGTATCTGCGAGCATTTGGACTATTTTAAGGAACTTGGAGTTACAGCTCTCTGGTTTACACCAGTGCTCGAGAACGATTCGCCCGACTCAAAGAATGGTTTTTCTACCTATCATGGCTATGCTACCACCAATTATTATAAGGTAGACCCACGATTCGGTAGTAATGAGGACTACAAGCGTCTTTGCGATGAGGCTCATAAGAAGGGACTCAAGATTGTGATGGATATGATATTCAATCACAGTGGTTTCGAGCACCCCTGGACCAACGATATGCCTAGCAAGGACTGGTTGAACACTCCAGAGTGGCTGACTGAAAAGCAGAGCGGTCGCGATCCGATGACTGGTTTTACCGCAAATGCCGATGGTTCAGAGCCAGCAAAGAGTGCTTATCTACAGACAAGCTATAAGCTTACCCCTGTGGTTGACCCATACGCATCGCAGATTGATCTGAAGGAGACTGTAGAGGGGTGGTTTGTTCCATCTATGCCTGATCTGAACCAACATAACCCACACCTGATGCGCTATCTCATCCAGAACTCTATCTGGTGGATTGAGACAGTAGGTATCGACGGAATTCGCATGGATACCTATCCATATGCATATGCTGATGCAATGGCACAGTGGCTGAAGGAACTCGACGTGGAGTATCCTAATTTTAACACCGTGGGTGAGACATGGGTTACCGAACCTGCCTATACCGCAGCATGGCAGAAGGATTCGAAGCTTTCGGAGAATAATACCTATCTGAAGACAGTTATGGACTTCTCGTTCTTCGACAAACTGAATCAGGCCAAGAATGAGGAGACAGATGGTTGGTGGAACGGATTTAACCGCCTTTACAACTCGTTTGTTTATGATTATCTGTATCCCAATCCATCTAGCGTGATGGCATTTATCGAGAATCACGATACCGACCGTTTCCTGGGTAATGGTAAGGATACACTGGCCCTGAAGCAGGCTCTGGCCCTATTGCTCACTGTAAACCGTATTCCACAGCTCTATTATGGAACTGAGGTGCTGATGAACGGTACTAAGGAGGTGACGGACGGAAATGTGCGCAAGGACTTCCCTGGCGGTTTCCCTGGCGATATACATAACTGTTTCACTAAGGAGGGACGCTCAAAGGCTGAGCAGGCCATGTTCTCATGGCTGTCTCGTCTGTTGCACTGGCGTCAGGGCAATGATGTGATTATCAAGGGTAAACAGATTCAGTTTACACCATATAACGGCATCTACGTGATAGCGCGCCAATATAAGGCTAAGACGGCTATGACCATCCTGAACGGTACATCAAAGCCTGCTACGCTCGAAGTGGCTCGTTATGCTGAGATTATAGGTAGGACGACAAAGGTTAAGGATATCCTGACTAATCGCTACTATGATTTGTCGAAGAATATGGAGCTAAAGTCGCGTCAGTCGCTTATTCTTGAATTTTAAGATATAATCCCCTCCCGCCGCTCGGGAGGGGATTTTTGTTTAGCGTCTCTTGAAGTTCCACTTAGAATTGTCAGAGTCGAAGTCGTATTTTGCAAGTGTAGGTGTTGAATCACCTGCAGAATAGAGGCAAAACTCCTTGTTTACACCCTCTTGACCAGGAATGGCCTTAGGCATGATACGATATGTACCATCGGTAAGCTGTTCGATGCGCCAGAGCTGTTCGTCAGCACCTGTATAAGCTGGAACTGTAGTTACTTCCTTGTTGGCAGTAGCAGCGAGAGCTCGATCAGTACCTTCGATGGTAATCTTGAAGTAAGGATTGCTGAGATAGCCTCCTGCCTCATTGACTGGAGTGATGGTCCAGCGCTGGTGAGGACGGTTCATATAGTCGCTGATACGAGCAGGAATCTCGTTCTTGGGCCATGTGTTGATTACTTCAGCAAGAGTCTGGTTAGCGATAGGCTTTACAGGCTGCTCCATCTGGTTGCGGTTAAACCAGCCCTGGCGCTCCTGCTGCATGCGAACAAAGTCGACAGCCAGCTCGAGCGAATATCCACGACGCTCTGACTCAATCCAGAAGTTGCCGCCCTTGAAGTTGTCGCCGGCAACAGGCCAGCCGTTCTTCCATACGATAGGACGTACGGCCAGTACCGAACGACCGCTCATCTCGAAGTCGGCCTCCCAGTGGAACGACATTACCTCTACGCCTTCGTCAACGATGAAACGACCGAAGTGCCCGGCACCGCAGGCGCGGTCCTCGGCGGCAATAACCATCTTTCCGCCTCCGTGCAGCATGTCACGTCCAACATTGTCGAGATATGGGCCCTCAACGCTGCGTGAGCGACCTACTACTATATTATATGTAGAGTTTACACCGTCGCAGCATGTGCCGTGTGTACCAAGCAGATAGTACCATCCGTCGCGGTACATAAGGTCACTGGCCTCACAGTCGATAGCGATGTCCTTCTCCTTGTTGCCCTTCTTGCGGAAACCTGTTTTGGGGTCGAGCTCGATAAGACGGATTGTTCCGAAATATGTGCCGTAGCTTACCCACAGACGACCTGTAGTAGGATCGAGGAGTAGACCTGGGTCGATGGCATCCTGATCCTCCATACCGTCAGATGCACAAACCTCAACGGCCTCAGACCATTTGAAGTCGGGCGATTTTGGATCGAGAGTCTTGTTCCACATTGTGAGGATACGACCAGCATGTCCGCCGCCGAGACCACCACCAGTGGCTCCATAGATGCAGAGGTAACGGTCGCCGATCTTAAGTACATCGGGAGCTGCACCGCCGCCAGGACGGTCGGCACCGCTATGCCAGCTCCAGCCGTCGTCGGTGATGATTCCTCCGCCACCTGTGCCGAAGGTATAGTATTTTCCGTCGCATTCAGCGAGGGTAGAAGGGTCGTGAATATAAGGAGCGCCAATCTGCGCAGAAACTGTTTCAACACAGAGGCACAGAGAAACAGAGACTAATAGAAATATATTTTTTTTCATAATTATCAATTGTCAATTATCAATTATCAATTCTTAACTACTTTGTAGTTAGTTACAGGATTACCTTTCTCATCGAGGAAACGAACGCAGAAGTCGCTCATTCCTGGGCCATTGATGATGGCACCACGCAGGATGTTACGTCCCTTCTTCAGTGTGAGGCGTGGCGACATGGCATCGTCTTTTACCATACGGCGGTCGCCGCTGAGCAGCAGGGCTTCCTCGCCATTGAGCCACCACATTGAGGCTGAGTTAGAACCTACAGCCAGACGTACGTTCTCGATATCCTCGTCGCAGTCGATGATTGTCACTGCCCAGAAGAGTACGCCATAAACCTGCTGACCCCACTTCTCGGCAAAGCGGAACAGTTTCACGTTCATGTTCTCGCTGTCAAGAGCGTGCCATGTCAGAGTCTGGTTTACATTTACTATTTTTGGTTTAGCAGGCTCCTGCTGACCGAATCCACGACCAAATCCTGCGGGAACTTCCTCGCGCTGGAATGATACCTTAACCTTCTGACCGTTCTTTGGAACTATGGTCTGCTGACCCTTGAAGTACTGCATATTGAAGTGCTCGCGCAGATAGCTGTCGGTAAATACTGTATTACCACGGTTGGGCTTGTCGATAGGCTCAAGCAGCATCCATCGACGGATGAATCCATCGTTATCAGGTTTGGCTGTAGGAGTGGTAACAGCAGAGAAGTATTTAGGACGATTCTTGAATTGAACCCAGTCTACGCTTACGCTAGCGTCGCCCTCGCAGGTGATTACCAGATCGGTGACACCCTTTGGTGTGTACTCTAGCACGGCAGACTGTGTGAGCCATTGGTTGCTGAAGTCGCGACGGAACATGGCTGGAGCACCAGCAGGTGTCTCTGGCTTAACCGCCATGTCAAATCTAGCGATGATCTTGCCTTTTGCCGATTTCTCGCGGATATAGAACTTTGTGTTGCCTGCAGCCTTGGCATTTACAATCAGATAACCGTCGGTGATGCAGCTGAAGTCAACGTCGTTGTACTTTATCCAACTACCCTTTACGGGGAGAGTGGCCTGATAGCTGCGGAATGTATTAACAGTATCTATGAGTGAGTATGTTACATCGTTGCTAGCTGCACTGTAACGGTCAATCTCAATCTTCTCAGTTGCCTGGTTGATACCTACGCCACGCAGAGTCTTCTTTACCTCTTGGATTGTGCCATCGGGATTGAAGTACAATCTGTCAATCTGTACAGAGCGACGTTTGTCATCCTTTGGTGAGAAGGCGTTCTGGTGATAGAACAGATACCACTGGCCCTTATAGTTGATAATGCTGTGGTGGTTAGTCCAGCAACCATTCTCGTGCTCAGCCATGATTAGTCCTTTGTACTCGTAAGGACCCATTGGATTCTTACTCATTGCATATCCCAGTACCTCGGTGTTGTTTCTTACGTATGGGTAGGTGAGATAGTAGTTGCCATTGTACTCGAAAGCGAAAGGTCCTTCGGCCTGGCGGCTTGGCAGTCCCTTCAGACAGTTAACTCCTTTCATTTCAAACTCGCGCTCGCCCCACTTGACTTTTTCTGTCGGTGTGTCGTCGGCCAGTTCCTTCATGTTAGGCTTAAGTTTTGCACAACGTCCTGCACCCCAGAAGATGTAAGCGTTGCCATCCGATGCCAGAAGCACGCATGGATCGATACCATTGATGCCCTTGATTGGCTCTGGTTCAGGGATAAATGGTCCCTCGGGATTGTCGGCTACAGCTACACCGACACCGAATCCCATACCCGAAGCAGGATTTGATGGGAAATAGAAGTAATACTTACCATCCTTGTAAACACAGTCGGGTGCCCACATTGAATACGAGTTGGGTTTAACCCAGGGCACTTTGTTCTGAGTAACAATCACACCGTGGTCGGTCCAGTCGGTGAGATTCTCAGACGAGAACACATGGTAATCCTCCATGCAGAACCAATCCTGACGCTGACCGGCAGGTGGCATGATGTCGTGCGATGGATAGAGGTACACCTTATTATTAAATACGCGAGCAGTCGGGTCGGCCGTAAACTGGTCGCGAATGATCGGATTCTGCGCCATCGATACCAGAGGCACAGACATGAGTAATGAAAGACAAATTTTCTTCATTGGCTATTCTATTTATTTTTGTATATAGTGATATTCTTTGTTGGGTTTCGCGATTTATGTCGTTTATTAGACATAATATAATTGATAAAGGTTTAATCAGTATTTGTTTTTTTTAAATGAAAGGTACCGCGTCATCCCGACGCGATACCTCCGAAATACCAAAACAATGTGTCTAATACTAACTACTATAACTAACTTAAAATATAGTCGATGTGAATTTTTTGCAAATATACAATTAAAATCCAATTAGTTGCTTTATTTCTTGTAACAAATACTTTCTAATTGTTATCAGACGTGTTAATTTTTGATAATTATGGTATAAAATGCCACTTTTTGAATTTACACCTATTTAATATATATAATAGAATTGTCCGCTTTTTAAATATTTTCTTTTGGAGAGTGCTGCCCATTATTCTCTGCAATATGGACGAATGCTGCTATAAGCGAATTTCTTTACGGGGTGTTACTAATATTTTGTGATATGTAACATTTTGGGGATTATTGTCCAATAACAAACTTTGCGTTACATATAACAAAGTAATTAAGTTAATTTTATAATATATTTGCACCCGAAAAAGTGGGCCCAAACCCCTTTGGCTTCGTGCTGAAACTATAAATTGATCAAATACAATCAACAATAACATTATCTAACTAATTAAATTAATTATGTGGAATCCTAAGAGCCAAAAGAATTCATCTTAACGTCAGCCGAAGGCTTGCTAGGCAGGCTTGTAGGTTGCTGGGGGCTAATACTCCCGCCCTAAAACTAATTTGTATCAACAAACCAATTAATTCTTAGTTAATACTTAAAGTATGAATCGAAATTTTAGAAAGACAGCGCTGATGATGAGTGCCCTTGCCATGCTCGGTATTGGTTACTCGTCAAATGCCTATGCCGCAGGAGCTCCTCAGGAGATTCAGCAGGCAACAAAGAAGATTACAGGTACTGTAGTCGACTCACAGGGCCCCGTTATCGGAGCTAGCGTGGTTGAAAAAGGTAAGTCCGGCAACGGAGTGATTACCGATTTCGACGGAAAGTTTACACTCACTGTATCGCCAGGTGCTACGATCGTTATTTCGTACATTGGCTATGAGACTCAGGAAGTCAAAGTTGGCAACCAGTCAAATCTTAACATTACTCTCAAAGAAGACAACGCTCAGCTCGATGAGGTTGTAGTTGTAGGTTACGGTGTCCAGAAGAAGAAGCTGGTTACCGGTGCTACTGTTCAGGTAAAGGGTGAGGAAATCGCTAAGCTGAACACAACAAACGCACTCGAGGCAATGCAGTCAAGCACTCCTGGTGTACAGATTACACAGAGTTCTTCACAGCCAGGTAAGGGATATAAGGTTTACATCCGTGGTATAGGTACCACAGGTAACTCTGCACCTCTTTATGTAATTGATGGTGTCGCTGGTGGTAGCCTTGATGATATTAACCCAGCTGATATTGAGAGCATCGATATTCTGAAGGATGCGGCTTCTGCAGCTATCTATGGTGCTCGTGCTGCTAACGGTGTTATCCTGGTTACAACCAAGCAGGGTAAGGCTGGTAAGATAGAGCTTAGCTATAATGGCGCTATGGGTTGGTCAAACGCATACAAGCGTCCACAGCTGCTTAATGCTCAACAGTTTATGACCATTATTGATGAGTACACTTTCAATACTTCTGGTCAGAAGTTGGATTGGGCTGGTTTCGTTCCACAGGACATTATTACTAAGGTAAACAGCGGTTGGACTGGCACTGACTGGTGGGGTGCATTCGAGAATAAGAATGCTGTACAGCAGAACCACTCTGTAACCCTGACTGGTGGTACTGATCGTTCTAAGTTCGCTATGTCTTACACCTATACTGGTAACGAGGGTATTATGGGTGCAGATCAGGCTTCTTTCTATAAGCGCCACACAATCCGTCTTAATAGTGATCACGTGCTCTTGAAGGCTAAGGATTTCGATGCAATCACCATTGGAGAAAACATCTCTATCGGCTATACAAAGAGTCACGACTTGGCTGAGGATGGTATGTATTGGAGCTATATCCATAGCTTGCTCCAGACCTCTCCATTAATGCCACAGTATGCTTATAATGGTGATAACTATTATTATCAGGGTTTTGATGGTAATGTAAAATATGGTCAAGGTTGGAACTCTTCTTTGTTCAGCAACCCATGGGAGAACCTCTCTAAGGGTGGTTTTAACTCTTTGGCCGAGAGTCGCAGTATCAATACCAGCGCTACCGCTTTTGCTGTTATTCAGCCAATCAAAGGCCTGAGACTTCGTTCTCAGTTCAACTATAACTGGAATTCAGGTGCATATCGCAACTATGGTGAGCCAAAGTCTTCTGGTTATGGAAATGCTACTTCAGTTGTTTATACCAACAGCCAGAATGCTTGGTTGAGCACCAATTGGTCTATAGAGAATACTCTCACATACGATCTTCCTATCATTTCTGGTCACAAGATCAGCGCAATGGTTGGTCAGACCTTCCAGAGCACCGCTTGGAGCTTTAATATCTCTGGATCCAATAAGGTAACTTATGGCGATCAGCTCGCAACATTGAAGGGATGGGATTCTGCATGGCTGTCAAATTTCAAATTGGTCAATGTAACCGATATTACTCTGACTGGTAAACCAAATGATGAAGAGTATCTTGCTTCTTGGTTCGGTCGTCTGACTTGGGACTGGAACGAGACCTATATGGCTACTGTAACCATGCGTTATGATGGTTCAAGTATCTTCACCGATGGTAAGCGTTGGGGCTTCTTCCCATCTGTATCTGCAGGTTGGGTAGTATCTAACGAAAAGTTCATGGAGAGCACCAAGAGCTGGCTCGACTTCTTGAAGATCCGTGCATCTTGGGGTCAGAATGGTAACAAGGATATCTCTAAGTATCAGTATCTTGCAACAATCGCTCTGTCAGGCGAGTCTGGTGACAGTGGTTATAAGTTCGGTTCTGATATGACAACATCTGTTGCTGGTACACCTAATACTGGTGCTTACGCAAATATCGTACCTAACCCTGACCTGACTTGGGAGACATCTGAGCAGCTTGACTTTGGTTTCGATGCTCGTTTCATCAACAACCGTTTGGGTGTAAACTTCGACTGGTATAAGAAGACTACTAAGGACTGGCTGATTGGTGGTCAGCAGGTTGCTGTTGACGGTACCAATCCTGCTGCTATCAATGGTGGTGACGTTCAGAATACAGGTATTGAGCTTGCTCTCTCTTGGAACGACAGAATTGGCAAGGACTTTAGTTACAATGTTGGTGTAAACTTTGCTACCAATAAGAATAAGGTAACTCGTATTGCTAATGATAATCACTATATCAATGGTCCTAGCGGTGTTCTCTCACAGGGTACAGAGTACATCTACCGTGCAGAGGAAGGCAAGCCTATCGGTTACTTCTATGGCATGTCATACAGCGGTATCTGGCAGAACCAGGAGCAGATTGAAGAAGCTCGTAAGGCAGGTAAGGCAGTACTTGACAGTGCTCAGCCTGGTGATATGATTTGGGATGACTGGAATGGTGATGGCGTGATTACTTTTGCTGAAGGTGAAACTTGCGACCGTCATGAGATAGGTAATCCTAACCCAGACATTATGCTTGGTGTAAACCTCGGTCTGCAGTGGAAGGGATTTGACTTCGCTGTAAGCGGTGCAGGTGCATTCGGTATGCAGATTATGCGTTCTTATCGTTCGTTCAGTGATGCTCCTTATCAGAACTATGATACTACAATCCTGAATCGCTGGTATGGTGAGGGCACTTCAAACACTCAGCCACGAATTACAAGTACTGGTAGTGAGAATACAAACTGGGTATCAACCCGTTATATGGAAGATGCTGACTACTTTAAGATCAAGAATGTAACTCTTGGTTACGACTTCAAGAAGCTTTGGAAGTCTTGTCCATTGCAGCAGCTTCGCCTCTATGTTCAGGCTCAGAACCTCTACACATTCACCAAGTATACTGGTCTCGATCCTGAGGTTGGTAACTCAGCTGGTGGTAATGGTTGGGCTTCTGGTGTTGACCTTGGTCTTTACCCACCATCTCGTACATATATGGTTGGTGCAAGTATTAAATTCTAATTCGGTATAAAAGTTATGAAGAAATATATTTTATCAGCAGCAGCTGTTTTGTCAGTAACTGCGTTTACATCTTGTAACGATATGTTGGACACAGATCCACGTGTTACAGAGTTGACTGCGGCCACGTTCCCCGGCAAGCCTGCAGATGTGGAGGCTTTGAATGCAGCTACCTATAGTATTATGAATACACTGGGTGGTGGTGACCAGAGCGGTATATTGAATAATCCATTCTATTGGTGGTCACTTATGTCTGACGACTGCTACGGAAGTGGTGGTTTGCAGGACAATGTGGCTAAATCGCTCCATCATTTTACAACAGCGAGTGCTAACCAGTATGAGCAGGATTTTATCCTTCTTTATGGTGGTATTTCGCGTGCTAACAACCAGATCGAGACCATTGACAATGTTGATTGGACCGGTAATACTGTTCAGCGCAATCAGTTGCTTGGTGAGGGCTACTTCATGCGTGGTCTCTATTACATGTGGCTGACTCAGTTGTATGGTGATGTTCCATTGATTACTGCAACCACTATTACAGATGAGATGAAGCAGCAGGTAAGTGCAGAGACTGATGTCTTCCCTCAAATTCTTTCAGACTTTGTTTCTGCCAAGAATCTCATGAAGGCTGAAAGAGCAAATGGTTCTGGTCATGCTGACAAGTATGCTGCAGAGGCTTATATCGCTCGCGCTTATATGTTCTGGGCAGGTTTCTATAAGAAGGCTGGTGAACTAGCAAATGGTTCTGCTCCTGCTATCGAACTCGTAGAGCAGGAAGGTTGTCCTGCTGGTTCTCTTTCTCAGGCAGATGTTATTGCAGGTCTGAAGGATATCGTTGCCAATGGCGGATACAAACTTTGCGAGGACTTCCGTTCACTATGGCAGTACTCTAACAGCCTTCTTTGGGATGAGGCACATGATGGTAAAGGTCATGCATACGAGTTCATTGCAGACATGAAGCGTGAGAACTGCTTCGACCAGCCTGGTATGGGTAATGGAAACACTGAGGAAATCTTCCAGATTCAGTTTATGAATGCTTCAAAGTGGGCTATCGGTGGTACTTATAACAACCCACGTATGTATTCTAACTATCTGTCTTGTTTCTGGGGTCTTCGTAATGGTGCTACCAACGACAATGGTAAGCGCGACAAGACTTATCCATTCAATCAGGGCTGGGGTCAGGGTACTCCTTCTGTCAATCTTTGGCAGGACTGGACTGCAGCAGAGACTGCCGGCAATTATAGTGATATCCGTAAACTCGGTACGCTGATTGACCTCGAACATGAGCTTGCATCTTATACCTATGAGAAGGATGATTGTGAGGAGTCTGGCTATGGAGTCAAGAAGTATGCAGATGTAAACCTTGACGCTTGTGCTGCCGACAACGATTCTTGGTGGTCAATGTGTCCTGGTTATTCATCTAGTTCGCTTGACAACAAACAGCAGGGTGACCACTTCGAGGATTTTTATCTGATGCGTTATGCTGATGTTTTGCTGATGCTGACCGAGCTTACTGGTGATGCTCAGTACATGAATCAGGTTCAGAAGCGTGCAGGAGTGCCTCAGACTCCATATTCGTTGAAGGCTGTTCAGGACGAGCGTCGTTGGGAATTTGCATTAGAGGGTCTGCGTTTTAACGATTTGCGTCGTTGGTCAGGTATAGATTCTGGTGAAACCTCAATTGCAGCAAAGGCTCTTCAGGCTCAGAATGGAAAATCTATTACCGTCAAGGGTAAAAAGGGTTCGAACATGGCTCATATGACATGTTCTTGGACTAAGCGTTACGCTGCTACCAACGGATTCTTGCCTAAACCTCAGGCTCAGATTACTCTTATGAATGGTAAGCTGAAGCAGAATCCTGGTTGGGGTGAGGAAACACCTGCTGCAGAGTATACATATAAAGTTCTGTATTAATATTTAATAAGTAATCGATATGAAAAAGATATTTTTGATGTTATTCGCTATATGCGCCTTTGCTGCTTGTGATCCTGTTCATGAGGATGTCGGCAATGGCGGTCACATCACTGTTGACCAGCTCAAGGCGATGTCCACTGTCACTGTTGACAAGACATCTGATGGCAGCAAGTTTGGTAATGTTGTTACATGTACGACATCTGCCCCTGTCAATGCTAAGTGGGATATCGGTGGAAAAGAATTCGTCGGTAACTATGCATGGAAGAAGATGAAAGTTAATTTTAATATGAATGGTTCGGATATTGTGTATGTTGAGACTCCTTATACAGTTGTTCTCACCGCAATTTGTCCAGACGGAACAAAGCTTACAGCAGAATTCCCCATTAAGTGTGAAACAATTACAGATCCACTGGTGAAGTACTATATCTATGGTGATCCTAATAGATCTGAAGCTGATAAAGAAGAGGATCCTCAGCTGCCATTCAAACCAGGTGCTTGGGATGCTGCA
This sequence comes from uncultured Prevotellaceae bacterium, assembly GCA_902761905.1. Taxonomy (GTDB): domain Bacteria; phylum Bacteroidota; class Bacteroidia; order Bacteroidales; family Bacteroidaceae; genus Prevotella. The sequence continues at coordinate 182,471 of CACWMK010000002.1, forward strand.
GCTATGCGTTTCAGCTCTACCGAGGGTGCGCATCTGCCAACTATTCCTGACGAGGTTTACGATGGTCTGAAGACTCTTATCTTTGATGTATCAGATGTTACTCCTGATTTTGATTTGAAGGTTATGAATGGCTGGTGGAGCAACACATATTACGATCATGTTAAGTGGGTGGATGGTTTGAATGAACTTCAGATTACCCCGACAATGGCAAGAGAGTGTGCAAAGAAGTATGTGAATGAGGACCCCGCCGGTGGTAAAGATCTTGACCTCATGCTGTATAGCGGTTCTATGACGCTTAAAGCAGTTTACTATGAGGAGTAATAAGTTCTTATATGTATAATATTTAAACAACTCTTATAATGAAAAAAATAGTTAATTATAGTAAGCTCGTAATCACTACGCTTATTACATCAAGTCTGTTTATGGCTTGTAGTGAGGAGATTACCGAAACTACATGCGATACCCAATATACTGCGAACACTGGTAGTATCAGAAATGCAGGTCAGGCTGTAGATTTGGGACTTCCTAGTGGAACCAAGTGGGCTAATATGAATGTTGGAGCAACTTCAGAATCTGACAATGGAATCCTTTTTGTTTGGGGTGATATAACTGGTACCCAGATGGAGGCAACTAATGCAACATCGTATTTAGATGTAACGGCTGCTACATCTGCATCAAAATTGTTTGACATGTTCAAAAGTGCCGATGCCAAGGTTGGAACTGTTTGTGATACAACAAATATTTCTAAAAGTGTAGAACCTAAGCTGATAGACTTAACGTTTATTGGTGATACTATTGGTTTGGATTCACTTGCGAAGGCTACTATCGATGCTCAGAAGATGGAGGCAATTACTTCATTCTTAAAGAATAAGTTGAACTTAGTAAAGACATCTAATACAGGTCTTCTTGAGGCTACTCTTACCAATGAGGACTTTACTCTCATTATTGATTGGGATGGTTCTGAGTTTATTGAGAGATTCCCCAAGCAGAACTCTGCTAAGGATACATTAGACTATTTCAAGAAGTTTGAGTATGCAAGTGTTTCAACCTTCGCTATAGATGAGATAGGTTCTACTGAAGTCAATTATTATGAGTCTCCTAAAGCTAATAATTATACTGAAATTAAAGATCAGCTTGGTGTAGTAATGCGTAGAGACTTTAAGGGTGGTGATATTTCTAATATTCCTGCTTATAGTATCGTTGCAGACGCTAACCATGATCCTGCTACTGCAAATTGGGGCAACAATTGGAGCATGCCAACAGCTGAGCAATTCCAGGAGCTGCTTGATAATTGCACATGGGAGTTTACTGGTAATGGATATAAGGTGACTTCTAAGGCAGAAGGAAATAATAACAGTATTTTCTTGCCTGCTGCAGGTTTCCGATTTGGTGACAAGTGGTATGGAAACGGCAATGCAGGTTACTATGCAACAGGTGAAATTCTGGGAACTTATCATTTCCCCTCAATGGCTGAACAGATTAGTGGATCAATGGGAGCTATTAATGGCAATGAAAACATGCCAAACATGCTGATTTTCCAGCATGGCCAGTATGATTCTCTTGGTATCTACAATAACCTGAGTTCTAGTTTTGGCGTTTCTATCAGACCTGTAACTAAATAAAGTCTGATTAAGTAATTAATCATAGGCTGACCCAATTAAATGGGTCAGCCTTTTATAACAAAACAATGAATAAACAAAACAATGTATCACGCGCCATCCTCTATTTAAGCCTGTTGGCTTTCATTTCGTTTGTTGTGTATATTATGTACATCAACCAGGAGGTGTTCTATACGGCGCACGACCGCTCTGAATTTGTTTTTGGGGCTCCTTTCTTTAATACACTCATGTCGAAACCATTTGGTTTGATGCAGTATGTGGGAGCTTGGCTTACGCAGTTCTTTTATCAACCGGCTGTAGGTACATGTATCCTTGTGGCAATCTGGGTAGGCATATATTTTGTGGGTTCTAAAGCATTCCGGTTACAGGGAAGTGCCTCGGCACTGATGCTCTTGCCTGTAGCCTTTCTGCTCACATCGGTAGTAGATTTGGGCTATTGGATTTATGTCTCTACCATCAGAGGCTATTGGTTCTCACAGTCAGTAAGCTATCTAGTAATGTTGCTACTCTTGTGGGCTGCATGTCGCACTCCACGTAAATTGCATCTGATATGGTATATATTGGCTATTTGCATTTATCCTGTGCTTGGATGGTTTGCTTTGCTTTTTGTCCTTTGTCTTGCACTTTCTGATAAAGTATCCTGGCGCGAATTCTTGGGTATAGCACTACTCGTCTTTACCGCCAGCATCTGGCATACACAATTCTATTCTGGTTTGAAATACGACGATGTTGTTATAGCAGGCTTGCCTCGTTTCGAGACACCAAGTGATAGCAGTCCACATCTTTCATATCCGTTTTGGCTGCTTGGTGTAGCATCTGTACTTATTCCGTTGTGTAGCAAGTATCTGTCCAAATGGTTTGTGCCTGTGTTGTGTGCTGTTGCTGGTATTTACTATACTTGTTCGCAGATGTACCATGATCAGAACTACATCGACGAGATGCGTATGGTGCGTTATGCTGAATATGATAACTGGAAAGAGGTTATTAATTTGGTGGAAACGAATAAGAAACCTACAAGCACAATGGTGTTTGTCAAGAACATTGCCTTGATGAACGAAGGCGGGCTGCTAGACCGTTCCTTCAAATTAGGCAATGATGCAGCAAATCTTCATAATCCAGATTCGCTCCATGTTACCCTCTTGGATATTGCATCTCCTTTGGTGTATTATAATTATGGTATGATAAACGAAGCAATACGTTTAAGCTTCGAAAATGCTATACAAGCAGGCTTCTCACCTTTCTATCTGAAAATGCTTACACGCTGTGCTTTAGCTGTCGGAGATAAAAAACTTGTAGAGCGCTATACTACGATACTTCATCACCGTCCGTTTTACGATAATTGGCAACCTGCACCTGTTACGGCTAATATAAAAGAACTCATGAAATGCTATCCTGATGAAATCACAGGTGTGGAAAACAGCGATAGTTATATTGTTAATGGAATTAGCCTTTGGTACGAATCTGATAGTAAGGTGGCCTCAGAACAGTCGCTTCTTTATTCCATGTTGCGTTGCGATTCACGTCGTTTTTGGCTGTCGCTACGTAAATACGTAAAACTGCACATGAATGAAGAGTTCCCTATACATGCGCAGGAGGCTTATATTCTCTTCATGGATAAGGCGCCGGAAGAGAAACGTATTATGGTTCCTGTTGAAAAGACCATCTACGAGCGTTACAAACGATTCTGGACAACACTTGAAAGTAAGGCAAAGCCAGGAATGACTATTTCAACGGTAGGTGAGGGAATGCGTGAAGAATTTGGAGATACCTATTGGTGGTATAATATCTTTGGCAGAAAACCTATCAATGTTCATGGCAAAATAGGAAACGAAACTCATGCGTAAACGATTATGAAAAGATATATTCACTTCTATATAGTATTCTTGGCTGTTGCAGTACTGCTTATGTCATCATGTGCCAGCCATCCCGATGTACCATCTGCATCTAAAGAGGCAAAAAGTCTCCCGGCAATATTTCCAGACTATTGTGATGTTACGGTGCCGTATAATATCGCACCGCTCAACTTTATGCTCCCTGCCGACGAGTATGAAAAGTGCGTCTCTCGTTTTACTACTCCTGATGGTAAACAGCAGACATACGGCAGTGGTGTTAAGGTGCAGATACCTGAATCAGAATGGCATGATATGCTTAATGCCTCGAAAGGCAAAAGTATTAAGGTAGAGGTTTGGGGCAAGAAAGACGGAGAATGGTTGTCGTTCAATCCGTTTGAGATATATGTGGCTCCAGATGCCATCGACGAGTACCTGTCGTACCGCCTTATCGAGCCATCGTATGTGGCATGGACATATATGGAGATTGCTCAGCGTAATCTTACCTCGTTCGAAGAAACACAGATCTTCAACAACGAGATTACGATGAACGATAGGAAGAAAGGTCAGTGCATCAACTGTCACAGTTATCAAAACTATAAGACAGACAATATGCTCTTCCACGTGCGTCTGGCTAATAGCGGAACTGTAATTGTAAATGATGGTAAGGTGTCAAGAGTCAATTTGAAGCGTGACTATACCATTTCTTCGGGCGTTTATCCTGCATGGCATCCTACAGAGAAGTTGATAGCTTTCTCTACGAACTTGACACGTCAGGCATTTCATACGGCAAATCCTAACAAGATTGAAGTTTACGATCTTGCTAGCGATATGATATTATATGATGTCAAGACCGACTCTGTTAGTATTGTCAGCAATGATTCTACTCTATTAGAGGTGTACCCAACTTGGTCGCCTGATGGTAAATACCTATATTACTGTAAATCAGTTCCTCTTCCTGAGGAAATGAAAGATAAGGATATCAGAACCACTTATCCTAAGATTCAATACAACCTGTATCGCCGTTCGTTCGATTTGGCAACACATAACTTTGGTGATGAAGAACTGATTTATGATGCTGCATCAGCAGACAAGAGTGTAACATTGCCGCGTATCAGTCCCGATGGACGTTATCTGCTTTTTGCTTTGGGACAATATGGTTGTTTCCATAGCAGACATCATGACGCCGACATCGTATGTATACCTATGGATAAATATAACGGTACTGCTCTTACTGCAGAAACATCTTCGCCAGTCGATCTTACTCAGGTAAATAGTGCAGGCTATTCTGATAGCTATCCATCATGGTCGAGCAACGGTCATTGGATGATGCTTGCTAGTCGCCGTGATGATGATAACTACAGCCGTGTCTACTTCGCCTATTTCAACAACGGAAAAGTGGGGAAGGCTTTCCTGTTGCCACAGGAAGATCCGGAGCATAATACTTTCTTGCTGAAGAGCTATAATCGTCCTGAGTTTATGGTTGAACCTGTAAAGATCAGTGTCAATGAGTTCAGTAAGGTATTTGATAAGTAGTATATTCTGTGTAGCAGTCCTATTGTTTTTCGGACTGGCCTATCCGCAGCACCTGCATTATCAGGAGCAGTACCAGCTATTCCTGTTTGACAGTAACTATGTATGGGATATTATTCGGGAGCCAGGTGGCGTGGCCGATCTGCTGGGGCGATTCTGCACTCAATTCTTCCTTTATGCCTGGGTGGGAGCCGCTATTATTGCGCTTCTGCTATCGGCAGTTCAGCTTATGACTCTCCAGTTGATGGGGTCAAACAAGCTGTATGGCCTGAGTTTTATACCGTCGGGCTTGCTGTGGCTATATCTGCTCGATGAGAATGCACTGCTTGGGGGAATATGGGCTGTGCTGATAATCACGGGGATGGTTCTTCTGATCTCTCGCTTCGTTTCTATCAAAAGAACCGTCACCATGATCATCGTGATCATTATTGCCATTCCTGTCCTGTATTTCCTGGCTGGTCCGGTATGTCTGCCGATACCTGTAGACGGTCTGTGGGCCGGCATACATTACTATCGCATGCCAAAGGTATTCCCTTGGCTGTTGTGGGCAGCAGCATTTTCTGCATTTGTCCTTGTGCTGATAGTCCGTTTCTTCCGCAATAAGAATTTTATCCAACACCTGTCACCCATCGCCTCTCACCTTTTATTTGCCCTCGTGGCTGTCTGCATGGGGTGGATGGTCTGGAAAAACGCCAATTTTAAGGCGGAGAAGGTGATGCAATACGACTTTATGGCTACTCATCAGCAGTGGAACCGCATAATCGAGACAATTAATAAGGAGAAACCAAACAATCAGATTGGTGTCACGGTACAGAATCTTGCTCTGGCGATGCGTGGTGTGCTACTTGACCAGATACAGAACTATAACCAGAATGGTATAGCTGGTCTTCTGCCCGATGTGCAGAGCGATGCAACCAGTCCGATGCCTACGGCCGAGGCTTTCTATCAGTTGGGTATGATAAATGTTGCCCAACGTACGGTGTTCGAAGCACAAGAGGCTATTCTTGACTTCCAGAAAAGTGGTCGCTGCTACAAGCGACTGGCACAGACCAACCTGATAAATGGCAATTACGAGGTGTCTCGAAAATATCTTACCGCCCTGCAGAAGACGCTCTTCTATCGTGATTGGGCCAACGAGACATTGCCTCTTTTATTCGATGAAATGGCCATAAATAACCATCCTGAATACGGACGACTGCGCAAATGGGCATATAAGGAAAACTTCCTGTTCAGCGACCATGTAACCCCAGGAATGCTGGAGAGTCTTTATTTTGGATGTACGGATAATCGCATGGCTTATCAGTATCTGATTGCCTATTATTTGCTGACTGGTGACCGTGAGAGGTATAATAACTTCATATCAAAGAATCGATGAAAACGACTATATATAATATAATAAGGTGTTGGGTGATAGGTGTTGGGTGTTGGATGCTTGCAGCCTGCTCAACTGCTGTCGAGAATACTAAGCAGGAGACTGCTCTGCCTCAGATATATCCCGATTATGTAGGTGTTACTGTGCCAGTGAATATTGCTCCGCTATGTTTTAATATGGCTGATGAGTCGGCTCTGTATATTGATGCCGTCGTGACCGACAGTCATGGAAACAGCCTGCATGCTCAGGGGGAGGAGTCGGTAGACTTTGATATCGACGACTGGCATGCGTTGCTCGAAAAGAACGGCGGAGACTCGCTCAGTGTTACCGTTTCGGCCAAATACGACGATGGTTGGCATACCTATAGTGCTTTTTCCATCTATGTCAGTCCCGACAGCATCGACTATGGTCTGTGTTACCGTCTTATTGCTCCTGGTTATGAGGTCTGGAGCAAGATGGGCATCTACGAGCGCGACCTGTCTTCGTTTGATGAGCGAGCGCTGATAGAGAATACCCAATTTGAGGGGTGTGTTAACTGCCATAGCTTCAATCGTGGCAATCCTGCTGATATGAGCCTGCATATCCGTGGTCCTCATGGAGCCACACTTATTAGCCATAATGGCAGTCCGATAACCGCCTATAACACCAAAACTGATCAGACTCTCGGTTTCTGTGTATATCCTTACTGGCATCCTTCGGGCAAATACATCGCTTATTCTACCAACTCAACTAGTCAGCTGTTCCATAGTGCCGACAGCAACCGTATCGAGGTGTTTGACACCGCATCCGATCTTCAGGTATACGACGTAGAGAAGAACGAACTGCTTATTACTGCCGTCCTGAAGCAGGATTCGATATATGAGACTTATCCAGTTTTCTCGGCCGATGGTCGTTCGCTGTATTTCTGTGCAGCGCAGGCCATCCCGGAGGGTAGTTATAAGCTCGATTCTATACGCTACAATCTCTGTCGTATTGATTTCAATCCGGAAACGGGAACTTTCGGAGATAGTATAGAGACTGTAATCGATGCCGTAGCTCAGGGTAAGTCGGTATCATTCCCACGTCCTTCGTATGATGGACGATATATATGCTATACATTATCCGACTACGGACAGTTCAGTATCTGGCATCATGAGGCTGATCTTTATATGCTCGACCTGACAACGAAGAAGAGCACGGCAATGGATAATGCCAACTCAGATGACACAGAATCGTTCCATAACTGGAGCACAAATTCGCGATGGATTGTCTTCAGTTCGCGTCGCGATGATGGGCTTTTTACCCGACCTTACTTCTGTCATGTTGACAAAAACGGGGTGGTGGGCAAGGCCTTTATGTTGCCCCAGAGAAATCCGCGAAAGTTCTATCGCGATCGCTTTTTGTCATTCAATGTTCCCGATTTTGTTATAAATCCGACCCGTTTCGATGGTCGAAAAGCTAGTAGTATAATTATCGATGAAATGCGGAAAAATTTCGATGTGAGAAGTGTTAAAAGTGGCTTGTAGAGGGCGTTTTTGGCTATTTTGTTAAGTCGTGTTACAAAATCTAAAGTTTATGTAACATTATACAAATAGTATAATATTTAATATTAGTACCTTTGCAGCCAGAATAATAAATCACGAGATTAAATAACTAACAAATTAATAAATTATGTATCAAAATCTGTCAAAATGAAGAATCTAAAGCAATTGATTAGACAGACTTTTCCAACCATCTTGATGCTGTTGGCGTTCTGCACTCCGGTGCTGGCACAGAACGGCATTACGGTAAAGGGTAATGTCACAGACAATGCCATGGAACCATTGATTGGCGCCTCGGTAGTGGTTAAAGGACAAACCTCTGTAGGTACAGTTACTGACTTCGATGGTAACTTCGTATTGAAGGTTCCATCAGAGCAGACTGTGCTGGTGATTTCCTATGTAGGTATGACCTCAAAGGAAGTGAAGATTGGTAAGCAGCGCGAATTTAAGGTTTCGCTGCTTGACGACACCCAGTTGGAGGAAGTCGTAGTAGTAGGTTTCGGCCAACAGAAAAAGGCCTCAGTGGTAGGTGCTATCACTCAGACCACAGGTGAAGTTCTTGAGCGTGCAGCCGGTATCGGTAGTGTGGGTGCAGCTCTTACTGGTAACCTTCCAGGTGTTGCTACTATCGCTTCTACTGGTCAGCCAGGTGAGGAGGATCCACGTATTTATATTCGTGGTGCAGCTGCCTGGAACCAGGATGCTCAGCCTCTTATTCTTGTGGATGGTGTTAAGCGTGAAATCAAGTCTGTTGACGTAACGTCAGTAGCCACTATTTCTGTATTGAAGGATGCATCTGCCACAGCCGTTTACGGTGTGGAGGGTGCAAATGGTGTAATTCTGATTACCACCAAGCGTGGTCAGGAGGGTAAGGCTCGTATCGATGTTGGTTTCAACGCTACATTGAAGGCTGTGTCAAAGCTTCCACGTAAGTACGACTCTTATGATGGCTATATGCTTCGTAATGAAGCTCTTGAGCATGAGCTCGCTATCGGTGGTAATGCTTCTTGGACTTACTATCGTCCACAGACATTCATCAATAACTTCCGTAATCAGGATCGTACTGTTAAGCCGCAATATGATGCAGATGGTAACTTCCTCGGCGAATATAGTCAGGCAGAGCGCTATGCCAACGTTGACTGGCAGGACGAAATGTTCAAGAGTACAGCTTTGTCTTATAATACTAACCTTAATATCTCTGGTGGTACACAGTTCGTTAAGTACTTCGTTGCTTTCGACTTCCAGAATGAGGGTGATATGACAAAGATATGGAATAATAATCAGGGTTATGAGGGAGGTTATTCATATAATCGTTTGAATGTACGTTCAAACCTGGACTTCCAAATCACTAAGACCACTCAGTTCAAGGTAAACTTGGCTGGTTCTAATGCACAGCAGAAGACTCCACGTTATTATTATGGTAATAGTGGTGAGTTCTTCCAGCAGCAGAACTGGGCTGGTGCTTACGGTATGGCACCTAACCTGTTCCCTGTACAATTCTCTGATGGCGCTTGGGGTTACTACCCATTGGTATCAAATGTTGCAAACTCTCCTATGAACGTAGCAACGGCAGGTTATACACAGAGTGCTATCACCCGTGTGTTTACCGACTTTGCTCTTGAGCAGAAGCTGGACTTCATAACTAAGGGTCTTGTTGCTCGTGGTACTATTTCTTGGGATAACCAGTTCAATGAAGGTGATCGTGGTATTACTGCTCAAGGACATACGAATAAGAGAGCATACATGCTTCCTGAGGATGGTCAGTTGCTGTACGAGACATCTATTTTTGATAATACTGGTTTTGATTTCTATGAAAAACGAGATTGGCAGACTCAGGCTGGTAGTGTTAATTATACCTACCGTGCCACAGAAATGTCTCTCCAGCTTTTCTGGGGTCGTCAGTTCGGTGATCACAATATAACAGCGATGGGTAACTGGAAGCGTCGTATTGATGCAAGTGGTACCAACCTCGAGAATCGTCGTGAGGACTGGGTGTTCCGTACTACCTATGATTATAAGAGCAGATACTTTGCCGAGGTAAACGGCGCTTACAACGGTTCACAGAAGTTCTCTCCCGACAACCGTTTCGCATTCTTCGCTTCAGGAGCTGCCGGTTGGATGATTTCAGAGGAGAAATTCATGAAACCGCTGAAGGACAAGAAGATTATTGATATGTTGAAGATCCGTGGATCAATCGGTGAAATCGGTGATGATAACGCTGGTGCCCGTTGGGCTTATATGAATGACTGGGAGGTTATTGGACCATTCACTATCTCTGTTGACAATACTGCCAGCCCCTACACTGGTTACAGACAGAAAACTATTGCTAGCCCTGACCTGAAATGGGCAACAGTATTGAAGAAGAATATTGGTTTTGACTATGCTATCCTTGGCGGTATGTTTGCAGGTAGTTTCGACTACTTCCGCGATGATCGTAAAGATATATTCATCTCAGGTGCTAACCGTTCTGTACCTTCATATTATGGTGCTTGGGTAACTCCTGATATTAACAAGGGTAAGATGAAGAACTCTGGTTTCGAGTTTGAGGTGCGTTTCAATAAGGTATTGAAGAATGGTATGCGCTTCTGGGCAAATGCCAACTATACTTATGCACATAATGAGATTATTATGAAGGATGACCCGAAGCTGATTCCAAGCTATCGTAAGGCAGAAGGCTATTCACAGGGACAGTACATCTCATTCATAGATAACGGCTTTATCAAGACTTACGATGAGCTCTATAGTACTCCTGAGCGCGAGAAGGACGACAGTCAGGTGCTCATTGGCGACCACTATATTGTTGACTTCAATGGTGATGGTGTAGTAGATGAGACCAACGACCAGGCTCCTGTAGGTTATACTGGAAACCCAGAGCATACCTATAATGCAACTATCGGTTGGGAGTGGAAAGGATTTAGTATGTTTGCACAGCTCTACGGTGTGACTGGAGTTACACGTGATGTAGGCCTTGCCTCATTCAACAATAAACTTCTCACAGTATATGACAATGGTTCATGGTGGAATCCTGTAGATGCAGCAGGCGAGGTTGTAGTACCACGCTTTACCACTCAGGTTTCTTACAACGATGGTACTCAGTATCTCTATGATGGTTCATACTTCCGTCTGAAGAACGTTGAGGTAGCTTACACATGGACTAAGGGTTGGATTAAGAAACTTGGATTCTCTAGTCTGAAGCTCTATCTGAATGGTAACAACCTCTTCCTGATTACTAAGATGCCTGATGACCGTGAGAGTAACTACGGATTCAGTGGTGGTGGTGGTGCTTACCCAACTGTTAGACGTTATAACTTCGGAATTAAGCTTAACATGTAATTGTGTATAACTATTATGAAATATTATAATAACATCAAATCCCTTTTGTGTGGTTCGCTGCTCCTGATGGCTGGTGGTGTTTCTTTCACATCGTGTACCGACTGGCTTGAAAAGGATCCTGAAGCTATCGTAGCTGAGGATGAGGCATTCAAGAACTTCCGCAATTTCCAGGGATATATTGAGGAAATCTATAATATGATTCCCGATAAGGAGAAGGTCAACTATTGTACAGCATGGAACTTCGGTGACGATGCTGTTCACAATCCTGAAGGCTATGCTCACATGGATCATCAGGTTGACCTGGGCAACTACCGCAACTGGTATACCAATAATCAGTGCTGGCTCAATGGAAACAGCAGCTCGCTCTGGAGAAACTCATGGATTAGCATCCGTAAGTGTAACTTGGGTATTGAGAATATCAGTTCTATGATAGGTTCTGATGATGAGCGTAACTTGTTGCTCGGTCAGATGTATTTCTTCCGTGCATGGTGGCACTTTGAGCTGATGTGCTACTTCGGCGGTCTTCCCTACATCGACAAGGCTTTTGAAGATAGCCATATTCCAGAATTGCCTCGTCTGTCTTTCCAGCAATGTGCTGACCGCTGTGCTGAAGACTTCGAAAGAGCATACGAATTGCTTCCTTTGGACTGGGATGATGTGATTCCTGGTGAAGAGACTCAAAGTAAGAACGATTTGCGTGTCAACAAGTTCATGGCACTCTGCTACTTGGGCAAGGTGTACCTCTGGGCCGGATCTCCTCTTATGAAAGAGTTCGAGAAGACTCATAATCCTGATGGTAGCTTCAATGCTGGTGCTGCAAACCTGTTGGGTGCTAGCTCTAACGGTAAGACCTACGATTATGATGTTAAATATTGTAGACTAGCTGCCGAGGCTTTTGGTAAGGCTCTAGACTTGGTATATAGAGGTGATGTGAAGTATAAACTCGCAGAGTTCAGATATTCAGACCTATATAATCATACTAAGGATGAGAATGCTGAGTCTAACTACTCAGAAATCTTCTATACTGTTAAGCAGAACTGGAAGATGCCAGGTTCTACTGAGGCTATCTTCCGTGGTGCATATCCTGGTGTCAACTCTGCCAACTGGAACTGTGCTAAGATCTTTGGTCCAAAGGTAGCAGGTCTTGTAGAGCATGATAATATCATTCACCACCCGACAGCCAACCTTGTTGACCAGTATGGTATGTCAAACGGTGAACCCATTTATCTTGTACAGAATGGCGAGTATGTGCTCAATGAAGCCTCTGGTTGGGATCCTGAGCATCCGTTCAAGAACCGTGACCCAAGATTCTATCATGATATTATCTTTGACGGTTTCCATTATGTACTTAGTATTGATGGTTTGTCTGCTGAGCAGAAGAAACATGACTATTGCTCTCTCTACACCGGTGGTGCTATGCGCGAGGTGGATCATGGCAGTAGCACGGGTTACTTCATTCAGAAGTTGGTTCCGCACCAGTGTAACAAAGGTGATAAATGGTATGATTGGGATTGGGCTCTCCAGACCTATGTTCCTTATATGCGCCTGGCCGACGTCTATCTGATGTATGCTGAGGCTATGGCTGCCCTCGCTCTTGCAGATGATGATATCTCATTGATTAGAGATAAGTCTTACTGTCTGTCTACCTCGGCAGTTGATGCAGTCAATGCACTCCGCGACCGCGTAAACAGTTCAGATTTCCCAATGGAGCGCATACCTGCTCACTTCCTTAACAAGACAAGAGATTTCATGGATGTCGTACGTCGCGAACGTGCTGTGGAGCTGTCCTTCGAAGGCTTCCGTTGGTGCGACCTGCAGCGTTGGCTTCTCTTGACAGAGGCTCCTTATACTGTAAAATACTCTCACGAGTTTGAGCGTTTGGAAAAGGATAGCTGGTTCTATAATGCGACTACACGTGAAGTTAATCATGATCCTAAGGATGCAAGAGTTGGTAATTTCCACAAGAAAGATCTGATAGTCCGTGACTTAAAGACCAAGCACTATTGGTTCCCGCTTCCTGACAAGGATATCTATCTTTACGAAGGATTCCCCCAGAATCCTGGTTGGTAATCAATTTATAGTTGAAAATTGATAATTGATAATTAATGATTATGAAACATATAAAAACAAATATATTTCTCTTTGCCATGCTGACAGCATCGCCAATGACGGTTAATGCACAGACCGCCGACGACGCTGATTCAACTGTGGTGAAAAAGAAAGTCCATGTTGCTTTCCGCGACAAGGATGCCGACCATCTTCTCGGAGGTGTTTCGTATGTTGACATGGAAGAACTTCAGAAGAAGGATTACACCATGGGCAGCCTCGAAGATATGTATGCACTTGTTGGCGGATGGAACGGCAACAACCTTTGGGGTATGGACAATGACCGTCTGGACAATAACGACAACAGCAATCTCCCTCTCGTTATTATTGATGGTGTAAAGCGTCCATCAAACAATGTACTTCCTTCTGAGATTGAGCAGGTAACCTTCCTAAAGGGTGCTCAGGCTGTGGTACTTTATGGTGCCAAGGGTGCCAAGGGTGCTATCGTGATTACTACCAAACGCGGAAAGGTTGATGGTCTTCAGATTCAGGCCAATGCCAATACTGGTTTTTATGTCGCAAAGGAGTTCCCTGAGTATTTGGGTTCTGCAGAGTACATGACACTTTTTAATGAGGCTCTTGCCAACGATGGTAAGCCAGCCAAATATACTCAGCAGGATATTTACAACCATTCTACAGGTGTTAATCCTTACCGCTATCCAAATGTGAACTATTATTCTGACGAATATATTCGAAAGATTTATAACCGTTCTGATGCCACAGTTGAGATTCAGGGTGGTGGTAATCGTGCTCACTTCTATACGAACATTAACTACTATCGTCTGGAAGACCTGTTGAACTTTGGTAATGCCAAGGATAACTATACTGACCGTTTCAGTGTCCGTGGTAATGTTGACCTTGTTGTCAACAAGGTTGTTAAGGGTTTTGCAAATGCCAGTGCAACCTTCTACAATGTCAACAAGAATAAGGGTGATTTCTGGAATGCTGCTTCGACAATGCGTCCAAACTTCCCGGAAAATGCTGCTCCACTGATTCCTATTGATATGGTCGATCCAAATGCTACAATGGCTCTTTCTACATTGGGTAAGTCGCTCAACCTGCTTGACGGAAAATACTTCCCTGGAGGTTCTAAGACAGACAAGACGAATGCCATTGCTGACTGCTATTTTGGTGGTAAGACAAAGAGTGTTAGCCGTCAGTTCCAGTTTGATGCCGGTATTATCTATGACATGAACAAGTTCGTTGATGGCTTGACATTTAAGACATTGTTCTCGATTGACTATGCTGCCGACTACAGCATGTCATACAACAACAAGTATGCCGTATATATTCCTACTTGGAGTAATTATAATGTGGATGATGCAATTGTTGCCCTGAAGCAGGAAGGTGATGAGGTGGTAACTGGTAATATGACCATGGACAATAATGCTACCAAATATCGTCAGACTATCAGTTGGAATGGACATTTCGACTATGACCATACATTTGCTGGAAAGCACCATGTAACAGGTATGCTTCTTGCAAACATGTACACCACAACAGCTAGTAAGACATACCATCGTTATGCAAATGCTAACCTTGGTCTGCAGGCTGGTTACGACTTTATGGGTCGTTATTTTGCAGAAGTAGGATTGGCAGGTGTTCATTCAGCCCGTTTGGCTGAAGGCCATCGCAATGCTATCTCGCCTTCATTCTCTATCGGCTGGAACATTGCTAAGGAGAGCTTTATGAAGAATACTGCTGTCGACGATTTGATGTTGAGTGCATCATATAGCAATCTGAATGAGGATATAGATATTTACATGGGCGACAAGAACTATTATCTCTACGATGCTACATGGCAGCAGACAGGTGGTGGCTTGTCTTGGAATGAAGGAACGAAAGCTGATCGTACATTCTCACAGGCAGGTATCAACCACTCTCTTGACTTCATTCATCGCAAGGAGTTCTCAGTAAGTCTGCGCGGCTCATTCTTTAATAAGTTGATTAAGACAGAAATTAGCTATTTTAATACGGATATGGATGGTTTCATCACCCAGAGTCCTACTATATTCCCTTCACACTTGTCGAATGGTCTTGGAGGAGCTACTTTCAAACCTGCAATCAATTACAATGTCCAGAATCGCAAGGGAGTTGACTTCAGCATCTCTGCTCAGAAGCAGTTCGGTGATTTTTACGCACAGTTGGGTGTTGTTGGTACCTACCTGAAGACCAAATGGACAAAGTATGATGAGATTGTTGATGAAACAGCGCCACAGAAATATAATGAAGGTCGTACTCTTGATGTAATCTGGGGCTATAAGTGTCAGGGCTTCTACAGTGTTCAAGACTTTGATTACGATGAAGACACAGGCAAGTACACCTTGAAGAAAGACCTTCCTAAACCTTCACTCGGAGGCTCTGTTCAGCCTGGTGACTTGAAGTATGAGGATGTGAATGGTGACGGCAATATTACCAATAAGGATCAGGATGATTTAGGCAAGTCGGGTACCTTTGGTTCTCCTTGGACTATGGGCGTGAACTTTACATTGAAGTATAAGAACTGGACACTCTTCGTATTGGGTAATGGTCAGTTCGGTGCTTACGGTATGGCAAACGGTAGCTACTACTTTATGAGTGGTAATGCTAAGTACTCTGTAAATGCACGAGGTCGTTGGACACCGGAAACGGCTGCTACCGCAACCCATCCCCGTTTGACGGCAGAAACATCTACTTCGCCTAATAGCTTTGCATCTACATTCTGGATGTATAGCACCGATCGTTTCAACCTTCGCAAGGTACAGCTGACCTATGACTTCCCATCAGAGATGTTCGAAGGTAAGTGGGTTAAGGCGCTCTCTATTTATCTGAATGGAAACGATCTTCTGACAATCTCGAAGAATCGTAAGATCATGGAGACAGCGGTTGGCTATGCACCGCAAACACGTTTCTATAATCTCGGTGTTAAGGTAACCCTCTAATGGAATTGACAATTGATAATTGATAATTATGAAGACAAGAAATATTATATTTTATTTGATAGGTCTCCTCGTTTTCAGCTCTTGCGAAGATATGTTCGAGCCTGCAGATGAAAACACCCGACAGATTGAAGACCTTACGGGGGAGTCCGCGTATGTCCATGGTTTGCTGATTTACGCCTACGATCGTATGCCCTATCTCACTACCACTCAGACCGATGTCGCTACTGATGATGCGGTTACCAATGTGACAAACAATTATCGTACGATGGCATTGGGTACATGGCAGTCAGACAATAACCCTATGTCTCAGTGGGATCAGTGCAAGGATGGCGTCCAGTATGTCAATCTCTTCCTCTCAATGGTTGAAAAAGTGTCATGGGCACCCAGTTCTGCTTCTAAGCAGCAGATGTTTATTGACCGACTGAAGGGAGAGGCTTTCGGCCTTCGCGCACTTTTCTATTATTATCTGTTGCAGGCACATGGAGGCTTAGCTGACGATGGTAAACTCTATGGTGTGCCACTGCTGACAACTCCTGAGAACGGAAGCTCCGACTACAACCAGCCTCGCGCCTTGTTTGCTGACTGTGTTAAGCAGTGCTTCGCCGATTGCGATAGTGCCATGGCATTGCTTCCTGTTACATACGAGAATATATCTACTGCAGATGCCATTCCCGCTAAGTATAGGGCTTTGGGTGCTAATGTGTCTAATTTCAACTTAGTGTTCGGCGAAAAGGCAAGAAACCTGCTTTCTGGTAAGGTTGCTGAGGCTATCAAGGCCCAGGTAGCTCTGCTTGCAGCTAGTCCTGCATTCCGTGAGCAGAGTGGTGTGACATCTCAACAAGCTGCATTACTCTGTGCAAATGTACTCAAGCGTATTGATTGGGAATTGGATCCACAGGGTAACATCTGGTATAAGAACAAGACAAAGTTGGAGCCAGAAGGCGGTGAAATGCTCGAAATCCTGTGGCGTGAAGACCGTCATAAGAATGCTGATCAAGAAAGCCGTAATTTCCCGCCAACATTGTATGGTAAAGGTGAAATTAATCCGTCTCAGAACCTTGTAGATGCTTTCCCCATGGCTAATGGTCTGCCTATTTCTGCTAACAATAGTGGTTATGTTGAAAAGAATCCTTATGCTGATCGTGATCCGCGTTTGTCACATTATATTATCTATAATGGTGCAAAGTTCAGAAATATTGATATCGTAACAGGTCTCTATTCTAATAGTAAGAGTGAGGTCAAGGATAATCTAGGCAACGTGCCTGCTTCTACTCGTACCGGCTATTATATGTCGAAGTTGCTCCGTGAAGATGTCAATCCACAGTCAAGTAACCTTGTTGAACAGCAGCATATTTACGCTCGAATCCGTTATACGGAAATATTCTTGGCATTTGCTGAGGCTGCTAACGATGCTTGGGGACCTACAGGTGATGGCGGTACTGGTCACTCTGCATACGATATCATCAAAGCTATCCGTGAGCGTGCCGGTATAGCACCTGAAGTACCAGGCGTTGAGAGAGTAGATGTGTATCTGGAAGAGTGTAAGAACAACAAGGACATGATGACTTCTCTCATCCGTAATGAGCGTCGAATTGAACTCTGCTTTGAAAACAAGCGCTTCTGGGATCTCCGTCGTTGGATGCTTCCTCTTAACGAGCCTGTTGATGGTGTTGAGATTACAAAGATTGATGCAGATAAGGACCCTGATCCTGACAATCTTGTATACAGACGTTTTAAGGTAGAAGACCGTGTGTTCGACAGTTCTTATCAGTATTACGGCCCGATTCCTAGAGGTGAAATTCTCAAGTGGAGCCAACTTACCCAAAACAAGGGATGGGAATAAAAGGCGTTTTGCTAATTGATAATTGATAATTGATAATTGAAATTTGAATTATGAAGATGATGAAACTCAAGAATAATATATATGGAGTAGTCATGGGGGCGCTTTCTCTCACTTGTGTGTCCTGCTATAATGCAGACAAGGAGTTCCCTGACTATCAAGGAGGTACAACAGCCTACTTTGCCTACCAGTACCCGATACGTACACTCATATTGGGTAACGACATCTACGACAATACAATTGACAATGAGCACAAGTGCCAGATATGGTCAACTATGGGTGGAGCATACAGTGGGCGAAATGCAACGGTAGATATTGTCGTTGATCCTACACTCTGTGACAACCTCTGGTTTGTTGACGAAGGTGGAAATGCTTCTACCCCCGTTCAGGCCATGCCTACAGATTACTACCGGTTGTCATCCAATCAGATTCCTTATAATGGGGATTCACGTGGCTACGTAGAAGTGCAGTTCACCGACGCATTCTTCAACGACCCTAAGTCGGTTGAGAATACCTATGTCATTCCTCTAGTGATGACTAAAGCCAATGGTATTGATAAAATACTCGCTGGCACACCGCGTGCAGGTACCACTCCTTCTCGTACAAATCTGTCGTATTGGGAGGTTCTGGCCAAGGATTATGTGCTTTACTGTGTGAAGTATATCAACCCTTGGGATGCCAAGTATATCCGTCGTGGTGTTGACAATGTTAACGAGAAGGGGGCATTGACAACAGTTGTTCGAAAGGATATGTCTCTAGTCAATACGGATCTGGAGCATTACAAGGAGAATCCTGTTAATGCCAATGATGAAGTTTGCAGCATTACTACCAAGAGTATGTCGCAGGCTATCTTCCCTGTTTCGTTCAAGACTTCTGGCGCTTCAATAACTTGTAACCTCATCCTCACTTTCAATGGCAATCAGTGCACCATCTCTACCGATGACGCTAATGTCACCGCCAGTGGTTCAGGTGAATTCATTGAGAAGGGAACTGATAAGCCTGAATATAAGGACTATCAGTGGGGTAGCATGAACCAAAAGCCAGTATCACGTGACATCCTTCGCCTGAAATACAATGTTCAGTTCGAAGACAAGGATATCCAGGTAGAAACTACAGATACAATGGTTGTCCAGACTCGTGAGTCTAACATTAAGCAGTTCTTCTCACCCAAGTATGTACAATAATAATAGGAGGCTTAGATTATGAAAAAGATTTTAAAAAGTGGTCTCTTGATGATGGTAGCAGGTGCATTTACTGTTTCCTGTGCTGATTATAATGACACGTATAATTTCAAGACTTCTCCTGATCCGTCTGTAGTACCTCAGTATACAGACTTGGGACCTGTCAAGTCATATCTCGACAAGAGTGTACATCCTAACATGACACTTGGTGCTCAGCTCAAGTTGAAGGATTTCAATGACCAGGCGATGTATCATGCCGCAGCGATTAACAACTTTGATGATGTTTTCTTCGGCACCGATTTGATGTCAGGTAAAATTATTAATGGCAAAGGCTCGATGAACTTCATCAGCATGAACACTATGGTATCGCATGCTAAGGAGATAGGAGCCACGGTCTATGGTAGTCCTATTGCTGCCAATAGCAACCAGCCTGACGATTGGTTTAAGTATCTTACGTCTCCAATTGAGATTATTGTTGACTTTATCGAGGAAAAGACTGTTGACTTCAGCACTATGGCCACAGGAAACTTCCCTGGTAAAGAAGGTACAAAAGGTACAGCCTCAATTAAAAAACGTAATGGCAAGAACCAGCTCTATGTCGGTAAGGATACGAAGGTTCGTATAGTTGATGGATTCACTGTTAATCCTCTCAACAAATACTACATTGTATTCTATGCTAATGCCGACAAGGATGCATCCTTTAATATCACCTTCTCTGGCAATAAGATAGCTAATCCTCAGAGTACTGATGGTAAGTACACAGTCAAGGGTGGTGCTGACAAAAAGACTAAGTTTGAAGTAGAGTGCCGCAGTGCCGAAGGCGAAACTGATGGTTACCTGAGAATCGAGTCAATGCGTTCTGCAGAGTTCTATATCGAAAGCGTGGAGGTGGGTTACTATCCAGACAACCACCGCGACCAGACTCAGCAGGAGGTCAACGATACCATTCACTATGCGCTCAACACATGGTGTGATGCTCTGATGAGAAATAATGCAGGCTGCATCAAGACCTTTAGTTTGATTGACGAGCCTATCGATGTGAAAGCAGAAGTAGAGGACGGTATCTACGACCTGAAGCATGCTACTAAGGATGCAGAGGGTAAGGCCGAGCAAATCTTCTGGCAGGACATCTTTGGCAGCGAGAACTATGCACCTACGGTAGCTACTGCTGCACGTAATGCATATCAGAAGTATCAGGGCGATCCTAACGAACTGAAGTTCTTCATTAGTGAGACAGGGCTTGAGGAGCAGAAGAAATTCCAGAGCCTGATGTACTGGATTGGTATCTGGGACACAAAAGGTGCTAAAATCGATGGTATCGATGCTAAGTTGAACCTTATATATAGTGAGGATGAGACAAAGCAGCAGGCTACAGTGACTGCTCTGGATAACATGCTGACTAATCTGGCTTCTACAGGCAAACTTATCCGTGTCTCTAACTTTGATATCAAATATCAGGATGCTGACGGTAACGGTGTGTCTGCAAAAGATATCTCGGATGATCAGCGTCAGAAGCTTGCCGATTTCTATGCATACGTTATCAAGAGCTATATGAGCAAGATTCCGAGTGACAAGCAGGCTGGTATCTGTAAGGGCAGTATGCCTGACACGAATGATCCTGTAGGTCTCTGGTCTATTGACACCCAAACCAAGGACTGGGTGCGTACCGCAACCTATGAGGCATTCTGCAAAGCGCTCAGTGGAAAGTAACAATATGGGGTAAAGGAGTTAGGGAGGTTTAACTTCTCTGACTCCTCAAACTCCAGTCTCTAGAAATAATAATTCTTATTATTATATTTTTTAATTCACTTAATTATTAACTAAATTCTTTTAATTATGAAGAAACTATTTACACTTATTGCTTTCTTGACTTGTTTCTTGGGAGCAAAAGCAGGTGAGGTGATAGTCGACAAGACTGTTGACTATTCAACTTACAATGGTTTCCCATTCTATGTAATGGGGTATGTACCAGAGTGGATTGACGGTGTCATGACCGACTTTGGTGCCAACTACAGGTATGCAACACAGGCAGATCTTGATGGTGATGGTGACGCCAAATGGAAAGATGGAGAGACATCTGAAGCTACTGTTAAGACCAATAATGGAACAGAGTATCAGAAGGTAACAGGTGCTGGCCTATATTGGCACCAGTATTTCATTGCTGATGGTATTCCTACTGAGGTAGGAGGTAATTATACTGTTAAGGCACTGGTTAAGGCATCAGAAGCTTGCACCATCAATGTTAACATGGGTAACTGGGGTGACGGCAATACTGTAGGATGTGATGTTTCTATTCCAGCAAGTGATGAGTTCGTAGAGGTAGAGTGGAATTACGCAGGTATTCCTGTAACTTCTAGTTTCCTTGTTGCTCAGCCTGGTACTACCACTGCTATCATTGAATGGAAGAGTCTTACCGTTTCTCACGAGCAGGAGGAAGGTGTTGTACAGACTTGGCTCCAGATGATTACAGATAATGGTAACGCTGCTGCACCTGAGGGTGATGGTAAATATGTTGGTGATGCTGAGTTCGGAGCATGGCCTGCATGGGCTCTTGAGGAGACTGATGGTATCAACGCTAACTGGAGAGGTAATCGTGCTGGTGAAATCTGTGCATGGTCTTTGACAATGGGACGCAACTTTGATGATCAGGCTCAGGCTATTACTACTGATAGCCCTCGATCTCGTCCATATCCTTCTGATATTGAGGCAGAAGCAGGAAATGAAAGCAACCACGTATTTGCTGTTCATGTGGATCAGATTAACCAAATTGGTGATGATGCTGCTTCTATTGCATGGTCTAACCAGTTCTGGATTCAGTCTCCTAAGACTTGGAAGGCTGGTACAAAGATTAGAGTAAAGTTCCGTTATAAGGCTGATCATGCTTGTAATGTTGGTACACAGATTCATACTGAGCATCCTTCTATTTATCTCTACTGGAATGCATTTGGTGATGTTAGCTTCACTGACCAGTGGCAGGAATTCAACAAGACAATTGACTTCGATTCTAACACAGGTGGCGGTGCATCTCTCGCATTCAACCTGACCTCTGACGAAACTAATGGCCGTACGCCTAATGTATTCTATTTCGACGATCTCTCTTGGGAGGTATTGAAGCTTGATGAAGGTCTCTTCGTTGCTTCTACAGACACAAGAGACGGTGCTCCTGCTTATGATCTTAATGGCGCTAAGGAATTTGTTCTGGATCCAGAAGATGAGGAAGGAAAGGTTCTGTATGCTGTAGTAGGTAAGCAGGGTGATGAATCTTCATGGGTTAATGAGGTGATGATTTCAACCGTTCGTGGTGATAAGTCTGCATTTAATAGTGCAACTGTTAGCGCTAAGGGTACTGTTAAGAATGCCGATTGGATGGGCTATGAGTCTAAGAGCCAGGCTAAGATTAAGCTCCCTGTAGCTGGTGTTTGGAAGATTGAGGCAGACACAACCACTGCTGAGATTTGCTTCACTTGGATTGATGGTGAAGAGATTATTGAGAAGGAACTTGTTGATATAGTTACTAATACAACAGAAGTTACTGTTAAGGGTAAGGAGAGAGAGTACACCGAGGCTGAAGCTGAGGCTGCTGGTATTGAAAAGCCAGAAACTCCTGGTCAGGGCTGGGATAACCAGTTCTTCCTGGTAGCTAACCGTAATATTGCAGCAGGTGAGGAAACACATATCTCGTTCAAGTATAAGCGCTCAAATTATCAGGGAACCGCAAATGTTACCAGTGGAACACAGTGCCACAACGAACCTGGACAGTATGTTCATTGGGCTGCTATCGGTAACGGTAATCCAAATTTCACCTTCTCAGAAGAGTGGGAGACTTACGATGCTGATTTCACAATTCCTAACGAGTGTGACGGTTCAGAAGGTAATGGCTACATGAAGGATTTCAAGTCTATCGCATTCAATTTGGCTGAAGTCAAAGAGGCTTGTGACTATGAGTTTAAGGACTTCCAGTGGTATGTTAAGAGTGATGAGGAAGGCAAGACAACAGAGAACCTGATTGATGCAGAGGGTACAAAGAACTTCTTCGTTAAGGAGGGTGCTGGTACTAACCCATACGAGTTCGGTACTGATCCTTCTGGTATCATCAATGTTAAGAAGGATGCTGTTAAGGCCGACGATGCAATCTACAACCTCGCTGGACAGCGTGTATCTAAGGACTATAAGGGTATCGTAGTTAAGGCTGGTAAGAAGACCCTTAACTTCTAAACTTCGATAACTATCTAATATTAAGAGGATGTGCTAACGCGCATCCTCTTTTTTTTTAGAGCACCAAATAGTTACCACAGAAAATCCTCTACGTAGCCTTTGAACTCGATGGGTTGGTGCCAACCGAACCTGATGGCGGCTTGACGGATGTATTGTTCGTGCTCGGGGGTGATGGGGCGACGACTGAAATGGTATTCGTAGTAGCGCTTGCGATTGAAGTAGCGGATAAGATGCTGCTTCAACGGATTGGCTATACGCGCTGGCATATCATAGTAGATATTAGAAAGTCCAAGCGGCATGCGCACAGGCTTGTCGCTAAGATACAATGGACATTTCTCCGTCTGCATCAGCGGATGGTTCAGATTGGTACAGGTGGTGTAGAGATAGCTTTCGGGCGTATAAGTACGCAGAATATAGTGCAGACAGTGCTCACGCAACGGACATGTCTGCGTAAGACATATCCCATTTCCTTTGTCGGCTTTTTCTTTCAGCACCTTCTCGAGAGGCTGCGGTGTATATTTCTTCTCTTCCATTTGTGATGAATTTTATATTTCGGCTACAAAATTAGTAAAAATGTGTGATATAACAAAATTGTTCCATAGAAAAATACAAAAAAGTGGTCTAACTATTCATAAATGCCATTAACCCGCTTATTAACAGCATGTTATACTATGAATAGTGCCTTAAAAACTGCACTCGACTATTCATAAATCGATGTTTAAATGGCTCTTTTAAGTCGTTAAGATAAGGTTAACGTGCTGATAACATGGCAGTTACACAACAGTAACAAACTGAGAAACAAATTGTTTCTACGGCGGTAACAAAGTGTTACCACGGGAGTAACAAAGTGTTTCCCTTGTTGTTACTATAGTGAAACACCAATAAATACATTTTGAAAATAATTTACTTCAACTTAAAAAGTGGCCATTTTATGAATAGTGCCATGTTGATTTTGAGGCACTATTCATAAGATAACAACTTGAATATCAGAGGTTTATCTCAAAATATGAATAGTTGGAGCATTTTTTATGCTTTTTCTCTTGGAATTTTAAAAATAATGTATTACCTTTGCAGACTGTACAACCAATAAACTTTGAATATGACAAAAGTAACTATTGCAAAGAACTATCGAAATGCTGAGACGCTAAAGGTTTTTGAGCTCTCAGAAGTAATCTGTATGATACAGAAGTGTGAGTATGCCGAAGCTATCGACGCAGTAAGGGGCATATCACTACACACACAACTGAAACGACTGGAAGACGGTAGTGTAGATGGCGCCAACAACTTCACCGACAAGGTGCCTCGCATCTGCTTTGCCTCCGAAATGGAGAACCGTAACCATCAGCGTGTGCGCAAATCGTACACAGGTCTGGTGCTGCTCGAGGTTAACAATCTTACTAGCTTCGACGAGGCTAAGGCCATCCGACAGGGGGCCGCACTGATGCCACAAACCCTGTTGGCCTTTGTAGGAGCCAGCGGCAGGAGTGTCAAGATTGTGTGTCGTGGCGAACTGTTTGATGGCGGACTGCCTGAGACGGACGACGACATCATACGCTTCCACCTTAATCTATATGAGAAGGCTCGCATGGTGTATAATGCCCAACTAGGCGTGACCATCGACAAACTGGAACCGCATCTGGAGCGAACCTGCTATATCGGAGCCGACAATGAATTGTACTATAATCCATCGGCACAGCCCTTCTATACTGACACATCAGACCTGATGAAGGCACTGAAACCTATTCAGCCAGCCAATCAGTTGCCCGACGAGATAGTGCCCGGTCGAAGCCGTTTCCACTCTATGTGTGTAATCTATCAGTATAACCTCTCTAAGGCATACGATGACACAGCAGGAATCGTCGACGAAGAGGAACGCAACGAGTTGATTATTATCCGTTTGGCCGAGTATTGCCGTGAGTCGGGATTGGATATGGCCTTCTGCCGTCGTCGCACCCTGATGAGTCTTACGTTTGGCAAGCGTCCTGACGTGATTGAGAAGACCTTTGAGAATGCCTATCGCGAGGAGCACGAAAAGCAGTACTACAAGCGCAAGAATATGCCTCGTCCGCTGAAAAATATCCCTGCCGAGACGCTGATGATGATGAAGATAGACATATTTCTGAATGCCAACTACGAACTTCGTAAGAATGTGATGCGAGGTGTGGCCGAGTATCGCATGAGGACGGGACTGGGGTTTGCATTCCAAGACCTCACCACCGAGGCACGCAACTCTATCACTATAAGCGCTTTGTCGCAGGGCATCAAGTGCTGGGATAAGGACATCATGCGATACGTGAACTCTAATGACATCACTCTTTACGATCCCATGGACGATTTCCTGGAACATCTGCCCAAGTGGGATGGCAAGGACCGTGTGGAGCCATTGGCGCGACGAATAAAGACCGACTACGAGGAGTGGCCACACCTATTTCATATATGGATGCGATCGATGGTAGCAATGTGGAAGGGCAAGGGCCAGTTGACGGGTAATGCACTCGTACCATTGTTGATAGGTCGTCAGGGGTGTGGTAAGTCCAGTTTCTGTAGAATCCTGTTGCCTCGCGAACAGCGAGAGTATTACAATGATCGTATCAACTTTAAGAACGAGCACGACCTGAACCTGGGGCTCACATCGTTTGCACTAATCAATCTCGACGAGTTCGACAAGATCACCAAGCGTCAGCAGGTGGTACTTAAGTATCTGCTATCCACATCCGACGTAAAATACCGTCCTCCTTACGGCACGGCCTACTCCAGTCATCGTCGCTATGCATCGTTTATTGGTACTACCAACGAGCTGATGCCACTTACAGACCCTACAGGTTCACGTAGATTCATCTGTGTGATGGTGGATGGCAACATCGACTTCGAGACACCCGTGGAGTATAGTCAGTTGTATGCACAGTTGAAGTATGAGGTTGAGCAACAGCGCGAGCGCTACTTCCTGACCAAAGACGAAGAAGCAGCCCTGATGCACCACAATCTGCGCTATCAGCAGATGAACGGACTTAGCGAGATGTTGCTATCCCTCTTCGAGAAGCCCGATGGCAACCCCAAGGATAATCCAGAGAATGGCCAGTGGCTATCTGTAAAGGAAATCTCCGACCGACTGAAACAAGCCTTCAAAGGTGCTTATCAACCCGACGAGGGCTCGCTAGTAAAGATCGGCCAATGTCTAAACCGTCCAGAATACCGTTTTGAGAGCGAACGCAAAACCCACGGCTGGGTATACTGGGTAAAGGAACGTTAATGCATAAACAAACTAAAAGAGGATGCATCATTACATCCTCTTTTAGCTTACAGTTTTTGCTTTTCCAATTGCGATAAGGCAAGGAGAGCATACTGCACTTTTAAATGTATAGCTTCATACGACAGTTTCTGGCCATCCGGAATAACCAATTCTTGTTGGCTACCGCCTTTTATATACTCATACAATTCGACGCATTAAGTTGAGGAGAGTAGAAGGAACAAACAATATATGGCTATCACCTTCTTCCACCTCATCTTTAGAACAAAAATAAGAAAATTCCTTATCACCGATACTGATGGAGGCTACATGGCGCTTCGACTGCAGACCTAATGTACCATTAGGCGCAGGTGAAATCATCCAGTCTTTCCAATCTTCATCATCAGAGATAAGAAGTACCTTACGTATATTATTCAGCACATAAGGAGATATCTTACTGGCGCCACATCCATCCCAGTCATTTTGCAAACGGCTTAGACTATCCAGACGATCAAAGGCCTTCGACAGATTTTTTCCCGTCACCTCCAAGGTCAAACGCTTAGCGACCTTCTCCTTATCCTCATGTGAGATATGGAGCGAATGGATGTATTCCATCACATCTGCATACGATGTCATGGGATAAGCCACTGCCGGCTCTGATACCATCTTTATTCCATTATCTTCCATATCTTAAACACATTTCTGCTGCAAATTTACGACGAATTTTTGAAAGATGCAAAATATTTCGACTTTTTTTGTGACTTTGACGATGTTACTACGTTGGGTATGAAAAGCATTAACTTTATAGAAAATAAATTCTATATAAAATTCTTTCTATAGAAATATTTTTGTATATTTGCACCCGATAACCATTCATTATTAATATATGTGTATAACAAATAGAATTCGCCCTATCTCACCCAAATGATTGAAAATGGCATTATTACTAGAGATTCAACATCGCAGCGTGGTGGGGCATATCGAATCTCAGACTTATTGTTAGAACTTTGGCTGCAATAACCCATAGAGTTTAATGCCTACGTAGAGGATTTTCTGTGGTAACAAAATAATTTTCTGTTCGGAGAATGGGATAATAAATGTGCGTAGAACGAAAAATACTCGCAATTTGGTTAAATATTTAATAAAAAGGTGTAAATAATTTGGTTTTTTGAGAACTTTTCGTTTAATTTGCAGCGAAAATGACAAAAGAATAACTTAATTTCTGGTTTTATGCTGTTAAGATTTGTATTTGAGAACGTTCTTTCCTTCAAGGAGGAAACAGACTTCAATCTGTTGCCAGCTAAGTCATTGAAGTCTCACAATGACCATCTTCTCGCTGTGAACAATAGAATTGATGTGCTAAAAGGCGCGATCATCTATGGTGCTAATGGAGCTGGTAAATCAAATCTGTTTAAGGCGGTTGACCAGTTTAAACACTGTGTGCTGTCAGGTAAGATTCCACCGAAGCTGATGTATATTCGGAATCGTATGACGGAAGCAGGTAAACCTGTACAACAGAGCGTAGAATTTTGTATCGGTGGCAGAGTCTATTCCTATGGCATGAGCTTTACTGAAGGTCTCTGCATAGAGGAATGGCTTTTTGACATTAGCACAGAGAAAGAAAAGAAAATCTTTGAGCGTGTCTATTCCAATGAGAAACATCGGGCAGAATTGAGTTTCGGGAAGGATTTTAACCAAAAGGAAAAGAATCAATTATTAGTGAAACTGCTTGAGGAGAATATCCTTAAGGACAATGAATTGCTGATAGCCCACAGGGAGATTATTAAACTGCCTGAGTTGGAAGATGTATATAATTGGTTTGATAAACAT
>CACWMK010000003.1 GCA_902761905.1 uncultured Prevotellaceae bacterium
CTTAACCTCGAACCACTGGTCGGGCGACCGCCACTCTTCGAGCGGTGTTTTGCCCGTGGGGTATCTGATGCCCATCGCTGCATACTCGCTGATTTCGGGCACCCGGAACTCGTCCTTGCCAGTTATCACATTATGTCGCAGGTAGAGCGTGCCCATAAGGAAGTTCTGTATGTCCTCCTCGGTGGCCCTCGTCTCCCGCCAGTTAGGTTTGTGCTCCTTGGGAGCTTGGTCTTCTTTATGTTCCATTGGTCTTTTTGTTAAAACACAGCACAAAGGTACTTATAATAATAGCACGAGCCCACGTTTTAACATAAAGAAACGTTACTTAAAATCTTCGCTTTTAGCGATGCAAACGAGGGATTGAGATTGGAGTTTGTGGTGAGCCAACGGATGATGTCGTTTTTGCGATGTCGGGGGTGGACTACGTTGGGTAGCGAGAGGAACTCGCCAATATACTGGTAGATGTTTGTCTTTGCTCCGCGCGGCAAGTCCTGGCGGAAGTCCAGACGTTCTACCAAGCGAGAATTCTTGGGCGGGGTTTGCAACATAGGGCTGAGGTTATGAATCAACTCATCATACTCCTTGTAATAATCACTACTAAAAAAATCAACTAACAGTCTTTCAGTTTTTAATTTCATTTTGCATATAGTTTGGTTCACCGCCCCATGGGCGGTCGGCCAAACCACAGCAAAACGTGCTGGGCCGGATACAGGTTATGGTATTAATTATAGTAAAGTCAACAAAAGGCTAATAGATTGTGTGCAAAAAAAATCCTCTCGCAATCTTTTTCTATAGAGTTGCAAGAGGACTGATATTATCTGGCTGTTATGCCATATTGTTCATGTCGGTGGTGTCACCGGGGATGTATCCGAATTGGTAGTCGTAGCCATTGGTGGGGGTGACGTCTGCCGCCCCTGCCGTCGTAGCGGTGAGCAGCATCATGAGCAGCATCATCGCTGCCCTAGAAAAAGATCTGAATGATTTCTGTCTCATATAAATAGTTTCTTTAATGTTTCATTTCTGATGAATATACACAAAAAAGTTGCGGGTTCGCCCGCAATGGTGGCAAGCAAAGCGCATGGAGAGATCTCTCGACTTCGCTCGAGATGACATGGGTGGAGATGAAGACATCTCTCACCTGTCGCGCCGCCCTCACGTCGGGGCGTCGCTCCATTTTGATGTTTATACCTACACCCATATATAGTTGATTATTGAGATTTTAATGCTCTCAAAAACGGGTGCAAAGGTAACACTTTTCCGCGAAACCACCAACAAATATTCCTAATTATTTAATCTTTTCCCAAAATTTATTTGGTAGACTTTTTATTCATTAATAAAGTTCTTCGTTGTCATGTCGTAGTATAGGGCTTCGAGTTCTTGGAGAGTGAGGTTCTCTTCGGAGTGCTCGATGATGCGTATAAGCTCATCGCGCCGAAAGTCTTCCGGCTTTGTGAATTTGTCCGTATATCCCATAGCAGTATGCCTCCTTTAGTCAATCAGTTCGCTTAAGAATAATGAATAATAAATTTTTTAATGAAAAATTTGCTGGTTACGCAAATATTTGCTACTTTTGCAGCGTGAGACGATAAATGTTACTGTGCGACCATGGAGAAAATAACACTTGCTAACAGATTGAGCATACGTATTATGGCTGTAGTGATGGTGATGACTGTCATCATCATGGCTGTAGTTTACGTGATAACCAGAGACTCGATGGCAAGGGAGGCAGAAACGCGATATGAGAGCGTGTTACAGAACGAAAACGAGAAGACACGTGGTGTGCTGTCGGATGTGTATGTGGCTGCAATAAACAATGTGAACGTGATAGAACGCGACATAAACGACCCCGACAAACTGCAGGCACACCTGGAGCGGATGGTGAGTCTGAACATGTATATGAGCAGTGCACGCCTGATATTTGAACCCGACTTCTACCCGCAGCTGGGGCACAGCTATGAGATATACGCATGGCGCGACAGCGCTGATGTGATAAAAGGGCGACAGATGAACGAGAAACATCCTGATTTCCTGGTGCACGCATGGTATAAGGATGCTTTCGAGAACGATATAGATGACTGGACACCGCCTTACTTCGACCGTGCGTCGTCGCTTCAGCTTACTACCACCTATCTGGTGCACATACACGACCATAAGGGTCGCAAAGTGGGTATGCTGGGAGCCGACGTTAGTCTGGAGTGGTTGCGCGAACGCCACAGACGTGAGGATGCCGCCATACACGACAAGTACGAACAGAACTTTGCAAAACAGTCGTACAGTTTTATCATCGACCACGACGGCACGTACCTGATAAATCCTCTGGAGGAAAGGGTGCTGAAGGAGAAATTCCAGAACGTCACGGCTGAGTCGCCGAGCACCAAAGATGATGAGCTGGCGCAGAAGATGATGAACGGCGAGAGCGGTGTGTGCCGACTGCCTGACGACGGACTGGACTGCTGGGTGTTCTACTCGTACGTGAAATTTGCCGACTGGACAGTGGCTATAGTTGTGCCCGAGGATATAATATATCATAAGGGTAACGTGCTGGCCAACATCATACTGGCAGTGCTGTTTCTGGGACTGGTGCTGATATATCTGCTGAGCCACCACTATATTACTAAAGGTCTGAGACCGCTTACACCGTTTGTTAAGATAGCCCGACAGATAGCGCAAGGAAACTTTGATATCGAACTGCCTGAGGTGAAGAGCCGCGAGGTGAGCGCACTGCGCGAGGCTTTCGGCGATATGCAGCAATCGCTTAACAGATATATATATGAGTTGAGGGAAACTGCAGCCTCGAATGCGGCGATGGAGCAGGAACTGAAGATTGCAAGCGATATACAGCAGCGCATGCTGCCCAAGGTGTATCCTCCATTCCCCGAACGTAAAGACATCGACATATTCGGCGAGGTGGTGACGGCCAAGCAGGTGGGTGGCGACCTGTTCGACTTCTTTATACGCGACGAGAAACTGTACTTCAGTATTGGCGATGTGGCTGGTAAGGGTGTGCCTGCGGCTCTGGTGATGGCAGTGGCACGATCGATGTTCCGCAGTGCATCGATGACTCATACATCGCCAAAGCTGATAGTTGAATCGATAAACCATTCGGTGTGTCAGAGTAACGACTCGTTTATGTTTGTAACCCTGTTTATGGGTGTACTCGACCTGGCTACGGGCCGACTGCTGTACTGCAATGCCGGACATGAGCCCCCTGTGCTGGTGGGTGGTGCTCACACCCGATTCCTGAACTGCGACAATAACATACCGCTGGGACTGCGTGATAACTGGGAATATTCCGAACAGCGATCGCTGATAGATAAGGGCACCACGCTATTCCTGTATACCGACGGATATACCGAGGCCGAGACAGTAGACCACGAACAGTTTGGTAGTGAGCGCATGTGTGCGGAGGCTCTGCGACTGAGTGCCTTGCATCACGACTCGCGTACGTTTGTGCAAGAGATACGCAAGGCCGAGCGCACGTTTGTAAACTACATACCTCAGGGCGACGATATATCGCTGCTGGCCATCAAATACAAGGGTGGACATGACAAGCACCTGTATCGTAGAGGAATATCACTGGTTAACGATGTGCAGGAGGTACCGGCACTGGCTATATTCGTGGGCAGTATCTGCGAAGACATGCGATTCGACGAACTGACCACTGCAGGAGTTAACCTGGCTATAGAAGAGGCTGTGGTAAACGTGATGAATTATGCATATCCGGAAGGCTCTCGCCATAACATACTGCTGGAGGTGGTGGCCGACAAGGAGAAGATAAAATTCGAACTTTCAGACGATGGACGCCCATTCGACCCGACTACGGTATCGGAGGTGGATGTTACACTGCCGGCCAACCAGCGCCCGATAGGTGGACTGGGAGTACACTTGATACGCCACTATATGGACAGTGTGAGCTATGAGCGCAAGGATGGGCAGAATGTGCTCACGATGGTGAAATATTTGAAGGGTAAAGAATAAAAAGATATAATTATGGAAGCAACAATCAGAAAGGAAGACAACAAGTGTGTGACACTGATACTTGACGGACGTCTTGACACATCGGTGACACCAAAGACTGAGAAAGAGGTTGAGCCACTCTACGACTTCGTGGGCTACGAGATCGTGATAGACTGTACGCGTCTGGACTACATATCGAGTAGCGGACTGCGACTGCTGATGGCAATAAACCAGCGCTGCAGTGCCAATAAGTGCGAGCTATATATCAAGGGACTGCAGGCCAAGGTGTACGACGTGTTCCAGACTACCGGCTTTGTACACTTGTTTAAGTTCAAGTAAGATCAATGTCCTTGATACACTGTGAAACGAAGTAGTTTGCTATTTCGCCGTCGACATTGTATAATGGCTGAATGCGGTTAGAAACCTTGTTTGTGCCTATGCTCTGCAGCACTTCGTTCTGTTCGGTAAGATTGCCGTTCTTGTCGTAGAATGCGATGGCTACAAACGGATTGTTGAACATAGTCTTGTATTTGCATATTATTTCTTCTTTCAGCTTGTTGTCGTCGGGCTGGTAGTATTCTCCTATCTGGCCTGCTTTGGATATGATGACGTTGAGCGTGGCTGAATGGTGGTCGGCACGGATGGTGCGGATTTTCACCAGATAGCAAACCACACCAAGTATGGCTGCCAGTATAAGCGATATGATGCCTGTCCACAGAGGTACCTGCGATGGATGCAGCTCATGGCGCTCGGGGTGCATCCAAATATTGTAAATGGAGTGTATGTCGCCACGGAGTTTCAGTCGCATAAACTGGTCGTCGAACTGCTCCATCAGTTGGCGGTCCTTGCCCACCAGATAAACCTCGACGATAGAGTCGGGGCGAATACGCTTATAGTTTACCACCTCTTCGCTGAAGTAGTACTTACTCTTGTCGTAATCTCTGATATCAGCGAATATCAGGTCGGCCTCGCCTTTCTCGAACGCCGGTTTGAGGTCGTCATCAGTCATGCTTGTGAAAGTGCATGGAACACCCATTTCGGTGAGTACGGCTCGGGCTATGTCAATATGACTACCCTCGGGCGAACCATAAGTACCCTTGAACTCATAGGGCTTGTCGGTACGACTGCACACTATGACCACGGGGTTACTCTTGTTGTATCGGTCGGTAAGTGCTTGACCCGACACTTGCAGTACTGTTGCCAGCAGTAGGATTGTGGCTGTGATGTATCGGTACTTCATACGCAGAAAACGAATATGCCTAGCAACTCGCCGTCGTGATTCTTTACGGTACGCATCTTATACTCCACGCCGTTGATAGTGGCGTGGTAGCCGTGTACATCGCGCAGCGAAGCCAGATGATTGTGGAATATAGTGTTTAGGTCTGCATGGCTTTCTACCAGTGCATCGATATCGATATGTAGCAGTTCGCAGGCCTTCGTGTTAGCATTACGTATAATGCCTTCTTTGTCGAAGAACAGTATGCCCGAGTCGGTGCTGTAGAACATCGACCAGTATCGCAGCAGTCGTTCGCTGTCGGCTATCTTCTTTCGGCGTTGTTCGGTTATGTCCTTCTTTATTGCAACTATCTCAAGCGGATTGCCGTTGCGACTGCGACGCAGCACCGACAGGTCAACTGCAAATGAGTGCAGCTTATTGTCGTCATAGTCCATGTCAATTGCCTGTAGCTCTAAGGTTATCTTCTGTTCCTCGTGGCCGTGCGCGTCCTTATGCCTGCTGGTCAGTCGTTCCAGAGCTTCGCGCAGTTTCCAGAAGTCCTCGCGGCTGTATCGGTGCGAAAACACATCGAAAGAGTAGGTGCCAATCACATGTCCCTTCTCGTTGTAGTAATAAAATTTGTGGTTTTTTACCTTATATGACCAAATGCGCAGGAGGCCGATATTCTCTATCTGCGACAGTTGGGTTAACAATTGGGCCTGCTTGCTATGTATGCGCCTGTACTGCACTACAAACCATACCAGTAATAAGGCTGCGACCGCTAGCAACAATATGCCTGCGATGGCCAGTGTGGTATGCCACTGAGGACTGCTAAGCGGAGTACGGTCAGGGTAGAACCATTTGCTCTCAAGTGCCTCCATCTTGTCATCGGTATATAGCTTCGAATAGGTCTTGTCCAGCAGATTCAACAATTGCTGGTTTCGCGACAGGAATTTATAGTCCATGTGTGGCATATTGACCGGAGTTACCATCAGATTGTTCAGACGCTTCTCGCGGATAATCCATCTCAGTGCTGCCGTGTTCCACACAACCTGGCCCTGCTGCGTGTCGTTTAGCTTAATCATCTCATTTATCATGTCCTTGCTCACGATGGCATTATCGGCCCAGCCATAGTCGTTCATCAAGTCCAGACATATACTATGTTCGCTTACCGTTACCTTGTTGTCGGGGTTGCTCAGGTCGTGGAATGTCTTGATGGCCACGTCCTTGCTCTTAGGTGTAGCCACGCTCTGGGTTAACAGTGCTATTGAGGTGTGACCATATTGTCCGTAGTCGCTGTTGTGCATGGTCGGCAGACCAAATGTAATATCGCATTGTCCCGACTTCAGGTCGGCCAGCACCTCGCGGAGTGGCTTGAGCTTGATAACGTATGGAATCTTCAGTTCGTCGAGCAGCAACTTTATCAGCGCCACATTATATCCATCAGGTTCGCCCTTGTCATTAATATATGTATAAGGGTAGAAGTTGGTAGCGTCTTCGTATACCAGTGGTTTGTGATCAGTATATATATCGAGAGTGTCGCCTTGAGCATAAACGCTGCCAGCGAATAGCATGAAACATGGTATAATTAGCAGTAATCTGAACATAACAATAGGTAATAGAAATAGTAAAACACTGCAAAGATATGAAAAAAAGTTATTAATAACAAACAATTTATTAATTTTTTTTGTATCTTTGCCCTCGAGATATTAACCTAAAATATGGAATTATTGGTAAAAAAACAGACATATATGAAAAGAATTATTAACCTGATTCTATTAGCTTTTGTAAGCCTGAACAGTTTGGCAGTATCGTCTTATAATGAAAAAGACGTAAAGAGGTTGCGGGCAGAAATGTTACGACTAATCAGTACCGCTGAAAGAGAAAAATTTTACGAAGTATCCAATAAGCTGAAAGATGTTTGTCAGAAGATTGGCGATGAACGCACCTTCTACACCGCCTGGGGTAATCAGGCCGATTACGAGTCTACACGCCAGAACTATGCCAAAGCTGATGAGATAGCAGAACAGATAGCTCGCTATGCCGCCGAGCAAAACAGTCACTGGGGCAACTATATAGCACTGCACACCCGCGCTATGACTGCACTGCAGAAGCAGGATTATAATGCTGCCGAGGAAGCATTCAAACGTGCTGTCGACTTCCGTCATAAGTATTTCCCCAAGGAGAGTGCGGGCGACGATCTGCAGGAACTCATGAAAATAGCCAACCATCGCAAGGACCAGAAGGCCGGACTGATGTATGCACGCAAGATATTGGCCGAACCCGATGTGGCTCCGATACACAAGGGTAGGGCCCTGTTCCGACTGAGTCAGTTTGCGTTCAACAAGAAAAATATTGCACAGTATGACAGCATATACAACGTGCTGATGCAGCTGAAGGAATCTGACGGTATAGCTGCCATAGAGCCTGTGGTAGAGGTGAACTACGAAATACTGCACGGCAACTACCAGAAGGCAATGAAACTATGCGAGGATCTGTCGCCCGACAAGAAAGCTGAACGTATGGCAGTGATATATCATCTCATGGGCAACAACGACAAGGCCTACGAGATGATGGCCAAGTTTAAGAAGATAAACGACTCGATAGTACTGGTGTCGCACGGCAATGTGGTGGCCAGCTGCTACGTGCAGATGAACAACGAGCGTTTGAAGCTGGAGCAGAAGATGCTGGAGGATGAAAACGCCCAACTTAAGAGCTGGCTGATATACATACTGTGTATTGTCTTAGTGATAATACTTGCGGTAGTGATTTGGATACACCATTTGCGTATAAAGAAACTTGAGAAGGAGAAAGCCCTGCTGGAGAGTGAGAAAAAGAGGGCCGAGAAGGCATTTGATATGAAAAATGAGTTTATCACCAATATCACCAACGAGCTACGTGCGCCACTCAATCCTATTGAGGGATTCTCGGATATCCTGGCTACACCAGACTATCAGCTGCAGACCGAAGAGCGTGAGGCACTCCGCGGTATGATAAAAGACAGCTCAAAACACATTACCAGACTGATAGACGAATTGGCCGAAATTTCGTTCTACGAGAGCAAGAAGTCGCTGCCTATGAACTATACCATGTCGCCTAACCATCTGGCCCGACACATGGTGGATGCTATGCGTCCACACTGCAAGGAGGGTGTGCGAATGTTTTTCGAGAGCGACCTGCCCGACGATTATGCTGTGCAGACAAATCAGGAGGCAATGGAGGCTCTGCTTATACACTTGCTCGAGAATGCTGTGAAGTACA
The DNA here is from genome assembly GCA_902761905.1 of uncultured Prevotellaceae bacterium. GTDB lineage: Bacteria > Bacteroidota > Bacteroidia > Bacteroidales > Bacteroidaceae > Prevotella. The sequence continues at coordinate 8,435 of CACWMK010000003.1, forward strand.
CCGATAAGGGTGTGATAACATTAGCTGTTACCGAGTATGAGGACTGTGTGCGTACCAGTGTTACCGATACTGGTCGCGGAATACCGCCTGAGCGCAGAGAGCATGTATTTGAAACATTCCGCGAACTGGGCGACAATCAGAAACTACAAGGACTAGGCTTGTCTATCTGTCAAGCCATAGTAAAACTGCTAGGCGGTAAGATATGGCTAGACGAAAGCTATACTGATGGAACACGTTTCGTTTACGATGTCCCTATCCACAAGTCTGGCGAAGCATAAGAGCTTTTAATTTAAATGTATACAGAACATCGTGAGGTCGTCGTTTGGCTCGGCGCCGTCGCGATGTTTCTCTATCTCGGCTGTCAAGTTGGCGATAACCTGTTCTGATGTGTCGTATGATGTCTGGCGCAGGAGTTGCAGCATGCGGCTATCACCAAACTGCTCTTGTTGCTGGTTCTCTGCTTCATTGAGTCCGTCGGTATAAAGGAAGAACGGACGCCCCTTGATGGTGTCGATTTCCTCGCCCTCGTACTGAATGTCCTTCCACAGACCGATAGGGGCATTAGGCTTCATCTCGAGGAACTCGCCGTGATACTCGCCACCGCCGATTACAGGCGCGTTATGACCTGCATTGCAGAAGTCGAGATGACCTGTCTTCAGGTCGAGCAATCCCAACCAGAAGGTTACGAACATGCCCTGCTGATTGTCTTCGGTCAGTGCAGCATTCATGTTGGTACATATTTCGGCTGGCATCATACCCTGAACTGACAGGGTGCGGAACAAACGAGTGGCCTGAGCCATAAACAGTGAGGCAGGAACTCCCTTGCCCGACACGTCGCCAATGGCAAAGTAGAACTTGTCGCCCAGGAGCACATAGCCATACAGGTCGCCACCAACCTCCTTGGCTGGGGTCATCTTGGCAAACACATCAAGTCCCTCGCGATCAGGGAACTCATGGGGCACCATGCTCATCTGTATATCGCGGGCAATGCGCAGCTCACTCTCGATGCGCTCCTTGGCAGAAGTCGTTTCTTCTAGTTGATCGTAGGCCTCCTTAAGCTCCTCGTGGGCCACCTCAAGGCGCTTGGCAGCGCGATGGCGGAAGAAGATGAAAATGGCAAGGCCTATGATGACCAGAATGGCTACAATGCCACCGGTAATGGAGCGCTGGCGCGACAGCTTGTACTGCTGCTCGGCTATCTGCTGGTCCTTCTGCTGAGTGGCGTAGATTACGGTCAGCTCGGCTGCATTGTCCTGCAACTGATGGTGCCATACGCTATCTACCACGCCAGCCAGTTCCTGAGCCATCTTATATGCCTCGGCTTTTCGACCTGCCTTCTCATACACACGGAAGCTCTCTGCCAGATTGCTAAGGTTCTCCATAGAGTAGTCCATGCCCATGGCCTTGTGCAACTGGTAAATGGGATCAAGCATATCGGCTGCGGCATCCCACTGGTTGGTCTTTTCGAGATATGACAGCTGCTCGATAAGGAACGCAGGGTTCTGGGCAAACGGGGTTTTCATAAAGTCTTCGTAAACTTTATGAGCCTCTGCTTCTCTACCATTAGATACATAACACATAGCCTTGCACAACTGTACCTTGGCTCGCAGCATAGGTTCTGCCGATGGCAACTGAGTCTTCTTGTTGCGATCGGCCATCATGTCGAGAAACTTCTCTGCTCGCTCTATCCAAGGCATCGAAAGGTCGGGGTAGGAATTGTAATAAGATGTGGCGATGTTTGCTATGAGTGTCCCCATCGTCTCGAGTGTAACATGGGTGGTATCGGTAGCTGCCAGATCCATAAGCACGTCATAGGCCTTCTGCATGCTAACTTTACCATCGTCCTTCTGCTTCAGTATAAGTTGGCAGTTGCCCAATACGAACTGTAGTGATGCCTCCCATATCTTATAATCAGGGTTGTTGTCCTTTTTGAGTTGGGCTGTGGCAGCTTGAGCCTGCTGTATGGCTTCGCCCATATTACCTCGCATCATGGTCACTGTACACAGATTATATTGAGCCTGATAATAACCTTTAGGCCAGATGCTGTGCAGCTCGGGAGTGATTGCCTTGCGGCCCTCAGACGATGCTGTAAGCATGTTGCCTATGCGAGCATTGAGCATGCCTCGAATCATGTTGATGACGCACTCTGGGTAATTGCCTGAAGATTCGAGACTGTCTATATACTGAAAAGCCTCAGCAGGATTCTGATTAAGTAGTGATACCGACTTGGCCTGTACGGCTTGATACTCGTCGACGTTTGATTGACTACTCTTGGTATTACTGTCTAAACAGCCTACCAGTACCAGCACCAGTGCCAGAATTGCTGCAATTTTAATAATCTTCATTTCCTTTTATTTATGTTATTAATAATTAATCTTAAACTTGTGCAAAGGTACAAAATATTTCTGAAATAAGCAAAATATTGGTTATTATTTGCTGGTTTTAAATAATTATTGTACCTTTGCCGAATCAATAACAAATAATAAATCTATAATATAATATGTAATGAGAAACTCTTGGCAATTGATACTAACCGCACTGGTGATACTATTGACGGGTTGTGGCAAAAACGAGGATATTAAGACCTTGACGCTGAATAGCGAGGATGATATAAGCGGTCTGACTGTGGCGGTACAGACTGGCAGTATCTACGACTTTGAAATGTCGAAACGAAGTGATGTTAAGGTGGCACGCTACAACAGTGCTCCTGACGTGGTGGCTGCTGTAACTACAGGAAATGTAGATGTAATGAAGGACGATGAAACATGTATGTCGCCCAGCGACCTGCGAAATCATCACATGCGTATAGCTATGCGTTGTGACGAATCATTCGACGTGGCCTATGCATTTCGCAAGGATGATGGTGCAACGGTAGAACAGTTTAATACATTTCTGGATAATATACGGGCTGAGGGAACTTATGACAAGATATATAGTAGATGGTTTGATACAGAAGTGCCCGACACGGTGAATCTGCCTGCTATAGAAGAATATAGTAGCGGTGAACCGCTTCGTGTAGTTACACACTCGCTGTTGGCGCCACTGTGCTTCCGTAAAGGAGAACTATGGACAGGATTCGAGATAGAACTGTTGAAACGGTTTGCTGCATACGCCAAGCGCCCCTTATATATAAAGTTGCTAGACGCTGCGAGTGGTGCTGCGGCACTGCAAAGTGGACTGGCTGATGTGTGGAGTGGCTGCATTTTTATCACTGAAGAGCGTGCCGAGAAGGTGTTGTTTACTAAACCATACTATCAGTGTCATGCAGCTTACTTCGTGCTTGACAAAGGGGCGGCAGCAAACTCTAGTTTCTGGACTGGAATCAAGGATAGCTTCTATAGTAATCTAATAGAAGAGGATCGCTGGCAATTCCTGGTCGACGGCCTGTACGAGACAATGGTGATAGCAGTGCTATCGCTGTTGCTAGGCACGCTGTTGGCCGCCATCATCTGTTGGATGCGTATGAACAAGCGGCGCTGGTTGCGCATGGTGGCTGCTACATATATTGATATTATGCGCGGTGTGCCGTTGCTGGTTGTAATGATGCTAATGTTCTATGTGGTACTTGCGGGATCGAGTCTCAGCCCCACCATCGTTGCTGTCATAAGCTTTGCTCTGGTGTTCGGTGCATACGTCAGCGAAATATTCCGCACGGCTATCCTGAGCATCGGTCGTGGACAGACCGAGGCGGGTGTGGCATTGGGATTTACACCGTTGCAGACATTCATATATATTATATTGCCACAAGCAGCGCGAGCCGCAATGCCGGTGTATAAGGGCGAGGCTGTGTCGCTGTTTAAAAATACATCTATCGTGGGATATATCGCTATCCAGGACCTGACCAAGGCTAGCGACTTGATACGTAGTCGCACGTTTGATGCATTCTTCCCGCTCATCATCATCTCTATTATTTACTTTGTGCTGGCATGGCTGTTAGGCAAGATGCTGGATAAAACCGTTAAAACCCAACAATCATGATTAGTATAAGACATCTGAGCAAGACATATATTACACGCGATGGCATGCCTCTGCAGGTACTGAAAGACGTGAACTGCGACATAGAGAAAGGCGAGGTGATAAGTATCATCGGTCCGTCGGGCACTGGTAAGAGTACTTTTCTGCGTGCACTGAATCTGCTTGACCCGCCTACTGGTGGCGAGATACTGGTGGACGGTGACAATATATTGCGTAAGGACTACCCGATAAATCTGCTGCGACAACGCATGGGTATGGTGTTCCAGAGTTTCAATCTTTTTGATCACCTTACCATACTACAGAACGTGACGCTTGCACCTATCAAACTGCTAGGCAAGACAAAACAGGAAGCCGAGACCGAGGCAATGCAACTGCTGCGCAAGGTGGGAATGGGTGAAAAGGCTGGAGTGTATCCATCGTCGCTAAGTGGAGGACAGAAGCAGCGTGTAGCTATTGCCAGATCGCTGGCCATGCATCCCGAGGTAATACTTTTTGACGAACCAACGAGTGCTCTTGACCCAACGATGGTGGGCGAGGTGCTGAGTGTAATACGCCAATTGGCCAAGGAAGGTATGACCATGCTGATAGTGACACACGAGATGAAATTTGCACACGATGTGTCGACACGAGTATTCTTCATGATGGATGGTGTTATACACGAGGATGGTACACCACAACAGATTTTCGAGAATCCTGTGCACAGTGCTACCAAGGCTTTTGTGAACCGTATACAGAAGTTGGTATATGAGGTGGATTCTGATGATTTCGACTTCCTTAAGATTAATACCGAAATCAGACAGTTCTGTATAAAATACAATATAGCTGAAAAAACAGAAACTGCCAATGCGCTGATACAGGAGATGCTGTTTGAGCATCTGCCCCAAATACGCCCGATAACCGTAAGAATGAGTCACACCGAACTGTCGGGTGTGACAGCACTCGACTTTATGGTAGAAAACATCAACAGCTCGCCTCTGCCTGTGGGAGTAAGAGATACCTTGCGTCAGCGGTTCAAAGATGTGATTGAGGAATCCACCACCCGTGGCTTCAGGGTTAAGATATTGTTATAATTCTATAATTATCTGGATATTCTACGATATGTGAGGTATTTTTTGTACCTTTGCACCCATGATTAATGAATATCAGATAAGAGTAAAGCCAGAAGTAGCGGCACAGGAGGATAGACTGAAAGACTATCTTAGTGATGAGTATGGTATCAACGCCAATGAGATATTTGGCGTGAGGATACTGAAGCGAAGCATTGACGCCCGACAGCGACAGATATACGTAAACCTTAAGGTGCGCGCTTACGTGAACGAGCTGCCTAAGGATGACGAATACCAGCACACGGAGTATCCTAACGTGGAAGGTAAGCCGCAGGTGATAGTGGTAGGTGCCGGACCTGGCGGACTGTTTGCCGCACTGCGACTGATAGAACTGGGACTGCGACCGATAGTGCTGGAGCGCGGCAAGAATGTGCACGACCGCAAGAAGGATCTGGCCAACATCAGCCGTACGCAACAGGTGGATGGCGAGAGCAACTACTGCTTTGGTGAGGGTGGTGCCGGTGCATATAGTGACGGAAAACTATACACACGATCTAAGAAGCGTGGTAATACAGACAAGATACTTAACGTGTTCTGTCAGCACGGTGCATCGACAGCAATCCTGGCCGATGCGCATCCGCATATAGGTACCGACCGACTGCCAAAGGTGATCGAGGCTATGCGCAACACCATACTGAGATGTGGTGGCGAAGTGCACTTTCAAACGCGCATGACGCAGCTGATTCTTAACGGCAATACCATCGTGGGATGTATTGCCGATAAGGAGTATCGGGGACCTGTAATACTTGCCACAGGTCACTCAGCCAGAGACGTTTACAGATATTTGGCTGAAGCAAAGATTGAAATAGAAGCGAAGGGTATAGCAGTGGGTGTGAGACTGGAACATCCATCGCAACTGATAGACCAGATACAGTATCACAGCAAGCAGGGTAGAGGACGCTGGTTGCCAGCAGCTGAGTACTCGATGGTGACCCAGGTCGACGGTCGTGGTGTGTACTCATTCTGTATGTGTCCAGGAGGATTTGTGATACCTGCTGCCACAGATAAAGAACAGATAGTGGTGAACGGTATGAGTCCGGCCAACCGCGGTACTGCATGGAGTAACAGCGGTATGGTGGTTGAAGTGCGTCCGGAAGACCTGGACAATGCAAAAATTGAAGAATGTAAAAATGTAAATCCTGCGCTTAAAGTTATGGCATTCCAGGAGCAGTTGGAGAAGATGTGCTGGCAGCAGGGCAATATGAAGCAGACTGCACCTGCACAGCGTATGGTAGACTTTGTGAATGGCAAGTTGAGTTACGATCTGCCAAAGTCGTCGTATGCGCCAGGACTGATAAGCAGTCCGCTGCACTTCTGGATGCCGAAGATGATAAGCAAGCGACTGCAACAGGGTTTCAAAGCGTTTGGCAAGAGTGCTCACGGGTTCCTGACCAACGAGGCGGTGATGATAGCGGTAGAGACGCGTACGTCGTCGCCTGTACGTATCGTGCGTGATCGCGAGACGCTGATGCACGTAACGGTACAGGGCTTATTCCCCTGCGGCGAGGGCGCCGGATATGCCGGTGGAATAGTCTCAGCCGGAGTAGATGGCGAACGCTGCGCCGAAGCCTGTGCTCAATATCTTGAGGCTCAATAGAGTTTTTCTTTCTTTCGTCACCGAAAGATAGAAACAAAGAAAGGTGCAAAAACGTCCTGAGCTCAGAGGCCGTAACACAAATTCTTCAAATCACTCAATGCGCTCGGCTTTGCCGCTTCGCTTGCGAAGAACTCGCTTCGCTCAAACAGCTTTTCGTATTTCGTTTCTCAGATTGCATTACTGCAATCCGAGACTCAATGCTGATTCAAAGAATTTGCATTACTCTAAAGACCTCTTCGTGCGGAATGTTTTTGAGCGTTAGCGAAGAAACATGAAGCACCGTGCGGTAACGGCTCAATTTAAAGCCTCGTTCCCAGGGATTGGGAAAGAGGTTTGGAGAATAGGTCGAGACCCCATCTTATGAAGAGGGGGCTAGGGGGTGATGGAGGTCTTCGACGATAGCAAAATAAAAAAACGCTAAAACATTTGGAACTTACAAAAAGTTTTTGTATCTTTGCCCTCAAAGAAACAATCTATTAACTAAAATAAGGAACGATATGAATAGGGAGGAACAATTTGTAATTACGATCAGTCGCCAGTTTGGAACTGGAGGCCATGAGATCGGTGAAGAAATTGCACGGCGACTCGGTGTGAAACTGCTTGACAAGCAAATACTTAACGAAGTGGCAAAACGTGCTCCACGTATGGAAGAAGCTATGGAGAAGATCGAAGCCCGCAATCCACTGTGGCGCGACGACTTCACAAACTTCTACCGCAACTACATGGCTAAGGCCGAGTATGACGGCGCAGAACAAGACCAGACATCGCACGAACTGTTTGAAGCCCAGTGCCAGATTATCCGACAGATAGCCGCAAAGGAGAGTTGCGTGATAGTGGGACGATGCGGATTCTACATCTTTAAGGATCATCCCAACGCACTGAAAATCTTCATCCACAGCACCGAAGACTGCCGCAAACGCAGAATTGCCGAGAAGTATGGATTGGACCTGCGCGACGCTGCTGCAATGGTGGTAGATAATGACTACAGCAGAGAGCTCTACACAAAGACATTTACCGGCTGCGAATGGACCGATGCACGCAACTACGACATCAGTCTGGACGTGCGAAAATTCGGCATAAATGGCGCTGTAGACTTTTTAATGAAGACAATAGAGTAGATTTTGCGGGAAAAATTTGTGTATATACCAATTTTTTGCTACCTTTGCACCCTGAAATTTCAAAGATAGTAATTACTAAAGGATTGGTATAAAATGAATATTTCCTACAAATGGTTGAAGGAATACGTGGATTTCGACCTGACTGCACAGCAGGTATGTGATGCACTCACATCTACAGGTCTGGAAGTCGACGCATTAGAAGAAGTACAGAGTATTAAGGGCGGTCTGAAGGGCCTGTACGTGGGTAAGGTGCTTACCTGCGAGGCTCATCCTAACAGCGACCACCTGCACGTAACAACAGTTGACCTGGGCAAGGGTGAACCATCGCAGATTGTGTGTGGCGCACCTAACGTAGCTGCTGGTCAGAAGGTAATCGTGGCCGACCTGGGCTGCGTGCTCTACGATGGCGATCAGGAGTTTGTGATCAAGAAGAGCAAGCTGCGCGGCGTAGAGAGCAATGGTATGATCTGTGCCGAGGACGAGATTGGTATCGGTAACGATCACGCCGGAATCATCGTGCTGCCTGAGGACGCTGTGGTGGGTACACCTGCTGCAGAATACTACCACCTGGAGAGCGACTGGCTGATTGAGGTTGACATCACTGCCAACCGCGCCGACGGACTGAGCCACTGGGGGGTGGCACGCGACCTGTATGCATGGCTGAAGAGCAATGGCTACGAGACAAAGATGCATCGCCCCGACTGCTCGAAGTTTAAGGTTGACAATCACGACCTGCCTATCGAGGTGAAGATAGAGAACACCGAGGCCTGCAAGCGCTATGCATGCGTGAGCGTGAAGGACTGTGAGGTAAAGGAGAGTCCCGACTGGCTGAAGAACAAGCTGAACACCATCGGACTGCGCCCGATCAACAATATCGTAGACATTACTAATTATATTATGATGGCCTACGGACAGCCTCTGCACACATTCGATGCCGACATGGTGAAGGGACATAAGATAGTAGTGAAGACCATGCCCGACGGCACTCCATTCCAGACACTGGATGGCGAGGAGCACAAGTTGAGCGACCGCGACCTGGCTATCTGCAACGCCGAGGACCCAATGTGTATAGCAGGTGTATTCGGTGGTAAGGGTAGTGGCACATACGAGACCACAAAGAACGTGGTTCTGGAGAGTGCATACTTCCATCCAACATGGATACGTAAGAGCGCTCGCCGTCACGGACTGAGCACCGATGCCAGCTTCCGTTTTGAGCGTGGTGTAGATCCAAACGGAACTATCTACGCACTGCAGCAGGCTGCCATCATGTGTCAGGAACTGGCTGGTGGTAAGGTTAGCATGGAGATAGTAGACGTTTACCCAGAGCCTATGAAGAACGCTGTGGTAGAGTTGAGCTACAAGTATGTGCATGACCTGGTAGGCAAGACTATCCCTGAGGATAAGATCAAGGCTATCTGCGAGAGTCTGGAGATGAAGGTGCTGGGCGAGACTGCCGAGGGACTGACACTCGAGATTCCAGCATATCGCGTAGACGTGACCCGTCCATGCGACGTGGTAGAGGATATCCTGCGTATTTATGGTTATAATAATGTAGAGATTCCAACACAGCTGAAGGGTAGCCTCGTGATTAAGGGCGATGAAGACCAGAAGCACAAACTGGCCAACGTGGTAAGTGAGCAGCTGGTGGGTGAGGGATTCAACGAGATACTTAACAACTCGCTGACCAAGGGTGCCTACTACGAGGGACACAACGCAATGCCAGCAGAGAACTGTGTGAAGATAATGAACCCACTGAGCACCGATCTGAACGTGATGCGTCAGAGCCTGCTGTTTGGTGGACTGGAGAGCATACAGCACAACGTGAACCGTAAGCGTGGTAACCTGCGTTTCTTCGAGTTTGGTAATGTGTACACATTCGACCCAGAGAAGAAGAACGACGACGACCCAATGCTGGCTTACAAGGAGCAGTATCACGCTGCACTCTGGGTGACAGGTAAGCGTGTAGAGGGATCATGGGCACACGCCAACGAGGAGAGCAGCTTCTACGAGCTGAGTGCATACGTAGAGAACATTCTGCGTCGTATCGGTGTTAAGCCAGGTATGATAGTTCGCAAGAAGACTGAGAACGATATCTTCTCATCTGGTCTGACCATCGAGAACCGTGGTGGCAAGAAGCTCATCGAGATGGGTATCATCACAAAGAAGCTGCTGAAGCAGTTCGGTCTGGAAGCACCAGTATACTATGCTGAGCTGAACTGGAGCGCACTGATGAAGGTGATCAAGAAGAACGAGGTGCTGTATACAGAGGTGCCCAAGTTCCCTGCCGTAAGTCGTGACCTGGCTCTGCTGGTTGACAACAGCGTAGAGTTTGCCCAGATAGAGCAGATAGCACGCCAGACAGAGAAGAAGCTGCTGAAGAAGGTAGAGTTGTTCGACGTATACGAAGGCGACAAGCTGCCTGCCGGCAAGAAGAGTTACGCAGTAAACTTCATACTGCAGGACGAGGAGAAGACCATGGGTGACAAGCAGATTGAGGCAATCATGAACAAGCTCATCGCTCAGCTTAAGAAACAGCTCAATGCAGAACTGCGTTAATTATTACATTTTTACATTTTTGAATTTTTAAATTTAAAATAAGTATATGGGAAGAGCATTTGAATATCGTAAGGCTACTAAGCTGAAGCGATGGGGCCACATGGCCAAGACATTTACAAAGATTGGTAAGCAGATCGCTATCGCAGTTAAGGCTGGCGGTCCAGAGCCAGAGAACAACCCCGCACTGCGTGCTATCATTGCAAACGCTAAGCGCGAGAATATGCCGAAGGATAACATCGAGCGTGCTATCAAGAACGCAATGGGTAAGGACCAGAGCGACTACAAGGAGGTAACATACGAGGGATACGGACCTCACGGAATCGCTATCTTCGTTGAGACACTGACCGACAATACCACACGTACTGTGGGTGACGTTCGCTCGGTATTCAACAAGTTTAACGGTAACCTGGGTACACAGGGCTCACTGAGCTTCCTGTTCGACCACAAGAGCGTATTCACATTCAAGAAGAAGGACGGTCTGGATATGGATGAGATGATCCTTGACCTGATTGACTACGGAGTAGAGGATGAGTACGATGAGGACGAGGAGGAGAACAGCATCACCATCTATGCCGATCCATCAAGCTTTAGCGCTGTGCAGAAGCACCTGGAGGAGAACGGTTTCGAGGTAACTGGTGCTGAGTTCACCCGTATTCCTAACGACCTGAAGGACGTTACACCTGAGCAGCGTGAGACTATCGACAAGATGATTGAGAAGCTGGAGGACTTTGACGACGTTCAGACCGTTTACACAAACATGAAACCTGAAGAGGTAGCTGAATAAGCAAGATAATAAAAATCCCCGCCGGTGATGAACCTGGCGGGGATTTTTGTTTTTATTGGATGCCACGCTCGCGAAGCTTCTCCTGCCAGCGCCATGCTGTGCGAAGAATCTCCTCGGTTGGTGTCTCGGCCTTCCAACCAAGAACCTTGTTGGCCTTATCAACATTTCCCCATACCTGCTCGATATCGCCCTCACGACGTGGAGCATAGGTCCAGTTAACTTTTACGCCGGTAGCCTTCTCAAAGCCCTCGACAACCTCGAGAGTAGACAGGCCCTTGCCGGTACCGATGTTGAACACCTCAACAGGCTCGCACTCAGGCTTATCGAGTACACGCTCCATAGCCTTAACGTGTGCCTTGGCCAGGTCGACTACATAGATATAGTCGCGGATACATGTGTGGTCGGGTGTGTTGTAGTCGTTACCGAAAATCTTAAGCTGCTCGCGGATACCCATAGCTGTCTGGGTAACGAAAGGAATAAGATTCATGGGCACACCGTTAGGCAGCTCGCCGATGAGTGCTGATGGGTGAGCACCGATAGGATTGAAGTAGCGCAGGATGATACTCTTGATAGGAGCACCACTGTGGATGTAGTCCTGGATAATCTCCTCGTTAACCTGCTTGGTGTTGCCATAAGGGCTCATTGCCTTCTGGATAGGTGCATTCTCGGTAACAGGCAGATTCTCCTGTGCGGGCTGACCATAAACGGTGCAGCTAGATGAGAAGATGATTCCCTTGACATCGTACTTGGGCATGAGCTCAAGCAGATTGATGAGTGATGTAAGGTTGTTGCGATAGTACATGAGTGGCTTCTCGACACTCTCGCCTACAGCCTTAGAGGCTGCAAAGTGGATGATACCCTCAATCTTGGGGTACTTGCGGAAAACGCCCTCGAGAGCCTCGAAGTCGCAACAGTCAACCTGCTCGAAAGCAGGACGGATGCCGGTGATCTTCTCGATACCGTCGACAACATTGGCATTAGAATTCGACAGATTGTCGATGATAACTACTTCGTAGCCTGCCTCCTGCAGTTCTACGGTGGTGTGACTGCCGATAAAACCGGTTCCACCTGTTACAAGAATTGTTTGTTTCATAATGTTTTAAATTATAATAATATCGTTTTTCTGAATGTTCCTTCAGAGTTGAATTCATCAAGATTGAGAGGTTGGCGCGACAATGCGAACAGGGTAGAGCCTGAGCCCGACATGGCTGCATAGGTGGCACCAAGATCGTACAGACGGTCCTTGACAGCACCGAGTTCGGGATGGACGGCAAACACACTGCCTTCGAAATCATTCACCAGTGCATCGCGCCATGACTCTACTGGCTGCTTAACCACTTCGCGACAGTTGACCTCAGGATGATGGGGCTTGATAAGAGCAAATGCCTCGCGAGTGGATACTGGGATATCAGGACGTACCAGCGAGAGATACCATCCCTTAAGGTCGAGATCGATAGGCTGCAGCTTCTCACCAATACCCTCGGCATAGCAAGGACGATTGAGAATGAAGAAAGCGCAGTCGGCGCCCAGACGTGCTGCATAGTCGATCATCTGCTGCTGGGTAAGTCCCAACTTGAACATATCGTTGAGCAGGGTGATCATAAAACCACAGTCGCTGCTGCCACCGCCCATACCGGCCTGTGTGGGTATGCCCTTGTAGAGATGGGCGTGGATACGGGGCAGAGTAGGGAAGTCGGCCTTGAGCAGATTATATGCGCATACCACCAGATTGCGCTGTTCGTCGCCATCGATCGTGATATTGGTAACCTTAAGGTCGCAGTCGTACTCGGATGGAAACTCAGGGTCCATCGGGTACACCTCGAGTGCATCCTCGATTTGCACGGGATAGAATACCGTCTCGAGGTTGTGATAACCGTCGGGACGTTTCTCGACTACATTAAGACCGAGATTGATCTTTGCTATTGGCCTTGTTAACATTAAACATTAAATATTAAACATTAAACATTATTGTCATCTCGACTAAGCGAAGCGCATGGAGAGATCTCATGAGAAGTCTTGGCAGAGCCAAGCGGCCGCTCGATCTCTGATCGCTTGCTACCGCAGGGACGCAAGAAAGCCGAGCGCTCGACATGACAGAGGGATTTAAACCTTTTTGGGAGGCTTTTCCTTGCCTTTCCCTTGACCTTTTCCTTTGCCGTAGCCTTTGCCCTTGCCACCGCCCTTGCCGCTGCCTTTGGAGTGCCAACGGCCATTGCGACGGGTGTTAGGTTTCTTCTCACGCTTGGTGTAGGCTGGTGCCTCGCCAAGTCCCTCAGGCAATGGTAGTTTCTCTACCTCCTTGCCCAGGAAATGCTCTATCGACTGGAATCGATAGATGTCGTCTTCGCTGATAAAGGTGATAGCCTCGCCATCACGATCGGCACGGGCTGTACGACCGATGCGGTGTACATAGTCCTCGGTGTCGCTGGGTACATCGTAGTTGATGACCATACGGATATCGTCGATGTCGATTCCACGAGCCACAATATCGGTGGCAACGAGTACATCGGTCTGACCGGCCTTGAAGCGATACATCACTTCATTACGCTCCTGCTGTGTAAGGTCGGAGTGCATCTGGTCGCAGTTGATGTGCATCGACTTGAGCTTGCGTGTTACTTCCTTTACGCGTTCCTTCTTACCAGAGAAGATGATGACACGCTGCAGGTCGCCCTTCTTGAAGATGTCTTGGATGATCTTGAGTTTCTGTGGCTCGTAGCACACGTACGCCATCTGGTGAATCTTCTCGGCAGGTTTTGACACGGCAATCTGTATTTCTACAGGATCGTTGAGCAGTTGTACGGCCAGTTCACGGATCTTCTTTGGCATGGTGGCCGAGAACATTATGCGCTGGCAACTCTTGGGCAACTGCTGTACAATCTTCATGATGTCATCAATAAAACCCATGTCGAGCATGCGGTCGGCCTCGTCGAGTACAAAGAATGAACAACGTGAAAGGTCGAGATTGCCAACCTTAAGGTGACTGAGCAGTCGGCCAGGTGTGGCAATGAGTACATCGGCGCCCATACGCATGGAGCGCAGTTCCTGATCGTAACGGTTACCATCGTTGCCGCCATAAACGGCCACGCTGCTCACATCGTCGAGATAATAGCCGAAACCCTGCATGGCTTGGTCTATCTGTTGTGCAAGCTCGCGTGTGGGCGACATGATTACTGCGTTGATGGCATCTTTAGGAAAGTCGCCATCGTCGAGTTCGGAGAGTATCGGCAACAGGTAGGCTGCCGTCTTTCCGGTTCCCGTCTGCGCAACGCCCAGCACATCGTAGCCATCCAGAATCTCAGGTATACACTGCTCCTGGATAGGTGTCATATCATCGAAGTGCATGTCGTAGAGCGCATCGAGAATATTATCGTTGAGATATGTTTCTTCAAATTTCACTTGTCAATGTTTAATGTTTAATCTTTAATGTTTAATCATTAATTAGGTGCTTGTCTGTAGCAGAAGTATGCTATTATTGAATATAATATATTAGGTATCCACGCCGCCAGCATGGCAGGTGTATCGGCATTGACGGCAAAGGTAGCACAGATGGTCTGCAGCAGGATGTAGCTGAACGAAAGCGCAAGGCCTATACCAAGATACATACCCATACCGCCTTTGCGCTTACGGCTGGAGAGCGAAACGCCAATGATAGTAAGGATGAACGAGGCGAATGATGACGCTATTCGTTTGTGGTATTCAACCTCGTACTGAGCCACATTGACCGAGCCACGTTCAACCTGCTTTGAGATGTAATTACGCAGGTCGGTAAGTGTCAGCGTCTCTTGCTGACCATCAGAGAACACCAGGTCCATAGGTTCCATCTGTATGAGAGTGTCTATGACAGCGCCCGACTCAATCTCTTCGCGAAGTCCCTTGAGTGTTCGAATCTTATACGACTGAGCCTTCCAGTGATAACGCGAATCGCTGATACTATCGTAGCGGATAACCGAAGCTGTCATGTGACTGACAAGCTTCTTGTTTTCGAACTTGTCGAGTGAGAAACCATAACCTGTGCGGGTCTGGTCGTCGTACTGTTGCAGATAGGCGATAACACCAGGTGACACCATCAACTGTACATTGCTGGCCGAGGTATTGATCTTGTTGTTCTTGTACTTCGACTCGAACTCCATCTTGACCATATTGCCCTTCGGTATGACCCATCCGCCGAGATAGAAATTAACTGCAGCGATGATTGCAGCCGAAATCATATACGGGCGCAGCAGTCGCTTGAAACTGGTACCTGCGGCAAGCATGGCGATAATCTCGGAATTGCCGGCCAACTTAGAAGTAAAGAATATGACGGCAATAAATACGAACAGCGGCGAGAAAAGGTTGGCGAAGTAAGGCACGAAGTTGGCGTAGTAATCGAATACTATCGCCTTGAGTGGCGCATTGTAGGTAGAGAACTTATGAAGGTTCTCGTTGACATCAAACACAATCGATATCGAGATGATAAGGATGATAGAGAAGATGTATGTACCTATGAACTTGGCCACGATATACTTATCCAGACGCTTGAGATATCTGAACGGATTCAGATACTTAAGGCATTTCAGGTATTTCAGCCATCTAAGCCATCGTAACCAGGGACCTATCTTGCTTAATAGTTCTTTCATCGTCTTTTACCTAATTGTTCGATCACAGAGCGTTTCCACTGTACGAAATCGCCTGCGATGATATGCTGTCGGGCATCGCCTACCAGTCGGAGATAGAATGCCAGATTATGTATCGATGCAATCTGCATGGCCAACAACTCCTGCGCCTTGAACAGGTGGTGGAGATAAGCCTTGGAGTGGATACGGTCGATATCGCAGCCATCGGGATCGATGGGCGAGAAGTCGTTCTCCCACTTCTTGTTGCGCATGTTCATTGTGCCCTCGTAGGTAAAGAGCATAGCGTTGCGACCATTACGTGTAGGCATAACGCAGTCGAACATATCTACACCGCGCTCAATACCCTCGAGAATGTTCTGAGGTGTACCCACACCCATGAGATAACGTGGACGATCCTTGGGAAGAATGTCATTTACCACCTCAATCATCTCATACATCACCTCGGTAGGTTCGCCTACGGCCAGACCGCCGATAGACGCTCCGCCACCATCGTTAAGACGGCTCAGGACATCGCATACATGCTTGGCAGCATCCTGGCGCAGATCCTTATATGTACAACCCTGAACGATTGGAAACAGGGTCTGATTGTAGCCATACAGAGGTTCGGTCTCGTTGAATCGCTTTACGCATCGCTCCAGCCATCGCTGAGTGAGGCGCAGACTGTTTTCGGCATATTTGTAATCGCTCTGACCAGGAGGGCACTCATCGAATGCCATCATAATGTCGGCACCGATTACACGCTCGGTGTCCATTACATTCTCGGGCGTAAATATGTGCTTTGAACCATCGATGTGACTACGGAACTCGCAACCTTCCTCACGAAGCTTACGGATGCCTGTGAGTGAGAATACCTGGAAACCGCCTGAATCGGTGAGGATGGGTCGGTCCCATGTATTGAACTTGTGCAAGCCGCCTGCCTGACGGAGAATGTCGAGGCCTGGACGCAGATACAGATGATAGGTGTTGCCCAGAATGATCTGTGCCTTAACCTGATCGCGCAACTCGCTAAAGTGTACGCCCTTGACACTACCCACAGTACCTACAGGCATGAAGATAGGAGTCTGAATCTGTCCATGGTCGGTAGTTATCACACCGGCACGTGCCCAGCTGGCTGCATCAGTATGTTGTACTTCAAACTTCATTTCAGCAACTTCAATTCTTTAATTCTTCGAATCCTTCTTCTCCTCGGGGATCGTAAAATCAAGCGGATTCTTTACTATCTCATCGGTAAGCACGAAATCCCACACATCCTGTACATTCTCTACATAGTGGAAGTTTACCCCCTTGAGGTACATATCGGGAATCTCGAGGATATCCTTCTCGTTCTCCTTACACATCACGATATCTGTGATGCCGGCACGCTTGGCAGCAAGTATCTTCTCCTTGATACCACCTACAGGCAGAACCTTTCCACGCAGTGTAATCTCGCCAGTCATAGCAGTGTTCTTGCGAACCTTGCGCTGGGTTAGGGCAGAGGCGATACTGGTGGCGATAGTAATACCAGCCGAAGGACCGTCCTTAGGTGTAGCACCCTCAGGCACGTGGATATGTATGTTCCAGTTATCGAATATACGGTAGTCGATATTGAGTGTTTCGGCATGTGCCTTAACATATTCAAGAGCCAGGATGGCCGACTCTTTCATCACATCTCCAAGATTTCCGGTTAGTGTAAGCTTAGCCCCCTTACCCTTAGAAAGTGATGTTTCGATAAACAGTATCTCACCGCCAACAGAGGTCCAGGCCAGTCCGGTAACAACGCCGGCATAGTCGTTGCCCTGATAGATGTCGCGATAGAAAGGTGGCTTGCCAAGAAGATCCTCCAATTCGTTAGGAGTAATCTTCTTGTAATCCTTTGTCTCGTCCATCTGACGGTTGAAGGCTATCTTGCGCAGGGCCTTGTTAATCTGCTTTTCAAGCTGACGCACACCGCTCTCACGAGTATATCGCTCAATAATCATCTCGATGGCAGCCTTATTAAACGAAGGCTTCATACCCTTGATGTTCAGACCATTATTCTCGAGCTCGCGAGGTATCAAGTGACGCTTTGCGATTTCGATCTTCTCCTCTGTGATATAGCCACTTACATCGATAATCTCCATACGGTCGAGTAGGGGACCGGGGATGGTACTGAGGTTATTGGCCGTAGCAATAAACAGTACCTTAGACAGGTCGTAATCCACGTCGAGATAGTTGTCGTGGAAGGCGTTGTTCTGCTCAGGGTCAAGAACCTCGAGCAGAGCCGATGCTGGATCGCCATTGTGAGTGTTCTGTGTAACCTTATCGATCTCGTCGAGAATGAATACAGGGTTGCTTGAACCTGCCTTCTGGATGCTCTTGATGATACGTCCAGGCATGGCACCGATATAAGTGCGACGGTGACCGCGAATCTCGGCCTCGTCGTGCAGTCCGCCAAGCGATACACGAACATACTTACGCTTCATGGCTGCAGCAATCGACTTACCAAGCGAAGTCTTACCAACTCCTGGAGGGCCGTACAGACAGATGATGGGCGACTTAAGATCGCCACGCAATGCCAATACAGCCATATACTCAAGGATGCGCTCCTTAACCTTTTCCATGCCGTAGTGATCCTTATCCAAAATCTTCTGAGCACGCTTAAGGTCGAGGTCGTCCTCAGTATATTCGCCCCAAGGCAGACCAACCAGAGTCTGCAGATAAGTAAGCTGAACATTGAACTCAGGACTCTGTGGGTTCAGATTATCAAGCTTATCGCACTCCTTTCGGAAGGTTCTATCCATCTCGAAAGACCATTTCTTGCGCAGCGACTTACGGATAAGTTCACGCTTCTCGTTAGACTCACCGTTACCAATCTCTGCCTGCAGATTCTTGATCTGCTGCTGCAGGAAGTAGTTACGTTGCTGCTCGTCGATATCCTCACGTGTCTTATTGCGAATCTCGGCCTTAAGGTTCTGCAGATTAATCTCACGGTTCAGCATCTTCATTGCCATAAACAGGCGTTCCTTAACAGTCTCTGCCTCAAGCATCTTCTGCTTCTCCGTGTAATTAAACGGCATGTTGGTGCATACGAAATTAAGCACCATCACAGGATTTGAGATATTCTTGATTGCGAATGAAGCCTCGTCGGGTATATCCTCACTCATTGAGATATACTTGCCCACAAGGTCGCGCATGTCATCAGCAGCAGTCTTAAACTCACGATCCTTCTTCTCGGGCTGAATCTCCTCAAGCGGAGTGACATTTGCCTCAAGATAAGGCGAAGTAGATACTATCTCATCCAGGTGAAGACGTCCCAGTCCCTGTACGATAGCTGTGATATTACCGTTAGGAAGGGTAAGAAGCTTCATCACCTTGGCATATACACCGACATGGTATAAATCATCATAGTAGGGATAGTCCACATCAGGATCAAGCTGTCCTACAACTCCAATGATAAGTCCTTTGCGTTCAGCTTTAGTTACTAATTTCTTGCTAGACTCACGTCCAATCAAAATTGGCGTTACTACACCAGGGAACAATACCATGTTACGCAATGCAAGCACAGGTACTTCATCCGGAGTGTTAACGTTTAAAAAATCCTTTAAATCTCCATCGATGTCAGCAATCATCTGGAATGCTGAATTGTTATTCTGATTACTCATTTCTTACTTTATTAAATCGGGGTGCAAAGTTACTAATAAAAATTAAGAATGAAGAATGATAGGGTGATAATTTACAAATAATTAGTATCTTTGCACACGATTATGGGTAAAAACAGCTTTCAATTCAAACAATTCGTGGTAAATCAGGAGCATTGCGCCATGAAAGTAGGTACCGACGGAACACTGCTCGGAGCATGGGCAAATGCGCCCGAAGGTGCTTCTAGAATACTGGATATCGGAACCGGCACAGGACTGATAGCACTAATGATGGCGCAGAGATTTCCTGATGCCCAGATTATAGGCATTGATATTGATTCGGATGCGACAATCCAGGCTAGGGAGAATGTAGCAGCTTCGCCGTTTACCGACAGGATTATGATAAATAGAGAAGATGCTACAAAATTTGAAGACAAAGAGGGGTTTGATGCGATAGTTAGTAATCCTCCGTATTTTGTGGATTCTCTGACGTGTCCAGGCGAACAACGTACAATGGCCAGGCATGCTGTAACACTGAATTATCAGACACTGATGCACACAGCAAATAAATTACTAAAAAATGACGGAATAATTTCCATAGTTATTCCTACAGAAAATATCGAGGATATAAATTCTGTAGCTGCGTGTGAAGGATTATTTGTAGCAAGAATATGTAAGATAAAAACTACGCCAAATAAACAACCTAAACGACAGTTGGTTGAGATTAGAAAACATCCTGTAGACAAAATAGATTATTGTGAAGAGATTCTGGAAGATAATCCTGGACACAGAAGCGAATGGTATCATAATCTTACAAAAGATTTCTATATTAAATAATTTACAAAGGAATTATACATATAGAGTAGTATACAATATTCTCTATTTATCATAATGCCGATTCATATCTAAAAAGAGAAGTCTACTTATTTAAGCAGACTTTCTCTTTTTTCTTGTAGGTACCGGTTATTAGAATGGCAGATCGTCAGACGCACCCTCACTGGCAGGTTCCTGTGCTGGTGGGAATGGTGATGTTGCCTCAGATGGAGCTGCAACTGGCTGTGCTCCTGGTACTGGCTGCTGACCACGAATTACATTGTAAGCACGTATATCATTGTACCAACGACCGTTGTACTCACGAGCATCGATATCGAACTGAATTGTGAGCTCGTCGCCATTCTGAATATTGAACTGGTTGATTCTGTCTTCGCCAAACACATTGAACAAGCAACGCTTTGGATACTGACCAGGAACCTCGAGTACGTACTCCTGAGTCTTCCATGTGTTACCTGTGCGTGCTGACACACCTCCGCGCGGTTCCATAACCGCAATGATTTTACCTGTTAATTCCATTATCTTTTTTGTTTTTATTTGTTGAATTTATCGTTTTCAGCGTGCGAAATTACTAAAAATAGTTTGAATAAAGCACATTTCTGCCATTTTTTTTGCTCATTACAACTTTTTTTTGTAATTTTGTACTCAATTATATAATATGTGAAATAATAAAATAACTATAAACTATGCGTTTTACATTATCAAGTACAGCATTGAGCTCTAAGCTCGTCGCTCTATCGAGAGTAATTAACAGTAAGAATGCACTCCCAATTCTGGGCGATTTCTTATTCGAGATTGATGGAAACACTCTGCATCTGACAGCATCAGACTCAGAGAATGTAATGAAGACTCAGCTTGAACTGACAGAAAGCGACGGTAGTTTCCGTTTTGCTATCGGAAATCACGATCTGCTTGAAGCCGTTAAGGGTTTCTCTGAGCAGCCCATTACATTCGACGTGAATCTGGAGCAGAATCTGGTCAAGATCAGCTATCAGAACGGTCTGTTCTCGCTGCCAGTAGACAATGCAGATGAATATCCTGTTGCACAGTCGGTTAACGAGTTTGCAAAGGCTATCACACTGCCAAACGCAGTTCTTGCAGAAAACATCACCCGCACTATCTTCGCCACAGCTCAGGATGAGTTGCGCCCGGTAATGAATGGTATCTACTTCGACCTCTCTACCGATAATCTGGCAGTAGTTGCCTCCGACGGACACAAGTTGGTTCGCAACAAGATCTTCACTGTAAAGAGTGATGAGCCCTCAGCATTCATTCTGCCTAAGAAGCCAGCAGGTCTGCTCAAGAACATGCTTGGCAAGGATGGTGGCGACGTTACAATCCGTTTCGACGAGCGTAACGCAGAGATTAACTATGGCGATGGCGTTCTGCAGTGCCGACTGATCGAAGGTCGTTATCCTAACTACAACTCTGTAATTCCACAGAACAATCCTAACGAGGTTCGTGTTGACCGCCTTGGCCTGCTTGCAGCACTTCGTCGTGTACAGCCATTTGCTAATGATTCCAGCAATCTGGTTCGTTTCCATGTCGAGGGTTCTACACTCCAACTGGATGCTGAGGACTACGACTTCTCAAAGACTGCTACAGAGCGTATGATTTGCGAATACAACGGTATGCCAATAACCATTGGTTTCAAGGGTAACGCATTTATCGAAATCCTTAGCAATATCGAGTGCCCTGAGGTTGTAATACAGTTGGCCGACTCTAGTCGTGCCGGTCTGGTATTACCAAGTGAACAGCCTGAGAATCAGGAGATTCTGATGCTGATGATGCCAATGCTTATTAACTCTTAATGGTGGGGAGAAGAGAACGTGAAACTGAATCTTGTTAAACCACTGGTGATTTTTGATTTGGAGACTACGGGACTTGACTTGGTCAAGGACCGTATCATCCAGATTTCATATATTAAAGTTAATCCCGACGGAAGTGAGGAACGTGGCAACGAACTGGTTAATCCAGAGAAGCCTATCGAGCCGATAATCACTCAGCTCACGGGTATATCAAACGAAGATGTAAAGGATAAGCCTACTTTCAAGCAGTTAGGCGCAACTCTGGCTGACAAGTTCACTGGATGCGACTTTGCCGGCTTTAATTCTAACCACTTCGATATCCCCCTACTCGCTGAGGAATTTCTTCGTGCCGGTATCGACTTTGACTTTAGCAAAAGTAAGATGATCGATGCTCAGACCATCTTCCACAAGATGGAACGCCGTAATCTGGCTGCCGCATATAAGTTCTATTGCGGACGCAAGATGGAGGATGACTTCGAAGCACATCGTGCCGATCAGGATACAGAGGCTACATACCGGGTACTTATGGGCGAGCTCGACAAGTATGCTCCTGGTGCCAATGAGGATCCAGACAAAGTGCTTGAAAACGATATGCAGAAACTTGCAGAGTTCTCGCGTACAAATAACAATGTAGACTTTGCCGGTCGTATCGTCTGGGGCGAGGTAAAAGACCGCAACGGCAACACAGTACTCGACGAAGAA
Organism: uncultured Prevotellaceae bacterium; assembly: GCA_902761905.1. Classification (GTDB taxonomy): domain Bacteria; phylum Bacteroidota; class Bacteroidia; order Bacteroidales; family Bacteroidaceae; genus Prevotella. Next base: position 31,121 of record CACWMK010000003.1, read on the forward strand.
GGTAATCCTAAGCTTACCGAGGTGTTTAATTTCGGAAAGCACAAAGGTATACCTGTTGCCGATGTACTACATATCGATCCAGGTTATTACAGCTGGATTCTGGCTGGCGACTTTACCTACAACACAAAGCAGGTGCTGACCAGAATTCGTCTGCGTGAATCAAAGCTTAACGGATGATAAAGAAGACAGCTTTATTGACGGTAATACTTATACTTGCAGTTCTTGGAATCAACGCCCAGGAACTGCAAGTTAAGGTTAACGTTAATCACAGCAAGATTCAAGGTACCGATGCCAGCGTGTTTGAGAATCTGCAGCAAACCATCGAGCAGTTTATGAACGAACGCACATGGACCGAACTGCAGTTCCAGAAAATCGAGCGCATACAGGCAAACCTGAACATCACCGTAAACAAGTATATTCGCGACGAAAATCGCTTTGAGTGCACAGCACTTATACAGGCAAACCGTCCGGTATATAATTCTACGTATATCTCCACCTTATATAATAATAGGGATGCCAATTTCAACTTCGAATTTCAGCAGTTTGACCAGTTGAATTTTGCTGAGGAGAATATCGATAACCAGCTGACCGCTCTCCTAGCCTACTACGCCATGCTGCTAATCGGCATTGACCTTGACAGCTTTTCGCCGATGGGTGGAACCGATGTGCTGCAGCGCTGTCTGGTGCTTGTAAACAATGCGCAGAATCTTGGATTCCCGGGCTGGAAATCGTTTGAGGACAACCGCAACCGTTTTGCCATCATCAACGATTATCTGGACGAGGCAATGAAACCCTTCCGTCAGTTGCAATACGACTATTATCGTAAGGGACTTGATGAGATGGCTAATAATGCAGAACGTGGACGCTCTGAAATCTCTGACGCACTGGAGAACGACCTGCAGAAGGCTCATCAGGACAAGCCGCTAAGTCTGTTGCCACAGATATGGACCGACTACAAGAAAGATGAGTTGGCCAACATCTACAAAGGCAAAGGCACTCAGAAAGAGAAACAGCGAATATACGACCTGCTGATGGCTATGAACGCATCGCAGAACAACAGTTGGGATAAAATTATGAAATAAACCATTATGCTTAAGCATTTATATATCAAGAACTTTACGCTGATTGACGAGCTCGACATCTCACTCTACGAGGGATTCTCGGTAATCACTGGTGAGACTGGTGCCGGTAAGAGTATCATACTTGGCGCCATAGCCTTGCTACTGGGACAGCGTGCTGATTCTAAGACTATCAAACAGGGGGCTGACAAGTGTGTGATCGAGGCGAATTTTGATCTGTCACGCTACAATATGCAACCTTTTTTCGACGAAAACGATATTGAGTACGACGCAGGTGATTGCATCATCCGCCGCGAACTGACTGCTGCAGGAAAGAGTCGTGCCTTCATCAACGATACACCTGTGGCACTATCGATGCTGAAGGAGCTTGGCGACCAGCTGATGGATGTGCACTCGCAGCACCAGAATCTGCTGCTTAATAAGCAAGACTTCCAGCTTGAGGTGGTTGATATTATCGCCGACGACGCAACACAACTTGCTAAGTATCAGCACACTTATGCCGAATACCTTAAAGCAGAGAAGGAACTCGAAGAGATGACGCTTGCGATAGAACGCAACCGCGAGAATCTTGACTTTCTGCAGTTTCAATATGAGGAGTTGAGCAACGCCAAGTTGACCGCTGGCGAACAGGAAGAACTGGAGCAGCGCAGTGAGACCATGGAGCACTCTGAGGACATCAAGAGCGCCCTGTATACCACCGACAATGCTCTCTCAGGCGAACAGAGCGGTGTGATAGAATCGCTACGCACATCGCTATCGGCATTACGAAATATCGAGGCTGTTTATCCTGAGGTGAGCGAGCTCATCCAGCGCATAGACAGCAGTTATATCGAACTGAAGGATGTTAGCCATGAGATTAGCAGTCTGCTCGAATCGGTTGACTTTGATCCCGCAGAACTCGACCAGGTTAACAGCCGACTGGACCGAATCTACGAACTCGAGAAGAAATATCACGTAGATACTGTAGAAGATATCATCGCGAAACGCGATTCTATCTATAAGCAATTGCAGGCTATCGAAGGTGGCGACGAGTCGCTCGATGCACTTAAGGCTCGCAAACAGCAACTGGAAGAGCAAGCCCGTAAGGAAGCTGAAGTGCTGACCAAACTACGCACCAAGGCTGCGAAGACTATCGAAACCGAAATGCAGAAACGTCTGGTTCCTCTGGGAATGCCACACGTTCGCTTTAGCATACAACTAACAGCTGTCGAGTTGGGAGCCAATGGTGCCGATAGGGTTTCGTTCCTGTTCAGCGCCAACACGTCTACCCCACTCCAACCCGTTTCGCAGGTTGCATCGGGTGGTGAGATTGCGCGTGTCATGCTGTCTCTCAAGGCAATGATTAGTGGCGCAGTAAAACTGCCAACAATTATATTCGATGAGATCGACACCGGTGTGAGCGGTAAGACAGCCGAGATGATGGCGCAGATAATGAAGGAGATGGGCAACCATGGCCGACAGGTTATCAGTATCACCCACCTACCCCAGATTGCTGCGCTTGGTTCGGTACATTATAAGGTTGAGAAGAGTGAGACCGCGAGCGGCACAACAAGTAAGATGCGTCAACTTACTGACGACGAGCGTGTGCGCGAGATAGCACAGATGCTTAGCGGCAGCGATGTATCCGAAGCCGCGATACAGAACGCGAAAGCGCTGTTGGGACATTAAACATTAAAGATTAAACATTAACAATGAAGAAAAGGATATTATTTATAATCTTGGCAGTATTGCCATTATTGGCTATGGCCCAGCCAGGTTGGGTCAAGAAAGCCACCAAGTCGGTATTTACCCTTAAGACATTTGCCGAGGACGGTTCGCTGATAGGTAGCAGCAACGGATTCTTTACCAGTGCAAATGGCGATGCAGTTAGTAACTTTACTCCATTCAAGGGCGCTGCTCGTGCTGTAGTTATCGATGCTGCAGGTAAGGAGATGCCGGTTGTTAGCATCGTTGGTGTAAACGATATGTACGATGTAGTGAAGTTCCGTGTCAGCGGCAAGACTCAGCCTCTTGCCATTAGCACTGGTGCCACTACTGTTGGTTCGCAGGTTTGGCTGTTGCCATATCACGAGGTTAAGGCTGTGCCAGCAGGTGTCGTTCGTAAGGCCGAGACATTCCAGAATGAATATGAGTATTATACCGTGGCCATGACCATGCCCACCAACACTGTCAGCACTCCGCTGATTAATCAGGCTGGTCAGGTTATCGGACTGATGCAGCAGCCTGCCAGCGATAAGGACACTCTGAGCTATGCAGTAAGCGCCCGCTTTGCCGATTCGCTTAAGGTATCTGGCTTTGGTATGAACGAGGCCGCACTGCTGCAGACCAAGATTAAGAAGGAGCTGCCCGACGACCTGAAGGAGGCTGTGCTTGCACTCTATATGGCCAACACCCGTCAGGATTCAGCTGCTTACGCTGCCCTGGTTGAAGATTTTATACTTAAGTTCCCTAAAGCTGTCGAAGGTTATCTGTACCGCGCCCAACTTAAGGCCAACAACAATGATTTTGCAGGTGCCGAGAGCGACATGGAGATTATGATCAAGAACGCCACCGATAAGGATGACGCACATTACAACTATGCGCGCATGATTTACAACAAGAACATCTTCCAGGCCGATCAGAAGTATGATAACTGGAGTATGGACAAGGCGCTCGACGAGATTCGGCTGGCCAACACTCTTAACCCACAGCCTACATACCGACAGATGGAAGGCAACATACTGTTTGCACAGAAGAAATATAATGAGGCTTACGACATCTACAACCAGCTTACTAGCACCAATCTTAAGAGTGCCGAACTATACTTCAGTGCTGCACGTTGTAAGGAGATGCTGAAAGACACTACAGCTATGCTGGCTCTGATGGATAGCACTATGAGTACCTTCACCAAGCCCTATCTTAAGGAGGCTGCACCATACTTGTGGGCACGCGCCCAGGCTCGTGTCGGTGCTAAGAAGTTCCGTGAAGCAATAGCCGACATGAACGACTACGAGGAGCTGATGAAGGCCAATGTCAACGACAACTTCTACTACATCCGCCATCAGGCCGAGATCGAAGGTCGCCTGTACCAGCAGGCTCTCAATGACATCACACGTGCCATTGTGATGAATCCTAAAGAAACGTACTACTATGCCGAGAAGGCTTCGCTCGAAATACGTGTTGGCATGTACGACGATGCTATCGCTACAGCCAAGGAGAGTCTGAGTGTTGATCCTAACGACAGCGACGGATACATGTTCCTGGGTGTGGCACAATGCCTGAAGGGTAATAAGAAAGAAGGAATCCCCAACCTGCAGAAAGCCAAGGATATGGGTAACGTGCAAGCCGAGCAACTGATACAGAAATACAAATAAAAAAAGAAACTCTCCTGAAACAATCTGGGAGAGTTTTTTTTATTCTTAGAATGGTAGTGGTCCGTCGGGCATTGGCGGTGGCAGAGGATTGTCGTCGCCATTAAGCTTCGAACCGATAATCTCACCTCCACCCATCGGAGCACGGTTGTCGATAGTCTTCTCTTCAGGATTTTCAAATCGGGTAAACTCACCGCGGAATGTCAGCAGCACATCGCCTGTGGCACCCTTACGGTGCTTGGCTATGATGATCTGTGCCATACCATGCAGGTCGCGACCATTGTCGTCCTGATAGATGTGGTAATACTCAGGGCGATGAACGAACAGTACCATGTCGGCATCCTGCTCGATGGCTCCCGACTCACGCAGGTCAGACAGTTGCGGGCGCTTACCTTCCAGTCCCTCACGGCTCTCAACACCACGGTTAAGCTGACTGAGCGCCAGGATAGGAATATTCAACTCCTTGGCCAGTCCTTTGAGCGAACGAGAGATGGTCGACACCTCTTCCTGTCGGCTGCTGAATCGCATTCCGTTGGCATTCATCAGCTGCAGATAGTCGATCATTATCAGTTTGATGCCGTGCTCACGAACCAGTCGACGAGCCTTGGTACGAAGTTCGAAAACAGAGAGACCTGGAGTGTCATCCACATACAACGGTGCACCCAGCAGCTGGTTGATATTCTTGTCCAGTCGCTCCCATTCATCACGTTGCAGCTGTCCGTTCAATATCTTCGAACCCTGAATTTCGCAGGCGTTAGATATCAGACGGTTTACCAACTGAACGTTCGACATTTCGAGCGAGAAGAAGGCCATCGGCTGTCGCAGGTCGGCTGCAATGTTCTTGGCCATCGATAGTGCAAACGATGTCTTACCCATCGCAGGACGTCCGGCTATGATAACCAGGTCGGAAGCCTGCCAACCACTGGTGATATCATCAAGCTTATAATATCCGGTCGACACACCCGTCAGTCCATCGGTGTTCTTGGCTGCGTCCTGAATACCCTTAACTGCCTGAGCGATAACCGGGTCGATGGCGGTGTAGTCCTTCTTCATGTTGTGCTGCGACAGTTCGAACAGCGAACCCTCGGCCTCCTGCATAAGGTCTTCCACATCGATAGTCTCGTCGAAGGCCTTAGTCTGAATCATACTCGAGAATGATATCAGCTGACGGGCCAGTGACTTCTGCGCGATGACGTTAGCATGATACTCGATATTGGCCGATGTTGCCACACCCGAACTAAGTTCTGCGATATATCCAGGACCGCCCACCTGCTCCAGATTGCCATTCTTGGCCAGTTGGTCGGTAACGGTAAGCATGTCCACAGGTTTCTCCTCCATACTCAAGTCGCGTATGGCGGCATAAACCATCTGGTTACGTGGTTCGTAGAAACTCTCTGGGCGCAGTATCTCGCAGACTATTGCATACGCGTCCTTATCTATCATGAGTGCACCCAACACGGCCTTCTCCATCTCGGTGGCCTGCGGCTGCAGATGACCGAAGGTAGGGTCAAGCGGCTGGTTGCTCTTTCTTCGTCTATTATTTGTTTGTTCTGCCATATCTCTAAATTCTAAATTCTAAAATCTTACTTCTCTTTCAATACCGGGAGTGAGAGGTGGTAGCGTACTGCCAGGAAACGAATCAGGCAGGTCACAGCAAAGCTCATACCGGCACTGATCTCTGCAGGCACACCAAGTTCGGCCAGTCCCCAATAAGCCAGACCGCCTATTACACAGGCCATGGCATAGATCTCCTTATGGAAGATTACTGGCTCGTTGTTAAGCAGCACATCGCGGATCACTCCACCAGCCGAACCCGTGATACATCCCATGATGATAGCCACCCAGAATGGCTGACCGAAGGCCAGACTCTTCTGTATACCAGCAATAGTAAAAAGTGCCAGTCCCAGTGTGTCGAACACAAACCATGCATTCTTCAGTGGTTCCATCCACTTGCCAAACAGCACCACCGTTACCAGTGCCACTGCCGTACATATCAGGTATATCGGGTTGGTCATCCAGAATGGTGTGGTGCCCAGCATCACGTCGCGGATGGTACCGCCGCCGATGGCCACAGCCACACCGCACACATAACCTCCGAACCAGTCGAAGTGCTTGGCGGCAGCATGCCTGATACCCGAAATGGCGAAGGCAAATGTACCCAGTAGTTCTATAAATGCTATTATCAGATTTTGCTCCATAATGATTAATCCTCGTAACGTTTACCCCAGTAGTTCACCATCCGCTGATACATTTTTTCCTCCGTGGGGTTATGCTGTCCGTGCCACAGGCGCTCGTTCTGCAGTGCATCGGGCATGTACTGCTGCGGTGTGAAGTGACCGGCATAGTCGTGCGGATACTTGTATCCGTCGTGATAGCCCAGCTCCTTCATCAGCTGTGTAGGTGCATTGCGGATGGGTAGCGGCACAGGCTGATTGCCGGTACGGCGCACCAGGTCGAGTGCAGCGTCAACACCCAGATAGGCGCTGTTGCTCTTTGGCGATGTGGCCAGATAAACCGTAGCTTCGGCCAGGGGAATTCTGCCCTCGGGCCAACCTATCTTCATCACTGCGTCGAATGCGGCATTGGCCAGCAACAGTGCATTGGGATTAGCCAGACCGATGTCCTCGCTGGCACTGATAACCAGTCGGCGGGCAATGAACTGTGGATCTTCGCCACCCTCAATCATTCTGGCCAACCAATACAGCGCAGCATCGGGATCAGAACCGCGGATACTCTTGATAAATGCCGAGATGATATCGTAGTGCATCTCGCCGTCCTTGTCGTATGCCAATGGGTTCTGCTGCAGACGGTTCACTACCTTCTCGTCGGTAATTACGACTTCATCCGATGATTCAGCCTCGATCACCAACTCTAAGATATTCAGCAACTTACGCGCATCGCCACCGCTATAGCGGAGCATAGCTCCAGTCTCTTGCAGCACTATGTTTCGCTCCTTCAGTATAGAGTCGGTGTGTATGGCTCGGTCGATGAGTTTCAGCAGGTCATCCTTCTCGAGCGATTTGAGAACATACAGTTGGCAGCGCGACAACAATGGACGTATAACCTCAAACGACGGGTTCTCGGTCGTAGCACCTATCAGCGTCACTATTCCCTTCTCTACCGCACCCAGCAGCGAGTCCTGCTGCGACTTTGAGAATCGGTGAATCTCGTCTATAAATAAAATAGGTGAAGCCTCGTTGAAGAATCTTCCCTTTTGTGCCTTCTCTATCACGTCGCGCACATCCTTCACACCGCTGGTCACAGCCGACAGTGTGTAGAATGGAGTTTCAAGCCTATGAGCGATGATCTGAGCCAGTGTGGTTTTGCCCACTCCGGGAGGGCCCCAGAGTATGAACGACGGAATGCGTCCTGCGTCGATCATCTTACGCAGAACAGCCCCCTCGCCCACCAAATGTTCTTGTCCGATATACTCGTCAAGAGTGCGAGGTCTGAGTCTTTCAGCCAGTGGTTGTGCCATAATTCGGGCACAAAGTTACGTTAAATTACGATAATTACAAAAAATTATGCCCAAAAACTTGCTAATAAAAAATAAAGTGGTTAAATTTGCACCATATTTAGTAGAATAATATGGCAAGAACAAAACAACAACAACCGGAAAGTAATCCGTCATTATCAATTAAGAGTGTTACAAAGAGTAGTGTTTGGGACATCCAGGAGAACGATGTTATCCGTATGTGGGAGGCCGCATGCAAGGATGCCGAAGTGAAGGAAAACGTTAAGCACTATCTGCAGATATTCAAGAGTGCCTTCTTCATCGAGGATCTTCGCGACGATTCTGCCGCTACTCGCAGAAACTATGAGGGTCGTGGTTACAAGGTAGCCTCGATCAAGTTTGATGATAACATGAAGTTCACCTGGGGTATCAAGAAGCGCCCCATCTCGCGTGTAACCGACCTTACTTACGAGAACATCCGTCACATCACAGCCACACAGCTGCTCGAGGTTATCGACCGCAACTTCGGTGGTGGATGGGACTCGCTCTCACAGTCGGTTCAGGACGTTATCCAGAGTGGCTTCGACATCTCTACCACTACTCTGCCAAAGGACCGTCTGCACAAGAAGGGCGGCATGTACGATAAGAAGGTAGAAGATGGCTACGAGGTGCTCGAGGTGGCCAAAGGCGGATGGGTAGAGGCAATCTTTGCCAAGCTTAAGCCCGAGGAGATCAAGCTTCGCATGCAGCTGCGTAGCGGCGACGATGATGATGACTTCGACGAGGACGACGATTCAGACGTAATCGTAGAAGACAACTACAGCTCGCACGATGAGGAAGACGAGGAGGTTGACGGCCCCAACGACGACGATATCACCGAGGACAACTACTCTACCATGATGGACCTTGGTAGCGACGAGGACGAGGAGGCATCAGAGCTCATCGATTTCGCCGACGAATAAAGCGAGATTTCACTAATCAACAATCCAATAAAAACTTAAACCTATTATGATGATTCCCCAAGTATTCTGGCTAGTGCCCGTCGCATCGATTGTGGCACTAGCTATGGCGTACTATTTCTTCACCCAGATGATGAAGGCTGATGAGGGTACGCCACGCATGAAAGAGATTGCGCTATATGTGCGCAAAGGTGCTATGGCCTATCTGTGGCAACAGTACAAGGTAGTACTCATTGTGTTCGCTGTGCTCTGTGTGCTCTTCACTTTCATGGCCTTTGGCCTGAACGTGCAAAACCATTGGGTGCCCTTCGCATTCCTCACAGGTGGATTCTTCTCGGGACTGGCTGGTTTCTTTGGCATGAAGACGGCTACTTACGCTTCTGCCCGTACTGCTAATGCTGCCCGTGAGAGTCTTGATGCCGGTCTTAAGATTGCATTCCGTTCGGGTGCTGTGATGGGTCTCACCGTGGTAGGCCTCGGACTGCTCGACATCGCCGTGTGGTTTGTGGTACTGAACCGCTTCGATCCCGACGGACTCATCTCTATCACCACCACCATGCTTACCTTTGGTATGGGTGCATCGTGCCAGGCTCTGTTTGCACGTGTGGGCGGTGGTATCTATACTAAGGCTGCCGACGTGGGTGCCGACATTGTGGGTAAGGTCGAGGCCGATATCCCTGAGGACGATCCACGCAATCCTGCTACCATTGCCGATAACGTGGGCGATAACGTGGGCGACGTAGCCGGTATGGGTGCCGACCTGTACGAGAGCTACTGCGGTTCGGTGCTGTCGACCGCCGCTCTGGGTGCTGCAGCATTCGGTGTGGCTGGGATTGACATCCAGCTGCGTGCCGTCATCGCTCCTATGCTGATAGCTGCTGTGGGCGTGTTCCTGTCGCTGCTGGGCATATTCCTGGTTCGTACCAAGGAGGGCGCCACCATGAAGGATCTGCTGCGCTCGCTGTCGGTTGGTACCAATGTCAGTGCCATCCTAATCGCTGGTGCAACATTCGCCATCCTCTATCTGCTGGGCATCGAGAACTGGCTCGGACTGTCGTTCTCGGTCATCTCGGGTCTTGCTGCCGGTGTCATCATCGGTCAGGCCACCGAGTATTACACATCCCACAGCTACAAGCCTACACAGAAGATATCTGAGGCCGGACAGACTGGTGCTGCCACCGTTATTATCAAAGGTATAGGCACAGGTATGATTTCTACCTGCATACCAGTCATCACCATCGGTGTGGCTATCATGCTGAGTTATCTGTGCGCCAACGGGTTCGACCTCTCGATGACTTCTGAGTCGCTGGCTCACGGTCTGTATGGTATCGGTATCGCTGCCGTGGGTATGCTGTCGACACTGGGCATCACACTGGCTACCGACGCTTACGGGCCAATCGCCGATAATGCCGGCGGTAATGCTGAGATGTCGAGTCTTGGCGAGGAGGTTCGTCACCGCACCGATGCTCTCGATGCTCTGGGCAACACCACTGCTGCCACTGGTAAGGGCTTTGCCATCGGGTCGGCTGCACTCACCGCTCTGGCTCTGTTGGCATCGTATATCGAGGAGATAAAGATAGCCATGACGCGTGCCGGTGTGATGATGGAGAACGTGAAAGGCGAGGTTATCTCGGCTGCCGATGCAAATATACCTGACTTTATGAACTTCTTCCAGGTGAACCTGATGAACCCCAAGGTGCTGGTTGGTGCTTTTATTGGTGCCATGGCAGCATTTCTGTTCTGCGGTATGACCATGGAGGCTGTGGGCCGTGCTGCCGAAAAGATGGTGCAGGAGGTTCGCCGCCAGTTCCGCGAGATTGCCGGTATACTTGAGGGCACAGGCACTCCTGACTATGGTCGCTGCGTAGAGATTTCTACACGTGCCGCTCAGCACGAGATGATCATCCCGTCGGTGCTGGCCATCATCATTCCTATCATCGTGGGTTGCGTGCTCGGCGTGGCTGGTGTGCTGGGTCTGCTGGTTGGCGGACTGGCCGGTGGCTTTACCCTGGCTGTGTTTATGGCCAATGCCGGTGGTGCATGGGACAACGCTAAGAAGAATATCGAGGAAGGCGCCTTTGGTGGCAAGGGTTCGTTTGCACATAAGGCCTGTATCGTGGGCGACACCGTGGGCGACCCGTTCAAGGACACCAGTGGCCCGTCGCTCAATATCCTTATCAAGCTCATGTCGATGGTCAGCATTGTGATGGCTGGTCTCACTGTGGCTTTTATGTAATTTAATGTAGATGAATAAATATCTAATCATATCTTTGTTCTGGCTTTGTTGCACCATTGGTGCACAAGGCCAGACTTTTACTTCTCAAGCTATCCCCGATAGCGTGTGGCAAACCATGCAAGGCAAGACCTGGCACGACAATCCGTATATCCGTCGCAGCGACCTGCGCTACCTGCGCATATCGCACTACGATCTTGAGGGGCGCGTGCATGTGGGCGAGATGATTTGCAACAAGCTGATAGCCGACAAGCTGTTGGCCATCTTCAGCGAACTCTATGCCGCCCACTACCCCATCCAGCGCATGCGTCTGCCCGACAACTACGATGCCGACGACGAGCGCCAGATGCGCGACAACAACACCAGCTGCTTCTGCTATCGCAATGTTTCGGGGTCAAAGAATCTGTCGAAACACGCCCGCGGACTGGCTATCGACATCAACACTCTGTACAATCCCTACATCCGATATAGCAAGAAAGACGGCAGCCGCATAGTAGAACCTGCAACTGCCGTAAAGTATTGTGACCGCAAGGCCAACTTCCCATATAAAATCACCACCAGCGATCTATGTTATAAGCTGTTTGTGAAGTATGGTTTTACATGGGGCGGCGCCTGGCGCACTATGAAGGATTACCAGCATTTCGAGTATAAGCTTCGATAACCCGGAAGCCATAGTCAAGCAGTGCAGCCGACTCGATGAATCGGCTCTTAAACGTGCGACTGCCCAACAGCACCAGCGTAAGCGTATGGCCGCCGCGAGTGGCCGATGATGCCAGACAGTAACCAGCCTGACGTGTAAACCCTGTTTTTATGCCGATGCAGCCCTCGTAGGTGTGTATCAGCGCGTTGCTGTTTCGGCAGTCCAGATGGCGGCCGTCGGTCAGCGGTATCTCTGCCTCGGCCGTGCCCACTATCTCTGCAAATGCACTGTCGCGCATGCAGTATCGGGCCAGCACTATCAGGTCGCGTGCGCTGCTGTAGTTGCTGTCGTTAGGCATTCCGTTGGGATTGTCAAAGTGTGTAGAGTCCATGCCCAGATACACCGCCTTGGCGTTCATCAGGCTGTAGAATGTCAGCGTGTCGCCCGCCGTGTGCTTGGCCAGCGCATAAGCAGCATCGTTGTCGCTTATCATCATCATCTCGCGTATCAGGTCGCCAGCCAGATAAGCTTGTCCTAACTTCACGCGCGAGTCCTTATTGATATAGACATCATCGCAAATCGCTATGGTATCGTTCAGATGTCCGTACTCCAGCGCCAGCATTGCGGTCATCATCTTGGTTATCGACGCCATGTATCTTCGGCTGTATGCGTTCTTGGCCGATATCACCATGCCAGTCGAGTCGTCAATCAGCATCCAAGCATCGGCTGTTAGCGAGTCGAGTTTCGAGCGTCCTTCGATGGTATCGGGGTTAACCCGCATGCAGAGCGATATGCTGTCGATGTGTGTAGCCTGCTCCAGTCGTATCTGTTCGGGTGTTTTCTGTTCTGCTTCTTCTTTTCCTAGTCTGCACGATCCCAGCTGCAGCGCCAGCATCGTGATAAATGTGTATATAGCGATTTTCTTCATGTATTCTGTTTTTGGAGGACAAAGGTATGCAAAATAATCATTACGCCCAAATTATAACACAAAAAAAATATCGCAAGCGGCAATTGCTTGCGATACTTCGGGTTTAAAGGTCAGACGCCTACACACGATGTGGCGCCAAGTGCTGTCAATACTGCCGATGCTATCGATGCTATCAGCTGGACGATGAATTTGATGGTTTCCTTCTTTGTCATATGCTTTTTGTTTTTCCTACGGATTTTACGAATTTTACTGATTTTGTTCCCTCCTTCGGCTGTCATCTCGAGTCCCCCCCTGCCTTGTCATCTCGAGCCACATACCTTGTCATCTCGAGCGTCCCCACTTTTGTCATTCCGAGCGCTGTCGAGGAATCTCCTTCAAGAGATCTAGAGATCTCTCCATGCGCTTCGCTTAGTCGAGATGACAAGGATGGGTTGGCTTTGCTTAGTCGAGATGACAGAGGGGGGGCTGTGGTTTAGTCGTAGGTTACGTCGTCATCGTCGCCGCCACCGCCGCTGGTGTTGCCACCTCCGCTGGTGTTGCCACCCTGGTTCTGCTCCTGATTCTGGTTGCCACTCTCGGGATCTTCGATCTCACCGCTGTCGCCGCTGGTTACGCGCTTCAGCACGTTGCCATCCTCGTCAAGACAGGTAATCTGGATTGAGGTATTCTTCAGCTCTTCCTTCACCTCAGTGTTAGGAGTGAAGATGATACGACGCACACTGATCAGACCAGTCTTTACATCCTCCAGGTTCTCTACTGCCTTAGAGCGAACACCGAATCGCATGGTTCCCAGTCCGGGCAGCGGAACCGAGTGACCCTCGGTGGCCCAGGTGCGGATCACCTCGCCTGCGGCGTCCCATGCCGCCTTGATTACACCTGCAGAGATACCGCTGTGGGTAGAAGCCTCTGTGAACACCTTCTTCTCCTGGATAGGACTGTACAGATCCGGACGCATGATGAAACGCTTGGCACCAGGGTTCTTTCCGATCTTAAGCTGTCGGCGCTGTGCAATTACTTTGATACTCATAATGTTAATTGATAATCGAAAATGTTTAATTTTTTAATCTTAAATGTTTAATGTCCCATGAGCTCGGGTTCGGACGCCATATTAATGTTGGCGATTGCTACTATTAATATGCGCAATTTCTAGATTTAATTCTCGCAATTTTTACAATTAACTGCCGTCCTCAGCCTCACTCATTTTAACGATGCAAAGGTACGATATTTTGATTGCGGTTTACGAATGCGCAACCAAAAATTTTCGAAAAAAGTTGGTCACGAGTGTCAACTGTCACGAGTGTCAACAAGCCCCGCACCCAAAATACCGCCATAATAAATATAATATTATATATTATTTTATTATGAGCCCAATATACCCTGTCTATCTAAAACCCTTAATGACACTCATGACACGCGACACACATGACAATTATAATGAAATTCTTTATAAAATTGCAAAATTATTTGCAGAATTGCAAAGAATATTGTATCTTTGCACCCAAAAAGACGTAAAATGAAAATTGCAAACAAGGAAATACTTGATGCATTCGTACAGAAACATGCGCAAGCCGCAGGTCCATTAAACAAGTGGGTGGAAAAGGTAAAAAGCGTAACATGGCATAATCATTACGATCTGAAGCAAACGTTTCCATCTGCTGACTATGTGAAGAATGGTCGCTATGTTTTCAACATCGGCGGAAATCACTATCGATTGGTTGCTGTGGTAATTTTCATTGGCGGCGTGATGAATATCCGTTTTGTAGGGACACATCCTGAATATGATAAAATAGACAGTTCAACGATTTAGAAGAAAGGAGTAAGTATGATTAAGAAATTAACAACAAGACAGGAGTATGACGAGACTAAGGCTATTGTTGAAGCCTTAATCGCAGAAGCTACAGAGAAAGGAATGCTTGAGCCTGAGATGGACAATGAATACACTCGTAAAATCTCAGATTTGAGCAAGCAGATGGCTCAGTATGAAGATGAATACACGGATATTATGCCGCTACGAGAGAAAACGCCTCTTATCAGATCGATAGAAGACTATTTCTACGCTCGTAATATGAAACAAAAAGAGGGAGCTCGATATCTTGGCATCAATGAGTCCGTATTCAGCCAGATACTAAGTGGAAAGAGACGTATCACAATGCCTATTGCTAAACTACTGCACTCTAAGTTGGGTATCAACGCAGATATGATACTAGAATATGCATAGTAAGAGTGTGGCAAAATAAAGAGAACCCCACCGCCCTGAAGTGCCAGGACAGTGGGGCTTTTAGTTTAAAACACCTTGTTATTTCGGGATGAATCGATTTTTCTGGTGCAAAATTTGCGTAATCCAAATTTTATTGTTATTTTTGCACTCGTTTTGCTCGAATAGGGCATTTACACAAGAATTATGAAGGAAAAGGCTAAAGAATGATCGGTTGATATAACTAAGTGACAACACAAAAGGACACCGATTACGAAAAGGAGATGATTGTCTTTCGCGGACGAAGCGTAAGCATACGCCAACTGATGGAAATCGGTTGGGCCACTGCCGCCGTGGACGTAATCGAAGCACTTGCTGAATATGGTCTTGCTTATGGGGATATGTGTATATTGCTATCTGTACACAAAATGCGAAAGATGTCCTTGAAAAGCGATGCGTCACCATTGCCATTTGACATTTACACAGAGATACAGCCAGGCGAAGAGCGGTTTAAATATGTTGATCCAAAACTAGATGAGGCGCAAGCATGGAAGGTACACTTTATAATAAAGCGACTAGTAAAAAACTACTCTATGGCAGATATTAGTAGATATCTGTGGAAGTTGGAGTTTAAAGACCATCTGGTATTACTGCCCACAGACCCACAGAAGGCATTCGACGAACTGGTACGCATAGGGATGCCAAAAAATGAAAAGGGATTTACCCCCGAAACGTACAGAAAATACCATAAGAAACTGCAACCAATCAACTGTAGCTAAATATTTTTTCTCAAATACGAACAATTCTTCCCAGATACGAACAATTACGAACAGCTACTTCCAAAATCGATACAACCTAACGACAAACTCATTACCTTTGCACCCGTCAATCGACCAAACGAGGCATTGACCAACTAAAAACTTATGGTAACAAATCTATTAATCAGGCAACTGATGAAGATGGAGGGCCTCAGGCTGGAGGCCTACCGCGATGCGGCGGGAGTAGTAACAATCGGCTACGGACACACCAAGGGAGTGCTCATGGGCGACCGCATCACAAAGTACTGGGCCAAGGATCTGCTGATGCGCGACGTGGCCGAAGTGGAACGCCAAGTAGCGGCTCTCGACGTGGCCAGAACCGAAGGACAAATGGATGCACTGGTGTCGTTTGCATTCAATGTGGGCATCGGCCGACTACGCACGTCGAACCTGCTGCGAGTGATCCGACAAGGCGGTTCTAAGAGCGCCATCCGACACGAGTTTATGAAGTGGACTCACGCCGGTGGCAAGAAGTTGAAGGGACTGGAGCAACGCCGCGACTGGGAGGCCAAGCGATTCTTCGAATCATCGCTGCCCACCGACATGGAGATTATCGATCGAGTGTAAACTAAATCAATGAAATCAGAAATCAAAGTATTCAAGAGTGAGATGTTCGGCCAGATCCGCACAATGATTAACGAGAAGGGAGAGACCTTCTTTGTGGCCAAAGACGTGACAGATGCGCTGGGATATAAGAATGCATCCGACACCATCGGCAAACATGTTGACGCAGAGGATAGAGATAACATCGCGATTTGCGATTCTATCGGTAGAGCCAGGAGAGCAATGATAATCAACGAGAGCGGACTCTATGCGCTGATACTCTCGTCGAAACTCGACAAGGCTCGCGAGTTTAAACACTGGGTGACCAGCGTAGTGTTGCCCGCCATACGTCGCACAGGGCGCTACGAACTGCTACCCGCCGAACTGAAGGAACTGGGCGACAAGGCCGACTACTGCGACCGAGTGCTACTGAGCACCGACTGCATGAGCACTGCCAAGGTGGCCAACGAACTGGGAATGTCGGGCTACAGCCTATACTGCTGGCTGATGTCGTTCGGAGTGATCTACAAGAAGGGCGACGACTACATGCTGTATGCCGACTACGCTCGCCAAGGTCTGGCCAAGACGCGCACCGACTATCGCCGAACACGACTAGGCACCGTGCGAACCACTCATCTGCCTGTGTGGACCGAGGCTGGTCGCAAGTTTATCCACGACATTATGAGCCTGTGAGCGCATACTGTGTTTACTGCAAAGACGGGGCAAAGCACATGCGCCCCGTCGGCAGTAGAGCGGAGTACATTAACCTGAGAAACGGCGGCGAGCAGCAGTATCTGATGCACCGCATACGCGACGGCGACGAGACCGCCAAGGGCCGACTGCTGCAGATGAACTACAGTTGCCTGCCGAACGACGACGGCACGCTGAAAGGCAGCACCCGCATGAGTACCACCGTTGGGATGGACATCGACCATCTGTCGCCCGAGGAGATGCCCGCCGTGCGCGAGCGAATCCTGGCCAAGAAGGATGAACTGGGTCTGAAGATGATGGAGGAGAGCGCTCGCGGCCAGGGCTACCACCTGGTGTTCGCCCGCCGTCCAGAGCTCTCGCAAGAAGAAAACCTGAAGTGGGCCAGCCAGTTGCTGGATGTCGCCTACGATGGCCAAGCAACCGATATCACTCGCGTGTTCTTCACCACTACCGAGGCTCAGCTGCTATACCTCGACGACGCGATC
Source organism: uncultured Prevotellaceae bacterium (assembly GCA_902761905.1). Lineage (GTDB taxonomy): Bacteria > Bacteroidota > Bacteroidia > Bacteroidales > Bacteroidaceae > Prevotella. The sequence continues at coordinate 48,515 of CACWMK010000003.1, forward strand.
TTTGAAAACGATGAAGCCCCGATGTCAAAAGATGTCTCGACTACGCTCGACATGACAACAACCACATTGTCATCTCGACTAAGCGCAGCGCATGGAGAGATCTCTACAGCAAAATACTTCAAAGGCATCCCCTACTCTGCCATTATCGACGAGTACTGGCGGCGAACAGGCGGTGTACCAGCGGAGGGCGAGCGCAACAAGCGACTGCACCAGTTGGCTGCCAACCTGCGCTCTATCTGCGACGACAACGAGGAGTGGTTGCTGGCACTGATGCCCAGTCTGGGACTGCCCGAAGCCGAGATGCGCTCTATCATCCACTCTGCCTGCAAAGAACCCACCAAGGGCTCGCGCATGATGGATCAGATAGTAGACGCCCTATCCGCTGCCGACATCGCCGACATCGACCCCGACGATCAAGAATGTTCAATGGTCAATGTTCAATGGTCAATAAAAAAGTTGCCCCAAGGCATCCGCGACAGCATCGACGCCGTAGGCCCCACGCTGGCCATGCCTATCGTCACTGCCATCTGTCCTTGCATAGGTGCACTTGCCACGGGCGTACGACTTGACGTGCATGGCACGCGCCGCGGACTGAACCTGATATCGTATATAGCCGGCGACTTTGCCAGCGGCAAGGGATCGATAGACCCGGTGGTAGAGGCTTGGATGAGCGAGACGGCCGCTCTGGACGCCATGTATCTGATGCAGGAACAGGAGTATACTGCCAAGAAGAAGGCTGCCAAAAATCAGAAGACTCAGCCCGAAGAACCTAAGTTGCCTGTGCGCTATATCACGCTGAACACCACCGTGGCAAAGCTAGCCGAGCGACTGGCCAACGCCGAGGGTAAGCATGCCTTCTCGTTTACGCCCGAGGCCGACACCGTGGCGCAGAAGTGGCGATCGTCGATGAGCGACTTCTCGGTGTTGCTACGACAGAGCTACGACGGCTCGAAATACGACCGCGAGGCCAAGAGCATAGATGCCGTATCGGTGCACATCAAGCAGCTGCTGTGGAACGTCACCATGTGTGGCACGCCCGATGCACTCTATCGTGTGGTCAACAACTACACCGACGGATTCCAAAGTCGTATAGCGCTAGCCCAGACGCCCGACAACACCTTTGCCCCGCTAGAGGACACGCCCTACGTGCTTACTAGCCGCCAGACCGAGCGCATACAGCAGATAGCCCACCTGCTACCGCTGATGCAGGGCGACGTGGTGCTGCCCAAGCTGGAGGCCCGCGGCCGCGAGTGGCTGGAGAAGGTGCGACTGGAGGCGATGAAGAACGACGACCGGGTGAAGGCGCGCGAGCGATTCCGCACCTGTGTTACCACCCAGAGGATGGTGTGCTGTCTGATGCTGTGCCGCGTGTGCGAACAGCTGATACAGAAGCACGGACTGACAGGTGCCGAGACACAGTTGAAGGCGCAACCATCGCTGTGGCGCGACATGCTGCTGAAGGCGCAGACACCAGCACTGCTAAGCACTTACGACGTGATAGCCGACCAACTGCTATACAACGCTCTGTACTACTTCCGCGACCGCATAGAGAACGCCTTTGCCAGTCGCAACTACAAGGGGACCAGCGAGCGCAGGCGCATGGGCAAGAACGACACCATCTATGAGCGACTTGACCCGCAGTTCACCACCGAACAGGCCTTGCAGCAGTCGATAGCCATCAAGGGTGCATCGATCACCGTCAACAGCGTACATCAGATGCTGAAGAACTGGAAGCAGCAGGGACTGATCATCCAGACCGAAGCCACCCACTATCGCAAGGTGTCATAGGTCACGAGTGTCATGAGTGTCAAAATCGATCTTTGAAATTATGGAAATACAGAATAATCATGAGTGTTTTGTGCAGCTCTGGCGTATGCTGGGGCGCACAAGGCGCCTGTGCCGGCTGAACTGTCAGCGATTCACCGTCCGCCGAGTACTTCAACTATGGTTCGACCCCGAGGCCACCGACGAGTTTATCTGGCAGGTATGCAATATCAGCGAACTGTCGGGTATGGATCAGCTACCCTCGCCGCGCCTCTACCCTCGCCCGCACCGCGAACTGCTGCGCGCACTGGTGATAGTACGTTTGGGTGTCGGCGCCAGCCAGGTAAAACTAACCGACCTGGACGCCGCCTACAGCGCCGCCTACCCCAACAGCACCCCGCTTAACATCAATAAGAAAAAAAAGTATCGCAAGCCTTAACTGGCCTGCGATACTCAGGGGTTTATACTTGATCGTAGATTAATTATTAATTAGTGCGACTCCTGCTCAGCCTGCTTTGTCTCAGGGGCATCGGCACCGTAGTAGTTGTAGTATGCGTTGTAGCGGTTGTAACCCCACTTAGCCTGCAGCATGTCGGGGTCGAGCTCCTTAGCCTTGTCGAACAGCTCGATAGCCTGCTTGTAGAGGGCCTTCTTCTTAGCGGCATCCTCAATGGTCTGAGCCTGTACGCTGTATGCTGTAGCAGCATAGGTAGCGATGATGGCGTTGTCGGGCTTAAGCTCGAGAGCCTTAGTAAGGCACTTCACTGCCTCTTCGGCTTTCTCGTCGCCCAGCAATGACAGACCCTTGTCGGCCAGAGCTACGAAGTTGTTAGGATTAACAGCCAGAGCATCGTCGAGCACCTTGATAGCCTCGGCCTTCTGACCCAGACCCAGCAGCACGTTGTAGATCTTCTCCATCACACCGTCAACCTTGTGGTCGGCATATACGGCCTTCAGATTTTCTACATACTTCACTGAGTCGGCCTTAGTCTTCAGACCGTCGCCCAGAATCTCAACCTTCAGGTTCAGAGCCTGCTCGTACTCCTGCTCGTCCTTCATTGCTACATCAGCCAGCTCGAGGGCCTTAGCCATGTCCTTGTCCTGATAAGCAAAGATAGCGGCGAAACGTGCTACCTGACCGAAGAATGCCTTCTGCTGGTCGCGGTTCTGATCCTTGAACATTGGAGCTGCATCGCTCTCAACGAACAGAGTCCAGTACTTGCGTGCTGTAGCGTTGTCCTTAGCAGTGAGAGCGTCCTGACCAGCGTTAACCAGGGTGTTGCGTGGAGCAAACCACAGGCGCTGAGCGTTCTTCTTGTCGAACTTAGGAGCAACCTTACCCTTCTCGTTGGGCTTCTGGTCGTACTTGTCGCACTCGATAGCTGCTGTGATAGCATTGAAGGCCATCTCGTTCATCAGCTTCTGGTCAACGGGCTTCTCTTCCTTACCCATCTGCTTGGCCAACTGGTTCTCGGTCTGAATGGTGCTCTGGGCATCAAACTGGGCCATAGCCAGGTCGACCAGCTTGTTATACGCCTTAGCCTTCTCGGCATCGTTAGCCAGAGAGCCTACGTTGCTCTTTACGAGTGCTTCGGCTTCTGCATAGGTCTTTGCCTTGAGGATTGCCTTCAGGGCGTCACTGTCACCGGCAAATGCGGTAGCACTGGCTACCATCATTACTGCCATCATGAATAACTTTTTCATACGCTTTAAAAAATTGGTTATACCATTAATTATTTATTGATTGTCTCTTTTTCTCGTTTGACGTATCAGGTGTCCGATGGTTTAATCCTTTGTCTCGGTAGCGCCCTCGGCAGTTGCCTCGTCGGCTATCTCGGCTTCCTCGATATCCTCGTCCTCGGCCTGAGAGTGCATCACCTTACATACACTGGCGATCACGTCGTTCTTCTTAGCCAGATTGATGAGGCGAACACCCTGTGTGGCACGGCCCATCACACGTACGTCGGCCACCTTCAGACGGATCAGAACACCGCTCTTGTTGATAATCATCAGATCGTTCTCGTCGGTCACTACCTTGATAGCTACCAGTCGGCCGGTCTTCTCGGTGATGGCGAGTGTCTTAACACCCTTGGCACCGCGGGCGGTCTTACGATAGTCCTCAACCTCAGAACGCTTACCGTAGCCGTTCTCTGAAACTACCATGATAGTCTCGGTCTGAGGATCGTTTACGCATACCAGGCCTACTACCTCGTCGTCGCCACCGTCGAGTCGCATACCGATAACACCGGTAGACACACGACCCATGGTGCGCACGGCATTCTCGTCGAAACGAACGGCACGACCGTTGCGGTTGGCCAGCAGCAGCTCGTTGTGACCGTTTGTCAGTCGAACGCCTACTACCTCGTCGCCCTCGTTGATGTTGATAGCTATCACACCGGCTGCGCGTACATTCTTATATGCAGCCAGACAGGTCTTCTTGATGATACCCTGCTTGGTGGCGAATACCACAAAGTGAGAGTTGAGAAACTCCTCGTCGTTGAAGTTCTTGATGCGCAGAACTGCATTGATAGAGTCATCTGGATCGATGTTCAGCATGTTCTGGATGGCGCGACCCTTAGAGTTCTTGTCGCCCTCAGGTATCTCGTAACACTTCTGCCAGTAGCAGCGGCCCTTCTGGGTGAAGAACAGCAGAGTGTTGTGCATGGTGGCAGGATAGATATACTCTGTGAAGTCGTTGTCGCGGTGGCGTGCAGCCTTTGAGCCCATGCCGCCACGGCTCTGCTCGTGAAACTCTGAAAGCGGTGTGCGCTTGATGTAACCCATGTGCGAGATGGTGATGACTACGGGATCGTCTGGGTAGAAGTCCTCGGCATTGAACTCGTGATCGAATGGGATAATCTCGGTGCGGCGCTCGTCGCCATACTTCTCCTTAACCTCAAGCAGATCCTGCTTCATTACCTCCTTACAGCGCTCTGGGTTGTCGAGAATCTCCTGCAACTCGGCGATGAGCTTCTGCAAGTCGTCGAACTCCTGGTGCAGCTGGTCTACACGCAGACCGGTGAGCTGTGCCAAGCGCATGTCGACGATAGCCTTACTCTGCAGCTCGTCGAGCTCGAAGCGCTGCTCCAAGTTGCGCTGAGCGTCGGTTGGGGTCTTACTATTACGAATAATATGTACAACCTCGTCGATATTGTTTACGGCAATGATCAAGCCCTCGAGGATGTGTGCACGCTCCTGAGCCTTGCGCAAATCGTACTTGGTGCGACGGATGGTCACATCGTGGCGATGCTCTACGAAATACTTAACGCACTCCTTGAGTGTGAGCAGGCGTGGACGACCCTTGACCAGAGCGATGTTATTCACTGAGAATGAGCTCTGTAGGGCTGTCATCTTAAACAGCTTGTTGAGCAGCACGTTGGCGTTGCAGTCGCGCTTGCAGTCAACCACGATACGCATACCCTGACGGCCTGACTCATCGTTCACATTAGCCACACCCTCAATCTTGTGCTGGTTGGCCAGATCGGCTATGTAAGCCACCAGGTCGGCCTTGTTTACACCGTAAGGAATTTCTGTTACAACAATCTTGTCGTGAGTCTCGCCGCTTTCGATCTCGGCCTTGGCACGCATCACGATACGTCCGCGACCAGTCTCGTAGGCATCCTTCACACCCTGCAGACCATAGATGTATGCGCCTGTTGGGAAGTCGGGACCTGGGATGTACTGCATCAGACCGTCGGTGTCGATATCAGGATTGTCGATATATGCGCAGCAGCCATCGATAACCTCGCCCAGGTTGTGGGTAGGCATATTGGTAGCCATACCTACGGCGATACCGTTACCACCGTTGACCAGCAGGTTAGGAATCTTGGTTGGCATTACGGTTGGCTCCTCGAGCGAGTCGTCGAAGTTAGGTGCCATGTCAACGGTTTCCTTATCGAGGTCGTCCATGATGTGCTCACCCATCTTTGAGAGGCGGCACTCAGTGTAACGCATGGCAGCTGGCGAGTCGCCATCTACCGAACCGAAGTTACCCTGACCGTCAACCAGTGTGTAACGCATGTTCCAGTCCTGAGCCATACGTACCAGGGCTCCGTATACTGAAGAGTCGCCGTGTGGGTGGTACTTACCAAGCACCTCACCTACTACGCGGGCGCACTTCTTGTAAGGCTGAGTAGACACATTGTTGATGTTCATCATACCGTAGAGAATACGGCGATGAACCGGCTTGAAGCCATCTCGAACATCGGGCAGAGCACGGGCCACGATTACTGACATAGAGTAATCGATGTAGCTCGATTTCATCTCTTCCTCGATGTTGATCTTAATAATTCTGTCGTTGTCGAATGTTTGATCCATCTTTTATTTATTTCAATTCTTCAATTTTTTAACTCTTCGATTTTTATCACTTTTCGCGTTTAAGGCCATTTTTAAGCCCTCTGACGCGTTTTTAACCGTGCAAAGGTAGTAAATTATTCGCAACCCACCAAACCTTTTAAGCTATTTTAGTGGAAAAAATTTCGATTTTATGGCACGATGTTTGCAAGAATTGTTGTATCTTTGCAACAGATATATAAAATAGGTATAGAATTAACAATAGAAAAAGTAAAATAGATGACGACGCAATTTTCGCCAAAACTATCAGAGATACTTGCCTACTCGCGTGAGGAAGCAGCCCGTCTGGCCAGCCGTTCGGTTGGTCCCGAGCACTTGTTGCTGGGGCTGCTGCGAACCAACGACGGACCGGTGATCGACCTGTTTCGCCAGCTTGACGTAAACCTGAGTGCCGTAAAGGTAGAACTTGAGTCACGTGTAAGACAGGACGAGATAACCACACCGGTACATGCAACTGACCTGACACTGAACGAGCAAGCCAACAACGTGCTGCGCCTGGCTGTGCTCGAGGCAAGAATACAGAGAGCTACAAGTATAGACGAACAGCACCTACTACTGGCCATACTGCACGATATGGCCAAGAACGGTGCCCGTCAAGTATTAGAACTTAACAACATGACATACGACGACACACTGAACCGACTGTTTGCTCCGAAGAACACCAACGTGAGCAACGGCATAGGTCTGCCCGACGAGGAAGAGGAGGAATACGAGCAGACCGGAGGTGGCAAGGGCGCCAGCAACAATCAGCAGGGCACCACTACCACACAGAAGAAACCAAACTCGAAGACACCCGTACTGGACAGCTTCGGCACCGACCTTACAAAGGCTGCTGCCGAGGGTAAGCTTGACCCATGCGTGGGCCGCGTGCGCGAGATACAGCGCATAATCGAGATACTGGGCCGCCGCAAGAAGAACAACCCGATACTTATCGGTGAGCCTGGTGTGGGCAAGAGTGCTATAGTAGAAGGACTGGCACAGCTGATAGAGAAGCGTCACACCAGTCCGATGCTGTTTGGCAAGCGTATTTACACGCTCGACATGACGGGCGTGGTGGCCGGTACCAAGTATCGCGGACAGTTTGAGGAGCGACTCAAGGCACTGATGAAGGAGCTAGAGGCCAACCCCGATGTTATTGTATTCATCGATGAGATACACACCATCATCGGTGCGGGTTCTACCCCCGGCAGTATGGATGCTGCCAACATAATGAAGCCAGCACTGGCCCGCGGCACCATACAATGCATTGGAGCTACCACGCTGGATGAGTATCGCGAGAGCATAGAGAAGGACGGTGCTCTGGAGCGCCGATTCCAGAAGGTACAGGTAGAGCCTACCACTGCCGAGGAGACACTGCAGATACTGCACAACATAAAGGGCCGCTACGAGCAGCATCACCACGTGAAGTACACCGACGAGGCTCTGGAGGCTTGTGTCAAATTGACAGACCGCTACGTTACCGACCGATTCATGCCCGACAAGGCCATCGATGCTCTCGACGAGACTGGCTCGAAGGTACATCTGGGCAATGCACAGATGCCACCCGAGATAATCGAGAAGGAGAAGGAACTCGAAGAGGTGAAGGAGAAGAAGTCGCAGGCGGTGAAGAACCAGAACTACGAACTGGCTGCAGGATATCGCGATCGTCAGGTAGTGCTCGACAAGGAACTGACGGAGCTGAACGAGCGCTGGGCTAACGGCGAGAGCGGCGAACAACTTACTGTAGACGCCGACCAAGTGGCCGAGGTGGTATCGATGATGACTGGTGTACCTGCCCAGCGTATGGCTGAACAAGAGGGTATCCGACTGAAGGGCATGGCCGCAGAACTGAAGAACAACGTGATAGCTCAGGATGCTGCCATCGACAAGATGGTAAAGGCCATCCAGCGTAACCGTGTAGGACTGAAAGAGCCCAACCACCCCATAGGCGTGTTTATGTTCCTTGGTCCTACTGGTGTGGGTAAGACATATCTGGCCAAGAAGCTGGCTGAGTTTATGTTCGGCAGCAGCGATGCGCTGATACGTATCGACATGAGCGAGTATACCGAGAGTTTCAACACATCGCGACTGATAGGTGCGCCTCCGGGATATGTGGGCTACGGCGAGGGCGGTCAGCTCACCGAGCGTGTGCGCCGTCACCCCTACTCGATCGTTTTATTGGACGAGATAGAGAAGGCTCACGCCAACGTGTTCAACCTGCTGCTACAGGTGCTCGACGAGGGACGCATGACTGATGGCAACGGCCGACTGGTGGACTTCCGCAACACGGTGATAATCATGACATCAAACGCCGGTACACGCCAGCTTAAGGACTTCGGTCGCGGTGTAGGTTTCGGCGCATCGGTCAGCACCGGACTGATGAAGAGCGACAAGGATAAGCAGTACGCACGCGACATAGTACAGAAGGCACTCTCAAAGCAGTTCTCGCCCGAGTTCCTGAATCGTCTTGACGAGATAATCACCTTCGACCAGCTGGATCTGGACGCCATCAAGCGTATCATCGACGTAGAGCTGAAGGGACTGTACCAGCGCATAGAACAGATAGGTTATCACATCGACCTGAGCGACGATGCCAAGGAGTTTGTGGCCACCAAGGGTTATGATGTGCAGTTTGGCGCCCGTCCGCTGAAGCGAGCCATACAGAACTATCTGGAAGACGGAATAAGCGACATAATCGTGAACGGCGACAAACAGCCGGGCGACACGATACATATCACACTAAACGAAGATAGACTAGCGTTTTGCTAGTCTATCTTTTTTTATTGCTATATCACCTTTTCACCCTTAAAGGCCTTGATGCTTCGCATCGAGCCCTCTCACACTCGGCAAAGCTCAAGCAAGCTTGGCTTTGCTCTCGCTTAAGCGAGGCCTTCGCACTCCTTCAACCAAAGTGCTGACGAAGCATCACTAGGCATTCGCCAGTCGCCGCGGGGCGACAGACTGACACTACCCACCTTAGGCCCGTCGGGCAGACATGAACGCTTGAACTGCTGATTGAAGAATCGGCGGCAGAACGTGGTGAGCCACTTCTTCACGGTCTCTTCATCGTAGAGTGCTGGTTTGTCGTCGGTAGCAGTGCAGAATGCACGCTTGGCCAGCAGAAATATCTTGCGCGGACTGAAACCATAGCGCAGAAAGTAATATATAAAGAAATCATGCAGTTCGTAAGGACCTACCAGGTCCTCGGTCTTCTGCTTGATATTTCCCTTCTCGTCGGCTGGTATCAGCTCGGGCGAAATCGGTGTGTCGACGATGTCGAGAAGTGTCTCGGTAGCCATCTCGCCGGCCACGTAGCTTACCAGATAGCGAATCAGCGTCTTGGGCACACCAGCATTAACACCATACATCGACATGTGGTCGCCATTGTAAGTGGCCCAACCCAGTGCAAGCTCCGACAAGTCGCCTGTGCCCACCACGATGGCATTCTCCTGGTTGGCCACATCCATCAGTATCTGTGTGCGCTCGCGTGCCTGCGAGTTCTCGTAGGTGATGTCGTGAACGGCAGCATCGTGATTGATATCGCTGAAGTGCTGGGTTATAGCAGCAGCAATACTAATCTCGCGGATGGTGACACCAAGTGTCTGCATCAGTTTGATAGCATTGTTATATGTGCGGTCGGTGGTTCCGAAGCCAGGCATGGTGATACCTACGATACCCTTGCGGTCGAGTCCGAGCTTGTCGAACGCCTTTACAGTGACAAGCAGAGCCAATGTAGAATCGAGTCCGCCACTGATACCTATCACCGCCTTCTGACCGTGGATGTGATACAGGCGCTTAACCAGTCCCATCACCTGGATATTAAGTATCTCCTCGCACGACGCCTGCATGTCGTCGGTCGTGGGAATGAATGGATATGGGTTGACCTTACGATACAGTTTGAAATCACGGGATGATGTCTGTTTACAAGTAATCACGCGTGCGCTGGCACCACGCTGGGCATTGATAAACGTGGTGTTGGTGCGGCGCTCTACGTGCAGAGCCTCGATGTCTATCTGACACGTCTTGAGTTGTGGCTGCAGCGAGAATCGGTCGCCCTCTTCGAGCAGTCGGCCATTCTCGAAGATGATGGCATTGCCACCATAGACTACATCCTGAGTTGACTCGCCAAATCCGCAGCTGGCATACACGTAGCCACTTATCATGCGGGCACTCTGCTGAGCCAGCAGCGACTTGAGGTAAGCGTGCTTGCCAATGAGTTCGTCGCTGGCCGAAAGATTAAAAATGATGTCGGCACCAGCCAGAGCCAGATTGTTGCTTGGTGGTGTGGGCGCCCATACGTCCTCGCAAATCTCTACACCGAACTTCACACCGTCGCGGGTTGCGAACACCTGTGGCTCGGCCGAAACGAGCACCGGACTGCCGGCAAAGTAAATCTCGGTAGGATTAAGATCCTGCGACGAAGCAAACCAGCGCTTCTCGTAGAACTCACCGTAGTTGGGCAGGTAAACCTTAGGTATGATGCCCAGCAGTGTGCCACTCTGGATGACTGCGGCACAGTTGAACAGCAGACCGTTGACCACTACAGGCAGACCCACTATCGTAATGATATTGAGTTTGCGGGTGAAGTCAAGCAGTTTTACTACGCCCTCCTCGGCATGATCCAGAAGCAACTGCTCCTTGAATAGATCCTGACACGAATAACCAGTGATGCAGAGTTCGGGAAACACCACAATCTCTACCCCATGATCCTCGGCCTGGGCAATCAGACTCTCAACTTGCTGCACGTTGTATTCCACATCGGCCACCTTGACCGTGGGCACTGCAGCTGCCACGTTTACAAATCCGTATTTCATAGCTTTACTTTTTGTACGTCGTTTTCTATCAGAGTGTAGATTAGTGCGGGCTGCTCGAAGAAGTCGTTCTCGCGGAAGGCGTGCAGCTTGTAGAACTTAACGGTATCTACACGCACCTGGGCGTTGACGGGTGTCTTGAGCAGATAATGTTTTTCACGCTTATAGGCGATAATCTGCAGGCAGCAGTGCTCGAAGTCGTTTAGTTCTTCGCGGCCGAACTCCTCGACAAACTCCTTGCAGTTTGGTTCAATCTCGCCCTCGGCTCTCAGTTTCCATGCGCTGCCCTCGGCAGTCATATATACATAGCGCAGATAGTAGTTTGAGTCGTTAACAATGTATGTCTCGAAACGGCTCTGCGACAACTCCTTGATGTCCATTGGCACAAATGCCAGGTAGGCACTCAGTTTGTCGCCACCCTTGCGCTCCTCGGGTTTGGGTTTGAATGTGATGGGACGGTCGGCAGGCTCTATCTCGGGCTCCTCGTCATCGTCGGCAGCCTGCTGAGCCTTAGCTTTAGATTCAACCATGCGGGTGGTCTCGTAACTCTCGTCGTCGCTCACCACTACCACCTCGTTAATCATCATCGGCATCTGGAATCCGTCCTCGTCTTCCACCAATACTATGTTCTTGCCCTGAAATCCGGCAACCTTTCCGCCGCCTACTTCGCTCAGGAATCTTACTTTATCTCCAATCTTCATTTCTTACAAAACAATTATTTTCGGTGGCAAAGTTAAACAAAAAAGCCCGAACTACAAAATAGTTCGGACTCTTTTTAGTAATCAGTAGTATTTTAGTCGATGCCGAAGAGAATCTTAAGTCCTCCGTCGACACCCGAGAATCCCATAAACGCCAGACTGAGCAGACCGGCCGACAACATGACGATGGCCATACCCTGCATGCCCTTTGGTATCTTGGTGAGTTCCAGCTGCTCGCGCATACCGGCAAACACAGTGAGTGCCAGTCCGAAACCGATGGCGGTAGAGAATGCATAGACCACAGACTGCAGCAAGTTAAAGTCCTTCTGGATGACCAGAATGGCTACACCCAGCACAGCACAGTTGGTGGTGATGAGCGGCAGGAAGATGCCCAGTGCCTGATAGAGAGCGGGCGACACCTTCTTGAGTACAATCTCGACCAGCTGCACCAGCGAAGCAATCACCAGAATGAAAGCTATCGTCTGCAGATACTGCAGGCCGAACGCATCGAGCACATATTTTTGAACCAGCCAGGTAACGATGGTGGCCAGCGTGAGCACGAATGCTACAGCTGCCGACATACCCAGCGATGTGTCAATCTTCTTAGATACGCCAAGGAACGGACAGATGCCGAGGAACTGCGACAACACAATGTTGTTGACAAAAATGGCGCTAATGAAAATCAGTATATATTCCATAAACGATTAAACATTAAAGATTAAACATTAAACATTATGCATTGCGCAGTTTGTTAACAATCGCGATGAGGAAGCCGAGGGTGATAAATGCACCCGGAGGCAAAACGAAGAGCAGAATGTTGTAAGTCTCGGGCACAAGTGTAAGTCCGAAGATAGAACCGGCACCGAGCAACTCGCGACACATACCGAGAAGAGTCAGTCCGAGTGTGAATCCAAGTCCGATACCGATACCGTCAAACAGCGAAGCTACTGGCGAGTTCTTGGCAGCAAATGCCTCGGCACGACCCAGGATAACGCAGTTGACCACAATCAGCGGAATGAACAATCCCAGCGATTTGTCGACATCGGGCAGATAGGCCTTGATGACCATCTGCAGAATGGTAACAAAGGCTGCAATCACAACGATGAACACTGGTATGCGAACCTTATCGGGAGTGACTGATTTCAAGCACGAAATAACGAAATTGGTGCAGATAAGTACCGCCATCGTGGCAAGTCCCATCGACATACCATTCATGGCCGAGGTGGTAGTGGCCAGCGTAGGACACATACCCAGCATCAGTACGAACGTAGGGTTCTCTTTTACGATGCCATTCTTGATAATACTTATATAACTCATATCTCTCTAAAATCTTAGTTTTTTACTTGCTTTGAGGCCCCCGTCTCTGCATCGGCATTTGGGTCGCCCACGTAAGCATTATAAGCATTGTTGACAGCCAATAGGAATGCACGGCTGGTAATGGTAGATGCGGTGATGGCATCAATCTGGCCGCCGTCCTTAGATACGGTGAGAGGCTCGACAGGTGTCTTGCCGATGATGTCGCCCTTCTGCCCCTTCTGGAACCAGCTGTCGGCCTTGGCACCAAGTCCAGGAGTCTCGGCATGCTCAAGCAGAGTGTAACCAAGTATGCTGCCCTCGGTATCGAAACCTACCAGCACCTTCAGGTCGCCACCAAATCCACCGGTGGTCGACTCGACAGCTGCCCCCAGGTCGTCGCCTTTGGCGTCGCAAACATTGTATATAATATAAGTAAGCTCCTTGCCCTTGGCATCGGTCTGCTTCACAGTGTCGGTAGCGGCCACTGTCAGGTCGCTTACACACATCACAGTCTTGATACCATCGGCCAGTGCTGAAGCTTTCTGCTCGGCTATCGGTCCCTCGGTAAGATGATTTACGAGAGCAAGGATGCCGCCCATGATGACTGCTACCGATGTGAGTACCAGCACCATATTAAGTAATGTAGATTCGAGTTTCTTCATAATTCTTAATTCTAAATTCTTAACTCTTCGAAGCCTCCCCGAATCGTTTTGGTTTTACATAATTGTTAATCAGAGGAGTGAACGCATTCATGATAAGAATAGCGAACGACATTCCCTCTGGATAAGCACCCCAGTTACGGATAACCACTGTAAGGAATCCGATGGCTACACCATAGATAATCTGTCCCTTAGGTGTCATAGGCGATGTGACATAGTCGGTGGCCATAAAGATGGCACCAAGCATCATACCACCGGTAAGCAGCACGCTTACGGGATCGGGATAAATAGGAGCAGCCAGATGCAGCAGACCTGACAACACAAACGCTGTGCCGAGAATAGACACAGGGATGTGCCAGGTAATAATGCGGTTGTAAAGCATAAACGCCAAACCCATCAGAAGAGCCAAGGCACAAATCTCACCCATGGCACCGGCACCACCCGAACTTGAACCAAGCAGAAGATCGAACGATGAAGGCAGCTGGTCGAGAATCGAAGCGTCGCCACTGCGGATGGCCGAATTGATAATTGACAGCGGTGTGGCACCAGTCTCGGCATCGAGATAGGTATCCCACTGTCCGATCTTGGGCCAAGTGGTCATCTGCGCAGGGAAAGCTACCAGCAAAGCAGCACGGCCTACCAGTGCGGGATTGAAGATGTTATTGCCCAAACCGCCAAATGTGAGCTTAGCCACACCAATGGCAAACAGCGCACCAATCAGGATAATCCAGATGGGCAGGTTTGAGGGCACGTTGAACGCCAGCAGCAGACCGGTAATCACAGCCGATCCGTCGAGCAGAGTGTTCTCCTTCTTCTTCAGGATATATTTGCAGATAGCCCACTCAAAGAAACAGCAGGCTGCCACACTGGTTGTGGTTACGACAACCGCACCCAAACCGAAGAAATAGAACGATGCAGCCAGTGCAGGCATCAAGGCAATGATGACACCATACATGTTGCGTTCTATCGAATCGCGGCTGTGAGCGTGTGGCGATAATGAAACTATTAACTTAGACATTAAACGTTAAACATTAAAGATTAAACATTTTATTACTTAGCTGCGCGGCTTCGGATGATGCCCATTACTGTGGCTTTTCCCTGACGGATATTGTCGAGCAGCGGACGGTGTGCTGGACAGGTGTAATGACACGAGCCGCACTCGATACAGCTGACGATATCCTCGCTCTCGGCACGCTCCCAGTTCTTAACCTCCGAGAGTTTGGCCAGCAGATATGGCTCAAGTCCCATCGGACATACACCTACGCACTTGGCACAACGGATACATGGCTGTGGCTCCTTGCGGCGTGCTTCGTCGTCGCTGAGGATGGTAACCGAGTTGGTTCCCTTGCAGATTGGCACCTCAGTAGAAGTAAGTGCCTTACCCATCATAGGTCCACCAGCCAGTAGTTTGTTGTCGCCCTCGGGCATACCGCCACAAGCATCAATCAACTCCTGCATAGGTGTACCCATACGAACAAGGAAGTTGCCGGGATTTGCCAGCTTCTTACCTGTCACCGTGGTATATCTCTCAAACAGAGGTTTATTCTTCATCACAGCCTGGTAAACAGCGAAGGCTGTACCAACATTCTGCACGATTGCACCAACGTTTACAGGGATGGCTGGTGGAGCTGGCACCTGACGTTGGATGACAGCATCAACCAACTGTTTCTCACCACCCTGTGGGTAGCGCTGCTTAAGTGGAACCACCTCTACCTGATAATTGGTGCCGTTAAACTTCTTAGCACACTTATCTGTCAAAAGTTCGATGGCCTTGGGCTTGTTGGTCTCAATACCGATGTAACCCTTGGTAACCTTTGCACCCATCATCAGTAGTTGCAGGCCAACCAGTATCTCGTCGGCATGCTCCATCATCAGTCGGTAGTCGGCTGTGATATATGGTTCGCACTCTACGGCATTGATAATCACACACTCGGCCTTAGCTGTTGGCGGAGGAGTAAGTTTGATGAATGTGGGGAAGCAAGCGCCACCCATACCTACTACACCGGCATTTTTTATGCGATTTACGATCTCCTCGGGTGTAAGATCGGGATGAGCCTCGGCCAACTCCAGCTTATCGCTGCGGTCGATGGTCTCTTCCCACTCGTCGCCCTCTACATTAATAATAATTACAGGCTTACGATAACCAGTGGCGTCGATGGCTGTATCAATCTTGAATACTGTTCCGCTGACCGACGAGAAAATCGGAGCTGAAACAAATCCACCAGCCTCGGCTATCATTGTTCCCACTTTCACCTTGTCGCCCTTCTTAACCACAGGCTTAGCCGGAGCACCAATGTGCTGGCTCAACGGGAAGATAGCCTGCTTGGGCAGGGCTGCCACCTTGGTAGCAACTTCGTGGGTAAGCTTATTCTCTGCGGGGTGAATACCACCTATGCTAAATGTTCTGATATTCATGCTGTTGCCTCCTCTTCTTTTTTAGGTTCTTTTGGCTTTGGCGCAGGTGCCGGCGTTGGGAAGTTCACATCAACGATGGCATGCTTAGGACAAACGCTGACGCACTTACGACACAGGCGGCACTTCTCGTGGTCGATGTAAGCCAGATTGTTCTCGACGGTGATGGCACCGAAGTTACACTCCTTCTCGCACTTGCCGCAACCGATACAACTAACTGCGCAGGCCTTCATGGCTGCAGGACCCTTGTCCTTGTTTACACAACTTACGAATACTCGGCGATTCTTCGGGCCTTTCTTGCGAAGTTCGATAATGTTACGAGGACATGCCTTTACGCAGGCACCGCACGATGTACACTTGTCGTCATCTACCTCAGGTATTCCTGTATCAGGATTAACGTGGATAGCATCAAACTGACATGCTGCCTCGCAATCGCCACATCCCAGACAACCATATCCGCAGGCTGTCTCGCCAGCACCACAGGCATGCATGGCTGCACAGGTGCGCAGACCGGCATACTCGGCTATCTTGGCACGATGCTCGCAGGTTCCGTTACATCGCACAACTGCCACCATAGGCTCGCGATTCGCGATGGTAAGTCCAAGCAAGTCGGCTACCTGACTCATCGTCTCGGCTCCGCCAACAGGACACATCAGTCCGTCAAGACTTCCAGCATCGGCACCCTTCACAAGAGCGTCGGCCATACCGCTACATCCTGGGAATCCGCATCCTCCACAATTGGCACCAGGCAGCAGTTCGCCCACCTGTGCGATGCGTGGATCCTCATAGACAGCAAACTTCTTGGAGGCGGCAAAAAGCACGATAGCAGCTATCAGTCCGATAGCCCCAAGTACAATTACTGCAATCAAGATAAAATCCATAAATACTTCTATTTGTTTTAGTTACTACTTTTTTATTAAACTTCAAGATTAAAGGATATCGTCTTCTGAATTCTATCCTTCATCAACCATAATGCCAGATAGTAAGGCACAAGCGAGCCAAGTGCGACTAAGGCAGAGATGCCCTCATCACCAACCACCTTGAGCGAGATCATAAGCACACTTACTAATAATAAGAAAGGTACTCCAAAGCCCAACAACAATGCACGATTGGCCACATCCTTCGATGCCCACACTGTTACTTGCTGACCGATGGTATAATCTGTCGTATTGCTACAGAGCACGTCAACAATCTTCACCTTACTCTCAGAAGCATTACAGTGAGCAGCTACCTTACAGGCAGCACAAGCCGATGTCTGGACTATCTGCACCTTGATGCAGCCATCCGCAATGCTTTTAATTGTTCCCAAGTGTGATATCTTATTACTCATCGATTTGCTATGTAGACTTTACATAATGCAAAGGTACGACAATCTGCCGAATAAAACAAGCGATTTGCGGGTTTTTTAGCAAAAATAATCGTAATCGTTTGCAATTACAAAAGATTTTTTATACTTTTGTCCCAAAATTAGAAATAAAAAAAATGAAAACGACCGAACTGACTATCCAGCAAATCGAACGTGCTATCCGCAAGATTGCCGACAAATTTCCTCCATCAGAGGAAGCTAACGTTATGACCGATATCCACTTCCGTGTAACACAGGAGACGGGCGAACTTATGGCTTTCGACGATAACGATGAGGAACTTAACCGTTGTATCATCGAGGACTGGATAGACAATACGGACGACGATTTCTTCCAGCAGATTCCTTCTGTTTTCCGCAAGTGCCTCGATAAGATGAGAGACACGGTAGAAAACATGTCGATACTCAAACCATTCTCGTTTGTTCTGGAGAATGACGACAAGGAGTCGGTAGCAGAACTATATCTGGTTGACGACGAGACAGTAATCATCGACCCCGACCTGATGCAGGGTCTGAATGAGGACCTCGACGATTTCTTTAAAAAGCTATTCGAGGATTAATTATCTAGTTCTTCACTCTTTTGCAGCAGGAAGTTTCGCGACGCATCAAGCGTGTAGACTTCCTCTGTACGTGTTTTGTGTTTTTCCTTAGAGTAATCCATCAGATGAATCTCGTAATCACTGGTGATGGTGAAGTACTGTAGTATCTCCTCCTCGTCGAAGTCGAAATCATCTTCTTCGTCTTCAATGGCATACAGGCACAACTTATCTACAGGCATACAGTCATCATCCATCGAGTACAGCCAAATAGAATACTTGGTTGCATCTTCGTCCTCGTCGGCAGCCAACAACATTAGTTTTGCGCCAAGCGATTCGGATAGCGAAATAGCCTTCTGCTTACCATTTCCTTCTAGGTCAAGTGCCTTTGCAATATCCTGCGGCACAGGCTTGAAGTTGGGCAGATACCTCACAAACTCATCACTATAGGTGATAGGCAGGGGCAACAGTGCCAAGCTGTCGTAGAACTGCTTCAGCGGATTGTCGGAATTCTGAAGGTTTATGCCTTCAGCTGCCAATCGCTCTGCTACCTCTATCTTCTTGATACTGTCAAGTTTCTGTTGCATCTGTTCGGCAGACATGCTCCTGCCTCCACAAGCAGAGAGCATTACCATTACAACGATAAATCCTAGAATTCCTTTCATTTTTTTATCTCCTACGGATTATACGGATTTTACGTATTTTCTCCATTCATCCCTGCGGACTCTACGAATTATCGAATTAATTAATCCGTTTAATCCGTAAAATCCGTAGGCCTTATATTAAAGTTTAACCGACTTTTTAGCGGGTTTGCTCTCGTTCTGTATGCGATTCAGTGCTGTCACAACGTAGGTGTACTTCTCGGTACCACGCACGTATGGCAGTTTATAGAAGAACTGGTCGGTAATAGCAACAATCTTCGATGGATCGTTGATATTCACTTTCTCCTTGGCAGCAAAGCGATAGATAACATATTTCTCCGACTTAGAATCCCAATGTTTTCCATCAGACGGAGTCCAGAAGAGTATATAACCATCCTCTGTCCAGATTGGCGTCAACTTCTTCACCTTCTTAGGAGCCTTGCTGCTGATAAAGTTCATCTCAGGCTGCAGGGCAGGATGTTTCCAATATATCTCACGAAGCGAAGTGCCATAGTTGCCGACATTGTCGACTGCAGCCTTGGCATACCACAGCACAGTACCCTTTACAGAAGGATTCTGGCGATGCAGATTCATCTTGGCACCAAGCTGATGTGTGTTAGGATTCTGCAGATCGGGATATTTCACGGTGCGCTCCACATCCTCACCGATAACCAGAGGACGCGCAGCAGCATGCTGTCCCCACCATTTAATCAGTGTGGCATAATCAGCAGCCTTATTGCCAATCTCCCAGTAAATCTGGGGCACACAATAATCCAACCAACCATTGTTTACCCACAGCAAGATATCGGCATAAAGGTCGTCGTAGTTTTGAGTACCATTAGTATTGCTACCCACTGGCGAAGACTTCTTGTTACGATAGATACCGAATGGCGAGATACCCACCTTGACCCAAGGCTTCACGCTGTGAATCTCCTTATAGAACTGCTCGATAAACAGATTGACGTTATATCGGCGCCAGTCGTTCTGGTCCTTAATACCGTTAGAATGGTCGTGAAAGAGTTCATCGTCAGGAATAGACAGACCTTTCACCGGGTATGGATAGAAGTAGTCGTCCATGTGGATACCATCTACATCATAACGGGCCACAATATCCTTTGCCACCATACAGATATAGTCGCGATTCTCCTCGATACCAGGATTAAGAATAAACAAGTCGTCGTAAGCAAAACATGTATATGGCTTGCGAACGGCGATATGATTATTGGCCAACTGATGTGTGGCCTTGGTCTTGGCACGGAAGGGATTGATCCATGCGTGCAACTCCATACCGCGCTTGTGGCACTCATCCACCATCCACTGCAATGGATCCCAGTATGGATTGGGCGCCTTACCCTGAACACCAGTCAGGAATCGGCTCCAAGGCTCGATGTTACTCTCGTAGAGTGCATCACACTCAGGACGAACCTGGAAGATAATCACATTCACACCATCCTTCTTCAACTCATCAAGCTGATAGGTCAGTGTCTGCTGCATCTTCTTTGTTCCCATGTTCTGGAACTGTCCGTTAACACACTGTATCCATGCGCCGCGCATCTCACGTTTCTGAGCCGTAGCTGTCATTGCCATCAGCATTGCGATGGCCATCAAAATCAGTTTATTCTTCATATTTGGGTTTATTCTTTCTTGCTTCTTCCAATGACACGATTTGCTCCTGTTCATGCTGATATTCCTCGCGCAGAGTGTCGTATTTCTTGTCGAGTTCGTGCTCCACCTGCTCCTTGTCGGTCATCAGCTTGGCAGCCATCAGCGCGTTTTGCGATGCATCCTTCATCCATACCACAGGGCCACCATATACTGGAGCAATCTTCAGCGCCACATGCAGTTCGCTGGTGGTGGCACCACCAATCATAATTGGCAGATCCATACCAGCCTTCTTCAGTTCCTCGGCCACGTTCACCATCTCTTCCAAGCTAGGTGTTATCAGTCCGCTCAAACCTATCATATCCACATGTTCCTCCTGAGCCTTTTTCACTATCTGGTCGGCAGGCACCATCACACCCATGTCGATAACCTCATATCCGTTACAGGCCATCACTACGCTCACGATGTTCTTACCTATATCGTGCACGTCGCCCTTCACCGTAGCCAGCAACACCTTTCCTGCAGATGTAGTACTCTCGGTCTTTTCGGCCTCGATATATGGCTGCAAGATGTCGACGGCCTGCTTCATGGTACGGGCGGTCTTTACCACCTGCGGCAGAAACATTTTTCCTTCGCCAAACAGTTTACCCACCCTATTCATACCAGCCATCAATGGCCCCTCGATTATTTCAACTGCGTGCTCAAACTTGGTAAGCGATTCCTTCAGATCTTCCTCAAGAAATGCGCCATCGCCTTTTATCAGCGCATTGGCCAGACGTTCTTCTACGGGAGTCTGAAGTCTATCTTGAAAAGGGGATTTTACGTCTGTACCTCCCCCCTGCTCTTTCTTGGCTAATTCCTCCTCGAGGATTTTTCCTGCCAACTCGATCAGCTGCTCCGAAGCACCTGGTCGGCGATTCAGTACAACATCCTCAATAACTTCCAGCTGGTCTTCAGGAATATCAGCATAAGTTACTTTGGTTGAGGGATTTACGATACCAAAATCCATACCAGCCTTAATTGCGTGATACAAGAATACGGCATGCATAGCCTCACGAATATAGTTGTTGCCACGGAACGAGAAACTAAGGTTACTCACACCTCCACTGATATGTGCACCTGGCAGATTCTCCTTAATCCAAGCTGTGGCACGTATAAAGTCTACAGCATAGGCATCGTGCTCTTCCATACCCGTGGCAATAGCCAGGATATTGGGATCGAAGATGATGTCGAGCGGATTCATACCGACCTTCTCAGTCAGTATCTTGTATGCACGTCCGGCTATCTCTATGCGGCGCTCGTAAGTAGTGGCCTGTCCCACTTCGTCGAAACACATCACCACCACAGCAGCACCATATCGTTTCACATCAAGTGCATGCTCGATGAACTTCTCCTCACCCTCTTTCAGCGAGATAGAGTTAACGATGCTCTTACCCTGCACGCACTTCAGTCCAGCCTTGATCACCTCCCAGTTACTCGAGTCGATCATCACTGGCACCTTGGCGATATCAGGCTCGGCTGCTATCATATTCAGGAATGTGGTCATCTCCTGCTTGGCGTCAAGCAGTCCATCATCCATATTGATATCGATAACCAATGCGCCGTCGCTCACTTGCTTTCGTGCAATACTAAGTGCCTCGCCATATTTCTTCTCTTTTATCAGTCGAAGGAACTTACGTGAGCCGGCCACATTGCATCGCTCGCCAACATTAACAAAATGCACCTCTTCAGTTACATTCTGCAGCTCCAAACCCGACAGCCACATGGTTTGTGGCTTGGTTGCCGGTACATGTGTTTTTTTTCCAACCACCAACGGCTGATACAATCTTATAAACTCATCGGTAGTACCACAGCATCCGCCAATGATATTTACGATACCCTCATCCACCAGTTCGCCCATCTTCGGGGCCATACTCTCGGCTGTTTCATCATATAGTCCAAGAGCATTAGGCAGTCCGGCGTTGGGATAGCAACTTATATAATAAGGTGCCTTCTGGGCCAGTTCGCGAATGAACGGTTTCATCTGAGTTGCGCCAAACGAGCAGTTAAGACCAATCGAGAAAACAGGATAAGTGCTCACGCTGGCCAGAAAAGCCTCGAGCGTCTGTCCCGACAGTGTTCTACCAGCCAGATCGCTCACCGTCACCGATAGCATGATGGGTAATTCTACGCTGCGCTTATCCATCACACGCATGGCAGCGTCGATAGCACACTTGGCATTCAGCGTATCAAAGATGGTCTCTATCAACAAAGCATCAACTCCCCCCTCTATCAGTCCGTCTACTTGCTCCATATAGGCATCAAGCAGTTCATCGTATGTAATGTCGCGCAGAGCAGGATTGCTCACATCTGGCGACATTGACAGTGTCTTATTGGTTGGTCCTATCGAACCAGCCACAAATCTTGGTTTATCCTCTGTAGAGTATTTGTCTGCTTCGGCACGTGCCAACCGGGCACCTTTACATGCCATTTCCCATGCACGGTTCTCAAGTTGGTAATCTGCCTGCGAGATACGCTGACTACTGAATGTGTTAGTAGATATAATGTCGGCGCCTGCTTCCAGATACTTGCGATGAATATCCGAAACCACTTCCGGGCGCGTAAGGTTCAGTTCATCACTATTACCCACCTTGCCTATCGCAGCTCCAATCATCGTTCCCATTGCTCCATCGAGCAACAGGATTCTTTCTTTAATTATATTGCCTAGTCTGTTATCCATCGCTTATATTTACTAATACCTATTTCCAAACCTTCATCGCACGGTCCATCTCCCTGCGATCTTCTTTTTCCTTTAATGTCTGTCGCTTGTCGAATTCTTTTTTACCCTTACACAGCGCAACATCAACTTTCGCACGTCCTTTTTCGTCGATAAATACCAATATCGGCACAATAGTGTATCCTGTCTGCTTAGTGGCGCTCTCCAGAGCTCTGATTTCCTTCTTCGTCAGCAGCAACTTGCGATCACGCTTGGCTTCGTGGTTGTTATACGATCCGTAGAAATAAGGGCTAACGTTCATCCCCTTCACCCACAACTCACCGTTTATCACCACGCAATACGTGTCGACCAGACTCGCTTTACCAAGTCGGATACTCTTAATCTCAGTACCTGTAAGTACTATACCTGCAGTATAGGTATCAATAAAAAAGTACTCAAACGATGCTTTTTTATTGCGAATCTGTACTGGACTTTTCTTTCTTATCTGTTCTTCTGTTTTATTCATCTCTAAATTCTAAACTATCTTAGCGAAGTTCTCAAGATGGTCGTCCACATAGTGGGCAATGTCACTCACCCACTCCTCCTCATTTTCGATAAAGATATCATCAAGGTTTTCGAACTCGGGATATTGTTCGAACATCGCCATGAAGTCCTCATCGCTCTTTTCAGTTTCAATCTCTCCGCGATATTTCAGCCAAAGAGTATGAGCGTCATATATCAGTTTTGATGGTGCACGCATATTCCACAGACGAAGAGCCTTAGCCAGAGGATTCTTGAAAATGAACGGACCGTAACCATTATATATAAGCTGTACAAATCCGCCATCCATCACCTCATCATGCAATATGCTCCATGCAAGAAGAGTAAGCTGATCTGCATTCAGTTCCTTCATACTTTCGGCCGTCAGTTCTCCACCGATAGCATCGTAGATTGCCTTTACGAAAACACCCAGGAATTCATCCATTCCTTCCATAGCCGCTTTCTGCAACTCTTCATCCTTTACTATAACCTCTACCATAATTCTTTTTTCCTACGGATTTATTTTTATATTGAGAGTTCGTAAACTCCAGTTGGAGTTTTACGCTTCAGCACTTCCAGCTCAACATCCTTTCCTGGTATCACTCCATGACTACGCAGAATCTGTTCAACCGTCTTACGGGCCAACTCGGGATGATTATTCTCTTCGCTCAGGTGACACAACCAGATATGTTTCAGATCCTCGCTCATGTTTTCTACAAGTGCTTCACCACACGACACATTCGAAAGATGACCGCTATCACTCAGTATTCGCTGCTGAAGGTACACAGGATATGGACCGTTCTTCAGCATCTCCACGTCGTGATTGGCCTCTATAACCAGATAGTTGGCGTGATTAATAGCCTCACGGATATCATCAGTGATACTGCCCACATCGGTAAGCACCACAAATATTATTCCTTCGACCTTAATCTCGTAGCCAACGTTTTCGGTAGCATCATGAGGTACGGCAAATGGGCGTACCAGGAAGTCGCCCAACTGCACTTGCTCGCCTACCACCAGTTCTTTCTTATGTTCGGCAGTAACCTTACGTGCTACACAATAGTTATTATCTATACCTCCATGCACTTTGCACGTGGCATACACAGGCAGATTCAAGTCATGACTTAGGGCTCCCACCGATTTTATATGATCGGCATGATCGTGGGTTATCAAGATACGCTTAACCGAATTCAGCTGAATACCATATTCTCTGCAATACTTCTTAAGTGTGCGTATTCCGATTCCTATATCTATTATCAGCCCGTCTGTCGCAGTGCCCAAGTAATAGCAATTACCGCTGCTACCGCTTCCAAACGATATAAATTTCAACATTTCAGATACATTTTTCGTGCAAAGGTACTAAATTAATATGAAAACGCCAACGGCTTTTCACATTATTTATAACTTTAGAACGGCATACCTACTGCAAAGTGGAAAGCCAGGTCACGACTGAGTTTAGGATGAATAAGCGGATAGTGGTCATCCGAATCAATCTCGTATGCAGGATTAACGGCTTTCATACCCAAATCAAAACGTAAAATAAAATAGTCAAAATTCAATCTCAATCCCAGACCATAGCTCACAGCCAGATCATTAAGAATACTATTGAGTTTAAATTGCCCACCTGGCTGACCTTCATAATCCCTGATTGTCCATATATTACCTGCATCAACGAATGCTGCACCATTAAACTTCCAAAACAGTTTCGTTCTATATTCCACATTCAGATCGAGTTTCACATCACCAGTCTGTGTAATAAAGTTTATACGTCCATCTTTATCCTTATATCTACCAGGACCAAGACTTCGCACAGTCCATCCTCTCACACTATTGGCGCCACCCGAGAAGTATCTTTTCTCAAATGGCAGAACCTCAGAATTACCATATGGATAAGCCACTCCTATACCGATATGAAACACCAATTGGTCATTAGTCCCTTTCAGTATTTCCTGGGTATAATCAAAGTCACCCTTCACATATTGGGCATAAGCGATGTTAAACAGCTCATACTGCCCTAAACTGTTTTCCGTGCTACCGAATATCTTTGAACATGCGCCAAGTAAATTGCCTGCAGTCTCGATATTAGAACGAAGTGCAACATGACCATTATTATATGCATAGCCAAAGCCCATACGCATAATAAAAAGGTCTTCGTAGTTGTATCTTAGAATCACGTTTTGGTTTGTCTCGTTATCCAGATACTCCTTCTTGAAAGTTTCACTTATCCAAGGCATAAACACATAGTTCAGATTCAACAAGTCAAATCTGTAACTATCATGATGATTTCTTGGTTTCCACTGATACGACCACCCCGCGGTGAGCACTCTACGATGGAATTCAGGTCGATCCTGGGTGTCATAAATAAGACTTAAATCACTGGTAGCCAACGTACTACGTCGAAACGAGCGACTAAGAAACGGTACTATGAATCGGGGGAACGACAATCTTGTCTCAACACTATATTCTGTAAAATTCTGATTGCTATAACCCTCCAAGCCTTTGATAGCCTCATAGGCACCACGGAGTTGCAAACTGAACGTTTCCGACCCTCGGAACAGATTACGATTCTGATAAGTCAGCGATGCAGCTGCACCAAAGTCACCGGCAGTGTTTGTACCCTCTGGTTGGAAACTGATTGTGCTGGGTTTGTTAGTCAACACCTGTATCTTAGCATCAAGCAGCGTAGTGTCGGGATGTTGTTCGAATGCGATGTTGGTATATCTTACAGCCCCCAAACGGCCAAAGTGATTGTATGTATCCTGCAGCCTAGTAGCCGAATATGGTTTACCAACCTCTAGAAATGTGTTTTCGCTTAGAACTTTAGGCCGAAGATGCAAACGCTGATCGTCGGCTCCACCCTCGTATTCGACAGAAGCAATGTTATATGCCTTGTGCTGTTGCTGTAATCGCAACGTCAGGTTCACGCCATGCAGCTCCACATCTTTAGTCGCCGTATATGTGATGTATTCCTTGTGGAATCGGTAATAACCTTGATTCTGCAAGAACTTCGTAATGTTGCTGCGTTCATTTGCCAATGCCTCTACGCTGAACTGCATTCCTGAATGCAACTGTTGCTTCTGTCCCTTCAGCAGCCTGGCTATCGTCGTGTCTTCAATCACATAGTCGAGTTCGCGCAGATAATAAGGCTGTCCCGGATGTAACACGTATACGGCATCCAGTTTCTTACCCTTCTTGTCTACATACAGTTCCACTTGTGCGTCAAGGTATCCTTTGTTCTGCAAGGCCTGCTGCAGATCGCGACATGTCATCTCAGCCTGTACAGAGTCATAAGCCACAGGAGCTTCTCCCATATTTCTAAGTGTGCGGTTTATCCAACTGCTATCTCGTCCAGCCATTGCATATACTCCCAATGGTAGTTTTACAGCCGAAAACCATCTTGAATTTCCCTTCTGGCGTACGTAGGTCTTCAGTTGATTTGTGTTGATATCATGGTATTTCCCGTCAGCTACCACTTTTACATCATCCAGCAGATAGCTGCCTTCAGGCAGATCGCGTGTAGCCGAGCAGCCACACACCAATAGCGCCATCGCCGATATAACTATATGTTTAAAATCTATAATTCTATTCATTTTCGCTGCAAAATTAATAAAATCTATCAATTCTTAATTCTAAATTCTCAATTAATTCGTATCTTTGCACAGAATTAACTCAATTTATAGAAATGATAAGCAAAAATCAGATTAAATATGTTCATCAGCTCGAACTTAAAAAGTATCGTAAACAAGAGGGAGTCTTCATTGCTGAAGGACACAAAGTTGTAGGCGACTTAATAAAATCAGGTTTCGTTCCGAAACAGATATTTGCCACTAGCGAGTGGATTGAAAACAATAATATCCCCGGTGTCATCGAGGTAACTAACGATGAACTTACTCGCCTATCGCTACAACAGCATCCACAGCAGGTACTTGGTATATTCAGCATACCAGAGGAATCGCAAAACTCCAACCATCAACCATCAATTACCAATTCTCCTACGTCATCGCTAAGCCTGCTTCTCGACAACGTTCAGGATCCAGGTAATCTTGGCACCATAATTCGTATTGCTGATTGGTTTGGTATTGACACCATTTATTGTAGCGAGGGAACAGTTGATGCATGGAACCCGAAGGTTGTGCAGGCCACTATGGGATCAATTGCCCGCGTACATATTATTTATATAGATCCGATTACGCTCTTCAACTCATTACCCGAAGATTTTCCTATATATGGAACATTCTTGGATGGAGACAACATTTATACCCAACAACTGTCTCAACACGGTATTATTGTTATGGGTAACGAGGGCAATGGTATCAGCGATGCCGTACGCGCCCACGTAACAAATAAACTTCTTATCCCCGATTTCCACCACGGCGACACTGCCGACAGCCTGAACGTGGCCATAGCCACAGCCATCACGTGCTCAGAGTTTCGACGCAGAATATAATCGCCGAAGGATAGATAAATATTGCCTGGCTTTTCTCTAAAAAACTCAAATAATATTTGGTGTTTTGCTCAGATTTTAGTAATTTTGCACGCAAAATTGAAAACATAGAGAAAAAATATGGCAAAAGAATTAAAAGAACTTACAAAGAGGGCTGACAACTACAGTCAGTGGTTTAATGACCTGGTAGTTAAGGCCGACCTGGCTGAGCAGAGCGCCGTACGCGGATGTATGGTCATCAAGCCCTATGGCTATGCCATCTGGGAGAAGATGCAGCAGCAGCTTGACAAGATGTTTAAGGAAACAGGAGCACAGAACGCATATTTCCCACTGCTCATCCCTAAGTCATTCCTTTCAAAGGAAGCTGAACACGTAGAGGGATTTGCCAAGGAGTGCGCCGTAGTAACCCACTACCGCCTGCGCGCCAAGGAGGATAAGAGCGGTGTAGAGGTCGACCCAACAGCTAAACTCGAGGAGGAACTTATCGTTCGTCCTACTTCAGAGACTATCATCTGGAACACATATAAGAACTGGATTCAGTCGTGGCGCGATCTGCCACTGATGTGCAACCAGTGGTGTAATGTGATGCGCTGGGAGATGCGCACACGCCCATTCCTGCGTACATCAGAGTTCTTGTGGCAGGAAGGTCACACTGCTCACGCCACACGCGAGGAGGCTGAGGAGGAAGCACAGAAGATGCTGAAGGTATATGCCAAGTTTGCCGAAGAGTGGATGGCAGTACCTGTAGTACAGGGAGTAAAGAGCGAGACCGAGCGATTTGCTGGTGCTCTTGATACTTACACCATCGAGGCTATGATGCAGGACGGTAAGGCTCTGCAGAGTGGTACTTCTCACTTCCTTGGTCAGAACTTTGCAAAGGCATTCGAGGTTACATATCTTAATAAGGAGAACAAGCCTGAGTACGTATGGGCCACATCGTGGGGTGTTTCTACCCGACTGATTGGTGCACTCATCATGACTCACTCCGACGATAACGGACTGGTTCTGCCTCCACGTCTGGCTCCTATCCAGGTAGTCATCATTCCTATCGCCAACAAGCCTGAGCAGCTTGAGCAGGTAAACAAGGAGGTTACTCCAATTATCGAGGCTCTTCGCGCCAAGGGTATCAGCGTTAAGTTCGACGATGCCGACAACAAGCGTCCTGGATTTAAGTTTGCTGATTACGAGCTGAAGGGTGTTCCCGTACGTCTGGTACTGGGTGCTCGCGACTTGGAGAACGGTACTATCGAGGTAATGCGCCGCGACACATTGGAAAAAGAGACTCGCCCCATCGAGGGTATCACCGAATACGTAGAGCAGCTGCTCGAGGATATCCAGCAGAATATCTTCAAGAAGGCAAAGGACTACCGCGATGCTCACATCTACGAGTGCGAGAACTACGAGGAGTTCAAGGAGAAGGTTAAGGACGGTGGATTCTTCCTGTGCCACTGGGACGGTACAGCCGAGACTGAGGCAAAGATTAAGGAGGAGACTCAGGCCACTATCCGTTGCGTGCCATTCGGCGTAGAGCAGACTCCTGGTGTAGATATGGTAACAGGCAAGCCAGCTAAGGCGAGAGTTATCATCGCGAGATCTTATTAAACATTAAAGATTAAAGATTTAATGATATAAGTAAAAGAGGAACCTTCTCAGGTTCCTCTTTTTTTAACCATAAACTAATGATATAAAAAACTAAATCAACCATTACTTTATGGAGGCCGAAATATCACTTACCTCACGATAAACGATCTTCTAATTAACCTTAATAATCTAATACCATGAAAAACACGCTGCAAAAGTAGTGTTTTTCTGCAAAAAGTGGTAAACTAGAAGAAGGAAATCGTAGTAATTTAACGTTTCTTTAGCAAATCGTCGTCGCGCTTTACTATATTTTGCAATTTCAGGCGACTTATACGCTGCTCTTGTGCCTCGCTAAGACATGGCTGCTGCAGAGGTATCCACTTGGTAGTGAAGTAGTTTACCTTACTCTCACCATAGATAGAATCGACCAGGAAAGTCTCAATCATCACCACAGTACTGTCCATCACCAGCATGTCTACACGCAGCCCATCGCTCATGCGGATACTAAGACTGTCGTCGGCCATCGACGTCATCTCGCTCATGCCGCCAAGCGTATTACGGACCTCAGCCTTCATTCCCGAATCGAGGAAATCAATAAAATCCAATCGATTGTTGAGTGAAAGATAAGGCATAAGTGAGTCAGGCATCTCTCTGAACACGTCGCGCATCTTGACGCCATCAGCCGATACCTGACCAAAAGTTACGGCCATCAATGCGGCCATTATGAATTTCTTCATCCTCTAGAGGGTCTTAAGTCTTTTACACGAACGGCCTTGCCCTCACTCTGGGGCAGCGAGCCCTTCTTCACCAACTTGACCTGAGGTGTGAGCAGTATCTCGTCCTTAAGTGCACGCTGGATATCCTTCATCATCTTCTGCATCTCGGGATAGATGTCGGTCTCCAGTCCATCCAGCTCAACCTCGACTGTCATCACGTCGTTATCGTCGATTGTCTCGAGGGTGATGAGGTAGTTGCTACCCAGACCAGGATACTGTACCAGAATCTTCTCAACCTGCATTGGGAATACGTTTACACCCTTGATGATAAACATATCATCGGTACGACCCTTGATACGATCGATACGACGGTGGGTACGTCCGCACTTACAAGGTTCGGCGATAATGCGGGTCAGGTCGCGAGTGCGATAACGAAGTATTGGCATCATGGTGCGGTCGAGTGTGGTAAGTACCATCTCTCCCATCTCGCCATCGGGCACAGGCTCCAGTGTATCAGGATCAACAATCTCTACGATATAGTTATCCTCCCACAAGTGCATACCATCCTGATACTTACACTCGAAGGCCACGCCAGGACCATTCATCTCGGTCATACCAAACGAGTTGTATGCCTTTACACCAA
This sequence comes from uncultured Prevotellaceae bacterium, assembly GCA_902761905.1. Classification (GTDB taxonomy): domain Bacteria; phylum Bacteroidota; class Bacteroidia; order Bacteroidales; family Bacteroidaceae; genus Prevotella. The sequence goes on from CACWMK010000003.1 coordinate 79,248, forward strand.
GCATACGCTCTATGCGGCGACGCTGCTCCTCAGTGTGAGGCTCGGCTCCGATACAGAGTGTGCGCAGTTTGGTAGTAGAAGGATCAACACCCTCCTCCTTGAACACCTCAGCCAAACGGATGGCATAAGATGGAATAGCATGGAGGCAAGTGGTGCCAAAGTCCTTAACAAACTTTATCTGACGCTTAGAGTTACCAGCAGCTGCAGGAACAGTCATGGCACCAAGCCATTCTGCACCATACTGGAATCCAAGACCACCAGTAAACATACCATAACCAGAAGAATTCTGGAACACATCACTCTTGCGGCAACCCACCATATACAGGTTGCGGGCAATCATATTTGCCCACGAGCAGATGTCGTGCTCAGAATAAACCACTACACAGGGATTACCTGTGGTACCACTGGTAGAGTGGATACGTACAGCATCGTCAAGGTTTCCGCCAACGAGACCGAAAGGATAATTATCGCGCAGGTCCTGCTTAGTGGTAAACGGAATCTTACGCAGATCATCAAGACTGTTGATAGAATCAGCAGTGATACCCAGATCGCCTAAACGCTTCTGATAGAAAGGCGACTTAAGGCATACGTTGATAGTATCCTTCAGTTTTTTAACTTGCAACTGCTGCAGTTGCTCTCTAGGCATTTTCTCGATTTCGGGCTGCCAGCACTCGCCATCGGGCTTAATGGTAGCCATAATCTTCTCGTCAGTCATATCTTATAGTTTAAATGGTTATCGTTATCTTTAGTTTATAATATCTGTTATTTCTGTGCAAGCTGCATCATCATCACGGCAGAGAGTCCAGCTGTCTCTGTGCGCAGACGGCTCTGTCCAAGACTTACCGATACCCAGCCTGCCTCTACAGCAGCCTTAACTTCGTCGATGGAGAAATCACCCTCAGGACCAACCAACACGGTAGCATCAGCTGTGTCTGACGGCTTGCGCAACTCGTCGAACAACTCTGTGCGAGGCACCTCCTCATAGCAGTGTGCAATATACTTGCGACCCTGTATAGGCTGCTCCAGGAAGTGGTTGAAGTGCACCATCTCATTTACCTGTGGTTTCCAAGCCTTATGACTCTGCTTTACGGCAGCAGTGATAATCTTGTCAAGACGTACCAGCTTTACCAAGCGACGCTCGGAGAATTTGCAGTTCAGGAACGACACCTCGTCTACTCCTATTTCGGTTGCCTTTTCCATCATCCACTCCATGCGGTCCATCATTTTTGTTGGAGCAATGCCCAGATGCAAATGGCCTTTCCACTGGCGCTCTTGTGGCAGTTTCTCGATTATCTCGTAGTAACAATGATGAGTAGCAGCCACAGTGACCTGTGCGCGGTAGTAATTACCCTCGCCATCCATCAAGAACAGTTCGTCGCCACTCTTCAGTCGCAACACACGCATGGCGTGCATTGCCTCGTCAGTGGGTAGTTCTGTCTGATTTTCGGCATCTGGTACAAAAAAATATCTTGATTCCTTCATATCTTAATAGTTATTATTTCTTCTTTTCTGGATTGAACACAAGGGCGAACGACACACCTACAACCAATGCGAATGCAGCGAATATAAACCAGCAAGTGGCCCACTCGCCCTGCAGGAATCCGTTTTCCCAGTAACAATAATGATTCACTATCTCACCAGCGGCCAGTGTGCCAAAGGTGGCTCCAATACCATTGGTCATCATCATAAACAGTCCTTGAGCCGAAGCCTTGATACTTGGCTCGCACTCCTGATCGACGAAGATTCCGCCCGACACGTTGAAGAAGTCGAAAGCGACACCATAGACGATACAAGAAAGGATGAACATAATGACACCAGGCATAGCAGGATTTCCTACTCCGAAGAATCCGAAGCGGAACACCCATGCAAACATCGACATCAGCATCACAATCTTGATACCATAACGCTTCAGGAAGAATGGTATCATGAGGATACAGAGTGCCTCGCTTATCTGCGAAATACTTGTGAGCAGTGTGGCATTGTTGGCAGCAAACGATGAGGCTACAGCAGCATCGGCACTACCCTTGAAACTGGTGATAAACGGACCGGCATAGCCATTTGTAACCTGCAGACACATACCCAGCAGAGCCGAGAAGATGAAGAACAGAGCCATCTGGCGGTTCTTAAACAACTTGAATGCATTCAGTCCAAGGCTCTCCACAAGTGATACCTTCTTCTCGTTCTTTACCACTCTACACATAGGCAGAGTGTAGCAATAGAAGCAAAGCAGAATGCTCAGTATGCCTGATACAAAGAACTGCATGTAAGTGTACTGGAACTTATAGTTGCTGTCGGCCAAAGTCATTGAGAATGAACCATCCTGCCATACGGCGCAGTTAACAAACCACATGGTTACGATAAAGCCCACGGTGCCAAGCACACGGATGGGTGGGAAATCCTTAACGGTGTCGAGTCCGTTATTTTTTAAAATAGTAAATGCGGTGGTATTGGCCAGTGCAATAGTTGGCATGAAGAATGCGACACTAATGGTATACAGTGTGATGAAAAGCGACTTGTCAGCCAGTTCATTACCGAAACCAGCCTGATAGCCCAGCCACCAGCATCCAAGCATAAAGCCTCCAGCAACCAGGTGGCAAAGTCCCAACAGTCGCTGTGGCTGTATATACTTATCGGCCACAATACCCATCAGTGTGGGCATAAAGATACTAACGATACCCTGAATAGCATAGAACCACGAGATCTTGTCGCCAAGTCCGGCTACTCCTAGGTAGTTTCCCATACATGTAAGATAAGCTCCCCAGACAGCGAACTCCAGGAAGTTCATCAATGCTAAACGGAATTTCAGATTCATAATTATTACTTAGATATTGGTTTTACATTTTTATTTTTAGGCATTTTCTCCATCGGTGGCATCTTCTTCATCGGTGGCATCTTCTGCAACTTCTGCATCTTTTGCATTTCGCCCACCGTCATGGGTCGATCACCCATTGGATGCGGACGATCACCCATTGGAATAGGACGATCACCCATACGATGTGGAGGTCTGTGCAGCGAATCAAATCTGGCCGAATCAGGCTTGTGCATTCGCATAGCAATACTGTCAGGCATCGAGTTATTAGGCACCACAGGATGTTCTATCACCTTATTGCGGAACTTATACAACTGAATGTTGTCAATGAATAGCAGGCACAGCTTATTGACATCATCCTTGGCAGGACGCATGCCACACATCACAAAGCCTTTGATTTCCTTTACCTTCTCCTTGCAATAAGGAATGCGCAGAGTTGTCAATCCGCTTCCCGAGATAGTGTTATACTGCTTGGTGGTACTGTCGTTGTCATAGGTTATGGCCAGATATGCCACAGCCTGTCGATTACCATTCTGCATCAGCCAAGTGGTATTGAAACTCAGCATAAAACTATCTCCGGCATGGAATGTGGTGTCGGCCTTCTGACTGAACTGATAGAGATGATACGGACGGTCGTTGAGCAACATCAGTGCACGATTACCGGCCCACACATCAGCAGTATCACCATTAAGCGAGGCTGAGGCCATCATGGTAACGGCGTTGATAGCAGCACCACCATATTTCTCTGATTCCTTATTCAGGCGCTCGCCCACATTCTTGTATATCTCCTGGAATCGGTCGGCACGAGTATAGTAATATACCAGACTTGAATCAAATTCTGCCTGACTCACGCCATGCTCCTTGAGCACAAGTTCAAAAGCAAGACGTTTCTGATAGTCGGTACTGTTCTCCTGCGAAACGATACCCTGAGCCAAGTGATAGTCGTAGATAAGGTCTTCCATCTCGTCAGGTTGGATATACTTTGACGGTACTGTAGGTTTACAGCTGGTAATCATTACAGCAGTTGCAACCGTATATATAATATGTGTAACCTTAATCTTCAACTTTCTCTTCCTCTTCTTTCTTAACTGATATTTTACTTATTTCCTCTCGATAAAACAGCAGCAGCAAAACAACACTGACACTGATGCTTGCATCGGCAAAATTGAACACAGGACTAAAGAATACGAAGTGATCACCACCCACCATCGGCACCCATGTGGGCCACTCTGTCTCAATCAGCGGGAAGTAGAACATATCTACCACCTTACCCATCAGAAACGGAGCGTAGCCCGTACCGAATGGAACGAAATACGACACATAATTGGGCGATGACTCGTTGAAAATCAGTCCATAGAACATACAGTCTATCAGATTTCCAGCGGCTCCAGCCAGCACCATCGACAGACAGACTATATAGCCGGTTCGTGCATTCTGCTTGACCTGTTTCCAGATATAATATCCCAAGAAACAGATGGCTGCAACGCGGAACAGCGAGAGAATGATCTTGCTGCCCAACTGCATACCGAAGGCCATACCCATATTCTCGATAAAGGTGATGTAGAACCAGTCTGTGATATGGATGCTGTCATGAAGCGGCATCGATGTCTTAACCCAGATCTTGATAATCTGGTCAACAAGCAGAATGGCGACTGTAATTAAAGCCGCCAATCTGCCTTTAGTGATAAGAGATTTCGTAGTCACTTCTTCTGGTTCAGCTTAGACTCAACACTCAGGGTTGCATGAGGAACGGCGCGCAGACGCTCCTTTGGAATAAGCTTACCTGTGATACGGTCGATGCCATAAGTCTTGTTCTCGATACGAATCAGAGCAGCCTTCAGTCCCTGAATAAACTTCTGCTGGCGGGCTGCCATAGATATGAGCTCTTCCTTCGACTGGGTAGCACTACCCTCCTCCAATGCCTTGTAGGTGGGTGATGTATCATCTACGTCGTTGCTGTCCTCGTTGGTGAGCACACGCATCATCTGTTCGTAATCACGCTTGGCCAAAGCCATCTTCTCATTTATAATCTGACGGAACTCTTCGAGCTCTTCATCAGTATAGCGAGTCTTCTCTGCCATAATACTTTAGTTATTGATTAATTATTCTTTGTTACGGTTATATTCAACTTGAAGTCATCGAACTCAACTTCCTGACCCTCATTAGGTTGTAGAGTAATATTGTCGGCCAGAACCTGAGTCTTGATGTAGTCAGCAAAGCTGTCCACAGCCTTCTTCACATCATCGTTTGGAGCGATGGTCACGTTGATACGATCGGTGATCTCGAATCCACTCTCCTTACGGATGTTCTGAATACGGTTGATGAGCTCGCGGGCCATACCCTCGTTCTTCAACTCGTCGGTGAGTTCCACCTCGAGAGCCACTGTGAGGTTACCCTCATTAGCTACCAGCCAACCTGGGATGTCTTCGCTGATAATCTCAACGTCGACAGCCTCTACGGTGATATCCTGACCCTCCACATTGATACCGATGGCACCCTGCTTCTCGAGCTCGGCAATCTGCTCCTGACTGAGGGCATCCATTGCGGCAGCAACACTCTTCATGAGCTTGCCGAACTTCTTACCCATGGTACGGAAGTTACACTTCACCTTCTTAACCAGCACGCCGGCACCCTCAACGAAGCGCAGCTCCTTCACGTTCACCTCGTTCATAATCAGGTCCTTCACTGCCTCGATATGCTTCTTCTGAGTATCGTCGACAGCAGGAATCATGATGGCCTGCAGTGGCTGACGCACCTTGATGTTCACCTTACGACGCAGAGCCAGAACCATTGAGGTTATCTTCTGCGCCATCTGCATACGAGCCTCGAGATCCTTGTCGATCTGTGCCTCATCGGCAGCTGGGAACTTATCCAGATGTACAGAGTCGAGCTCACCACCCAGGTCCTTATACAGCTGGTCGGCATAGAAAGGAGCGAATGGAGCCAGCAACTTGGCTACTGTCATCAGGCAGGTATAAAGTGTCTGATATGCCGAGAGCTTATCCTCGCTCATCTCCTTACCCCAGAAACGTTTGCGGTTCAATCTAACAAACCAGTTACTCAGGTCGTCGTTTACAAACGCGTCGATCAGTCGGCCAGCGCGGGTTGGATCATATCCGTCAAGCTCCTTCTCAACACCCTTAATCAGTGTGTTCAGACATGACAGAATCCAGCGGTCGATCTCAGGACGCTTCTCGAATGCCACCTGTGCTGCAGTTGGGTCGAAACCGTCCACATTAGCATACAGAGCAAAGAAGCTGTAGGTGTTGTAAAGTGTTCCGAAGAACTTACGACGCACCTCGTCTACTCCCTCTGGGTCGAACTTCAGGTTGTCCCAAGGCTCCGAGTTGGTCATCATATACAGGCGTACAGCATCGCTACCATACTTGCCTATCATATCAAATGGGTTAACCACGTTACCCACGTGCTTCGACATCTTGTTACCCTTGGCATCGAGCACCAGTCCTGAAGAAATTACATTCTTGAATGCTACTGAGTCGAATATCATAGTAGCAATAGCGTGCAGAGTGAAGAACCAACCACGAGTCTGGTCTACACCCTCGTTGATAAAGTCGCAAGGGAATGCGATACCCTTATCAATCAGGTCCTTATTCTCGAATGGATAGTGAATCTGTGCGTAAGGCATCGAACCAGAATCAAACCAAACGTCGATCAGGTCGGTCTCGCGCTTCATTGGCTTACCGCTCTCTGACACCAGTACGATATTATCTACGTATGGACGGTGCAGGTCGATCTTGTCGTAGTTCTCCTTCGACATATCGCCAGGCACAAATCCATTGTCCTTCAGTGGGTTGCTCTGCATTATTCCAGCCTCTACAGCCTTCTCTATCTCGTTGTAGAGCTGCTCTACGCTGCCGATACAGATTTCCTTGCCGTCCTCATCACGCCAGATTGGGAGTGGTGTACCCCAGAAACGTGAGCGCGACAGGTTCCAGTCGTTCAGGTTCTCAAGCCAGTTACCAAAGCGACCAGTACCAGTCGACTCTGGCTGCCAATTGATAGTCTTGTTCAGCTCGAACATACGGTCCTTCTTAGCTGTTGAGCGGATGAACCAGCTGTCCAGAGGATAGTAAAGCACAGGCTTATCAGTACGCCAGCAGTGAGGATAGTTGTGTACGTGCTTCTCAATCTTGAGTGCAGTACCCTCCTGCTTCATCTCCATACAGATCACGATGTTCAGGTCCTCAGCCTTGGCTGCAGCCTGCTCGTCATACTTACCATCCTTGTTAAACTCGGGTGCGTAGGCGTTCTTCACGTAGTCGCCGGCGTGGTGACCGTATGCCTTAACATCTACGCAGTTCTTCACAAAGTTATCATCGAGCTCGTCCACCACATAGTACTTACCCTGCAGGTCGACCATAGGACGAGTTTCACCTTTCTTATTTATAAGGAACAGGCTTGGGATGTGAGCATCCTTAGCCACCTTGGCGTCGTCGGCACCGAATGTAGGAGCGATATGCACGATACCGGCACCATCCTCAGTTGTCACATAGTCGCCAGGGATCACGCGGAAAGCCTCGCTCTCCATCTCTACAAACTGATCCTTGCCGTTCTCGCCTGCGAACACCTTCTCAGGATGAGCAGCAGCATACTCCTTCACGTAGTCGGCAGCATTCTGATCGAGCTTAGCCGAAGGCTTAACCCAAGGCATCAGCTGCTGATACTTCATACCTACCAGCTCCTCACCAGTGTAATGACCTACGATACGATAAGGCACGAACTTCTCGCCCTTATTATACTCAGGCATCTCGTCGCCATCAGTCATATTTCCCTCTGGAGCCAGATAAGCATTCAGACGGCTCTCAGCCAGAATGATTGTTATCTTCTCGCCGTTGTAGGCATTGTATGTCTCCACAGCCACGTAGTCGATCTTAGGACCTACGCAGAGAGCTGTGTTCGAAGGCAGTGTCCAAGGAGTAGTTGTCCAAGCCACGAAGTAAGGAGTACCCCACTTGGTCCACTCTTCCTTAGGATTCAGCGCCTTAAACAGAGCTGTAACAGTGGTATCCTTCACATCGCGATAGCAACCGGGCTGGTTCAGCTCGTGCGAGCTCAGACCGGTACCTGCACCTGGTGAATATGGCTGGATGGTGTAGCCCTTATAGAGCAGTCCCTTGTCGTAGAACTGCTGCAGCAACCACCACAGAGTCTCGATATACTTGTTGTCGTAAGTGATATAAGGATTGTCCAGATCTACGAAATATCCCATCTTCTCGGTAAGATCGCGCCACTCCTGTGTGAACATCATCACATTCTCGCGACACTTCTTATTGTAATCCTCAGTAGAGATATACTTGTCTGATGCCTTGTTGTCGATATCAGCCTTGGTAATACCCAGTTCCTTCTCAACGCCCAGCTCTACGGGCAGTCCGTGAGTATCCCAACCAGCCTTACGCTTCACCTGATAACCCTTCATCGTCTTATAACGGTTGAAGGTATCCTTGATGGTACGAGCCAGCACGTGGTGAATACCAGGATGACCGTTTGCCGAGGGAGGTCCCTCGAAGAATACAAACTGTGGACATCCCTCACGTTCGTCAACCGAACGCCAGAATACGTTCTTCTCGCGCCACATCTCCAGGATATCATTGTTCACCTGGGTCAGATTCAAGCCGTTATGTTCTGCAAACTTCTTTGCCATATCCTACTTTTTTAGCTTCTATATTTTAACCTTTATTATTTAGCGTGCAAAGGTAGTGAAAATATCTGACCTGACCAAAGAAATAATTAATTTTAAGATTTATAGTCGAAAAAATGGGCATAAATTTCGTTTTTACAAATTAATTATGTATATTTGCACACAGAATTCCAATAATTATAACTTAAAACGATCTATTTTTTAACGTATGATTACATTTACAATGATTCTGCAGCTCTGCATTGTACTAGGAGCACTGTGGGTAGGCTCTCGTTATGGTAGTTTGGCCTTGGGAGCTATTTCGGGTATCGGTTTGGCGATACTGGTGTTCGGTTTCGGACTGAAACCCGGCACACCACCAACCGACGTTATTTACATCATCATTGCAGCAGTGACGTGTGCTGGTATCATGCAGGCATCGGGCGGTATGGACTGGTTGATTCAGATAGCCGAAAAACTGCTGCGCAAGCATCCTGATCACATCACAATCTTTGCTCCGCTGTGTACGTTCTTCCTGACCGTGCTGGTAGGAACAGGTCATGTGGTTTATACCCTGATGCCCATCATCTGCGACATCGCCCTGAAGAAAGGCATCCGCCCGGAGCGCCCATGCGGTGTGGCATCTATCGCATCGCAGGTAGGTATCACCTGTTCGCCTATCGCTGCTGCAGTTGTAGCATTCGTAACCATCTCTAATGCAAACCATTTCGACATCACCATCCCTCGCGTGCTCATGGTTTCTATCCCAGCTTGCGTGTCCGGACTGATGGCAGCAGCTGCTGCTTCTTATCATCGTGGCCTCGACCTCGATAAGGATCCTGAGTTCCAGAAGAAGATTGCCGATCCTGTTCAGCGCGAGTACATCTATGGCTCAAACGCCACTACTCTCGACAAGCAGATCCCACAGTCGGCTAAGAATGCCGTATTTATCTTCCTAGGTGCTCTGGCCATTATCGTTATGTTTGCTGCCCTGCCCGACTTGTTGCCATCTTACCCAACCGTTAAGGCAGTGAAGGGTGCTGGCGACCTGACACTTGCAAGCGGCGTCACCATCTCGTCTTCGGCATTGGCTAAAGCAGGCGTTGTGGCCGAAGGATTTACCGAGAAAGGTATGGTCGACCTGAAGATGAATCTCGTCATCCAGATTGTGATGATTTCGGCCGCCGCCCTGATGATTATCTTCTGTAAGGCCCAGCCCAAGAAGGCCGTTGCAGGTCCTGTCTGGCAGTCAGGTATGGTGGCTGTAGTAGCTATCTACGGTATTGCCTGGCTAGCCGATACATATTTCTCAAACTACATGAACGAGATGCAGGCTATGCTGGCCGACATCGTTAAAGAGTATCCATGGAGTATCGCCATCGTGTTCTTCCTGGTATCTGTGCTCATCAACTCTCAGGGCGCAGTAGTTGTAGCCATGTTGCCGCTGGCATATAAGCTGGGCATCCCTGGCCCAGTGCTGCTTGGCGTACTGCCTGCAGTCTACGGCTACTTCTTCATCCCTAACTACCCATCGGATATCGCTACCGTCAACTTCGACCGTTCGGGTACCACAGTGATCGGTAAATACCTGTTGAACCACTCATTCATGATGCCTGGACTCATCAGCGTAATTACCTCAACGATAGTAGCTTATCTGCTCACTACAATAATCTACTAAGAGCAAAAAGAACCCTCGCACACATCGTGCGAGGGCTTCTTTTTTTTATGCTTATTCGCTTAGAGATTCAAGCTCTTCTTCAGTGCCTCGATCTTTGTCTCGGCATCCTTCAGACAGCGCTCATAGTCAGCAGCATCCTTAAAGCTAGGATCCTTCACCTCGGTATAGAACTTAATCTTAGGCTCAGTACCCGAAGGACGAACTGATACCTTTGTACCATCCTCGCAGAACCACTGCAGCACGTTGCTGGTGTCAGGCATGTTCAGCTTCTCCACACTGCCGTCGGCCTTCTTAGCCTCCAGAGTCTTGTAGTCCTTCCACAGGCAAACCTTGCTACCACCCAACTCCTTTGGAGGATTAGCGCGGAAGTCGGTCATCATCTGCTTAATCTCGTCGGCGCCGGTCTTACCAGGACGAACCACGTTGATGGTCACCTCCTTAGAGAATCCGTACTCCTTGTAGATGTTCATCAGCAGATCGTAGAGAGTCATGCCGTTGTCGCGAGCCCAGGCTGCAATCTCACAGATCAAGCAGATTGATGCTGGAGAATCCTTATCGCGAACCTTATCAAATGGCAGGAATCCGAAGCTCTCCTCACCACCACCGATATACTTCTTCACGCCCTCAGAGATACGAATCTCGTTAGCGATCCACTTAAAGCCAGTATAGCAGTCGCGATACTCCACGCCGTTCTTCTTAGCAATCTCGGCGATAACCTCGGTAGTAACGATAGTCTTAACCAGGAACTCGTTACCCTTCAGCTGGCCCAGCTTCTTCTTGTTGGCAATGATGTACCACGAGAACATCATAGCAGTCTGGTTACCGTTCAGAATCTCCCACTCGCCCTTAGCGTTGCGGCAAACGATAGCCAGGCGGTCGGCATCAGGGTCACTGGCTATCACCAGGTCAGCATTCAGGCGTGTACCCAGCTTCATACCCAGTGTCATAGCCTCGGCGTTCTCAGGGTTAGGACTTACCACTGTTGGGAAGTTACCGTCGATCACCATCTGCTCTGGAACCACGTGGATATTCTGGAATCCCCATGAACGCAGAGCCTCAGGGACGATCACGCGACCAGTTCCGTGCATTGGGCTGTAAACGATGTTCAGGTCCTTCTGGCGCAGGATTACGTCCTGATCTACCATAGCCTCCTTCACGGCCTGCAGGTAGTCCCAGTCCATCTCACCACCGATGATGTCGATGAGCTCCTTGTTACCCTCGAACTTCACGTCCTCGATCTTCACCTTGTTCACCTCGTCGATGATACCCTTGTCGTGTGGAGCCAGCACCTGAGCACCGTCGTCCCAGTAAGCCTTGTATCCGTTATACTCGCGAGGGTTGTGCGAAGCTGTCACGTTAACACCAGCCTGACAGCCCAGCTGACGGATGGCGAACGAGATCTCTGGTGTAGGACGCAGGCTCTCAAACAGATAAACCTTGATGCCGTTGGCCGAGAAGATGTCAGCCACAGTCTCAGCAAACATACGTCCGTTGTTGCGGCAGTCGTGACCTACCACTACCGAGCTCTGCTTGCCAGGGAATGCCTTCAGTATATAGTTGGCAAAACCCTGCGTAGCCATACCTACGATGTACTTGTTCATACGGTTGGTACCTGCACCCATAATGCCGCGCAGACCTCCTGTACCAAACTCCAAATTCTGATAGAAAGCATCAATCAGCGCTGTCTTGTCAGCATTGTCAAGCATAGCCTGAACTTCCTTACGTGTCTCCTCGTCAAAGGCTGGAGAAAGCCATTCTTTAGCCCGTGCCTCGCACTGAGCAATCAGTTGAGCGTTGTCTGCCATAATCTTTCTGTTTATTTCTTTAGATTGTTATTGAATTCGATTCTACAAAGATACATAAAAATAAAGAAGTATAGGCGAAAAGTCCGTTCTATTTATAGAATCTTAACTTTTCGCCTATTTCTGTTCATGTGTCGCCCACCTTACTTTTTCAGCAGTTTGTCTATTTCATCAAACTGTTTTCCCATATTCAGATTGAAGTAGATACGGTACAGCGCCGGTGCCCATTTGTCCACCTCGTCGGGAGCCATCTCGCGATATTTCTCCATATACGGGCGCGCCTTCTCATACATTTTCTTCACCTGTTTCTTATACTTACGCGAGTCCATACGCTGGGCAATATTCAGGCATGCCAGTCCACCATTATAATATATATCAGGCAGATTGGGGTTAAGCTCTATCAGCTGGTCGCTGAATTTCAGACAGTCACCATACTTCTTCAGGTTCAGCATCACCATCGACTTGGCAAACAGATACAGCTCGTTCAGCGTGTCAGTCTTAAGCGCCTCGTTCACCACGCTGTCGGCCATCGTGTAGTCGCCCCTGCGGTTGTAAGTATCCATCAGTCGCGGAAAGAAGTAGTTCGACTTCGGGTATTTCTTGAATCCCTGCCACAGCGTGGCTATATACATCGAGTCGTCCTCCAGCTTGTCCCAGGCCTCGGCCATATACTGCAGTGTATACTCCAGTTTCTGTTCGTCGCGCTGGGCCGTTGCAGCATGTCGCAACACCAGCACAGGGTCGTTCAGTCGGTATCCGCAGTATGTTGCCCAATAAGCCACCTCGCCCATCTTGGGGTCATTATACATAAAGTCGTAGCCGGTAAACAGCGGCTGTCGGTCGCAGTCCAGATACATCTCGAAGAAGTCGAAAGCCGTCTTAAAGTCACCCTTCTTCAGATGGTATGCACCACCGTAATATATGTTCGGACGATAAGCCGACATCTTTGCCGCATTAGCCTTACGATATTCGGGATTAACCTTTCCGTTCTTATCAGGCATAGCATCTATCGAGTCCAGTCGCTCGGCCACTACAAACATTCGCTTGGCGATACCAAAGAAATTGGTAGTATCCACCTTCTGCTTCACATACATCCTCTCGTTAAGAGCCAGATACTGTTTCTCCACAGCCTGGAGCCATATATCATATATACGGGTATTGTTCTCGTTATCCTTATTCTTCAGCAGGTCGGTCATCAGTTTCTCTGCCTGCTCTATATTCTTACCACTTTTCAGTATCGTTCTAGCTTCGCCGATCTGCTTTTTCTGAGCACAGCACGCTGCACTCAGCATCAGTCCGCCGATTGTAAATATCAGTAATTTCTTCATCCAGTTTTACACCTTATTATATTATAAGCGGGGGCAAAGGTACTAAAAACGAGCGAAATACAAAAGAAAAAACACTTTTTTCTTTTTATTTCCGAGTGCATTGTACCTTCGGCGAAGCCAAAGTTACTAAAAACGAGCGAAATACAAAAGAAAAAACGCTTTTTTCTTTTTTTTCTCAGATTTTATTTGTACATTTGCCATGTCATTGAAGATTTTGCTTGTCTTGATTTTGCAGCACTAAGGTAAGTGAAAAATCTGACATGGCAAAATCCTGGGCCGCTCGGCTCTGCCG
>CACWMK010000004.1 GCA_902761905.1 uncultured Prevotellaceae bacterium
AAATTATTTCGGTATTACATATTATATACGTACCTTTGCACCTGTAATCAAGAGATTGCAGGTGCGAGTAAGGGCGGCGGCTCGGCAAAAGCGAACAAGCTCGATTTGCACTCGCCTTGCACCTTACTTGACAGAGCATTTAAGAATCAATGACATAGGCGCCTGTCGGAGATTTGACGATGCAGAATCAACTTCTTGGCAGAGCCAAGCGGCAAAGCCGAGCGAATATTAACCATTAAAACAATTTTACAGATTATGGCAAAGATTTTCTATCTGCTTAAGCAGAACAACATCAAGAATTCGAAGGTCAAGGGCAAGTGGTTTGCACACGGTAAGACCGTCGAGGTACTAAACACCCGCAAGATGGCTAACCACATCAGTGAGCACGGTAGCATCTATACACCCGACGTGGTGTTTGGAGTGCTGGAGAAGTTCCGCAGCTGTCTGCTGGAGATGCTCCTGAATTCGAAGCGAGTGAAGATTGACGGTCTGGGTATTTTCTTCACTACCCTGGAGAATGAGGCTGGCGGTGCAGCCAAGAAGGAGGACTTCTCTCCCCAGAAGAACCTGAAAGGCCTGCATATCCGATTCCTGCCCGACCAGATGGCTGAGACCAATATCTCTAGCCGAGAGTTCCTAAAGAAGGCGGAGTTCGTTAATGCCGAGGCATTCGCCGGAATGCTGACCGAGGACGAGCCTAGCAATGGTTCGGGTTCGGGATCGGGCTCAAGCCAGAGCGGCAATTCCGGAAGCAATACCGGTGGAAACACCGGAGGTGGAAATTCCGGTGGAGGTAATACCAGCGGAGGTGGCGGCGATGATGACGACGTAACCTACGATTAAGCCACGGGGCTGGGGCCTAAGCGCCCCGCCCCTCTCCTAACGCCCATCGTCCTGTCATCTCGACTAAGCGTAGCGCATGGAGAGATCTCTCGACTACGCTCGAGATGACAAGGAGGAGGGGCTCGAGATGACAAAGAGAGGATAGTAATTAACCTTAATAACCTAATTAACCATTATGAGCAAAAAAGAGACCATTAAGTTTGTAGTTCAGCTTATCGCATCGATTGCATCGGCGATACTGACGGCACTGGGTGCTACATCGTGCGTTGGCGCGTAAACAGAGAATAAGGCTTGCATTTGACTGCAAGCCTTAAGGGTCGTCTATGCGGAATTATTTTGTGGGAACGGGCACAAAAAAAATAAACGTTAAATCATAGTTAAAAACTTGCAGAATCGTTTTTTAAATTGTATCTTTGCAATGTCAATAAGAACAAACGACATCAGAGAGACAAGAAACAGCAAGTTTAACAATTTAAAATTTATTAGATTATGGAAAAGAATGAAAAGAACTGCCAGAAGGCTCAGGAGTTGACAAAGGAAGAGTTGGAGCAGGTAAACGGCGGTGAGGTTACTATCCAAGATATATTGAAATCTACCACTGCTATATTGATGTTTCCGTGAACTCACAGAGGACAGGTCCCGCAAGTTCATCAGGAGAACAAGAAGCCATCAGAACAAACGACATCTGAGAGACAAAAGTGAAGGGGCTCGCAGCAATGCGGGTCCCTTAGCTGTTATGGGGGAAAGGCGCTTGCGGGCGTCTACCTGTGAGATTTTGCAGCTTTGTGGCGTTCGTGGCGATCATGATAGTAGCCTAGGGCCAGCAGGGCTATCAGGCCGATGGCTACGATGGCGAACACGCGCAGGGATTGCTCCAGGCCCAGCATGTCGACAGAGCGGCAGGGTACCACGGTTACCAGCAGCCAGTTGGTGTACTTGAGCGGGGTGTAGAAGAAATAGCACTCCTCGCCACGATACAGGAAACTCTCGGCACTCTCATTGCTGCTCTGATGGCGGGACTTTATCCGCTCTATCAGCATCTTGCGCTTGGAGTCCTTGCGACTGATGTAGTCGTAGAACACACCATTGAGCAGTTTTTCGCGATCGGGATTGGTGATGTATTTACCGTCGAAGTCGATGATGTAACTCTCGGACTTAAGCCCCAACGCCTGATGAGCAAGACCGCCCTGAGCATTATAGGTGCTGTCGGTCTCGGCAAGTTTACGAGACAACCAGTCGAGCGAGATGTCGGCACCAAGCACGGCCACGGCCTTACCGGTACGGTCGTGGATGGGCACCATATATGCTGCCAGGGCTGTGGTGTTGTCGTATCCATCGAAGAAGGGGTCGCTCCACTCGGCTGTGTCACCCTCGACTACGGCCCTGAACCAGCGAGCCTGCAGGTAGTCGAAGTCGTGATCGCCCTTCTCGTCGGTAAGTATCTCGTTGCGATTCTCGGGGTTGCGCCATGCAAACGGGCAGTATCGATTGCCCTTCTGGGGATAGTAGCCCTGCACAAAGTTCATGCCGCAGCTGTGTATGCGGTTGCCATGCTCTACGATGCGCTTCATCTGGTCGCGCTGGCCGTTAGGATTGTCGAGAGTGCTCTCTATCTGGTACACATTATTAGATACCTGCACATACACATCGGACAGCACGCGACGGGTGTACTCGTAGTTGATGAGCATGCGGGAGTGACAGTTCTCGGTATACAGGGCTGTAAAGGCTCTAGACGTGTCGGTAAACAGGTAGTAAGCCACACCAGCCAGCACCAACAGTGCCCATAACGACATGCGCAGCAACACCTTTACCTCGATAGTTTTCCAGAATCTACTCATGATGTCCTCTTATTACACATTTATAGCTTTACAGCGGCAAAGATAATAACTTTAGAGCAAAGTTCCAAATAAAATTTTAAAAAAAATGAATTTTTGTTTGGAGGTATCGCAAAAATTGCGTACCTTTGCACCAGCTTTTAAGATATTAAAAGTTTAGTTAAGTCTAGTTTAGTTTTTGTGTTGGTGAGTCCAACGTCGTCGTGAGACGGTGTTGGACTTTTTGTTTGTATAAACTAAACATTGATGTCATCTCGACTAAGCGAAGCGCATGGAGAGATCTCGGCTGATGAAGGAGATGTCTCGACTACGCTCGACATGACAGAGGGGGGGGACGCTCGACATAACAAGGGGGCGATATGACAGTTGGAGAGGAGAGAGCCTACTGGCGCTTGAGCTTGATGACCTTGCCGGTATTGGGGCCAAGCCAGATCATCTCGGAAGGTGTTATCTCCTTGACAACAGCTGACCAGGGCTGATTGTCGATAGTCATTATGAGTTCGTTGCCGTCCCAGTGGTATATGCCCTGGCTACTCCAGTCGCCCTGACTGTTGGTAAAATTGCCATCGACATCGTATGTCCACTCTGAGCCCAGAATGGTCTGGGTGTAACCGTCCTCAACAGAGTAAACGGTCCACTTACCAACCAGCATACGTTTAAACTGCGACTCGCTCCGGATGGGGTTGTCGGCACCGTCGGAGGTACATGCAGAATATACTGCTGTGGCCACTATGCAGCCTATGACGACTGCTAAAGCTATGAGATATTTCTTCATATCTAGTATTTGCAAAGTTTATGGTCTGAAAACCATTTTCGGTTGCAAAGATAAAACAAAAATCCCATTCTACCAAACGAGAATGGGATAATTTTTGATTTTTGCTACTTTTGTGGTGTAATTTCTCGATAATGTCCACTAAGATGCATGAATGCGAACAGGCGAAGCAGACCATCGTAGTAGGCGTCGAAGTAGCCATCCTCGAAGGGCTCGTGCTTGGCATTCCACAGAGCATCGACAAACTCCTTGCTCTTGTCGTGGCTGCACAGGATAGATGCTGCAGCGAGGGTGCTGACCAGGCCGATGCTGTGGCGAAGTTTGCGGAATCCGCCTGCTGGCAGTATCTCGTCCTCCTCGGGCAGTGTGCCGTCGGGGCGATACTGGTCGACAAACTTATCTACACCCTGAGCATAGAAGAAGTTCTGGATGGTCTCGCCATACTTGCGCTGCCAGTCGCCATCGGCACCATGACTCCACACGTAGTCGAGGGTGATGTTCATAGGTACACGCCATGAGTCGTAGCGGAAGTTGTTGTTGCCCATGCGGCGTGGACGCTGGGGCTGCCCCTGCTGGCCCTGTGGACGGTTGCCGCCCTGCTGGCCCTGTGGGCGCTGGGGCATGCCTGGGAAACGGGGCATGGTCATCTCGGTGCCGTCGTAGTTGCAGTTGTCGGCATTAAGACCTGTATTGGGGTTGATGCACTTGTGCAGGAACTCGCGGCTCGCGCGCGCGCACTCGTACCAATATTCTGAACGGCCGTCGTCGGCATACTTGGCCCAAACCTCGTAGAAGGCAGGTATGTGGTATGAAGGATCGGTGAATCGCTGTCCGAAACCATCGGGAGTAAAGGTAATGAGCTTAGTCTCAGGATCGATGAGATACATCTTCTGTGGACCCTGCTGACCACCGAAACCGCCAAAGCCGGGGAATCCGCCCTGACGTGGGGCTGGGGTGTACTCCTTGGGCTGGATGCAGTCGAGAATGAACTGGGCCTCCTTCTTATAGTTGATGCCTGTATCGTTGCCCCAACGGTTGCTGGCAAACAGCAGAGCAGTGATGAAGTAGAGCTCGCCATCGCTGGCAGCACCCTCAGCATTGCGGGTACCGTCGGTCTTCAGGCTCCAGGCAAAGTAGCCCTTACGGTCGCCATCCTGGTGCTGCATGTACTTCTTGCTCCAGCGCCACAAGCGGTCGAAGATATCCTTCTCGCCAAACTGCACGGCTATCATCATGCCATACGACATACCCTCGGTGCGGGCATCGTGGTTCTTGATGTCGCTAACGTATCCCATAGAGTCGCCAACCTCGAAATACACCTTGTTGGGACCACGAAACACATCATCGAAAACCTGCTTAAGTCTAGTTTCTACCTGGGCCTTGTCGTAGCCCTTCTCTACAAATACATTACGGTACTGGGCACGCGCGCCTGCGCACATAGCCATTAGAACAGTGATAATAATTAGTTTCTTCATTACTTAAAAATGTGGTTTATTTATAACTAAATGACGAAAAAACATGCGAAAAGTTTAAATAATAAGTAGTACAAATTTGGTATTTCGCCCAATTTGCACTATCTTTGAGCTACGCTCGAAGGTAGGCTGCATCTCAAAAATACAAAGAAAAGCAAGTTTTTCTTTGGTATTTTATTCGATTTGCGCTACCTTTGCAGCCAAATTACGAAAAGAATATGATAGTCTGTATAGCAGAGAAACCGAGTGTGGCCCGAGATATCGCAAGGATTCTGGGGGCTAACAGCTCGCACGACGGATATATGGAGGGCAATGGTTATCAGGTGACGTGGACATTCGGCCACCTGTGCACACTGAAGGAACCAGGCGACTACACCCAGGCGTGGAAACCCTGGGCGCTGACGCAGTTGCCCATGATACCGCCACGTTTCGGCATCAAGCTGATAAACGACAAGGGTATTGAGAAGCAATTCAAGATAATAGAGGGTCTGATGCAAAAGGCCGACAGCATAGTGAACTGTGGTGACGCCGGACAGGAGGGAGAGCTCATCCAGCGATGGGTGATGCAGAAGGCACAGGCAAAATGTCCAGTGAAGCGACTCTGGATATCGTCGATGACCGACGAGGCCATACGCGAGGGTTTCGCCCAACTGAAGGATCAGGGCGACTACCAGCCGCTGTATCTGGCAGGACTGTCGAGAGCCATCGGCGACTGGCTGCTGGGCATGAATGCCACACGACTGTACACACTGAAGTACGGACAGAACCGCCAGGTGCTATCCATCGGACGAGTACAGACACCTACGCTGGCACTTATCGTGAACCGCCAGAAGGAGATAGAGAACTTTAAGCCGGAGCCCTACTGGGTGCTGGCCACAGTATATCGCGACACCACTTTTACTGCCACTAAGGGAAAGTTCACATCGAAGGAGGAGGGCGAAAAGGCCTTTGCCACCATCGAGGGAAAGCCGTTTGAGGTGACCAAGGTGGAGAAGAAGGAGGGCAAGGAGCAGCCACCACAGCTGTACGACCTGACATCGCTACAGGTGGACTGCAACCGCAAATACGGATTTTCGGCCGAGATGAC
This sequence comes from uncultured Prevotellaceae bacterium, assembly GCA_902761905.1. Taxonomy (GTDB): domain Bacteria; phylum Bacteroidota; class Bacteroidia; order Bacteroidales; family Bacteroidaceae; genus Prevotella. The sequence goes on from CACWMK010000004.1 coordinate 6,010, forward strand.
GCTGAACCTGATTCAGAGTCTGTACGAGAAGAAGTACACCACCTATCCTCGTGTAGACACTCAGTATCTTTCGGACGATATCTACCCCAAGTGCCCGCAGACGCTCAACGGACTGTATCAGACCAAGTTTGACGGTGTGCCTGTGTATGCCGAATACATCAAGCCCATCGGCGGCAAGCCGCTGAAGAAGACCAAGCGCGTGTTCGACACGTCGAAGGTGACCGACCACCACGCCATCATACCTACAGGTGTGATCCCACAGGGACTGACCGACCTGGAGCGTAAGGTGTTTGACCTGGTGGCTCGACGATTCATCGCTGTGTTCTTGCCCGATTGTAAGTTCTCGACAACGACCGTGCTTGGCGAGGTTAAGGGCGACGAGACCGTGGAGTTTAAGGTGACGGGTAAGGAGATACTTGACCCAGGCTGGCGCGTGGTACAGGGCAAGGTGCAGAAGGAAACCGAGGGCGACGACAAGCCTCAACAAGAGGACGAGGAGCGCACTCTGCCCACATTTGTTAAGGGCGAAAGCGGCGAGCACAAGCCTACGCTGACCGAGAAGTGGACCACTCCCCCACCTTATTATAATGAAGCCTCGCTGCTGCGTGCGATGGAGACTGCGGGTAAGTTTGTGGAGGACGAGACCCTGCGTGCTGCGATGAAGGAGAACGGTATCGGTCGTCCATCAAGTCGCGCCAGTATCATCGAGACTCTGTTTAAGCGCCACTACATCAAGCGCGAGCGCAAACGACTGATAGCCACACCTACTGGCATAGAGCTTATCGACCTGATACGCGAGGAACTGCTGAAGAGTTGCGAACTGACAGGTATCTGGGAGAAGAAGCTACGCGACATAGAGCATCAGAAATACGATGCCGGCCAGTTTATCGACGAACTGAAGCAGCAGGTATCTGAGATAGTTCGCGACGTGATGACCGACCCCACGAATCGCCGTGTAACGGTTCTGACAGACGCCGAACTGAAAAAAGTAAAATCGCAGAAGAAGTGATATATGCCCTACGGATTTCGTTTTTAGTTTTTCCTACGGATTATACGAATTTTACGAATTAAAATAAAAAATCTGTATAATCCGTAAAATCCGTAGGCCAAAAATATAAAATCCGTAGGTAAAACAAAAACAATAATCTGTAGTTTTTTACGTTTATATATACGTATGCGGAAGATTGTTGCTACGATATACGTGATGGTTTTCGCCCTGCTGATGGTGGGGTGCGGGGCCGATCAGGCTATGAAGAAGGGCGACAAGTACATGGCCATCGGCGAATTCTATGATGCGGCCGACCAATACAAGAAAGCCTACGCACAGACACCCAACAAGGAGAAAAACACACGCGGACAACGGGCCAAACGACTGGCCGAATGCTATCGCCGACTGAACCAGACCAACAAGGCGATAACCGCATACAAGAATGTGATACGATACAAACAAGCCGACTCGCTGACACATCTGCGCCTGGGCCAGATGTATATGCGTAATGGCAATTATAAAGAAGCAGCAAAAAGCTTTGCAGCTTCTGTTGATAGTTTAAAGTTGACAGTTGATAGTTGTAATCTGCGACTGGCGAAGGCGGGACTGGAGTCGGCGCAGAAGGCTCCGCAATGGAAGAAGGATGGTTCGGCCTATACCGTGAAGAAGGCCGACCTGTTCAACTCTCGTCGCGACGACTACTCGCCCATGTTGGCTGGCGAAGAGAACGACCAACTGTTTTTTACCTCAACTCGTAATCAGGCTCAGGGCGATGAATATAGCGGCATCACAGGTACAAAGAATGCCGACATATTCTACTCGCAGAAGGACGAGAAGGGCAAATGGGGCAAGCCGCAGACTATAGACTCAGAACTGAACTCGGCCTACGACGAAGGTGCATGCTGTTTCTCGCCCGACGGCAAGACGATGTACTTGACGCAGTGTGCATCGGATCCTGACTATCCTCGCTATGCCCGCATAATGGTGTCGCAGCGCAGCGATGCAGCATGGAGCAAACCCAAGGAGCTAATCATAAGTCACGACACACTGAGCAGTTTTGCTCATCCTGCCGTTAGTCCTGATGGCGAGTGGCTATACTTTGTAAGCGACATCAGTGGTGGCATGGGTGGGCTCGACATCTGGAAGTGCCGACTGCTAAACCCCACAGAGGCTGGCTACATAGAGAATGCAGGGCCCATAGTCAACACCCCTGGCGACGAGATGTTCCCCACATTCCGCCCCAACGGCGACCTGTATTTCTCGAGCAACGGCCACCCAGGCATGGGAGGACTGGATATCTACTACATTGCAGCAAAAGATATCTCTGGGCTGTCACCTCTCACCGCTCACCTCTCACATCCCGGATTCCCACTCAACTCGCAGGCCGACGACTTCGGCATGACGTTCGAGGGCAAGCTGAACCAGGGTTACTTCTGCAGCAATCGTGGCGATCTGCGAGGCATGGACCACATCTACAGTTTCTTCAATCCTGAGATAGTTCAGACCGTGAAGGGTTGGGTGTACGAGCAGGACGGCTACGAACTGCCAGCCGCACAGGTGTATATGGTGGGCAACGATGGCACAAACATAAAACTGAGCGTGCGTAGCGACGGATCGTTTACACAGGAGATTAACCCAGGCGTAGACTACGTGCTGCTTGGCACATGCAAGGGCTATCTGAACCATCAGGAGCAGATACGCGTGGAACCCGTAACCAAGTCGGAGGAGTATGTGCTGCAGTTCCCGCTGGCCAACATCTCTGCCCCAGTGCTTATCGAGAACATCTTCTACGACTTCAACAAGGCCACATTGCGCCCAGAGTCAAAGACTGCTCTGGACCAACTGGTGCAGCTGCTGAACGAGAATCCTAACGTGACCATCGAACTGTCGGCACACACCGACTGTCGAGGCTCTGATGCATACAACGAACGACTGTCGCAACAGCGAGCAGAGAGTGTGGTGAACTATCTGATAGCCAACGGTATAGCCGCCGACCGACTTACGCCAAAAGGCTACGGCGAGTCGAATCCAAAGAAGATTAAGCGCAAGGTGGCCGAGAAATACGAATTCCTCAAGGAGGGCGACGTGCTAACGGAGGAATTTATAGCCGCACTCCCTGAGGAACAGCATGAGCAGTGTCATCAGATGAACAGACGCACTGAGTTTAAAGTGTTGCGGACAACTTACGGAATGTTTGATAAGGTAGGAAGATTAATACAAAAACCAGCAACAGAACCACAACCCAAGGATTAATCTGGATCTCGGTAGTTGGGGCAGTAGCCAGGAACACCTCGATGGTGGTTATCAGCATCTGCTTGGCACCCGACAGGAATCCCTCAAGTGCAGAATAGCCGCTAGCCAACCAGAATGCCAGCATTCCGATAATCAAGCAGAACATAGTCCACAGTCGCGACAGCGTGCGTACGCTGTAGCCACTACGCTCGGGCAGGTTTGCCATCACTCGCTCGGTAAACCCATTGTCCTCTATCTGCTGCTGTGCAGCCTGTTCAAACAGCAGCTTCAGCATAATGTCATTCTTATCCTCCATATCCGTTTTCTCTTAAATAGTTAGCCATTTTATCTTTCCCTCGTTTAAGGTGCGATTTCACCGTGTTTTCTGGTATCCCAGTTATCTTGCTTATCTGGTCGATGGGGTAACCATCTACCAGTTGCAGTGTGATGCATGTGCGCTCGTCGGGCTTGAGTAGTGCCATAGCCGCATGTATATCCATCTTAGTATTTTGATCGCAAGTATTTGCCGATTTACGCATTGCACCTGAGTCTTCGATATCGTAAGTCTGCTTACGCGCGCGTACCTCATCATAATACACGTTGTAAGCTATACGCATCAGCCACGTAGAAAAGCTACTCATGCCACGGAACTTGCCGATGTTAGTGTAGGCCTTGATAAAGGTCTCCTGCGCCAAGTCGTCGCTAAGCTGCTCATTGCCTAGTGTCTGGTTCAAGAAGAACCTGCGCACAGGCGACTGGTACTTCCGCACAAGCTGGTCGAACGCCTGCTTGTTGTGGAACACCGCCACCTGTGTCACTAGTGCTATGTCGCTGATACTCGTCATTTCGTATTATCTATCCAGTAGATTTCTCTCCGGCATTACGATCATCAGTACTATGTAGAATATTATTCCACTAAAACATGTAAAGAGTGTAAGGAATGCGTAGGCTATGCGAACCATTGCGGGGTCGAAGTCCAGATAATCAGCGATACCTGCGCATACTCCTGCAAGCACTCTGTCGTTTGATCTCGTCAGTTTCTTTGTCATAACTCACTCTCCTTATTATTAAAGTTCTGAATGTTGTCTCTGTTTATAGGACGGTTCTGGCGTGCGATGTACCACTTGCCCAGTCCGATGAAGAATACCAGAGCACCGATACCGATTCCAAGTTCGTCGAGGATGAGACCTAGGAAGATTGCCAATCCTACGCCTGTGAACATCTGACGGATGCCAGCATTGTAACCATTGCTGTCCCAGTCGTCCTTAACCTCCTTCAACAGTTCGTCGGGGATAGGCTGTCCGTTCTTGATAGCCATCTCTGCCAGGCGATACTTGTCGCGGCGATTGCGATTGACGAAGTAGAGCACCGTGAACAGGATGATGAGTGGCAACAGCAGTCCGAAAATCACGATGGCCAGGATTGGGATGATCATTGCGATTCCGAGTCCGCCAAAAATCTTTTCAATAAACTCTCCGGCTTCTTCACCTTCCAGTGTCACGTGGTGACGAGTGGTGTAGCTGTCGTCATCATCGTCGAAGTCGGCGTTAGCATTACTTTTAGCAGCAGTAGTGTCAGAGAATGCCTCGATGGCATCGGGATTGTGTTTCACTGTATCGCTCACCTGCTCCGTACGTGGAGTGTGGCGATGCTTCTGTGCGGTAGCGTTAGCATTCATGCTAAGCGTAAGCACCATGGCGATTGCGATTAAATACTTTTTCATATCTCTATGTTTTTTGAATTTCTACACCTGTTTGACGTAAGAAGTTTAAAATTAGTTGCAAAGATAGCGTTTTTTCTCAGATTTTTTTTAATTTTGCATCGAAAATGATACAATTACCCGAAATATTCGTCAGCGAAACGAGGCGTGTGATGGGCGATGAGCGCTTTAACCGCTTCATTGGGGCCTTCGATGAAGAGGCACCGGTGAGTATTCGCGTCAATCCGCGAAGGCGATCAAAGGGACAGGTTCTTGATTGCGGACAAAGTCCGGATCAAGCAACCTGTCCCTCTGATCGCCAGGTGCCTTGGTGCACAGAGGGCTACTATCTAGAAGATCGCCCACAGTTCACCTTCGATCCATTGTTGCACGCCGGTTGCTACTACGTCCAGGAAGCATCATCAATGTTCGTTACCCATATTTTGAGAAATTGTCAATTATCCGCTCGGCTTTGCCGCTTGGCTCGTCCAAGAATTGTCAATTATCAATTAGCATTAGACATGTGTGCAGCCCCTGGCGGCAAGTCAACTGCATTGCGCAGCGTATTGCCTGATGACTGTGTGCTAATCAGCAATGAACCTATGGGCAATCGTGCACAGATACTGCTTGAGAACATCACTAAGTGGGGGGCACCTAATTGTATCGTAACCAACAACTACCCACGCGACTTCCGAAAATCAAAACTCAAATTCGACCTCATCCTGTGCGACGTGCCTTGCTCGGGCGAGGGAATGATGCGCAAGGATCCTGGCGCCATAGCCGAGTGGAGCCCGCAGAACGTAGAGAAGTGCTGGCAACTGCAGCGCGAGATTGTGGCCGACGCATGGGAGTGCCTAAATCCAGGCGGACTGCTTATATATAGTACGTGTACATATAATACTAAGGAGAACGAGGAGAATATCCAGTGGATTCTGGACAACTACGATGCCGAAGTGCTCGACATCCCCGTAGACCCATCGTGGAATATCACAGGCTCGCTACTCCCTGGCTTCACGCATCCCGTCTATCGTTTCATCCCAGGCATCACCCGCGGCGAAGGACTCTTTGTTTGCGCCCTGCGTAAACAAGTTGATAGTGGACAGTTGACAGTTGACAGCAAGAAGAAAAATAACTATCAACTATCAACTATCAATTCGCAACTAAAAAAGCTTAAGGTGCTAGAGGCAGAATTTCCTAAAGGCGAAACAAGCGTAGACGTAGATTATACAGAGGCACTGAAGTACCTGCGTGGCGAGGCGATGGTATTACCACCCGACACCCCGAAGGGCATTGTCACCATCACGTACAAAGGTCAGCCCCTTGGACCAGTAAAAAACATCGGCAATCGCGCCAACAATCTATACCCCAAACCCTGGCGCATCAAGAGCACTCACCTGCCCTCCGCCCCTGTAGAAATAATCAATGTTTAATCTTTAATGTTTAATGTTTAATGTTTAATGTTTAATCTACATAAATGAAACAGTATTTAGACATTTTGAACCGCATCCTGACCGAAGGCACCCAGAAGGGCGACCGCACGGGCACAGGCACCATAAGCATCTTTGGTACACAGAGCAGATATAATCTCGACGACGGATTCCCACTGCTCACCACCAAGAAGCTGCACCTCAAGTCGATAATCTACGAACTGTTGTGGTTCCTCAAGGGCGACACCAACGTGAAGTACCTGCAGGACCACGGTGTGCGCATCTGGAACGAGTGGGCCGATGAGAACGGCGAGCTGGGTCCGGTATATGGTCACCAGTGGCGCTCGTGGCCCGACTACAATGGCGGTACCATCGACCAGATACAGTATGTGCTCGACCAGCTGAAGAACAATCCCAACTCGCGCCGTATGATCGTTTCGGCGTGGAATGTGGCCGAGGTCAACAAGATGGCCCTACCCCCATGTCACACCATCTTCCAGTTCTATGTGGCCGATGACCGATTGTCGCTGCAACTCTATCAGCGCTCGGCCGATACCTTCCTTGGTGTACCATTCAACATCGCCAGCTACGCACTGCTGTTGCAGATGATGGCTCAGGTAACTGGTTTCAAGGCAGGCGACTTTATCCACACCACTGGCGACACTCATCTGTACCTAAACCACATAGAGCAGGCCAAGCTGCAGCTTACCCGCGAGCCACGTCCCCTGCCACGTATGATTATCAACCCCGACGTTAAGAATCTCTTCGACTTCCAGTTCGAGGACTTCCAGTTGGAGGGTTACGATCCACATCCACACATCAAAGCCGAAGTTTCGGTCTAATGTTTAATGTTTCACTTGGCTCTGCCAAGAATCTTTAATGTTTAATGTTTAATCTTTAATGTTTAATGTTTAATGATTAACATCATCGCCGCCGTGGCCAAAGATCGTGCCATCGGATTTCAGAACAAGTTGATTTATTGGTTGCCCAACGATCTTAAGCGATTCAAGTCGCTCACCACGGGCCACACCATCATAATGGGTCGCAACACATTCCTATCGCTGCCCAAGGGTGCCCTACCCAATCGTCGTAACATCGTGCTAAGTCGTAGCACTTTCTCCTCCCATACAGGGGAGGACGGGAGGGGTATCTTCCCTGGTTGCGATGTCTACCCGTCACTCGAGGAGGCTCTGGCTCATTGCGCCAAGGATGAGGAGGTATACATCATCGGTGGAGCCAGTGTCTACACCCAGGCCCTCAGCATAGCCGACCGCCTGTGTCTGACCGAGGTCGACGACACTCCCGCTCAGGCCGACACCTTCTTCCCCGAATACAAGTCCGACTGGCAGGAGGTAGCCCGCGAAGACCACGACATCGACGATCGCCACGCCCAGCGCTATGCGTTTGTAGACTACGTACGTAAATAAATCCTGAATACAGATATGGAACGAATAAAGGACTTGCTTTGCAGCGATCGCGTGATGCTGTACGCCATCATGATCAATACCGCACTGATGTTTTTCGGCGGTTTCTGGCCCGACTCACTTTGGTTCGAGGCAACCGACGCCGTGTTCACACTGCTGTTTCTCTTCGAGGCTTGGGCCAAGATATCACGCATGGGTTGGCGAGATTACTGGTCCAAGGGTTGGAATCGTTTCGATTTCATCGTACTCGTCATCGCCCTCCCCTCGCTCGCATCGCCTATACTCGAACAGACCTACGCCACCAATGCCATTCTGGCCCTGCGCTCCATGCGATTGTTCAAGAGCTTTAAGATGTTGCGTTTCATCCCCAACATCCACAAGCTTCTGGCAGGCATCCGTCTGGCCACCCGTGCATCGCTGCTGGTGTTCATCGCCTTTATCGTGTTCCTTATCATCTTCTCCATCCTGTCGTCAACCATCTTTGGCAACATAGCGCCTGAGTATTTCGGCAATCCTGCTATCAGCGTCTACAGCATCTTCCGCCTGTTCACCGTTGAGGGCTGGTACGAGTTTGCCGACACCATCGCCCAGAACGGCAGCACAGGTTGGGGCTTCTTCGCGCGCGTGTACTTCTCTATCCTAATGTTCCTAGGCGGAATCATCGGACTATCGCTCATCAACTCTATCTTCGTAGATGCGATGGCCGAGGACAACAACGACGAAGTCTTAGAAAAACTCCGTCGCCTGGAAGAGAAAATAGACAAACTCACTAAAGATCAGAAATAATCGGAACAAAATTATCTGCTCATCACCATGTACGATCAGATTCGAGAAGATACGATATACTTTCTCCTGCAGGCGGCTTGCGCTTGCAGAAGCGGAAGCTTTTGCCTATATTTGTTGTCAGAAAAACCTAAAGCACGCTCGACTAAAATTCAATTTAAAATAAAACAAATATGAAAAAAATGTATGCATGGATGCTCGCCGCCATCCTTATCAGCGGCGCAAGTGTTTTCACAAGTGAAACAAACAATAATGAATTAAGATAATTATGAGCAGAAAAATCATGTATGCCATCATGGCCATTGCGGCCATGACTGCACTGAACAGTTGCGATGAAGAGGACTTTAAGAAAGCTTACGATGAAAAGACATCTCTCGACTCACCGTTCCTCTTCTCTGAGGATTACAAGGACTCTATCTGGGTTCCATACGACCTGCCCACCCCCCTCACCGACTGGTTGGGCATGGTGAAGGACGAGGCAAAGGTGTGCAAGTTAAGCATCCCGGGCACCCACGACACAATGACTGGCATGGGATTCTACCAGCCTGTATTAAAGTATGTGTTCAACATGACGGCCATCAGTCAGGTGTCAAACCTTGAAGAGCAGATGAACTGTGGCATCAGGTTCTTCGACATACGTCCTGTGGTAAGCACTGACACAATTGCCAAGAAGAAAATCTTACGCCTGACACACGGCATCAGCGAGCTCGACGTGACTTTCGAGTGGACCATCGACCAGCTGCAAAGCTACCTGAAGGCCCATCCGTCAGAGTTCTTCATCGCCAAGTTGCAGTTCGACAACGGTTTTGAAGATCAGAAAGACTTGTTCTCCCTGCTCAGTAAGGTATTGAACCTGCAGAAGTACCAAGGGCTGTTCATTGAGGACTGGCGGCCAGACATCACAGTAGGTGAGATGCGCGGTAAGATCCTGTGGCTGAGCCGCTACGACCTACGCCAGATGAATGCCGTCTACCACTACCCCATCGTGTACTGCGACTGGCCCGACGAGGACCCCGACATAGAAGAGGATCTTAATCCTGAAGCCCAGCGCAACTGTGCCATGTATAACATGAACGACACCACGGTGATGGCTCGGCTCTACAAACAGGACTACTACAAGACCACCACCGAGAAACGGATGAAGAACAAGCAGAAGACTGTGATCGACATGATGCACAGTGCACGTGAGGTGAACGCTACCGACGATAACATCTGGATTGTGAACCACTGTTCGGCCTATACTGAGGTGTCGCCACGCGGATACCTTACCAATGCCGCTAACCTGCATCCGCTGGTCATCGAAGACCTGAAGCAATACGAAGGCACTGTGGGCATTACGCCGATGGATATGGCCTGCCACGACTACGTACACTGTGTCATCAACGGCGGTACGCCCTACACCAGTGACTACCTATATGGTTTCCACCCCTTGAGCCAGTCGCTCATCAACCTGCTTATTAAGTCTAACAAATCATTCTTTAAATAAAAACCTGACAAAGATATGAAACACAATATTCATAGACTCATCATTCTCTTCATGATAATGTTTGTGGCAACAGGGGCTAAGGCTCAGGATGCCGACAAGTTACATGCCGAGGACGGCCTGTTTAACCACCTCTCTATAGGTCTGTCGTATGGAACGACAGGTACTAACATCGATGTGGCCATGCCTGTACACAAGCTAGTTACGGTGAGAGCAGGTATAGGTGGATGGAATATAGGAGAAATCAAGTTCAAAGCCATCAACACCGCCTCGGAAATAACTGAGATACAGATGGTGGAAGAGGATGCCATTAAGCGTGCACAAATGACAGATAAGGTAGAACTGACCGTCAAACCCAACTTCTGGAACTTCTACCTTCTGGGCGAGGTACATCCTTTTAATAATCAGACTTTCTACTTTTCTGCTGGTCTGTTCTTTGGGAGCCAGAACTTCGTTCACTTCCGTAACACCAACGATGGTGCCCTGGGCTTCCTCTACGATGCCAACCAGAAAGTGCAAGACTACAACAACCTCTTCCGAACTAACTATCCGCCTGTAGGCGTACAGTTCGGCGACTACGTATTCACAGCAGATGAGAATGGTAACATTGACGTACGCATGAAGACCAATGCCGTGAAACCTTATCTCGGCGTCGGCTTTGGACAGCACCTTGCTAAGTCCCATCGTGTCAGTTTGGCCGTAGATTTAGGTCTTATGTTCTGGGGTTCGCCAAAATTCGTGCTGAACAATGGTACGGAGATTGATTCGGCGGGCAAGAATTCCGGTATCGGCAGTGTGCTGTCATGGTTGAAAGCCTGGCCCAATCTGGAGATGCGAGTAGCCTACAAAATCTTTTAGGCCACCTCACGCGATGAAGAAAAAACCGGTGCGTAAACAAACTAATAGAATTTGAGGCTTGCAGAAAAATTGCAAGCCTCTATTTTTATTTATCAAACATCCAAATCACCTTATATATATAAATTGGAGATGTTTCTTGCCGATATGGCAATATCTTTGCAATCGAAATCATTATCAACATAACAATATGAGACAAATCAAGATTAACAAGAGTATTACTACACGCACAGAGGAATCGCTTAACAAGTATCTCACCGACATCAGCCGTATACCTATGATCACCCCCGAACAGGAGGTAGAACTGGCCCAGGTCATCCGCAAGGGTGGCAAGCCCGGCGCCAAAGCCAAGGAGAAGTTGGTCAATGCCAACCTGCGTTTCGTCGTATCCGTAGCCAAACAGTACCAGCACCAGGGCATTCCCCTCATCGATCTTATCAGCGAGGGCAACGTGGGCCTTATCACAGCGGCCGACAAGTTTGATGAAACCCGTGGATTCAAGTTCATATCTTATGCCATCTGGTGGATTCGTCAGAGCATCCTTCAGGCCATTTCCGACTATAGCGGCATGGTACGTCGCCCCCAGAGTCAGATTGCCATCAGCAATAAGATCAAGAACGCCACAAACGAATTTATGCTTAAGAATCAGCGCAGCCCTTCGGCCGAAGAGCTCAGCGAGATTATCTCGCTCGAGATTGATAGGATTGAGAAGGCCATTCAGGGCGAGGCTCATGTAGCCAGTATCGATGCTCCTATATCTGACGAGGATACCGTCACTATGGCCGACTCTCTCGCCTCTGCAGTCGAGTATGCCTCCGACCGCAAAGTCGACTACGAGTCGATGTGCAGCGATGTTATGCTGGTACTGGGGGCTGTTCTTACCGAACGTGAACGTAAGATTGTTGTACAGAGTTTCGGTCTCGGATGTCCGGAAAGAGGTCTGGATGACATAGGCAGTGATTTAGGACTCAGTCGCGAACGAGTCCGACAGATCCGTGAACGTGGGCTCGACAAGATCAGAAAGAGCAACATGACCGAAGCCGGACTGGCCTCATGCGTCATCTCCGATTTCCGCGACGAATGCCACGGACGTTTCATGGCCCTCTCCAATTCTATCAGCAGCCCCAAACATCCACAAACCGACTGTGCTCTCGTGCTATTGGTCACTCCACGAGAAGAGTCGGTATGCCGCAACCTGCTTAGTCGCCTGCCAGGCCATCTGCCCGTTGTTATCATTCGTACCGATATCGATACACCTCTGGCAAGTGATGGCGCACCTGCGAAACTTTAGTTCATTAATCCTAGCGCATAGCAAGGCAATCTGAGTGGTTCGACCTCTAATTCGGGTTCTGGCTCAAGCCAGAGCGGTAATACCGGAAGCAATACCGGCGGAAATACCGGTGGTGGTAATTCCGGCCAGCTGTGTAGGCATGTAGAAAGATTCCGCCCTCAGGCAAGTGTGCCTGGGGGCGGATTTCTGCTGCAAAGTAGAAAAAACTCATATATGTCTAGTCGATTTCCTCGTCAGGCTCGTAGCCACCCATCTCGCGGATGGCGTTCTTCAGCATGGTGTATTGCTGATAGAGGTGGTTGACGGCTTCCTCGCCCTGGGTGTAATCGTGCATAGGCGACTTGAGGAAGAAACTCAGGAAGCGCTGTATGCCGTAGCGGCCAGCACGAGCAGCAAGGTCGCTGAGCAGACACAGGTCGAGACACAACGGGGCTGCAAGGATACTGTCGCGGCACAGGAAGTTGATCTTGATCTGCATGGGATAGCCCATCCATCCGAAGATTTCGATGTTGTCCCAACCCTCCTTGTTATCGTTGCGTGGAGGGTAATAGTTGATGCGAACCTTGTGATAATACTGAGTGTCCTCATCGTTGCCATGGCCGTAGAGGTCGGGCTGAACATCGGGTTTGAGGATGGTCTCGAGGGTTGAGAGTTTGCTGACCTCCTTGGTACGGAAGTTTGCTGGCTCGTCGAGCACCAGTCCGTCGCGATTGCCCAGAATGTTGGTTGAGAACCATCCGCTTAGTCCCAGACAACGGGTGCCGATGATAGGTGCGAAACCTGACTTGACGAGGGTCTGACCTGTCTTGAAGTCCTTGCCGGCGATAGGCATCTTGGTCTTCTCAGCCAGTTGCCACATAGCAGGGATATCAACAGTGGTATTAGGAGCACCCATGATAAACGGTGCACCCTCGGTAAGTGCAGCATAAGCATAGCACATAGATGGCGCGATATGCTCGCGGTCATCAGCCTTCATGGCTGCCTCGAGGTCGGCCAACTGATAGTGAACCTCCTCACATACTGGCACATAAATCTCGGTAGACGCTGCCCAAAGCACAACCACACGTTCGCAACCCTTTTCGGCCTTGAACTTACGGATGTCATCGCGCAGAGCCTCTACCATCTGCCAGCGTGTCAGGCCTGCCTTGACATTGTCGCCATCCAGACGCTTAGCATAGTTCTTGTCGAAGGCGGCAGGCATGGGCACTATCTGCACAAGCTCATCGCGCACGGGCTCAATGTCTTTCTCCTTGAGCACCTCGGCATACATAGCAGCCTGATAGGCGTTCTGAGGATAGACATCCCAACAGCCGAACACGATATCGTCGAGCTTGGCCAGAGGCACAATGTCGGCATAGTGCAGATAACGGGCTTCGGCACCACGACCAACACGCATCTTGTCGTACTGGGTCATAGAACCTACAGGCTTGGCTAGTCCCTTGCGAGCCATCAGCACACCAGTCATAAACGTGGTAGAAACCGCACCGCAGCCAACTACCAATATACCCAATTTGCCCTGGGCGGGGGTTACATCAGATTGTTTCATTTCCTTAGTTTGGTTGATTTATTATCAATTTCAACTGGGTGCAAAGGTGCAAATAATAATCGAGAAAAACAAAGAAAACTTGAAAAAACTTCAAAGTTTTGTTGTTTTTATAACGCAAATTAGAAAAAATACACTAATTTTGCACCTTGATTTTTTTAAGGTAACAAGATTAACAATGTACAAACCAAAATTCAGTTTGAGGCGCCCCACCCTGGTGTTCCGTCACTTCGGAAACAAGGGGTACTCGCTCTTCAGCTGCCTGGGCAGAGAGGTGGTATGTAGCGTGTTGTCGGTATCGACACTTACATACGCATCGGCCGAGAGTGTGAGTACGAAACCTGTGGTTTCCGACTCCGCATCGACCACTACCGCCCGCGAAATGGTGCTGGAAGAGGTGAGCGTGACGGGTTCGAGAGCGCCACTGACCAAGAGTCAGGCTGCGAGAATGGTAACTGTACTGGATCGCCGCGATATTGCGCAGGCGCCAGTACAAAGTATTAACGATCTGCTTAAGTACGCCATCGGCGTGGATGTAAGGCAACGAGGTGCTATCGGTGCCCAGACCGACATATCCATACGCGGAGGCACGCAAGACCAGATTATCCTGCTGCTTAACGGCATAAACATCTGTGACCCGCAGACGGGACACAACGCGATGGACCTGCCAATAGACCTGAGCGAGATAGTGCGCATAGAGGTGATTGAGGGGCCTGCAGGACGTATCTATGGCTCGTCGAGCCTGGTGGGAGCGATTAACATCGTGACACGCCCCACTGGTCCCACTACCGTGCACGCCGAAGCTGGCTCGTACGGTTATGCCAAAGCTGGTGCCAAGTATGCGACAGGCGGACATAGCATATCAGCAAACTACGCACGGAGCGATGGTTACAGCCGGTCGAAGGAGGGAAAGCTGAACACTGGCTACAGCGGGGCGAAGGCTTTCTATCAGGGGCAGTATGAGGATGATGACGTACGACTGCACTGGCATCTGGGACTGGCTGACAAAGGCTGGGGAAGCGGCACATTCTATGCTACGCCCAAGTGGCAGGCCGACAATCAGTACGAGCATACCACCAAGATATACTCGGCAATACAGGGCGAGACCAAGCGCGGGCGACTTCACCTGGCACCAAGCATATACTGGAACCAGAACTGCGATCGCTACGAGGGTTATCACAACCAGCCCGAGAAGATGAAGTATAACTACAACCGTACCGATGTGTATGGTGTGGCGATGAACATGTATCTGGACTGGGCGGCAGGACGAACCGCACTGGGCGGCGAACTGCGCAATGAGGACCTGGTGAGCGGCAATCTTGGCGAGCCACTTAGCGAGACGCACCACATCAGTGGTACCGACCGCGATTATACGCTGGGCGTGAACCGCACCAATATCAGTGCCTATCTGGAACACAACCTGCTGCTGAAACGCCTTACGATATCAGCAGGACTGGTAGCGGTGAAGAACACGTGGAGCAACATGAACATGACGGTATATCCGGGCATAGACGTAAGCTATCGCCCCACCCCGACATGGACGCTGCATGCATCGTGCAACACCTCGCTACGCATGCCATCATTCACAGAGATGTACTACAAGCTGCAAGGCTACAAGGCCGACCCGCACCTTAAACCTGAAGAAATGACGGCCGTAGAACTGGGTTCGAATGTTCAATGCGCAATGTTCAATGTTCAATGTACCGCCTGGTACCACCATGGCCGCAACATGATCGATTGGATAATGGACACAAGCCTGGGCGATGATGCAGTGTGGCAGAGCGTGAACCACACAAAAGTCAATAGCATCGGCTTTGAAGCCGCTGTAAAGTTCAATGTTCGATCTTCAATGTTCAATGTTTCATACAGTTATATCAATCAAGCGAAGGAGCAGGAGGCAAATATCGTGTCGCAGTATGCGCTGGAGTATCTCAGACACAAGCTGGTGGCTAGCGCGCACGTACCTATTATATATAGGCTGACTGCAGATATGAACCTGCGCTGGCAGGACCGCGTGGGACAGTACACCGACTTTGCCGGCCAAGTGCACGACTATCAGCCATACGCACTGGTAGACGCACGACTGGCGTGGACAGAGCCAAAATGGAAACTATATGTTGAGGCAAACAACCTGCTGGACAAATCGTATGCTGACTACGGACACGTAGAGCAGCCTGGACGATGGATTATAGCAGGATTCGCTATTTCATTATAAAAGTTTTACCTACGGATTATACGGATTTTACGAATTAAAATTAATAATCTGTATAATCCGTAAAATCCGTAGGCCAAAAATGTAAATCCGTAGGAAATACTATTTCTTCAACTTGAATGAATTCTCGATTGAACTGAGTTCAGCAACGAATGCCTTATCAATCTTCAGTCGCTTCTCGATAGTATTGCAACTGTGGATGACGGTAGAGTGATCACGGCCGCCGATGAGCTGTCCGATACGCGAAGCAGGCATCTTGGTGTGCTTCTGAGCCAGGTACATAGATATCTGACGCACTTGTACGTAATCGCGCTTGCGACTCTTACTGAACACATTCTGCTGACTTACACCATAGTGATTGCAAACCTTCTCAAGGATATCATCGATGGTGAGCGGATGGTTGTCCACCTTGACTGCACGCTTTATGACACGCTCGGCCAACTTCATATCGAGGTTAGAATTGTACACGATTGAGTAAGCCATCAGCGAGTTGACTACACCCTCGAGGTCGCGCACGCTACCATTGGCAGTCTGAGCGATAAACTCGATGACATCGCGGGGGATGCTGAGTCCGTCGCGGCGACACTTGGCATTAAGGATGTCGACACACAACTGTACGTTGGGTTTTTCCAATTCGGCTATCAGTCCGCAAGAGAAACGTGTGAGCAAGCGGTCCTTAACACCCTGCAAGTCTACAGGAGGACGGTCGCTGGCCAGAATAATCTGTTTGCCCAGACGGAACAAGTGGTCGAAAATATGGAAGAAGGTATCGAGTGTCTTCGGCGAATTTACCCACTCCTGAATATCATCTACGATGAGTACGTCGATGTTCTGATAGAAGTTGATAAAGTCGTTAGTGGTGTTCTGACGTACAGAATCGGTGAACTGAACCTGGAACAGGCGGGCGCTGACATAGAGCACGCGCTTGTTGGGATACGTCTCGCAGCACTTCAGTCCGATGGCGTTTACCAGGTGGGTCTTACCACAACCTGATGGGCCATAGATGAAGAATGGGTTGAAGGTGGTCTTGCCCGGATGCTCAGCGATTGACAGACCTACAGTGCGGGGCAACTTGTTCGAAGCACCCTCGATGTAGTTGTTGAAGCTCTTCTTGGGGTCGAGCTGTGGATTGAGCTGCTGCTGGCGTGGGGCATCGAGCACACTGGGCGACTTGTTGATGTTCTGACGAACAGGAACAGTGTCCAGACTGCTGGGACCTTCACTCTCATTTATAGTTGTGACATTGCGGCCATGACCTTCGTTGGCCTTAACCTCAACGATTCTGTAGTTAAGCTTAACGCTTGTACCAAACACTCGCGCGAGTACCTTACTTAATAATCCAACGTAGTACTGCTCCAAGTACTCGAATACATATCGGCTTGGAACTTGCACCAATACGGTATGGTTCGTCTCGTCGAACGATTCGAAGACGATTGGTGCAAACCACGTTTTAAACTGCTGCTCTGTTACGTTAGCTCGGATCAGACGAAGGCAGTCGTCCCAGAGCGCCTTATGATTATTATTCATTGGCGAATGTTAATTATATTAAAAAATTTCACTGAACAAGACTTTTTAGGCCTGTAGAGTTTATAATCGTGGTGCAAAGGTAATACAAATTTTCGGAACCTGCAAATGGGTAAAACGAGGCTATGTGTAACCACATTTTTGTAACTTACTAAAAACGTGGGGGTTATAGCGTTTCACACCAATATAGCCCATATCAACCTATTGCATAATTCACCTTCTCTGTATTTCAGTGGGTTACGAACGCTTTTATACCTATTTTAACAGATGAATCCTCGGAGTTTTACCGAGGATTTTTTCTGCTTATTTAGACAAAATTTAAATTACTTATTTTTCTTACCGAAAACCGAGAAGTGTACATAGCGTTTCGGATTCTGCTTCAGATCAATCATCAGCGAGTCGGCATGCATCATCGTTGCGTTCAGATTGTTATACAGTCCGGGGTCGCGCATCAGCAGTCCCAGCGTACCTTCCTTGCTGTTAAGCTTGGCAGTCATCTGCTCTACATTGTGCAGGGTATTGTTTACACTGCTCATAGTGGTTGCTATGTCGAGGTCGTTCAGATTCTTGGTCAGCTGATTGGTATTGGCCAGCACACCATCGGCATTCTTCAGCATCTGTGGCATCTGACGGTTAAGCTGGGCAGTCAGCTGGTTTAAGTCGTTGGATGTACGAGCCAGGTTGGCTGTAATCTGGTCGACATTATGCAGCGAACTGGCGATAGCAGGATCGGCCAGCAGGGTATTTACGCTAGCCAGTATCGAGTCGAGCTTAGGCAGCATCTGCTGGATGGTGGGTATCATATCGGCGGCCTTACCCATGGCGCCTACCTGCTGTCCACCATAGATGGTGTCACCGGGAGCAACCACGCCATCGGCAACGTTGCCAAGTGTCAGCAGCACCTTTACGTTACCCATCAGGTCGGTAGATATCTCAGCACGACTACCCTTGGGTACATTCAACTCTTGATTTACGCCGATAGTGGCAATAATCTCGCCAGTATTGTTATAATTGAACTCGATCTCCTCGACCACACCCACACGATAACCATTGGCAAATATTGGGCTGGCTACAGAAAGTCCGCTTACATCCTGGAACTTCACGAAATATCTGTTGTCGCTCGAAAACAGAGTCATTCCCTTAAGAAACTGCAGACCGAAATAGAGTACCGCGATACCCGCAATGGCCACGAGGGCAATCCTAATCTCCTTTGAAAACTTCATCATATCAATATAGGTTATTTCTTAGATTTAAACTCACGAATAGCCGCATTTACGTCCATGCGCTTACCGTCCTTAAAGGCGATGATAAATGCCTCGGGAATCTTTGCGGCTACCTCTTTGCGCAGGCGATAGATCTCGTTGTAATTAGTTGATGAACCAACTGTGTACTTGTACAGAGCACCATCCTGATAGTAGTCGATATCCTTCAGTCCCTTGAATCGGGCGTCGGATGTCTTCAGCTTGGATGAGCTCGAAAGAATCTGAACTTTGAACACAGGAGCATCGCCGCTGGCTGCAGGTTTCTTTACCTCAGGCTGCTTAGACTCGGACTGTGCGGCCTGTGGGGTTTCTACCACTTCTGGTTCAGGGGCATTTACTGATTTTGCCTCGACGGGCTCTACCTTAGCCTCTTCTACCACAGGTGGTTCGGGCACAGGGTCGTCCATCTTCATATAAGGTATGGTGATGTTTCCACCATGACGCTTGCGATAATTAAGGAATGCATTGAATATGCCACGGGCATAGAGAGTCTCGGCGCGCGATGAGTTCATAAAGTCTTCCTCGTCGCGGGTTGAGATAAAACCGAGCTCAAGCAGTGCACCAGGCATCGACGACATGCGCAGCACAGCCAGATTGTCCTGCTGAGCCCCCATGTCCTGGCGACCTGTGGCCTGACACACGTACTTCTGCATATACTTGGCCAGCTCTACGCTGTTCTCCATATTCTTGTCCTGGATAAACTCGAACATAATGTCGCTCTCGGGCGAATTGGGGTCGTAGCCTTTATAGGTCTGCTTATAGTCCTTCTCGAGGAAGATTACCGAGTTCTCGCGCTTGGCCACCTCCAGGTTCTGCAGCACACCGTTCTTCTTTCCGGTACGTTTGCTGGTACCCAGGGTGTAAGTCTGGAATCCGCGTGCTACCCTGCCCTTGGGCAGAGAGTTGATATGGATAGAGATAAACAGGTCGGCCTTGTTCTGATTGGCAATCTCGGCACGACGATACAACTCAACGAACTTATCAGTATTGCGGGTGTAAACCACCTTCACGTCGGGACAATTTTCCTCAACCAGTCGGCCAAAGGCCAGAGCAAACTTAAGCGTAAGGTTCTTCTCCTTAGAGATAGCACCTACAGCTCCTGAATCGCCGCCACCATGACCAGCGTCGATAACCAATGTAAAATTAGTCTTTGTAGCTGCTGTAGCCATCATAGCCACACCCAGCAACACTACACCTATTATATATCTTAACCTAATCACGTTCCTAACTACAGTTCAATGTTTAATGTTTAATGTCCACCTCAACTCCTGCGCCATCGCAGTCGGCACCCATAGGGGGATTTTTCTTTGTTATCTTCAGATGTATAGACGAAACCTTTGGGAACTGCTCGCCGATAGCCTTGACGATACGGCCAGCCACATGTTCCAGCAACTTTGACGGTATCTCCATCTCGCGCTTAACCAGTTGGAAAAGCTCGGCGTAGTTCAGTGTATCGGCCACCTCGTCGCTCTGCATAGCATCGGCTATAGGATAACCCACGCGCAGATCTACCATAAACTCGCCACCCACCTTAGTCTCCTGAGGCATCACCCCATGAAAGGCATAAAAGCGCACACCACTCAGATATATGTAACTATTAACTATCAATTGTCAATTATCAATTGTCAATTCATCCTCTTCCTCGTGTGCACCTGGAGCATACTTCTTCAGGGCTCGCTCCACACCAGTCTTCCACGTGTTGATGCTCTCATCCTTGAGCGAGAGCGATGCAACAAGCTTGATGACGTGCTCGATAGGCATGCGATAGCGCAGCACACCCGAGATGAGTTTGGCGTAGTTCCAATACTCGGGGTTGAACTTCTCCGAGAGTCCCTCGACGGTGGTCTTGTAGCCACGCTTGTTCTCAAACTGGAAGTCGAAGCGCTTGGTGCCATCAGGATTTACCTGCTTGATTATCTTTCCGGTGGTGACGTTCTTAGGCAGTACTATACCCTCCTCGTCGTCGGCCAGTCCGGTAAATATCTCGTATGGATAGCCATTGAGCAGTCCCACCAGAGCCACCCACTTTTCGCGGTTGTTCTGAAAACGTACCACATCGCACTCCAACACCTGTGGACGAACCTCGGTGACATCAGGACGCAACCCCTGCAGGAATATGTCGATGGCCTGACCAGCCAGACTCAATACCAACTCGGCGTCGGCAGCCTTGACCGACTGCAGACACTTGTCGATGATGCCAGAAATCTGCGCTTCTGTAATCGAATTGTCAGTTTTTTGGCCGATCGATGTTAGTTCGTGAGCAATACGTTGTATGAGTTCACTACGCAAGTTTTCTTCCATAACCTATAATTTTTGCGTGCAAAGTTAGTCAAAATTCACGAATAATTAGTATTTTTGCAACCAAATATTACAGAATATCAGAATTTTATAAGCAAAATTAAGAGATATGAAGAATTTATTGACACGACGAACCATCCGCAAATACACCCAGCAGGATGTTAGCGACGAGCTGCTCAACCGCCTGATGAACGAGGCAGCACGCACTCAGACTATGGGAAACCTGCAACTTTACAGCGTGGTTGTCACCCGTTCGGCCGAGATGAAAGCAAAGCTTTCGCCCGCTCACTTTAATCAGCCGATGGTGAAAGAGGCTCCTGTGGTACTTACCATCTGTGCCGACTTTAACCGCACCAGTTTCTGGGCAAAGTGCCGCAATGCCGAGCCTGGCTACGACAACTTCCTGTCGTACATCAACGCCGCTACCGATGCTCTGCTCTACACGCAGACACTGTGTAATCTGATGGACGAAGAGGGACTGGGATACTGCTATCTGGGCACTACCGTCTATCAGCCACAACAGATAATCGACACGCTGCAGTTGCCAAAACTCGTAATGCCTGTGGCCACACTCACCGTGGGTTGGCCCGCCGAGGAGCCAGCACTGAGCGACCGTCTGCCGCTGGAGAGTTTTGTGCATCAGGAGACGTATCAGGACTATATGGGTGCTGATATCGACACCTATTACAATTATAAGGAGAGCCTGGAGGAGAACAAGAACTTTGTTCGTATCAACAACAAAGAGACGCTGGCTCAGGTGTTCACCGATATCCGCTACACCCGCAAGGACAATGAGGCGATGTCGGAAGAAATGCTCCGAGCCCTTGTCCGCCAAGGTTTCCTTCCCCACACTATACTAATGTGGAAATTGTAGCCCAACTTCCATGTCATCTCGACTAAGCGCAGCGCATGGAGCGCTCGGCTCTGCCGCTTGGCTTGTCCAAGAGATCTCTCGACTACGCTCGAGATGACAGAGGGTGGGTAGGTTTGCTCGAGATGACAGAGGGTGGGTAGGTTTGCCCGACATGACAGAGGGTGGGTAGGTTTGCTCGATATGACAATATTAAAGCCCCTCCGATTTGGAGAGGCTTTTAATTTTAGTCTTCAACTACGATTGGCTTGTACTTTGGTACCAGAGCCTTCATGATGCACCAACCTATCAGGTAGGCCACGGCGCAGATGCAGAACACTACCATATAGGCAGCAGGCTTTCCCTCGAAACCGAAGAACTGGAAGCCAGCGCCCTGAGCAGCTGCCCAAGTGAAGAACTCACCCGAACCCATGTTGATGGCCATCGAACCGAATCCGCCAGTCATTGTGCCCAGACCAACGATAGTACCGATGGTGCTCTTTGGGAACATATCGCCAATGGTCGAGAACAGGTTGGCACTCCAAGCCTGATGACCTGCACCCAGCAGACCGATCAAGATGGCTGGCCACCAAGCGCTATAGGCGCCAAGAGGCTGTGCCAACAGACCCAATACTGGGAAACATGCGAATATCAACATGGCACGCATACGACCCAGGTATGGGTTCATGCCCTTCTTATCCACAAAGTATGTAGGCAGATAACCGCCACCGATACTCAAAACAGTCACGATGAGATACAGCGTAAAGATAAGTGCGATACCCATAGCCGAGTCAGAGGTGTAACCATACTGATCGCTGAAGTATGCAGGAGCCCAGAACAGGAAGAACCACCATACACCATCAGTCATCAGCTTACCTACCAGGAATGCCCATGTCTGACGATAGCCGAAACACTTCAGGAATGGGATAGCCTTCTCCTCCTTAGCCTCCTCACGATTCTGACACTCAGCCAGATCGTTGTCCTGCTCGATATAGTTTAGCTCAGCCTGATTCACGAACTTGTTCTTGCGAGGCTTCTCGTAGAGCCACATCCACAGACCCATCCATACATAACCAAGCACACCTATTATAATAAAGGCCATCTCCCACCCCCAGGCACGAGCCAACAGGGGGATAGTAGCAGGAGCAGCCAGCGCACCTACCGATGCACCGCTATTGAATATAGAGGTAGAGAATGCGCGGTCCTTCTTTGGGAAGTACTCGGCTGTGGCCTTGATGGCTGCAGGGAAGTTACCTGCCTCGCCGACAGCAAGAATCAAACGGCAACTAAGGAACAACCACACCGAAATGGTTGCAATAGCCACAGCTGCATCGCTACCAGCCTGAACCATGCGCAGGGCCTCGATGCTGTCGTAGCCCTCCCAGTTCATAGCAACCCATCCGCATCCAGCGTGCATCACAGCACCTGTGCTCCACACGAAGATGGCGATGAGGTAACCTTTCTTGGTGCCCATCCAGTCGATGAACTTACCCGAGAACAGATTGGCTATGGCATAGAACAGCGAGAAGAGTCCCGTGATAGTACCATAGTCGGCATCGGTCCAGTGGAAATCTACAGCGATAAAATCTTTCC
Organism: uncultured Prevotellaceae bacterium; assembly: GCA_902761905.1. Lineage (GTDB taxonomy): Bacteria > Bacteroidota > Bacteroidia > Bacteroidales > Bacteroidaceae > Prevotella. The sequence continues at coordinate 29,474 of CACWMK010000004.1, forward strand.
AGGTCAGTGATAGAACCTGACGGTCCATATAGTTTACAGTGGTTGCCAGAAACAGCAGCGCACAGATTACCCAACGGAAGTTGGACATTTTAGTTGTTTGTACAGGTGTCATAATTATCTCAGGTCTTTAACTTCGATGTTGTCCTTATCGTTATAGTTCAGGTTTTCGCCGGCCATACCCCAGATGAAGGTATAATAATAGGTGGCCGAAGCGCAATGGATACTCCACTCAGGGCTCATTATGGCCTGCTCGTTCTTAAGCCATACCACGCGGGTCTCCTGTGGTTCGCCCATCACATGGCTGATCTGCTGACTCTCGGGCAGATTGAAGTAGTAATATGCCTCGATGCGGCGACCATGTGTGTGTGGTGGCATGGTGTTCCATACGCTACCTTCCTGCAACTGGGTCAGTCCCATCTGCAACTGGCATGGACCTTCCTCAAGAGCTGTATTCACAATCAACTGATTGATGGTGCGCTGGTTACTCTCAGCCTTGGTGCCCAGAGGCTTCTCTTTGGTACCGATGATGACTGCCTTCAGGCTCTGCACCTTACCGTTCTTACGTCCGTCGAGTGTCACCCACTGGGTTTTGTAGTGCTGGTGGGCTGTGGCACTGTTAAGATAGAACTTAGCAGGATTCTTGGGGTCCTTCGAACGGAAGATCACCTCCTTGTTCGAGTCGATATCGTTGCCCTTCTTATCCTTACCCAACCATCCGCGCCCCACATAGAGTGCTTCGCTATAACCGAGTGGATACTCCTGACCGTCAACGATTACCACGCCATCGCCACCGGTATTGATGATACCGAGCTCACGATTGCGCATGAAATAGTCGGCACGCAACTGTGGATGTGTCTCCAGCTTCAGATCTTTCGACACAGGCATTGCGCCTCCGTAGATAAAGCGGTCGTAATAAGAATAGGTGAGATTAATCTCGTCGGGAGCCATCACCTTCTCCATCACGAAGCGATCGCGCAGTGTCTGCGTGTCGTAGTGCTTCACGTCGGCGGGGTGACAGGCTGTCTGGAACGTCATGTTTTGCTGACCAAAGGCCATCGTCAGATTTCCCATAAGCATCAGTGTAAAAATAGTTTTCTTCATATTGTTGTACATTATATTTTGCAACGGACTTCAGGACTTTTTTTCGTCCTCAATAATACGCTTGCGGTTCCACCACATCATGGCTGCGGTGAACACTGTGAGCAGGCCCATACCAACCCACTGCAGATTGTTCACGCACTTGTAGATAGTCCAACCGAACAGGCTCGATGCGAAGTCGAGTGCTCCAGCCTCGAATCCCTCGGGTATCTTGGCGGCGTTGTCGCCAGTCTGCTCGAATACGGTGTGAGCAGCCTGGGTGAATGCGGGGGCCATATCGGTCACGAACCACAGTCCGATGGCCAGCGCCACCAGTCCCACGATGAAGGTCTTTACCACATTACCCTTGGTGTATGGCAGCACCATCACAAACACATAGAACATGCCTGCCAGCGATGCCAGCGGCAGAAACTCGTTGCCTGGCAGGATAACGGCCAATCCCAGCGTAACGGGTATCAGCAGCAGCGATACCACCAGTGTTGTGGGATGTCCTATCACCAGCGCGGGCGACATACCTATATATACCTTCTTGCCATTAAACTTCTTCTTCACCACCTCCTGAGTCTTCTCCGAGATAGGCATCAGTCCGTCGATAAACAGCTTGGTGATACGAGGTATCAGCTCCATCACAGCACCCATCGTCACACCCAGGAACAGTATCTTCTTGATATCCATCTGTGCCAGCGCACCTATCAGCGCACCTACTATCACACCCAGCACCAGCGGCTCGCCCAGCACACCGAACTTCTTCTTCAGTCCTTCGGCATCGATGTCGAGTTTAGAGAATCCGGGAATCATATCCAAGCCCTTGTTTACCAGCATGGCAAACGAGGTAAAACTCTGTACGAACGGCTGCGGAATCGAGATACCCTCCATACCCTCGTAGTAGCTCTGGAACTTAGGAGCAGTCAGGTCGGCCATCACCAGTGTGTTGATGTAGCACACGATGGCAGCGAAGTATCCCCACGCCAGACTCTGGTCCATCACGAAATAAGCCACCGCGCCAATAAAGGCGAAGTGCCAGTAGTTCCACAGGTCGATGTTCACGGTACGTGTGGTCTTGGTGATGAGCATCAGGAAGTTAACACCCAGACATATGGGGATGATGAGTGCACCCACGGCAGTGTTATAGGCCACAGCTGCAGCAGCGGGCCAACCCATATCAAACACACCAAGCTGTAGATTGTACAGTCGCGAAATCTCGCTAAGCGGACCACCGAAGTTGTTGGTCAACAGGGCTGTAACTATGCCCAGACCTACGAATCCTACACCTACGTAAAGTCCTGATTTTAGCGACTTTCCGAACTTCAGTCCGATGCAGAGTCCGATGATAGTAAAGAGTATCGGCATCATCACAGATGCACCCAGACTGATGATATAACTGAATACTTGTTCCATTGATGTTAGTTGAATTTTGGCGCAAAGTTACATTTTTTTTCGTTAAACGCGCAATAATGTGGCATTTTTTTCTCACTCAAACGTTAACGTAACTCTACTTCGCCACGCGAGTTGGGTATTACGACTACAAATCTGGAGCCCTCAGTATATTTGGCATCAAACTTCAACTCGCCGCCTATCATTCGTATCATCTGTCGGCACGTGGGCAGTCCCATACCCAATCCTTCGTCGAAGATATTTCCCTTCTCAAAGTTGTCGAACAGCCTGGCCTGAGTTTCTTCGTTGATACCTGGACCGGTATCCTCTACCATGAATATCACAGTGATTCCCGATGCCATAGCCGTAAGTTTTACGTGTCCATCGGTAGTAAACTTCTTGGCATTGTACAGCAACTCGGCCAGAGCCTTACCCAGAAACTCACGATTACTCCTTACGGTAAATGTATCCAGCAACTTTATGTCTGTCACCAGGTCTACGGTGTAAGGAGGTGTATGAGCATACAGATAGGTCAGCGCATCTACCAGTTCGTGCACATTCACCTCTTCCATCACGTTTATCTTCACGTCCTTACCCGTGTTAGCAGCTACCAGCAGCATGTTTATCATGCGGTTCATACCTACGGCATTGTACTGCATGGTGTCGATTAGTCCCTCTACCTCATCGCGCGGAATCGATTCCGAGTCGTCGCGCAGAACCTGGGTAAATCCGTTGATGATGTTTAGGGGAGTGCGTATCTGGTGAGTCACGTCTTTCAGGAATTCACTCTTGCTCTCGTCGGCCTTGCGTGCCATCACGCTGGCCTTTTCCAGTTCGCTGTTCAACTTACAGGTTACGTTGTTCACCTCCTGCAGACTGGTGATGTGCTTCGACAGCGCCTCCTGCATCTCGGCAAAGTTGTTCTGCAGTCGGCCTATCACGTCGCGACGGGATGTGCGCTCTATCGGCTCGTTGTAGTGGCCGTGGGTTATGTAGCTCAGTTTGTCTGTCAGTTCGTTGATTGGCGTAACCATCGATGTTATCACGTTCAGGCAGAATGCCAGTATCACCAGCAGTCCGAATACCAGCAGCGGTATCAGTATGTAGAGCAGTTTGGTGTAACCAGCCAGGATATCGCTCTCCGGGCATACCAGCGCTATGCTCCAAGGTGCGCGTTTCAGCGACTTATACAGCACCAGACAACGCTTGCCGCGGATTTTTACCGTCAGCATGCCCGAGTTGCCCGATACCATGTCGTGGCCCAGTGTTATCAGGTCCTGATTGTTCTTGGTATCAGCATCGCTGAATATCGTCTTCTTCATCAGTTTGGCGGTATCAGGATGTATCAGATACTGTCCGTCGGCACCCAGCATCACGCTGTACGCATTAGGATAGGGCTTGTAAGCAGATATCACCTGCGACAGCCATGGCATCGACAGGTCGGTGGATATCACGCCTATCGTCTCGCGCTTGCTATTACGTATGGGTACTCCGAACGATACTATCAAATCGTCGAAATTGCCCGACACCACTCCATTTACATCGGTATATGCCTCAACCCAACTGGGTTTGCCCAGCAGCAATGGCGTCTTATAGTACACCTTGTCGAAGTATTCGTACGGATCCTCTGTCTTCGACACCACCGAGTCGCCCTTGTGGTAGGCGTATACAGAGAAGTATCGGCCTATCTGCGGGAAATAGTTGGGTTCGGTAGATATCGAGCAACCGTCGAAGTTAGGGTTCATGGCCACTATTCTGTGTGCGAAGTTCAGCAGCGAGTCGGGCTGCAAATTGTCATCGGTCAGATGCCATCTGGCTGTCATCGTGGCTGTCTCCACCTCGTTCATCATCCCGTTCACGCGCATCACCACATTGTCCAGTTCCTGCTCGGCGCGCTCCATGGCCTCTTCCCTTACTAGCTGGCGCGAACGCATAAACAGTATGCCCAGCGACACTACGAATATCGCTATCAGGAAGAGCATGATGCCAAAGGTAAGTTTCAGCGACAGTTTTCGTCTTATTCTGTTGATGATGTTTATCATACGCTGCTCTCCTTTTTTTCACCTTTAATTGCCACTTTCAGCATTCGCGATAGTAGCGATGTTACAGTATCTGTGTGAGCCTCCATCTGGTTGGCCAGTTCCACTATCTCCTCGTGGCTCATCTCGTCATAATGTGCCTTCAGGTCCGATACCAGGAACGATATCTCTCTTACGGGGTCGTCCATCTGGTCGGTCATGTTCTGCAGGAATGCAGTCTTCACTCTGTCGGCCTCTTTTATATGCTCATTTGCCTCGTTCAGTGCCTTGTTTTGTTCGTCCAGCTTCTCGCGCGTGCGATCTATCTCATCTATATGCTTGCGTATCGATCGGCGCATGGCTACAAAACTTTTGGTCAGACTTCCCACCTCGTCTTGTCGGCCGCTGGTTGATACGGGCGCAAAGTAGTCGCCCCTTGTCATCTGCTTGGCCGAAGCCTCCAGTGTTCGCAGCGGGTCAATCTCGTGGTGGATAAAGAAGTAGCAGAAGGCCGTAATCGCCAGCAGTGCCAGTATCACTATCGCCAGCATCAACTTTATCAGATGGTGATAGTCGCCCAGCACCTCTTCCTCCGGACATACCACATCTATCACCCATTGTGTGTCCTTGATAGGTTTATATGCCACGTAACTCTTCACCCCGTCAAAATCGATTGTCATCGCACCGGTCTCGCCTTTCAGCATCTTGTAGGCCAGGGAACTGTGTTTCTCGTCGGGAAACTGGTCCATCACTCTGAACATTGCGCCAGGTCTAAGCTGCGCTGTGTCGGGATGTATCACAAACGCTCCCTTGCGTGTAGCCATAGCTCCGAACACCGTCGCCGACGGACGCCCGTGCTGCACCTTTTCCGTAAGCCAGTATAGCGATATGTCGATGGCAAACGAACCTATCGCACGACCATTGTCGCGCATGGGGATACAGAATGATATTATCGGTTCATCGTTAGTCTTATAGTTCTCGGCAGGGTCGCTCCAGTATTCTTTATTGGTGCTTTTTGTCGTCTCATACCAGGGCTGGTGTATATACGATTCGCCCGCAAACGTCTCGCTCCTAATCAGTTGTGTGCCCCTGCGGTAGTAGTATATCATGTATTCGCCAGGATGGTTGGGATAATAGTCGGGCTCGAATGCAGCAGCCACACCTACTATCTCGGGGTTGTTTCTCAGTATCTCTTGCAGATAGCCCTCCAGCATTGGGGGGTTATGCAAGTTCTGCTCCACGTTCCAGTGCGTCTGTCGGGTTACCACCTCTTTCTCGTGCAGCGTGTTGGTCACGTCTATCTCCATCATGTCCAGCAGGTCCTGCGCCTTGCCCTCAGCCTCGTTCTGCACAGCCTCGCGGGCATAGTAGAACATCAGCGAGAACGTTGCCAGAAACAGCATTCCCACAAACAGCACGATCCACAAGCTTAGCCTGGCAGATAACGAACTGGGTAATAGATATATCTTTCTAGGTTTCAACTTATCCGATTGTTTCTGTGGGCAAAGATAAAAAAAAGGTGACTAAGTTCCAAATTTTTTGCCGTTTTTTTTTAAAATCTCTAACCACTCCCCTCTCACCCTGTCATCTCGAGCGTAGTCGAGAGATCTCTCCATGCGCTTCGCTTAGTCGAGATGACATAGGGGGGCTTTCTATATTTGGACTACAATCTGATGCCGATTGACGTGTTTACGAACCAGTCGTTCAGGTATCCGCGGGTGTCGGTTTGACGATAACGTATGTTGTTGAACTGTCCGTATGCATTGAAGAACCATCGCCCCACGTTATAAGTAAGCGACATGCGGGCGTCGAAACCCAGACTCAGTCCGCTGTTATATGTCTCCTGCCCGATAGGCGATATATGCAGATTGCCATAGAACCAGTCGTCCCACTCATCGTCGGTAAGATCCGGATTCCAGCAGTATGGGTCGTCCAGCAACTCTTCCACGTTAGTTTCATAACCATACACCTTCAGTTTGTTCACAAAGGTCAGCATCGGCATCGCCATGATGTTTACCAGCAGTCCGCGTGCCGGCACCCAGTTGTACGCATATCCCGCACCCACACTGCCCTGCCACAGCTTCACCTTGCCTACCCCTTGCATCAGATATACTATGTCGCCGTTGCTGTCGGTAGCATAGTCTATATTGGTATAGTTGTACATCAGTCCCGCCATCAGCGATCCTGCCGAACGTTTCTGGATTACCGATTGGTCGTAAGCAGCTGCATACGAGAATTTCTTGCCATTAAACAGATAGTATCCATCGGCGATTACCGTTTTCACACGGATGGGGTCCGTAAGCTTAGCTTTTTTCCATGCCTCCTTTTCTGCCTCAGAAAGCAGATCGCTTTCCAGATTCAGGTAGGGCTCGTCGTCCTGTATCGAGCGGATGCGCACGTTGATGCCGTATGCACCTCCCGTGGCACCGATAGTGAAACTGCTACCCTTGTCGCCGCCCACGTTCACCGTGTAACCCACACCGTAGCCGCGATAGCCGGCCCAGAATCCCACATACTGCGAAGGCTCGGTTTTCAGATACGGATTAGCGCTATATTTCATGCCCACCAAGTCGCCTTGAGTATCCATGCTCAATATTGTCTGGTTCACATTGGCTCGGGCTATTATCTGCCACGGACGCTCAGGTGCATCGATATAGCGGCGGTCAAGTCCCTTCACTGCCATAGAGTCGATAAAGGTCCCCACCTTACGGATAAAGCCTCCCTGCGCCATTGCCGCAACCGCACACAACAGCCAACCTATCAGGCATATAGCGATCTTCTTCATCCTCACGCCTTCTTCGCTTCTGTCACGAAACAGGCCACAAGGCCATAAGTTATCGTGGGACGAATCCATATTTCGGTCAACAGATAGTCGGTGTACTCGTTGATAGGTTCTATATAGATGTCGTAGTTGTACAGTGCTGCTATCAGAATGTCCACTATACAGATGGCCCACAGGTTGCGCTTGGTGTAGCCCTGCCAGTTCTTGCGCGCATAGAAGAAGGTGAGCATACATAGCAGCAGCACCGACAGCGTGAGACAGGTCAGGTGCAGGGCGTAGAATGCTAACGGCGGCGCAAACAGTATGTCGCGCAGCAGCACCGTTACGCCCACCGACACCGAGCACCAGTAGTTAAACCTGTGCGTATCCAGCCGGTCGAAGAAGTACATACCTATCATCACCAGACATGCTATATAGAATAGGTTAAGCACCAGTTCGGGCCATGCTTCCTGCAGACCGAAATGGCCCATAGCATAAAGCATCACGCCCACCGACACTATTCCTGCCACAGCAGTAATGGCAATATCAAATATCTTAGCGTTCTTTTTAAACCTTGTCTTCATGCTCTTGTTTTTGACACACTATTCCATTGGAATCTCTGGGTGCTGTACGGCCAGTGGCAGGTCCTTCTGCGAGAGGTAGAACATGTAGAGGATACAGTCCTTTGTGCCGCGGTTCTCGCCATGGTGTATGGTACCAACCATCTCTACTACGGCCTCACCCTCATGCACCACCTTAGTCTTGCCGTCCTGACCGATGATGGTCAGTTCGCCCTGTACCAACACACCATAGTTCATGGCCACATGGTGGTGCCAGCCCAACTTCTGTCCGGCGGGGAACACATACTTCACAGCCACCAGCTCCGGACGTCCCTCAAAGTAGTCGGGCAACTCCACACCATCCCAGCTCTGACTGGTACGAATCAGTTCGGTACTAACCACTTTAGGAGCGGGATTGTCCTCCTGGGTCTTTGCTTCCTTACACGATGTCAAAATGCTTGCGCTGCAGATAAAGGTGGCAGCTATCACCATTGTTATTACCTTTTTCATACTCAAGTTGTTTTAGGTCAGTAAGATCTTTTCTGCCGGCAAAGATATGAAAAAAGCAACGAAACTCCAAATGTTTTCGTTGCTTTTTTATGTTTGCGGGCAAAAGTTTAGCGCAGCTGCTTCTTGCCTTTCTTGATTTTCAGACCTTTGTAGTTGGGGCCGACTTTAGCACCTGTCAGGTTGTAGGTGGGGGCGTCGGTCGGAGTGGCCTCGATGGTGTTGATGCCGGTAGAGCTAGTGCAGGTAAACGTGAGTTTATCGATGTTGACATATGCGCCATCGATAGTCAGGCGCAGTATCTGCTTTCCTTTCGCCAACTCCTGGCTCAACTTGCCCTTACGTGTCACGTATTTACTCCAGTCGCTGCCTGTCTTAGGCACGCTCACCTTAAACAACTGCGTCAGCTTGCCATTATCATTCACCAGACTTACGGTGAACGATGAGTTCTCATTACCCGAAGCCACCACAGCCTCGTAGCTGTATTCGCCAGCCTCGGTCACGTCTACTGTGTACTCCAGCCACTCTCCCTGAGCGGTGTATCCCAGAGCCACGCCACCATTACCCTTCACCAGGTCTACTCCACCTGCGTCAGTGCGGTACTTGGCGTCGCCCTCGTCCTTAGTGTCGCTGTCGTGGAAACTCTGTCCATCGGCACCACAGTCAAAGTCCTCAACCTCCAGTGTGCCAGGCAGCTCTGTTATACCATTATAAGGTTCGCGCGCGGGGAACACGTCGAATCCTCCCCAACGCTCGTAGGTAGCGCCGTCGGTGGTTGTTACCACAGCCTTCAGATCGTAGCGTCCAGCCTCCGCAGGAGTAATCTCGCATGCGTAAGGTGCTTCGGTCATTGTGGTCACCTTAGTGTTGTTAGCATACAGGTCGATGCTCTGGATGGTCTTGGTTACCATCTTGGCATCGATGTCGATGCTCACGGTCTCGCCTTTGGTAGCCTTGATGGTAGATGGTTTGATGTAGACCATAGCCTCCATCTTCATGCCGGGGAATGGGCTCTTGGCGTTCTTGGCAGCATCGGTCTGCATATACTCGCGCAGCCATGTCAGTGCCGAGCGCTCCTCCTTGTTCTTAATCAGTCCCGATATACCCTCCTCGCCGGTACTGTTGTCTTTTATCCATGTGTGACCGTAGAACCATCCCCAGATGGTTACGCCTGCGCAGTAGTCGGCCTCCCACATCACAGGGAAGTGCTGCTGGAAGTTCCACTTCTGGTTCGCATCATTAGTGTCGCCTATGTCATACTCGGTGATGTACATCGGCATCTTCAGTGCATCCTGTATCTTCTTCATCACCGTGGAAAAGGTCGATTTGCTCACTCCGCCCAGGTCATGACTCTGACATCCGTAGGCATCGATAGGAGCTCCGGCGTCGCGCAGCGACTTTACCAGTGCTATATAGGCATCGGTGTCCCACTGGAAAGTGTTGAAGTCGTTGTAGATAAGTATAGCCTCGGGCCAGCGCTCGCGAGCCAGTTCGAATGCCTTTATTATCCAGTCGTAGCCTGTAGCGCCGTCGCCACCCAGTGCCTCGCGCATATATCGCGTACCGCCCTGATGGCTGCCCACGGCCTCGTTCACCACGTCGATTATCTCCAGATTGGGATACTTAGCTTTCACCTTGTCCATCCACTTCACTATGGCCTTGTAGCGCTCCTCGGCCGAGAGGCTCTCTATCCATCTGGGGTACTGCGATCCCCACACCAGCGTATGGAACTTAAACTTCAGGTTGTGGTTCTTGGCGTAGTTGTAAGCCGGATCGGCGCCGTACCAGTTAAACTGTCCGCGTGTACCTTCTATCGTCGACCACTTAGTACCGTTCTCAGGCGTCACCTGATTCCAGTAGTCCGAATACTTAAATCCGGCATAGTCCATCGAACCAGGCCAGTCGGTAGTGATGTTACCAAGAAACTTGTCGGGGTTAGTCGACAGCTGTGCACTCGCCTGCCCCGACACCGCGAGAGCTGCCGTTAATAAATAGGTCTTAATTTTGCAATTCATACTCTTATAGTTGTTACAATAATGGTTTATTCGGTGACAAGGACAGTGCAAGCCGAACGCAATCGAGCTTGCTCGAATTGCTGAGGCGCCGCCTGTTCTCGCAGAGCGATCTTGGATCGCGCTGCAAAGTTAACGCTTTTCCATAAAACCCACTTTGCTATATGTACGCAAAAGTTTATAGTTTGTTTCAAAACATCCTAAATGAGCCATGTAATCACAAAAAATGCCTCGCGTCATCACGACGAGAGGCATTTCTGATTCTGGTTTTTAAAACCCTAATTGTATGAAAAATACTGTTACTCAGCGTTAGATTGCGACACCAGATCGTTGGTGTTAAGCGTTATACTATCATCGCTCACGGTGCGCACGTTCGAGAACATCCCCATCACGCGCAACCAGGCGACACGCTACACCGACAGTTTTTTCGGTAGCGGCGGCAGTGGCGGCTCGTCGTCATCCGACGGCACCTTCCACCTAACTGCCGACCCCGACTGGGACAGCGTGAACGGCTACACCTTCTAGCCAGCACCCAATCCACAAAAGAGAGCCGAGGCCCCCCTCGCCCCGGCTCTTATTAATGTGTTTTTACGTAATCCAGTACCCACTCCAGGTAGGGCTGCTCTTCACTCTTTCATTAATGTACGCCTGGGCATTATAGCCCTGGCGTGGCTTGTCTTAATGGGGCCTTGCCCCAGCCTGCCACGGGGACAGGTACCTGGCAGGAATTTGGCGACAGCCAATTTCTAATACCATGCTTAAACACCAAGGGTCTAGGGGCGAGCGCTCGGCTTGGCCGCTCTTGCTACCAAAGGGACACAAGAAGCCCTAAAAAAAAATTCCTCCGCATGGAGTGTGCGGAGGGAGTATCTTATGGTTTTAACGTTTCGTTGAACTCATCAAGCGTCAGGACGTTGAGCTGAGGGAAGGGGATCTTCTTCAGATGGTCGAAGTGGCTGTCCTCAGTTACGATGTAGTCAGCTCCGGCAGTGATGGCGCAGTCCACAAACTTATTGTCGTCCTTATCGATGTCGCTAAGCAGATGGAAGCGGAAGAAGGACTCGCGATAAACTATCTGCGGATGGTGTGCTATGGCTTCAACCACGTTGTGTGCCACAGCAGGTGAGGTATGTACGGCGAGGATTTCCTCGTACTCGTTTAATATCTCGTTGCTGACGCACAAGCGATACTTGCCCGCCAGAAAGTCAGTCCATATACGATGGTACTGGCTACGCGTGGGCAGGCTCTGAATGAGGGCGTTAGTGTCTAGAACTACAAGTCGCATCGACTTCATTTATAAGGCGTGCGCAGATGCTGACCGCGCAGTTCGTCGAGTTTCTTCTGATCGAAGGTTCCTTCGTCCCACATTTTGTCGATAGCCTTTTGTGCCCTCTCGGCAAAGAAGAGCGAGAGGGTGAGCCGCAGCGCATCAAGGTCTTCCTGCGAGGTGACGTTGGCTGCTGCGTTCATCAGTTCCAATTGTGCCATTTCTGAGTAACTCATACGCAATATAATTAATGTTTCGGGGGCAAAGATAAGTATTTTCCTTGAATTATCTCTCGTTTCCGATAAAAAAGTCATTGAATTCCGCCATAATTGATTGCTTTCTTTAATCCTGGAAGATAGGATTATCGGCTATAACCTGTTTTGCGGGGATGCAACGTATAACCTGGTCAGCCCCACACACCACTACATCCTGATTTCTTAGAGCTTTTTCTTGTAGCATCCTTTTCTCTGCCAGCTCTAAACCACGACGCAATTTCTCGTTAAGCTCCTGTATTTCCTTATTTGACATAACTCTGCATCTTTAAGTACGCTAAGAAACTCTTGCAGTCTTCAGCTCGTTCTCAAGGAATGAGTACACGTAGCCCGGACTCTGGTAGTAGAGACCGGTAGCATCGTCTTGCAGACGCTCGAAGGTTTCGGAGGTATAGATCACATCTATTGCCTCCTCGGGCGTGTAGTGGTAGTCATCCACCAGATAACCAGCCAACTCGGTGGTCAGTTCGTCCTTCATCAGTTGTATCTGTTTGGGGGTTAGTCTGCTAGTCATAGGCGCTTCAATAGTTTTAGGGCACGTTCTGTGCCGAAGTAATACTGGAAGGTGATTCCTTTAGCGTATTTCAGTTCTTCTACCAGTCGCTGCAGGGAGATGACTCCACCTTCGTAGCGGCGCAGCTGGTAGGTGACGCCGTCGTCGGCAATTGGACCATACACGATGTCGTAGTTGTGCGTGGGGTGCTGGGCATTTTTATCGCGATTTTTTAGCACGAATAGCGCCCACTCCTCGCAGTAGTCGGGATAGGTGAGAACCTTCAGGTCTGGCGACTGCATCGCTGTCTCGTCGAAAAGAAACTCTGTGACTTCGGCGTTACCCAACTGCGTCTGACTTACCTTCTGGAAGGCCAGATCCAAGGCCTGCTGCTTGTCGGCTGAGAGATAGAAACCGCGTCCGAAGTCTTTAAAGGGCTTGGAATGCACAAGGTCGGGTACCTCGATCTTTTGGTTGGAGCCGTGGTAGAGTTTAATCATCGCAACAATCCTCCATTGTTTAGGCACACCTGTGTCAGCACGTCCACTGTGTCGGGAAATGATTGTGTGTGTAGCACACCGTAATGCTCTCTAAGGTGATCCATGCCCTTGAAGCGCTTCAGGTAAGCATAGGCCTGTCGAGGGCGTATACCGAAACGGAGGGCGAACTCGCTGACGAGTGCCACCGTGAAGCCGATGATATTTTTTTCTTCGCGTGCCATAATCGTTGTTTGTTTATATGTTCTGGGTGCAAAGATACGAATAAGTGAGTAAAATTCCAAATTTTATTTGAGAATTTTCGAACGTGAGTATCTTCGAGCGGAGCTCAAAGATAGTGCAAATCGAGCGAAATACAAAATAAATCGCGATTTATTTTTATTTGCTTTACCTCGCTACGCGAACAGCGACCTTTGGTTCCGAGATGCAGCCTATCTTCGAGGCGAAGCCTCAGAGATACAATAATTTTCGGATATTGCAAGGGTTTAGGCAGAAAAAGATGCTATCTAGCCTGCCAAGGGACAGGTCCCTGGCAGATGTGAATTTATTGTAGAAAAATCGGAAAAGTTTGGAAATGTGGAATACTTGTCATATATTTGCAGCGTGTATCGTGAGATTACACGCCCTTTTTTGCTCGATTATGTAACTTATGACAATAAAGAATATGAAAAAGAAATCTATTTTCAACCTGATGCTCGCCGCTATCATCGCCTTAGGCAGCGCGACAGCACAGGCGCAGGATGGAGAGAAAATGGTGTATCCGCAGGCCGAATGGAGTAAGGCAGGCGACATACTGATGCACACGCCGGGACAGGAACTGTTCAACGGTGTTATCCACCCCTCGGCAGGACTGTTTGAGGACTACTTCGACGTGGACAAGGCTGCCAAAGAGCACCATGGCTACATCGACATGCTGGAGAACAACGGTATACGCGTGCACACCGTGATGGATATACTGCAGGAGGTGGGCATAGACAGTCTGAGGGCTCTGGCCTCTGATGTGCTGGTATACGACATCAGCAGCATCCCCGACGAGGATGCCACTGCTATGGAGCAGTATCGCCAGGATGTGCTACAGAAGATGAGTCGCAACGATATGATACGTTGCATACTGCTGCAGCCCACGGTGAAACTATCGCATACCGATAATAATACGGGCTACGAGGCGCAGTATATCCAGAATCCGCTGATGAACCTGTACTTTACGCGTGACCAGAGCATCACCACGCCACGCGGACACATCATCTGCAGCATGAACTCAAGCCAGCGCGCACCCGAGACTAACATCATCGAACTGTGCTACAACCACCTGGGACTGAAGCCAATACTCCGCATCAAGGGTGATGGCCGACTGGAGGGTGGCGACTATCTGCCCGCTGGCAACGTGTCGTTCATAGGTTGCGGCATGCGCACCAACGACGAGGGAATACGCCAGCTGCTGGAAGCCGATGCCTTCGGTCACGACACCGTAGTGGTGGTGCGCGACCACAAGCTCTGGCAGATGCAGATGCACCTGGACACTCACTTCAACATCATAGATAGCGACCTGTGTACGATGGTTCGCAGTAGACTGGAGGCTAATCCCGGCGATCCTGAGTACGGCACGTGCGACATCTGGACACGTCAGCCCGGAACACAGCAGTACTCGCTGTGGAAACAGGACCAGCCATTCGTGGAGTACGTACGCAGCCGTGGCTACAAGATTATCCCTATCGACGAGGACGACGAGATGCACTACGCCAACAACTTCCTGACTATCGGTCCACGCCACATTATGGCAGTAGGCGGACAGAGCGAGCAGTTGAAGCAGCGCTTCAGCGATGCCGGTGTAAACGTGGAGTGGATTCCGCTGGAGAGTCTTATCGACGGATACGGCGCCGCCCACTGTATGACTCAGGTGCTACAGCGACAGGCCTACGATCCAGCGACAGGCATCAAGCCCATATCTTCTAATCTGAAATCGCGTAGCAGAGGTGCGCGCGTTTATCGTCTGGACGGCATCCCAGCCACACGCACCACTCGCAGCATAGTAATCGAGAACGGAAGAAAGATGGTGAATAATAAGTAGCGCAAGATAGAATGAGAAAGATATTGCTGTTATTCCTGACCGCGCTATTGTTCGGCAGCACGGTATCGCTGGCCTCGTGTACGGCCAACGATGATAGTAGTTGGTCTGCTGGCACTAATCTGCATGATCGGCCCGGTGTTGACGAGCATCTATAAGGGTCGCTGGTGGTGCGGAAATGTATGTCCTCGTGGCGACGCGGCCGGATACATGCACCCCGACTGTATAAAGTGCGGCAAGTGCACCCTGGCCTGCCCCACCAAGATAATGAGACTATCATGATTATCTGATAGTCTTTTTACCGTTTCCAATCAAAATACCACGAGTAGAGGCATTGGCTACTGCTCCATTCAGCGTGTAGAAATGACCTTCATCGGTGGCGACAGTACGAGTGGCTGCGGTCACTCCAGTCGGTGCATCCTCGATGGCATCATATTCGGCCATCGCACCTGCCATACGGGCATCGAGATCGGCCAGACGGTAGAGTCCCTCGCTGTTGGCCGTCAGTCCTTCGATGGTGACTGGCTGAACCATTGGTGGCTCTTCTGTCGAGAGCAGCGCACGGGCATGCATCTGACGGTATTTGGGATATACCAGATTGATGGCTACATAGTCGTCGCTGCCGTCGCTCCATTTCTCGAACACCAGCTTCGAGCCGATGGGCGTGCGCACCTCAAACGCATTCTCCGTTTCAGGTAGGTTCAGGCGCAGAGCAGCGCTGATGCTGGCCAGATTGCTGTCGTGGCCACAGAGGAATGTGAACTTTCGTCCGTCGTGGTGCAGTTCCTCGCGGATGCGACTCACCAGCGGATAAGCCAGATTTACGGCAGCGCTGTGGATGGTGAAGAGCAGAGCGTCGTACACCTCCTTTACACGGCATATGTCACGCCATTGCTCCTCGGATAGTTCGTGACCAAAGGCAGCCATATCCTCGCTCTCGTAGCACTGCAGCACCAGGGCATCGGCCACACTGTTGGCCAGTGTATAGCCACCAGTCATCCTAGGCTCGTCGCCCTTCTCCAATTTAAACTGAATATCATCATACCAGAAGTGCGTAGTGTCGTTCTGCGCAGCGGGCGAGTGTGCCATGTCGAGCACCTGCTCCATCAGCGATAGCGTGGGCTGCACGCTCTGCATCCAGGCCTTCGGACCGCCGTGCATCGCATTCATCTCAGCGATAATCTGCTGACGGTACTCATCGTTCATCTTAGTAAACTGGGGCTTAAACACAGGGTCCATTACGTCCTCGTCGTACTTATGCTGGATTTCCACGTTGGCATAAGGCAGGAATCCGGCCGAGAAATACTTCGCCGTGGCAAACGTGCGCTGGCGCGAGTTGGCATAGAACAGCACCTCGTCGCCCTCCGGACGGTAGTTGTCGGGCAACAGACCTGTGCTTACTATCCATTTACGGAAGAACTGCCCCATCTCGGTCTCGAGCACACCCCCGCGCAGCGACAGCTGGCTGCTGGGCGATGACCACTTAAACCATTCATAAGGTGTCACTCGCATATAGGCTGCGCCTCCCGACGTCAGCGGCGAGCGGATATTGTGGCGACTCATCACCACAACCTCTTTCAGTTCATACTTGGCTCTGAACTCATCAGAGCGCTCCGTCTGAGCCTGCAGGCTCGTTGCAGCCATCATGGCGGCTGCTACCAGCATCATACATCTAATCATTATTATTTTTCATTTGTTTTTTTTCATATAATCGGCAGGACGGATGCCGAATTGCTTTTGGAAGCACTTTGAGAAATATGAGGGATTGGAGAATCCTACCATATATCCCACCTCGCTAACCATGTGTCCACCCTCGTGCAGCAGTTGGGCGGCACGCTTCAGGCGCACAATCTGTATCATCTCGCAGGGCGTTACATCGGCCAGAGTCTTGATTTTTGCAAACAGACCGCTACGACTGATATTGAGACGCTCAGCGAGGAAATCAACATTTAATTCAGAATTGGAGAAGTTCTCCTCAATAATACGGTTCATCTTGGTGAGGAACTCGTTGTCGGTAGGGTTCTGCGCTATCTCGGTAACGGGTTGAAGCGGCTGAGTAGAGAATTTCTCCATCAGCTGGCGACGTATTTGCAGGATGTTGCGGATACAGGCTTCGAGATACTGCACCGAGAAAGGCTTTTCGATGTAAGTATCGGCACCAACGTCCATACCCTCTACCTTAGAATCGTCGTCGGTCTTGGCAGTAAGCATCACAAAAGGAATATGACTTGTGAGCGGATTCTGACGTACGCGACGACAGAATTCGGCACCATCCATTCGTGGCATCATCCAATCGCTAATGATGATGCTTATCTGACGCTGTTGCAACAGGTGGAGTGCCTCGATACCATCGCCCGCGGTCACGATGGCATAATTATCACTGAAGCTGCTTTCGAGGAACTGGCGCATATCTTCAGAGTCGTCGACAATTAACATAGTCTGGTGTTGGGTAATAGGTGAAGGGTGATGGTGAATAGCAGTGTCGAGTGACAGGGCTGGGGCGGAGTGATCGTCGATGATCGTGGGGGCTGACGACTTTTCGGGCTCAATATTTTCTGTTTCTGTCTGGCTTACGGGCAGAACAATGGTGAAGGTACTGCCTACGCCTAATTCTGACTCTACACTAATATCGCCGTGGTGCTGATCGACGATATTCTTCACTATGTTCAGTCCTATGCCAGTACCAGGCTTATTACCCTCGGCCTGGAAGAAAGGTTGGAAGATGCGCTGGCGATCCTCCTCGCGGATACCCACACCATTATCGCTCACGCTGATGCGGAATTGCTCGCCATCAGAATCTTCGACACACGATAGTTGCACTTGATTTTTGGTGTATTTATTAGCATTGGCAAGCAAGTTGCTGACGGTCTTAATGATAGCCTCTTTGTCGACAATGGCAGTGAAGTGCTCATCGGGATAGATGACAGTGAACTGTTTACCATTCTGCTCGAAGGTGGGTGCAAAACGCTCGCTAACCGACACCATCAACTGGTAGATATTGTGCGGGGCAAAGTGCATTACCAGGCTCTGCTGTTCTACCTTGCGGAAGTCGAGCAACTGGTTTACCAACTCCAGCAGGCGGTGGGCATTGCGGTCGATAACCTTCAAGTCGGCCGTTGGGGAGCCTTGCTTCATCAATTTCTCCAAGGGGCCGATAATCAGCGACACCGGGGTACGAATCTCGTGGGCAATCATCGTAAAGAAGTTCAGTCGTGCCTCGCGTACCTCTTTCTCTTTCTGTTCGTTCAATAGCTGCAATTCATGCTGGTGCTGGCGCTCGGCTCGTTTAAGTCGCATCTGCACATAATAGTAAACGACGGCTACCATAAGTAACAGATAGAATAGTTTAGCATACCAACTCCACCAGAACGGTGGCTCCACTATTATTTTGAGTTCAGCCTCGTTGTCCGACCAGATACCATCGTTGTTGGTGGCTTTTACGCGGAAGGTATAGGTGCCTGCAGGCAGATTGGTATAGGTGGCGCGATTCTGATTACCCACGTAGTTCCAATCGCGGTCGAAACCCTCGAGCATATAGGCATACTGTATCTTCTCGGGCGAGCAATAGCTAAGCGATGCAAACGACAAGGTAATCATCTTCGAGTCGCTATAGCCAATGGTAATCTCCTTGGCCAGTGTCAGGTCGATGGGCTGCCCTTCGGCATTTCGCTCCTCGCGATTCAGTATCTCTAGTGAAGTAACATATACTGGAGGCATCACGCTGTTGGCCTTAATTTGGAAGGGATAGAAGCTGTTGAATCCGTTTGTTGTTCCGAAATAAACGCGCCCGTCGCTAGCTTTCATCCCGCTGTTGGGTTGGAACTGCTCGCAAACCAGACCGTCGTGTAGCGTAAACCGCTGTACTCCCTCTTCAGGTGCATACTTTACAATGCCTCTGTCGGTTGCAATCCACAAAGCTCCGTTATCCTCAATCACACTGAGAATATTCTGGCTGGGCACATCTAGCGGGATACGACGGAAGTTATCATGCTGCTTATCGTACACGCATAGACCGGCAAATGTACCTATCCACATTTTGCCACTCTGATCAATCATACAGCAGTTAACCTGATTATCGGGCAAAGCCGCGACATCAGTGGCATCTTCAGTACGATAGTTCTTTAGCTTACGGCTTTTGCTGTTATAAAGCCACAGGCCTTCGCCCTGCGAAGCAAGCCACAGGTTACCCTCCTTATCCTCATCGATATCGATGGTGATGGCGTGGGTCTTGCCTATACGCACAAACGCATCCTGCTTCTTATCGTAGAGATTCAAGCCCTCCATCGTAGCCACCCATATACGGTCATGCTTATCGAGATGAATGGCATAGGAACTGGAGTTATCCAAACTATTAACAGCCGATGTCTGTGTGTATTGTCGCAGTCGGCCAGTTGCCAGGTTTAATACCATTACGCCATCGGTATATGTGCCTATCCACAGGTTATTATCGCTATCAAGAGTAAGAGCATGCACATTGCGCTTTGACAACACATCCTGATGAGGATAGCCGACAAAACGTTGCTCCTTAGGCGAGTAGCACATCAGTCCGCCATCGTCGCTACCAACCCACACACGCCCCTGACGGTCCTCGCAAAAGCGCGAAATAACATTGCCTGTAAGCCCATCGGCCATCGAAAAGCCGTCAAATCGCTTGCCTACAGGCGAGACATATCTCACACCGTTATAGAATGTACCTATCCACATGCCGCCCTCGGTATCGGTAGTGATGGCATACACAAATCGATCGCCATACTTTTGCCACTCCCGCGTTTTGGTATTCAGTATTATCATACCATCGTCGCAACCTATACAGATGTTCCCATCGGTCTGTTCATACAGGGTATGTATGTGCCAGCCTACCTTCGACGATTGCGGATTAAGCACCTGCTCTACCCGACCGTCGCTATGCATCAGCAACAGCCCCTGCTCCCACGTTCCAAGCCACATCCTACCATCTTTGGTTTGTAGCATGCGGAGCGAGTTATACATGGAAGGAAAACTAATACTAACCGGTTCAAACTGATTATGCAAACGGTTCAGGCGATAAACTGATGGCGTTGCCCAGTTGGTTACAGCCCACACCTGGTTACTGTTGTCTACCAACACCTGAGCCACAGCATTCTGTATTTCATTAATGTCGTAATGCTTTGTCTGACCAGTTTTAAACACATACTGCCAAACTCCCTGCCCCATTACAGACACCCACAATGCACCATCCTTATCGAACGAGAGATAAGTCACCGTGGAATTAATATCCATAGATAGCCTCTCGTACTTTTGAAGTTCGAAATTGATAAAGAAAACGCCTTTATCAGTGCCAACATACAAACCGTTTTCGGATGATAGCAGGGCTGAGATATACTGATTGATGCCGAGTTCTGCAATACGGAAAGGAACCATTTGCCTACCGTTATAACGACATAAGCCATTGTCGGTACCAAACCAGATGTAACCATTCTTATCTTGAACTATATTGCGTACTGCGTTAGCCGTTAAACCATCGTTCATGGTCAGATTGCGGAAACTATAGTCGGCTTTGGCTTCTGAAGTCAGAATACCAAGCAAACACACCATCAGTAGCAATATATTTCTCATCGGGTGGCAAAAATACGAAAACTATATGGAAACACCAAAAGATTTTGTGGATTTTTATAATTTTCGTCGGTAGGCATCGGTATCTGATGGTGCTGCAAAGGAGCTCCCATCACAATGAGATAGAGGTGAGAAAGGCGTTTTGATTTTGGTACGACGAACTCTGTGGCATTCACATTGCTATATACCGACTGGCCATCGGTAGTTATGCCTACAAAACCATAACGCAGGTTATCGCCCTGTAAATTCAGTCTGAACTTTCTGGCATTAAGGTTTACCTTATCATCTAGTTTGATGGCGTTGAATCCGTATTCCTCAGGATAGTTTTTGGGGCGCAGCCACTTTCCGCCTTCAAGTTCGGTATCGAATGTGCAGGCATATTGGCGGGTCTCTTTACGTGCATGGTTGAAATCGAAGTTTACCAGATGCTGATAGCCGCGGAACATCTCGTCGCAGAACTGCTTTTGACTCATATTGTACATGCGCTTATAGGTCATCACAGGATCCTCGCCTATCCTACCCTGACGATACAGTTCGGCTATCGACTTGCGCCCGTGCAAATCGCTCCACCACTGGATAACAAAGGGCGAGTGATAGATATTATCGAGATGCAGATAGGCCTTGTGGGTGAGCTGCTTGAATGCCTCGAAATGGTAATTCTCGTCAGTGAGCCAGTCGGGATTTACCTGCCACAGCATCCACTGCGATGTCATCTCGAAGAAACCTGAGCCTCCCCATGCGTCGCCTACACTATCGGCAGGTATCTGTAGCTGGAACGAGTGTCCCAGTTCGTGAGCCATACAGTTCATCTTAGTGTCCTGTATGCGATTGGGAGCCACCCAGAGAGCACCAATAAAGTTATCGTAGGTGCCACCATAGGCCGTACCGTCGAGCGAGTAATTAACCATCACCATCATCTTGTATTTATCGGCTTTCGACCCTGGTCGGGTAAAAGCCAATGTATCACGGAAAAAATGATAGAACTCCTGTACACGGTCACGTAAATTAGTGAGGTTGAAACTCATAGGTTTGCCCTCAAGCATCGGCGGATTGCTTGTATCGCTGCCAAAACCTCGCTCCCACATCAATATCAAGTCATCGGTCTCGATACTACGTTTAAACGACCACTGTGAGGTATCAGCCTGCAAATCCATCTTTCGCAGGTCCTCAGGGATGTATATCTTCTTCTGGGCGTGCAATGCTGTATAGCTTGCAAATACGCACGATGCCAATAGTATTATTCGTTTCATATCAGTTTAACCCACGGCCCTCGTAGTTCCATGCTGCCGTATCACTCTCTATTTTAATCGTACAATTGCGATAATCGGTTTTCTCTTTCGAGTCGACAGCCTGCTGTCCATCCGTTGTAATCTGCATCTTTGCCACTCGATACTTGGCAGCAAACTTCATCGCTTTCCGACGAACAGGCAACCATAAACAGCACTGTCAGACCCGAAAGAAAAAACTTCTTCATCTTAGCTTATCGAAAAATTAGAATTGCATATTCAGTGTGAACGTAGCTTTATACTGCTTTCCACCTTTGGTATACACCAGTACTGGTTTGATAGTGTACTTAGTACCAGCGACTGAGCAACCCGGCTTGTGACCATAGGTCAGGATAAAGCTGTCCTTGTCGTACTCGAACCAGAGCGGGTCGTTGTCACCCCATGAGCCCTGTGAACCGTCGGCCTTGCAGTAGAAACCGGCATTGGCGGTATAGGTGTAATTGATGCTTCCGCCAGGCTGGAGCAATCCAAGAGCTATCTTGCCCTCAGCTAGCTCTACAGTTGTGTTTGCTGCAATAGGCAGTATAGCACCACTTAATACCGAAGGCTGCATTACAAAGGCCTGAGCCAGTTTCTTAAGTTCGTTGCCTGATATCTGGATGGTGCCCTGTACATAGTCGGCTGAAGCTGCATTACAATTCAGGTCATACGAAAATTCCACATCTGTAGGATCCTTCGTTTCGTCGATAGAGAAGTTGCCAAAGAGGTCAGTACCGCTAATCTTGAAGCGATAAGGACACTGCATATCAGTCTCTTCCTTCTCATCCCAAGGACACTGGTGGTAGCTCTTAGGAGATCCCTGTACTACGAGATAGAGATACTTGGTACCTACAGGTACAGTATATTCGCCCTCACCAATAGCATCGGTGTAGTTCATCGCGCTATAGTCACGAGAGCCGTCCTCCTTCAGTGCTACGAAACCGTAAGCCAGCGCCTGGTCGTTACCTACATTATTATATGTAGCCGTGTTGCCAACCACCTTGAAGTCGCCATCAACCTGATTACCTGGATCACCATCAGGAAGTTTGCTGCCAGGAGCCACATTCTCCATCTGTACCTTCACCTTAGTACCAACAACGGGTACGTCGAGCTTTATAAAGTTGAATCCGGTAGGCTGTGGGCACTGCTCGTAGCTTATCTGATAGTAACCGTCCTGTGTATAGAGCGATGTCTTATAGAGTTCGTTCTGTGTAGTAAACTGATTGCGTATACCTGCAAAGTCGAAGCTTATGCAGCGCTGAGCATATGCAAAGAGTTCCTTCTTGTAGTCGTCGTAGCTGACGCCGAAGATGCGCATATATGCCTGCGATGCATCCTCTGGATACTTCGACTCGTTCCAGATGCGACCCAGTGTCTTGTCACCGTGTTTGTCTGTCCAGTAGTACTGCAGGAAGTAAGAGGCATAGCGCTGCCACTCGTGCTCGAAATGACGATGGCACTGTCCGTACCACACATCGTTCCAACCACCGCTGATGGCCTGCTCAGGATAGTCCTGATACGACTGCCACTGAGCGCACTGCTCCCAGAATCCACATCCACCGTTCGAACCCTCGTAACCATAACGGAAACCTGACTTAAAGTCGTTGGCAGCACCATTGCGCACATTGTCGCAGTAGGTCTGATACTGGAAAGAGTGTCCAATCTCGTGAGCTATAGTAGAGCCTACAGGCTGACAGGTAGATGGGTTAACCCAGAGGGCACCTATCACATTGTCGTAGCCAGAACCAGTGGCAAGCCATTCTGTCTGGTAGAGCAGATAGATCTCCATCTTGTAGTCGTCGAGGTAACTCTTACCCTGACCAGTTACCACCATACCAAGACGGTCGATATTGGTCTTATAGAACTGCTCAGCCTTTTCCAACAAGTCGTCGATATCTACACGCAGATTTGCAGGTACAGATTCGGCATTAGGATCGTCGCCGAAACCAGCCTCCCAGAACACAAAGAAGTGATTGCTCTGCTTGTAGCGATAGAATGACCACTTAGAGTCGTTGCGGAGCATATCCATCGAACCGAATTCCTGAGGTTTGTAGTATCTGTTGAAATTGGGCACGTCGCTCTCGTCCATTATCTCAATAGCCGAAGGTCCCTGTGTCACCTTCAGTTGAGTAGAAGCTGTACCACACGCTACGTTGATAAGGGCCTGACGAGGACTCTTTGTGGTGTTGCGAGTCATCTCGAAACTAAGTTTCTCGGCTGTACCGCCCACGCCCTTTGCGCTGATGAGTTTCAACCATTCACCCCCGCTCTCTACAGTGGCACTCCAAACCTGACGCGAAGCTACCGTAGTAGCATAGAATGTGACATCCGACTCCACGTCAATCTCGGTCTCAGCCACCGTAGGTGTCAGATAGGTTATTTCATCATCACTGCTGCATGCAGCAATGGTGAACATTGCTGCAAGCAGAAAGAAGTGTTTAAACACATTTTTTTTCATAATCGTATTCATTTACATTTTACGTGCACCAGCAGCCTTGATATCGAAGGTGATATTATAGGTTGCAGTTGTTCCTTTGTACTCGATGATGTACTTGGTCTTGATGTTTGCACCGGCAGGCGTACAGTTGTCGGGATGGTTGCCACCATAGAATGCCAGCGACTCCTCAGAGATACCTAAGAAAACATAGGCTACAGCCTCAGCACCCCAAGCTACAGGAGCGCCCTCAGCATTGAGCCACCAACCTGGAGCCTCACCGGTGTAGGCAGGAGCACCAGTCTCCTCGTTAGCCATGTTACCTATCTCATTTACCCACATCTTCATTTCACCGCTCTTTAGGGCTGAGAAAATCTGATAGGTAGTCATTTTGAAGGCCTGGCGCAGTTCTTCCTTCACGTCGAGTTCTTCTGTTGCTCCCCAATCAGCATCGTATGTCTTTGTCAGAGTGATGTCTTTCTCGATAGAAGCAGGTTCACCTTCTGGAGCCGTCTCAGGATCCTGATAGGAAGAAATCACTACATGGATAATGATCTTCTCAATCTTATCACCATACATTGCATCGAACTCTACATCAACACTGCTACCGGCAGTCATCTGACCTGGCATCTGACCTACGAGGATAGCCTGCTCGTCGGCATTGAAGAGAACAAAAACGCTGGCATTGTCGCCCCAAGCTCCCTTGAAACCAAGTTTGTCGTACCAGAAACCAGGTGCAGGATCTGCATTGTACTCCTGCTCGTAGCCACCTTCTGCATTGGTAGATACCCAACTTACATCGCTCCAAGAGCCAGCACCAAGGTCGCTCAGAACCTTAGCTGCATCAAATCCTGGAACTGGTACAGTAGCGTAAGCGTCATTAGGAGCTGTAGCGAGTGTGAGTTCCTGAGTGCCAACGATGCCACCCTGAACCTCGCCGCGCTCACGGGCAATAGCAGTGATGACGATAGCCACACGCTTGTCCTGATACTTCATGGCCTCGATGAACTTTACCTCCTGATTAGCCACCAGATGACCTGGATACTGACCTACGTTGAAGGTTCCCTCACCCTTCTCCTCATCATAATAGAACTCTGCGAAGACCATTGCATCCTCACCCCAGTTCTTCACGTTTCCGTCTTTGTCCCACCAGTGGCCCCAGTAGGCACCTGAGTTAGAAGAGGTCATATTGTCGGCATGGGTAGAACCTTCGATGGCAAAACCAGTGACGTCAATGCCGCCATCGCCGTTAAGAGCTTTACCCAAAGCATTCTTATCTACGCCGAACTCCTGTGCAATAGCATCCATATCAATCTTGACAGGTGCACCATCGTAAGAGTTTTCACTCATATAGAATTCAACAGTATACTCCAGAATGAGATCAGCATCGATACGCTCACGCTGAGCCTGCTTGATAGAGTCCTGACGGGCCATCTCTGCCAACTCATCGTCAGTCAGAGTATGAATGCCCCAGAAATTCTCGTTGTCACCACAGCTGCTGAACAGGCTTACAGAAGCAAACAGCAGCAAGGCACTTGCGATATATGATAGCTTTTTCATAATTACCAATTTTTCAATCATCTTTAATTCTTCAATTCTTACTTTGCTCCTGCATAGCCAGGATTCTGTTTCATATCTACATTCGACTTCATCACCTCATCAGGAATAGAGAATATGGTATATGTTGTCTCCGAAGTAGCATCCTTACAGAACCACGACTTGCCATTCCACACACTACGGCCATCTGCCATCTTGAAACGAATCAAGTCCTGACGACGATGAAGTTCACAGCAGAACTCCCAGCCCAGGTCGTCGAGCAGACCACCAAGTTCAATATCAGCACCACCTTCGTAAGTTGTTACGTGAGTAGACCAATCGTTGTAGCCAGCCGTTGCACCTTCGGGCACAGTATACTCATCGTGTCCGTAAGCATAAACAGAACCTCCCTCAAGATCGGATACTGTACGTGTGGCCTTAGCTGCTGAGCTAAAGCTGCGCTGACGAACCTGTGTTACCAGCGAGGCAGCTTCATCCTTGTTCTGACCTAAGCGGAGCAGACACTCTGCCTTCATCATCAGCACATCGGCATAACGGAATACGGGAAAATCATCCGAAGTAGTACCATCGTCTGTACCACCTACAATCTCGTACTTATGCAGACGATAGCCTTCCTGCTGGTAAGCACCGGGATTGTCGATAGAGTGCACGTTCAGGTTATAGGTAAGGATACCTGTACCACTCCAGTCGTCAGCCTCAAACTTAATGGGGTTGCTGGTATCAGAGTTTGGAATATACTTATCACCCTGCTTAGTAGCATGGTACTGTGGACCACCAGCCCATGTATCAGCCAGACGACCATCGGCCTCATCGTATGTACGAATCCACTGAGGAATAGCACAGCTACCGTTATAACCAGGCGCAGTAGAACCGTAGGCCTCAATACCCGACTGTGGGAAACAGTAACTCTGCAGACCGAACTGAACAGTATGGGTACGGTCGCCTGGTATTACGAAGATAATCTCTGGATTGCTTGAAAGATCCTCGGCAAAGCACTCCTTATAAGTAGGAGCAAGACTGTATTTGCCGCTATTGATAATGTAATTCACCTCGTCGAGACACTTCTGGAAGCCATCGTTGCCACTGGTGCCCAGATACACGTTCTGATTCAGGTATAGCTTGGCAAGCGCCATCGATGCAGCGTACTTGTTGCCATAACCATAGAAATCATCATCGCCGAAGTTCTCCTTAGCAAAGGTAAACTCGTCGACGAGGAACTTGAACATTTCCTCGGGCGAAACCTGCTGTGGCAGATAGCCTGCGGGTACGTTCTGAGTGGTCTGTAGAGGAATGTTGCGGAACATATCAAAGAGATGATAGTAGAACATAGCACGGAAGAAGCGTGCATGAGCAAGACTCTTCTTTGTCGACTCGTTAGCAGGATCGATAGCATCGATTACCTTGTTGGCATAGCCTATACCACGATAAGCAATCTGCCAGGGATTGTAAATCTGATCAACCGATGGACTCCAGTTATGACGATGCAGGTTGATATAAGCATCTCCCCAGCCCACACCAACACGAGCAGGAACCATATATTGGTCAGAGCATTCCTCCAGAAGATGGAACATGCCAAACCAGTCTTCTACCAAATAACGATATTGTGCTGTTGATGCACCGAGCAGCAGTGAGAGGTCGGTCTCGTTAGAGAGGTCAATGTTGCTCTCGTTGAGATCGCTATATAGTGTCTCATCAAGATTTGTGCATGATGAAAGGCTGATGCTTCCTGCTGCAAAGGCAATCAGAACCTTGTTGAATATCTTTTTCATATTGCTGTCTCGTTTTTAGAAGTTAAGTGATAAACCTACAGTAAAGCTGCGAGTAGTAGGATACTTGTCGCGGTAGTCAAGACCTGGTGTCATGAAGTTGTTATCAACCTCAGGATCCAGACCTGAGTAACCCGTGATACAGAACAGGTTTGTGGCGTTGGCATAGATACGAGCCTTCTTAATATAGTTGCCGACAACTCCCTTTGGCACAAAAGTGTAACCAAGAGTCAGATTTGTTAGCTTCAAGAAGTCGCCATTCTCCAGATGATCGCTCCAAATACCCTGCTTCATGGCGGGAGAGAGAGTTACCATCTTCTGCTCGCCTGTCTCTGGGTCGATATATGGTGTGCCGTCGGTATTGATGGCAGGATGCAGGTCGGCTGCACTCTTCAAACGATTGTAGGCAATAGAGTTGTTCTCGTAGAAGGCACGCTGTGCGTTCAGAATCTTATAGCCCAACTGGCTGGTGAACTGCATGCTCAAATCAAAGTCCTTATATTTGAAGGTGTTGCCCCATCCGAGGATAACCTTTGGTGCACCGTTTCCTAAGCGCTGACGGTTCTCTTTCACATTCAGATTGCCGTTGAACTGCTTAACGGTCCATCCACCGTTACCATCGCTAGCCTCAACAAGTGCAAAGCCGTCCTTGTCGTAACCCACGAACTTAAGTCCCCAGAAGTCGCCAAGTGTCTCGCCTACCTCCATACAGTGGGTGGTAACAGAGATAGGATCCCAGCTGCCGGCTGACGGCCAGAGTTCCTGGAAGTTATCTGTCTCATAGAGATCATTGCTCAACTTGAACAGCTTGTTCTTGTTATGCGAAGCAGTCAGTGTGGTAGTCCACTCGAAGTCCTTTGTCTGAACAGGAATGGCCTCGATCATAAACTCAACACCTGTGTTACGCATGTCACCCACGTTAACCAATGTCTGGCTATAGAGGTTTGGTGGCATTGGCACATTATACCAGAAGAGCAGATCGTTGGTGGTCTTGATATAGAAGTCGAGTGTACCGTGAATACGTCCGTTCAGGAAACCATAGTCGAGACCGAAGTTCCACTCCTTTGTTACCTCCCACTTCAAGTCGGGGTTGGGGTTCTGCCCAACCTCAAGGGTTTTGATCCACTTGCCGTCCATCGACATCACATCGCCATATTCGGCAAAGTTATAGATGTTCTGTGCCAGATAAGAAGAGCTTGGTGTGATACCTGTAACACCATAACCAACACGGAGGCGCAGATTGTCGAGCCAGTTCTTGGTACTCTTCATAAACTCCTCGTTCATGATGTTCCAACCAAGAGAAACAGATGGGAATGTAGCCCACTTGTGATTTTCACCAAACTTAGAAGATCCCTCATGACGGATGCTGACAAGTGCGTTGTACTTATCGGCATAACCATAACTTACACGTCCGAAGAAACCTACGAGTTTATTATCATTTCTATAGCTGCCCATAGATGCATGGTGATCCTTGTCGGTCAGGAATGAACCATTACCAAGGTTGTTCCACAAGAATGCAGTAGTAGAGAAATCGGTATTGCTGGCATTGAATCCATCGTACTCATTATAGAGGTAGCTATAACCCACGATACCATTAAAACGATGCTCGCCCCACTGTGCATCATAGCGTGAGGTCAACTCAAGGTTCTTGTTGACATAAGTGCCATAGCTCTTAGATGCAGAACCGTTGTATCCCTGACGAACGATAGAGTAATGAGTTGGCGATGTCCAGTTCTCGCTATCGTTGGCACCCTCACCCCATGAAATCATCAGGTTGGTCTTCCAACCCTTGATGGGTTCCAAGGTTACATTACCAACCAACTGTGAGAAACGGTTACGGGTATTTCCGTATGCTTCGTTTTGCAATTCAATTGGGTTATAGTACTGCAACTTATTGAAGTTCTCATAGTAGCTGCCGTCCTCATTATACACAGGTTCAGAAGGATTATGGATAACTGCCTGGCGATAAGCATAGCTTGCATCGGTGTTAGTATACTTCTGACGAGTTACCAGAGCATTAAAGTTGAACTTCAGCACATCATTCCATACATACTGGGTGTAGTCGAGCTGCATCTTAAAGTTCTCGTTATCAGTATTGCGAATGACACCTTCTTCCTTACTATACGATACATTAGCTGCATAAGTAGCATTCCTTGAACCACCACTGATATTGATATCATGATTGTGCTTGAAACCAGCCTTGCGGGTAATGGCTTTCAACCAGTCAGTGTCGTAGCCCAGGTATTCCTGCTGTGTCTTACCATAGATTACATCATGTGAATCCATGAAATCAGCTTTCTTAGTCCAATTAGAGAATGTTACATATCCATTGTAAGATACCTGTGCCTGTGTGTCACGTTTTCCACCTTTAGTGGTAATTATGATGACACCATTGGCACCACGTGTACCATAGATAGCTGCGGCTGATGCATCCTTAAGTACGTCGATGGATGCGATATTCTCTGCAGCGACAGTGGTCAGGTCGCCCTCAATACCATCAACAAGGATAAGTGGGGTCAGACTGCCCACCAGTGTTGTTATACCACGAAGACGGATTGATGATGTTGCAGTTGGGCTACCGCTTGAGTTAATAACCGTCAGACCGGCAATTTTTCCTTTCACCAGTTCGGCAGCATCGCCGATCTTACCAGCATTGAAATCCTCAGCTTTTACAGAGGCAACAGCAGAGGTGATGTCGCCCTTACGCTGAGTGCCATAACCGATGACAACCACTTCGTTCAGTAGTGCATTGTCTTCCTCGAGAGTTACATCGCTACCGGCTTTCACTTCCTGAGTGTTGTAGCCGATGTAAGTAATTACGAGCACAGTATTGCGGCTCGATACATTAAGAGAGTAGTTACCGTCGAAATCGGTAACGGTTGCATTTTTGGTGCCCTTCTCGGTTACCGTGGCGCCGATTATCGGCTCACCCTTGGCGTCCTTGACAACACCTTTCACATTCACACCTTGCTGAGGATTCGAAACTTGTTTCGCTTGGCTTTGTCCAAGAGCTGCAGCAACGGCTGGCAATGTACTTTCTGCGGCATTAGCTCCAAGAGCTCCACCCAACAGAAGTAAACATAAGAAATGTTTGTTCATACCAATTTGTTTTTAGGTTTAATGATTTTATTAGGATTATTTATTCACTTTCCATTCGAGTACGCCACCCGATTCTCCCTTACGAAGTTTGGCCAGAATTTTCAGTCCAGTAGTGCGTACGGGTTTGAAATCCACACTGTTGTAGCAGTCTTTCTGTACGGTATAAGGACTGTGGCCTTCTACCTCTTGCCACTCGCCGTTGGCATCCTTATAGTAGAGTGCCCACGATTCTGGGGTGCGGAAGTCGCCATCGTAATGATCGAATTCGAGCCAATAAACCTGAACGTTAGACACATCGTACTCCTTATCAAACTGGTAGCTGATAGCTTCGGTGGTTCCTTGTTTCAGCCACCAGTAATGGTAAGGTTTAGATATATCGGAGGAGCGTTTGGGTTCCCACTGATCGTTCACACCACCGGCCCATGAGTCAACGGGGGCTGTCTCAGGTGCATCGTTCTGGATAGGACCGCGATTAGAGAAGGTCTGCGCCTTGCTGGCGATAGTAGGCAGAGGTGTGGCAACAGCCTTTGTTGGGGTATTGGCAACCCAGATTTCCATCTGCTGTGGGCCACGATTGTTCCATGTAGAATAAGGAATAGCACGGAATCTTACATCCTTCACAGTTCCATCCTGCTGCAGTTCCTTTGCATCACCGCTCAAGGTCATCACGCCATTCAGCATGCTTGCATCGTAGCGGGCACTGATATTTGCAGAGTTAAGGATGTACTTATTAAACACCTTACCATCGGCCTGATCAGAACCTTCGAGACAGAACACGATAGGACCGCGCTCCAAAGCTACCTTGCCACGATTATCTTCAGCATTATCGTTAGCTACGATGCGACGAACGTTCATGGGGAAGTCGATCTCGATGACATCACCTTTCTTCCAGTTGCGCTGGATAGTAGCATAGTCGCCACCATCTGCAGCCACCTTCACGCCATTAACAGTAATAGCGTAGACTGGGGCTGCATCGTTATATTTATAGAGAGAGTTATTCGTTGGAGAAGTCTTCAGCCATGATGGAATGCGAAGTTTGATGGCAAACTTGCCAGCGCCCTTTGCTACCTTGATACTTATCCTGCCATCCCATGGATAGTCGGTAGTCTGCTCCAGTTCTACCTTACCAATCTTAGCTTTGCCCTGAGCATACAGGTTTACATAGATATCCCTACCCTGCTGAGCGTACATATAACCTGGAACTGAAGCTACAAAACGGGTAATGTTGCCTGGACAGCAGGCACAGCCGAACCACTTCTGACGTTCGTGCTCGCCATCGCTCTCCAATACATTGTCGTAGAAGAACTTATCGCCGCTCAGCGATACGCCACTCAACACATTATTATATAGTGCACGCTCGCAAACGTCGATATACTTGCTTTCGCCAGTAGCCAGGAACATACGGTAGTTCCAGTAAACATTGGCGATAGCAGCACATGTCTCGCAATAAGCTGTGTGGTTAAACAATTCGTAGTTAGGACCGAAGCCCTCGCCCTGAGGACGGCTGCCGATACCACCTGTAATAAACAGTTTCTTGCTCGACATGTTCTCCCAGATACGTTTCAAAGCTTCGAAATAAGCCTTGTCGCCAGTAAGAGCAGCTACATCTGCCACACCACTATACAGATAACCAGCACGTACGGCATGACCTACAATCTCCTGCTGCTGCAGGATAGGCATGTGGTCCTGCGAATACTCTGAAGGGCGATGACCATCGGTACAACGCCCCGTCTCGTCCACAAAATACTTGGCGCCTTCCAGATATTTCTTGTTGCCAGTTACCTTATACAGCTTACAGAGTGCCATCTCGATGATGGGATGTCCGCCTGGACGATGAATCTGACCTTCGTTTGGTCCAAACGTCTTGCAAACCAAGTCGGCATTCTTGATGGCCACATTCAAGAAGGTCCTCTTGCCGGTAGCACGATAGTGGGCTACGGCACTCTCGATAAGGTGACCTGAGTTGTAGAGTTCGTGCGAGTTAATCTTCTCCCACTTGTGGGTTCCCCACCATCCACTCAGGCGCGTACATTTATTAGTAACACACGTAGTCAGGTAACCATCTGGTTCCTGAGCCTTGGCGATGATGTTGATAACTGAGTCAAGATAATGATCTAGTTTGGCATCGTAGTGTACAGCGAGTGAGTAGCTGGCACCTTCGATAACCTTGTAAGGGTCGGTATCGTCGAACGAGAAGTCACCTTTGTGCTCGCCCTTGATGAGTCCAGCGGCGATGGCAAAGTTGTCGAAACGTCCATTCACCTCACACTCATGAAAGGCAGAAGGGATGCTGACGGTACGATTGATCTCGATACGAGGCGACCAGAAACCATCATTAAGATGTACCTGCGTGAAAGGCACCTCTTGGATCTGTGTCTGAGCTACAGTCGAAAGACTGATGCTTGCAACCCCGATAACGGATAACAATAGCTTGTTCATATTATACTTATTTATTGTTAGTAATCGTTAGAGTTTTGATTTCGACGGCAAAATAACAAAAAAACAACGGAAACGGATGAAAGAATAGTCCAAGATACTAACAAAATAGTCTAAATATGGATAAAATGGGGGCTTTTGGACTATTTTTACATTGAGATTAGACGATATTTTTATTCTGTTTTGCCAAAAGTTACTATCTTTGCACCTGAAATCAAAACTCTAACGAAAAATGATGATGAATCGTATCTTATCATTCGCCACCTTATTAATAATATGTGGTTCGCTACAAGCCAAGAACCACATCGTAACTTCGCCCAACGGAAAGAATGTGGCGACGGTGGATGATGGACTTAATATCACAGTTTCACATGATGGAAAGCAAGTGGTAACAGTAAAGGCAAGCATTCGCGATGGATTAAAAAATGCTTCTGTTAAATCCAAAAACATCAACGAAACGATTCAGGCGCCGTTTTACAGGCAAAAGGAGATTCGTATCGCAGGCAATCAGATGGATGTTAAACTTAACGATGGATTTAGTCTGCAGATAAGAGCCTACGATGAAGGGGTAGCCTATCGATTCTGTACGACCAACAAGAAGCAGACGGTCATCTTCGACGAGACGGCCGATTTCTGTTTCCCTGAAGACAGCAAAGCCTGGCTAGCCTACTCTACCAACGACGAAAAACCCTTCGCTATGGCCTTTCAGAACTTCTACGACGAAACGCTGCTAAGTAAGGCCAAGGATAAATACATATTTCTGCCAGCCACTATCCAGAGCGGCGGAGTAAAAGTAACAATACTCGAGAGCGACCTGCGCGCCTATCCAGGCATGTTCATGAAAGCCGACGGGCTAAAACTGAGAGCCGCCTTTGCAAAATATCCCAAGACTCTGGACCGCTACCCATGGCGAGGCATGACCTATGTAGCTGATACAGAGGATTATATCGCAAAATCGACAGGCGCCAGGACTTACCCTTGGCGAGTGATGGCAATCACCGAAAAGGATACAGAGATGCCAGTAAACAACCTGGTTTATGCCCTCGCCACACCTAATCAGATTGGCGATACCAGTTGGATACGTCCCGGCAAAGTGGCATGGGACTGGTGGAACGACTGGAATCTAAAAGGTGTCGACTTCGAGGCAGGCATCAACACGCGTACCTATCTATATTATATAGACTTTGCCGCCAAAAATCATATCCCATACGTGGTGCTCGACGAAGGTTGGTACGACTCTTCGAAAGCAGACATAATGAATCCAATTGCCGCCATCGATCTGCAACAGCTGATAGATTATGGCAAGAAGAAGGGCGTAAACATAGTGCTTTGGACTGTATTCAACGTGCTCGACGAACATCTGCGAGAGGCTTGCGAAAAATATACCAAGATGGGCATAGCTGGTTGGAAGATAGACTTTCTGGACCGCAACGACCAGACGGCTGTAGAAATGGCAGAACGCCTGGCAAAGACTTGCGCAGAATACAAGTTGTTTGTAGATTACCACGGATTCTACACCCCAACAGGCATGAACCGCACTTATCCCAACATACTGAACTACGAAGGCGTGTTTGGTATGGAGGAAGCCCGCTGGGCCAAGAAGGAAACCGATATGCCGCGCTACGACGTAACATTCCCATTCATCCGTATGATGGCAGGAAGTGTAGACTTTACTCCTGGTGCCATGCGCAACGGCACCAAGCACAACTGGGTGGAGTGCTATCAGAACCCTGTTTCGATGGGTACACGATGCCATCAGTTGGCCTGCTACGTAATGCACGACTCACCATTCACCATGCTCTGCGATGCGCCAACCAACTATGAGCGCGAACAGGAGTGCGTAGACATCATCACATCGATTCCTGACACATGGGACGAAACAAGAATCCTTTCAGGATATATTAGTAGTTATATGATAACAGCCCGCCGCAACGGTAGCGACTGGTATGTAGGCGGACAAACGAACTGGGACGAAAGGAAAGTCGATATATCTCTCGACTTTCTACGTCCTGGCGAGTCATATCAGGCTACAATCGTTACAGATGGAGTCAACGCAAACCACAATGCCGAAGACTATCGCATAGAATCAAAAACACTCTCCACCAACGACAAACTCAACATCAGAATGGCCAGCGGCGGAGGCTTCGTTGTGAAACTCATAAAAAGGTAAAAACGAGATATGAAGAAACTACTGACTATAGGGGCACTTGCCTGTTGTACGCTTAGTATTAGCGCACAACAGAAAGCCTATAATGCCCCATTTACAGGCAATCCCATATTGCCAGGATACTTTGCCGATCCTACTGTAAAAAAGTTCGGCGACACCTATTATATATATGCCACCACAGATGGTAGCGGCGCAGGATTCGGACCAGCTCAGGTGTGGACAAGTAAAGACTTCGGCAACTGGACTCTGATGCCGATGAACTGGCCCGACAGCCACTGGATCTGGGCGCCCGACGTGATGCACGATGCCAAGGATGGCAAGTATTACATGGTGTATTGTCAGCCCTGCCAGTTGCACATGGGTGTAAGCGATACGCCTCGCGGACCATGGAAGAACGTCCTTGGCAAGAGCGATGCCGTACTGGTGCCCGACCGCTTTGTAACCAACGCAATCACACTCGACGGACAGACCTTTGTGGATGATGATGGTAGCGTGTATATGTACTGGGGCACTTGGGGCATATACAAAGGTTTTGGCTGTGGTGCAGGCAAGTTGAATGACGATAAGAAGAGTTTCTCTGAGACACGATTGATTCCAAACACAGAGGTAACTGATTTCTTTGAAGCCCCATTTGTATTAAAGCGTAATGGCGTGTACTACTTCATGTACTCATCGGGTTCCTGCCACGATCATACCTATCGTGTGCAGTACGCCACCAGCGATAAGCCGCTTGGTCCTTATAAATACCAAGGATGCATACTCGAGACCAATGCCGATGGTACCGTTCACGGTCCAGGTCACCATAGTGTATTGCAGAAGGGCGACAACTACTACATAGTTTATCATCGTCACGACAATCCCCACTCAAATCGCGGTTTCCATCGCCAGTTATGTGTTGATAAGATGGAGTTCCTGCCCGATGGTACTATCAAGAGAATCACTC
Organism: uncultured Prevotellaceae bacterium; assembly: GCA_902761905.1. Classification (GTDB taxonomy): domain Bacteria; phylum Bacteroidota; class Bacteroidia; order Bacteroidales; family Bacteroidaceae; genus Prevotella. The sequence goes on from CACWMK010000004.1 coordinate 65,657, forward strand.
CTACTCACGAGGGCGTAGGCCTGTTGGCACCATCAGTCATCAAATCAAGGAACCTGGCCTTAGGCTGCAAGGTTGAAGCCTCATCTTATTACGACGACAACTTTAAGCCTTCCTATGCCGTAGACGACAATAACGGTACACTCTGGCGCCCCAAAGGTACAGACAGCGAATGGTTGAAGATTGACCTTGGTAAGGCCCAGACCATCAAGACAATCATGACTCAGTTTGAATACGGCACCCAGTTCTACCAGTATCTGATAGAGACATCTACCGACGGACAAAACTGGAAGGTGTTTGCCGATAAGAGCCAGAACCACTTGGCAGGCAGTCCGATGGTAGATTTCGGCAATGCCAAGGCCCGCTACGTGCGACTGACCTATCTCGGCGGACAGAAGAACGGCTTTGGTGGTGCCATCTGGAACATCAAGGTATATCCTGAGACAGAAGATGCCCTACCTCAGCAGTGGCTCGGACTTACCCCTGCCGACTGGAACGGTCGCGAGTGGATGAACAACGAGGGAATGCTTGGTGGTAGCTTTAAGCTTAAGTCAGGCTCCGTATTCCGCCAGCAGCAGAATGGCAAAGATGTGTTAGTTCTGCAGCCAGGCACAGAACTCGAATTCAAGAGTGCCGTATATAGCCAGACCATCAAGGCCGACAAAGAGCCGCTCGCACTCACCAACCTGCGCCACTACAACTGGCAGCAAGCAGAGGCTGAGAAAGAATACGATGCCAACAACGATATCGTACGCCTGCCTGTAGCCGATAATCAGAAGCGTGGCCTTGTCGTTAGCATTACTGCCGATGATTTCCAGACGGGCGATACCATTCCCTATATCGAGAATCATGGCGTGGACGGCTATTTCGAGACATTAACAGCACCAAGCGTCGTTGAAACGATAAAGGGCAAGAAGGCACTTCGTTTCGATTCGCTGCAGGTGTTCCAGTCGTCGTTTGCCCTGCCAGCCACCTTGCGCGACAATGCTCCTTACACACTTGAGGCCTGGGTTCTCAACTCCCAAATGGCACTCAACGAGTGCGTGGCCGACTTTACCACCACCCACGACGAACTAGAGAAGATAATGCTCGTAAACGGTACAGAACCACGTTGCGGTGTGATGAATCACTATGGCTGGTACGAGGATGCAGGCTATAAGGACATCAAACAGCTCGAAGGCGAGTGGCAACACATCCTTGTTACCTTCGATGGTCGCATCGAAACGGTCACCATCAATGGCCAAATCATCAGCCGAAAGGATATCCAACTGCTGATAAAGCCATCGCAGTACATCACTTTAGGTCGCAATGCCGAGCGCGAGTGGCTGTTCAGTGGCTATCTGCACAGTCTGAAACTTTGGGACGACGTTATAATTGATAATTGATAATTTATGAAGAGACTCATGACAATGGCGCTGGGAGTGGCTATGTTGCTACCTGCCGGCGCACAGAAAAAACAAACGGTACACGGTTATCCAATTACCCCAGTGCCGTTCACCGCAGTAAAAGTAACCCCTGGCACATTCTGGGGACAGCGACTGGAGGCTAGTCGCAAAGTTACCATCCCACTCGCCTTCTCTAAGTGCGAGGAGACTGGTCGTTACACCAACTTCTCGAATGCAGCCCAGCATCTGAAAGACCCTTCGAAGGTTTTCAAGGTTGGCGGACTGGCTTTCGACGATACCGACCCCTACAAGACCATCGAGGGCGCCAGCTATATCCTGCAGACCTATCCCGACAAGAAGTTGGTAGCATATATCGACTCTGTGCTCGATGTCATCGCCTCGGCACAGGAGCCCGATGGTTATCTCTACACATCACGCACCCAGAATCCGCAGCATCCACATGAGTGGGCAGGCGACAAGCGCTGGAGCAAGGAAGAAGAACTTAGCCACGAGCTTTATAACCTAGGTCACATGGTCGAGGGCGCCATCGCTCACTATCAGGCCACTGGATCGAGAAAGTTTCTCGATATTGCCATCCGCTATGCCGACGTGGTATGTAAGGAGGTGGGCCCCAATCCTGGTCAGGCCTGCGTAGTTCCCGGACATCAGATAGCAGAGATGGCATTGGCAAAGCTATATCTGGTTACCGGCAACAAGAAGTATCTCGACGAGGCCAAGTTCTTCCTCGACTATCGTGGCAAGACCACCATCGTGCACGACTACTCTCAGGCCCATAAGCCTGTTGTGCTGCAGGACGAGGCCGTAGGTCATGCCGTTCGTGCTGCCTACATGTATGCCGGTATGGCCGATGTGGCAGCGCTCACCGGCGACAAGGATTACATCAAGGCTATCGATGCCATCTGGGATAATATCGTCACCAAGAAACTCTACATCACCGGTGGTATAGGCGCCACAAGCAATGGCGAGGCCTTCGGCAAGAACTACGAACTGCCCAACATGAGCGCCTACTGCGAGACCTGTGCTGCCATCGGCAATGTGTATGTAAACTATCGTCTGTTCCTGTTGCATGGCCTGTCCAAGTATTACGATGTGTTGGAGCGCACGCTTTATAACGGTCTCATCAGTGGTGTATCGCTAGAGGGCAACGGGTTCTTCTACCCCAACCCACTTGAGTCGATGGGCCAGCATCAGCGCCAGCCATGGTTCGGCTGTGCCTGCTGCCCCAGCAACATCTGTCGTTTCATCCCTTCACTGCCTGGCTATATCTACGCCGTTAAGGATCGTAATGTATACGTCAACCTGTTTCTCTCAAACAAGAGTAATCTCAGCGTTGCAGGCAAAAAGGTCAGTCTGAGTCAGACTACCGAATATCCTTGGAATGGCGATATCGTTGTAGGCGTAGACCAGAATGCTGCCGGCCAGTTTGCCATGAAGATCCGTATCCCTGGTTGGGTTCGTGGTCAGGTGGTTCCTTCCAGCCTCTATCAGTACACCGATGGCAAGCGCCTAGGCTATACCATCAAAGTAAATGGTCAGGAGGTGACAGCAAAAGTAACCGAGGATGGCTACTACACCATCGATCGCAAGTGGAAGAAGGGCGACAAGGTGCAAATCCACTTCGACATGGAGCCACGTACTGTTCGCGCCAATAATAAGGTAGAGGCCGATCGTGGTATGATAAGCGTAGAGCGTGGCCCGTTGGTCTACTGCGCCGAGCACCCTGACAACAGCTTCGATATAATGGGAGCGCTCGTCAATCAGAATCCTCAGTTCCGCATAGGTAAGATCGAGATTGCCGGCACACCCGTACAGACACTTATCACCGATGCCCAGACACTTAACTTCGGCAAGAATGGTAAGTTGCAGGCTGTCGACCAGACACTCACGCTCATTCCTTACTACGCTTGGTGTCATCGTGGTAGCGGCAAGATGCGCGTATGGTTGCCTCAGGACCTGAATGCCACCAATCCATCGCAGCCCGCAACACTCGCCAGCGAGAGCAAGGTAAGCAGCTCAACCGAAAAGATGCCAGCCCTCTCAGCCATCAACGACCGATTGGTACCAAAAGATGAGAACGACCGTAGCGTACCATACACCCACTGGTGGCCCAAGAACAATTCTACTGAATGGTTGGGCTATGAGTTCCCAGTGGAGAGCACAGTACAAAGCGCCACAGTATATTGGTACGACGATGGTCCTTGGGGCGGATGCCGTGTGCCACAGTCATGGCGCATCCTATATCAGGATGCTCAAGGCAAATGGAATCCTGTAACAGGTGCCGATGGTTACCCAACAGACAAGGGTGCAGCTTGCACCGTCAACTTCGACCCAGTAAAAACCAAAGCCCTGCGACTGGAGGTAGTACTACCCAGCGACAATTCGGCAGGACTATTTGAATGGATTGTGAAATAAATCATAAATCCCAAGGCATTTCCACTTTGCTTTGGGATTTTTTTTGTATCTTTGCCGCCTAAAAAAGACGAAAAAATAATATGTGGAATAAACCATGGACTATGAAAGAAGGCTTCATCATTGGTGGAGGCCTTATTGTTGCGGGTCTGCTGCTCCAGCTTAGCGTCGGACCTGTAGTGTGGGATGCGTTTGCGTGGACTGCTAATGGCTTTGTGCTGTCAGTATTCTTTGTGATGTTAACAACGATGGTGTACTTGCGAAAGAAAGTATATGCCTTCCAATGGATGTCTACTAATCAGGCAGCCATCCCGGCGATGGCATATGCAGTGGTGCTTACAATCATCATGGGACTGACGCGACAGCAGGTAAACGGCACGTGGTTCAACAACATGCTGTCGTTCTGGCCGTTCGTGCTCACATACGTGTATCTCACGGTGATTCTCGGACTTACCATCCACCGCAGATTTCGTGCAATATTCCGTGGTCAGGGATCGATGAAGCGCGACATCCCCTTTATGCTGAATCACCTGGGTCTCTTCATCGCCCTGCTAACAGCCACACTGGGCAGTGCCGACATGCAGCGCGTAAAGATGATTTGTGGCGTAGGCCAACCTGAGTGGAGAGCAATGGAACAGAACGGTGCCATCAAGGAGATGCCGATAGCCATCGAACTTAAGAAGTTCATCATGGAGACTTATGAGGGCGGCAAGCCAAAGCGCTACGCTTCTGAGATTCAGATACTTACAAAGTCGGGCAAAAATATCGAGACCACCGTAGAGGTGAACAAGCCCTACGAAGTCGACGGATGGAAGATCTATCAGTACGGCTACGACACCCAGATGGGCGCCAAGAGCCAAGTATCGATACTCGAACTTGTTGCCGATCCTTGGTTGCCATTTGTCTATGCAGGCTTCTATATGATGCTGGCTGGAGCGGCAGTCATGACGCTGATAGTGCTGTGGCGCAGATTTAGAACAGCTTCGCGCAAGGCACTCGGGTGGTACCTCTTCTTCGCAGCCTGCGCCGCTATGTTTGCCTACTTCTTCTTCGATAGCTATAACACCAAGACACTGGTGCCCGCCCTGCAGAGTCCGTGGTTTGCACCCCACGTGTTTGTATACATCTTTGCCTACACCCTGCTTGGCATAGCCGTCGTCATAGCCTGGTGGAAACGAGTCGACGATCTGGTGTATGTCAGCTTTGCCTTCCTTACCTTCGGCATGCTTTTCGGAGCACTCTGGGCCAAGGAGGCATGGGGCCACTACTGGTCGTGGGATCCTAAGGAGACATGGGCTGCCATTACCTGGATAGCCTATCTCGTCTACATCCACTACCGTCGGCTGCCTCAACAGCGCAACCGTGTGGCATTCTGGATGCTCATCGGTTCGTTCGTACTGCTGCAGATGTGCTGGTGGGGCATCAACTACCTGCCGTCAGCCCAGGGTTCGAGTGTTCACACCTATAGCACCAAAGAATAAATAAAGTGATTACTAGTAGGCACGCCACCGATCTTCTTATTCAACTGCGGCGATCGATAACCAGAATTGATGAGAATCGGTTTCTCTTTGTCATCTCGACCATCCCCCCCTCCTGTCATCTCGAGCGTAGTCGAGAGATCTCTCCACGCGCTGCGCTTGGTCGAGATGACACAGGGGCCGTTGTCATCCCGAGCGTAGCCTCACTCGGCGAAGCCAAATGCTCGGAGAGTTTTGCTTGACTGTTTAATTGTACTATTGGTTCCATTTCTTACTTAAACTTTAGATGTTGCTATGTTGCTATGTTGCTACGTTGCTATCTCATAATCAGCCCCGTTTTCTGATATACGGCCTTCGACGATCCATTTTCTGGGAATTGCCTTCCTTCAAGAATGCAACTGTAAAATGAAAAATTCATTTCTTTCATCGCTTTTAGTTATTATATTATAAAAAAATACCCCTTAGATGTATGTGACATCTTTGGGGCATTAAATACTTATACGAAACCACTCATGCTATTTCAGTAGTTGCCACTCGCCTTTAACCTTTGAGTGTTCCTTGTTGATGTACCCAAGCTCCTTCAGGTCGCTAATGGCACGTTTAATTGTAGCCTCGCTTACTCCAAGATTATCCTGAAGCCACGAATACTTCGCCTTACGATTTAGCTTAATGGCCTTATATACCTCTTCTACAATAGGAGCAGGGAACTTAGACACCTTCATTTTTGACGGTTTTTGTTCACCACCATGACCATTTTTGTGACCATTTTTGTGACCATTTTTGTGACCATTTTCCTCCTCAGAAATGGTCAGATCTGACCTTTTTCTCCATTTTCGGTCACAAAGCCCCGCGCTATAGCCTCCTGCAAGGCCTGCTCGCCAAGAGGCGATTTCATTTCCTTCACCATCACAGCCGTCTGATAACTAAAGTCGTGCTCAGCCTCCCCATTCTCGTTGGCTTTCAGTTCTCTCTGAACCCTCTGTACACCTCTGCTATGACGATTCACAAAACCCAGCACTTTCATGCCTTCGGCCACCACGATATTTCGGTAATCATTTACCTTAGGGAAATTCTGTTCGTTTGCTTTTCCACTGTCCAAACTTATCAGTGTTAGTGGTCGAAATTGTTCGTTCAACCCTATCACTCTCAATATCGTTGAGCAATGCTCTTATTTCTTCAATTGTCATATTCGCTTGCAAAGTTACACTTATTTTTTTATTCTACCTAAATTTCTCCCACCTTTCTATTATCAAGTAGGCAGAAAAACCAAAATGTTACACGCTTATCGCAGTTTTTTTTTGCACAATCCAAATAAAAGCATTACCTTTGCAGCCGTTTTATTGTAATGCCCTTTATTCGCAGTGATGCGCGGGGTAGTAGTTCTACAGTATTTAGTTTTATAAGTAATTAGTATAGGAGAGCCAACAGCGATTGTTCGCTCTCCTATTTCATTTTGACAACAATGATATTTATCTTACTTGTCTAAACTATCTGTCCCTTAATTATTTGCTCTGCGGTATTTTTTATTTTTATTTCCTCCTTCTGCCACTAAATACCCATAATCAACCAAACGAGTAATATATCTTCTTACACTTCTCGCGTCTAAAGACAATTCAGCAGCAACGGCGCTTGTGGTTATAAAGTCATTAGAACAAGCCATAACAAAGATATCGGACAAGATATCGGACAATCTGTCGGACATTTTAGGTTTATCGGACAATTCTTTTGCAATTTTGTCCTTTAAAACCGATTTGTCGGACAAATCATCGGACAATTCGGATTTATCGGACACTCTTTCAGTTCCATAGAGATTATCATCATCTGGAAATGTCAGCTCCTCAGGGTTATCGTAGAGTTCCAACATTGCCTTCACATCCTGCTCATGACCACCATTAAGCAGAGAAACTATTACTCTATTGGGATCGCCAGTCTCTTCTGTCATCTGGGCAGGAGTGTGATACACATGCTCCCACACCTTGAATATATTGCATAGACCACTGCCAGCACGTTCACCATAATTAATCAGTGAGAACATCTTCAGTATCACGCCATTTCTTGGATCCGACACACCTCCCTCGATAGCATCCTTCTTTGCCACACGCATGCTACCTGGGTTAGCAAAGGTAAATCCATCAGCAGTTTTACTGATAACCAGGCCTCTGCGTCCATAGAAATCAGCATGAGCGCAAGCATTTGTCACTGCCTCACGAAGTATCTTGTGTACGGGGGTATCGTCCATACGCTGCATACCTCTCAGAACAAACGGCACCTTCAATCCTGCAGTCAAAATAGGTACAATCTTATATACGAAGTCGAACAAGTTTCCACTCCACTCGCCTGACGAAGACACAACTCTGTCAGTCCACCGAGTAGCAGCCATCTGACGATTCTCTTGATAGTCCAAGAAGTATTGTGGAAACTCGCGCAGTATCTCATATTCATAGCCAAACATCAGCAAACCTGCCGCTGTAGGGTGATAGATTCCATCCTCGCCATTTGCCATAGCTCCGATACGACGCAGGAATATCTCATCTTCCAAGCGATTCCACATATGATTAGGATGGGTAGAACGGAAAACCTGACGATAACCACGGACAGTATCCTCACAAAACACCGACATATCCATCTGCGTCAGCACCTTCGCATCCTGCGGAGACAAAGCAGCATCGCGGAACATAGCTGAGACTTCCTCCAATGAACAGAGATAGTCACCTTCGTCGTTACGACGATAAGTTCCTATACGTGGATCCATACCTTTATATACGGGTCGCGATGTACGATCAGCACGTGGTACCTCAAGCACGATGATCTCTTTGTCGCCAACCTTTTCTATACGCACGCGATGTTCAGTCATCAGGTTTACGCTTATCTTCTGACGGTTATTCACCATATTCCAGAAGTCTTTCTTCATTTTTGCCGCATCTTTCAGCCCCACCACTTTCAGAGTATGGTCTTCACGCTCCTTCACACCGAGCAGTATACAACCACCATCAGTGTTAGCAAAAGCAGAATAGCTGTCCCACAACGTGTCAGGCAGCCCACCCTGAGCAGCCTTAGCTTCTATCTGATTATCTTCACGATACTCATCTATCCTTTCGAGGTCTATGATACTTGATAATTCCATAATTACATTCTATTTCGTCTGCAAAGTTACATTTATTTTTTTATTCTACCTAAATTTCTCCCACCTTTCTATTATTATAGTAGGTAGAAACCCAAAATGTTACACCCTTATTGCAGATTTATTTTGAAATATATTATGATTTGGTTATCTCAATATTTATCTCTGTTCTAAACCTTCTTACATAAATGAAATCTGTAATAGCGAACGACATGTGTTGAAAAAGATTATGGAATTGGCTGATGAGATGCAAATCCTTTGTCAATTCCGGGTCAAGTCCTTCATTCCAATTAGGAGGCGGACAATCCATTCCTATGAATGATTCAAAAGTACAACCTTCGTCTCTTGGGAATGTCAGAGTCAGTATAGAGATACCATCTGCGTACAATGGATTCAAATCCTCATCACAAAGTGCATACCACAATTCCTGCCAGTTCTCTCCTTGTATGGGATGCAAAGCCGGGTATTCTGTGTCGAAGTAGCACTTGGCAGTCAGTTCCAACTCTTCCCCATCCCCCTCATCTATGGTGGTTATCATTTTATCCCAGATACGATGAACGCGATCATACATTTCACGGAGAGCCTCACGGAGAGCGTCATTGAAAGCAATAATATCAGGCAGGAAATCCTTCTGATGAGCAAGAACCTTTTTGTTGATGATACTCCTACGCAATGCCAACAGATAATCGTCATCGGATTCATAACAACGAGCACTCTTGTACCTATAAATGATTTCCCTCTCAATGGCCTCTATACTATACTCAAAAAGACCACAATCTTCAAATTCTATCATATTCATACGCTAATCCCATAAATTTCTGAAATGCTTGCGGAACAGATCCAATCCTTCCTCAATAGTCTGTTCTTCTTCATCGCTGAATGACGTAATTCGCTTCAGCAA
>CACWMK010000005.1 GCA_902761905.1 uncultured Prevotellaceae bacterium
AAAAGTACAAAATCAAATCTCGAAAAAATAACATTCGCGTAACTCATTGAAAATAATTAATTTAAATCATGTCTGAGAATTTTTCTTTGGACAGCAGTGCTAAAACTTATATAATATGAAAAAGCTATCGCTCACATTGCTCAGTCTGGTTCTGTTCATTGGCATAGCCCATGCACAGGGTCAGAGACCTCAACGACAAAGAGGCAGTCTGAAACAGCAGGTTCAGAACAAGCAGAAAATGAACTATGATGAATTCGTAAATGATGCAAATAAAAAATACGAGGAATTCCGCGACAGCGTTAACAAGAAGTATGCCGACTTCATGGAGAAGGCTTGGAAAGATTATCCTATTGAGGACGCCGTTGACCGTCCAAAGGAGGATGATATCAAGCCAATAGAATACGACAAGATGACCGACGAGATCTATCTTGAAGAGCTAAAACGTGAAGAGGCCGAAAAGAAACTGGCCGAAGAACAGAAAAAACGCGAAGAGGAGCAGGCTCGATTAGCTGCCGAAAAGAAGAAGCAGGAGGAAGATCAAGCCCGACTGGCTGCCGAAAAGAAAGCTCAGGAGGAAGAGCAAGCCCGACTGGCTGCCGAAAAGAAGGCTCAGGAAGAAGAGCAGGCACGTTTAGCTGCTGAAAAGAAGGCTCAGGAAGAAGAGCAAGCTCGTATAGCCGCCGAAAAGAAGGCTCAGGAAGAAGAGCAGGCTCGGATAGCTGCCGAGAAGAAAAAGCAGGAAGAAGAACTGGCCCGTATAGCTGCCGAGAAGAAAAAGCAGGAGCAGGAACTGGCTCGTATAGCTGCTGAAAAGAAAAAGCAAGAGGAAAAAGAGGCTAAGCTAGCCGCTGAAAAGAAAAAACAAGAAGAAAGACAAGCCAGACTGGCTGAAAAGAAAAAGCTAGAGGAAGAAAAACAAGCTCAGCTAGCTGCCGAGAAAAAGGCACGCGAGGAGGAGCAGGCTCGACTAGCTGCCGAGAAGAAAGAGCAGGAAGCCGAAAAAGCCCGCATTGCTGCCGAAAAGAAAGCCCAGCAAGAGGAGCAGGCAAAACTGTTGGCCGAAAAGAAGAAACAAGAGGCAGAGCTGAAGCGCCTGGCCGACCTAAAGAAGCAGCAGGAGGAACAGCAGAAGGAGCTGGAGAAACAGCAGAAGAAGGCCGAACTGGCCAAGTTGATGGCTGAAAAGAAAAAGCAACAGGAGGAAGAGAAACAAGCCTTGGCTAAACAGAAAGAGCAGGAGCGCCAGCAGAAGTTGTTGGAAGAAAAACAACGCAAGCAGGAAGAGCAGGCTCGACTTTTAGAGGAGAAACAGAAGAAACAGGAAGAAAAAGCCCGCCAGCTTGAGGAAAAACGCAAGCAGGAGGAAGAGCGAGCTCGCCAAATAGCTGAAGAAAAACGTGCACGCGAAGAGGAGCAGGCTCGATTAGCTGCCGAAAAGAAGGCTCAGGAAGAGGAGCAGGCACGCTTAGCAGCCGAAAAGAAGGCTCAGGAAGAGGAGCTTGCACGCATCGCTGCTGAAAAGAAAAAGCAAGAAGAAGAACAGGCACGCATAGATGCTGAGAAGAAGAAACAAGAGGAGCAGGCACGCTTGCTTGCCGAGAAACAGCGCAAGCAGGAAGAGAAGGCTCGTCTGCTGGCCGAAAAGAAGCAGCAGCAGGAAGAGCGCCAGCGCCTGTTAGAGGAGAAGAAGCGCAAACAGGAAGAGCAAGCACGACTGCTGGCCGAAAAGAAAAAGAAACAGGAGGAAGAGTTGCGCCTGTTAGCCGAAAAGAAGAAACAGCAGGAGGAGCAGGCACGCCAGCTTGCCGAACAAGAAAAGAAGCAACAGGAACAGGCTCGTCTGTTAGCAGAGCAGAAAAAGAAGCAACAGGAAAAGCAGAGCAAGGCCATCGAGGCTGTTGTTGTGCCTGTTGTTGTTGAGGTCAAGCCTCAACCCAAACCCCAGCAACCTATCATAGAAAACAATGAGTCGATGGCCACAAGTGCATTCGAATACTATGGTACTCCTATGAAGGTTAGATGGGGTAATGCCGAGAAGTTCAAGCTCAGCGGCACATCAAAGAAGGAGATCTCCGAAGCATTCGTTGAGCTCACATCCAAGGGATATACCAACTTGGTTCACGACTGTCTTGAGTTGCGCAAGGAGTATAAGCTTTGCGACTGGGCTTACTACAAGATGCTTCAGACCATCTCCGAGCAGGCTTGCGGCAAGGGCACTAACGAGGCAGTGTTCCTCCAGGGCGTATTGCTCAACCAGTCTGGTTATCAGATACGCTTCGCACTCGAGGATAACAGCAAACTGCATGTAATGTCTCGCATGGACGGATTCCCATACGACCGCGGCTATTTGGTAGCCGATGGTAAATTATTCTTCCTGATGGACGGATGCAAGGCCAAGAACCTCACAGTCTGCGACGCCGCTTATCCTGGCGAGCAGATGATGAGTCTTGGCGTACCAGAGCAGCCTGAGTTCAAGAAGAATCTGTCAGACAATCGCACCGTTATATCACGTTTCGTCAACGTGAAGGCCGACATGCAGATGAACAAGAACCTGATGGACTTCTATACCGACTATCCTACATCTTATGATGGTAAGGACATGATGACCCGATGGGCATTCTACGCCAACACCCCAGTAGCTCCTGAGGTTAGAGATAAGGTTTACCCACAGCTGAAGGAGCAAATAGGTAACGCTCCGAAACTGATGGCAGCCAATATGCTTCTTAACTGGGTTCAGATGGGTCTCACCTATGCATACGACGAGAAGGTATGGGGTCACGACCGTGCATTCTTTGCCGAGGAGAGTCTGTTCTATCCATTCTGCGACTGCGAGGACCGTTCTATCCTCTTCTCACATCTTATTCGCGACCTGCTCGACCTTGATGTCGTGCTGGTTTACTACCCTGGTCACCTCTACACAGCAGTTTGCTTCAACGAGGACGTAACTGGCGATTATATCATGGTCAACGGCAAGAAGTTTACTGTTGCCGACCCAACCTATTATAACGCCAACGTGGGTAAGACTATGAGTAAGATGGATAATTCTAAGGCTAAGGTAATTCTTCTTAAGCGCTAAGCCTATGAAGGCGTCATTCTGGAATACTGTTAAAACGTGGATTCGTCAGCGTCGGAGACTGGTAACACTCTCCGTGCTGACGAGCACGGTTATCATCATATTTACTTATGTGATGGGCAACTCGGGCTACCCGCTTCCAGGAGAGACTGGCGCACTCAAGCAGATTACCGACTACAAGAAGTTCCTGGGTATGCAGATAGGCAATGTGCCCGATAGCATACTCTTTATCAACGTTCACTACGACAAGATGCTTATCCCCTACGAGGAGAACGAAGTCCCTGTAGGCAACATGGTAATCACCGATCGCGAAAAGCTGTTGCAATTTCTAACCAAAGCTAAGGAGGCCAACAACTACCGCTACATCTTCATGGATGTATTCTTCGAGGAAGGGATGGAGACCGAGTACGACTCGGCACTCTTCAGCACCATCAAGTCGATGGACCGCCTTGTAATTCCCAAGCACAAGGGTTCCAATATGGTTGACAGCACCCTATACCAGAAAGCATCTAATGCCGATTATGCCACCACATGGCAGGCACTCAGTTTCTCACGTTATCAGTACATCCACGACGAGGATGAATCTGTAGCACTCAAGATTTACCAAGACCGCTTTGGCTCTACTATAAAGAAGCACTTGGGCGGGCTATGGTATACCGACAACGGCCGGCTCTGCCAGAACAGCGCCACCCTGCTGCTGCCTATCCGCATCACAGGCAGCCTGCTCGATGAGGAGGGTCAGGCTCGCGAGCGCAACTACATCTATCTGAGTGCCGACTTGCTCGACCTCGACGAGGTTATGCCTGTAAGCGAACAGATTGACGACAAACTTATCGTCATCGGCGACTTCAACAGCGACGTACACTCTACGTTCCTTGGTTCGCAACCAGGTTCTTCTATTCTGTTCAATGGATATATCGCCCTGTCGCAAGGAGCTCATCTCGTCAATTGGCTCTATATGGGTATACTGTTTGTAATCTATATCATCATCGGACTATTCTACCTGTCGGGCCATTCGTTCTCATCTATGTGTATGAACCCTTGGCTAAGTATCGTGCTATCGTTTGCCAGTACGGCTACGGTATTCCTGATAATAGCCCTTGTAGCCAGCTGGTTCGATCTGGCATTCAATATGTGGGTGCCAACCACCGTTTACTCTCTCTACGATACCTTCATGCAGAAATACAACATCTATAAAAATAAAGCGAAATGAAAAGACTACTCTTACTCAGTTGCCTGGGCCTGTGGCTCAGCCACGCCAGCGCAGACAATTACAAGGTGCTGTTTATCAACGACGCTAATCTTACCTATAATAACGGAAAAGCCGTCAAAGTGGGCGACACCTTTACTGATGTGAACGCCATCAAATGGCAGAAAGACAAGCAGGCTGTCAAAGTGTTCAACCTTACCACCAAGAAGCAGATGCTGATGCTTGGCAAGCAGTATATGCGTAAGACAGGTATGGAGGCACTCATCAGCAGCAAGCGCCTGTCAACCAACGACTTTATGGATACTAGCGATGCTCCTAAGACCATCTACGAGAAACTGGGCAGCGTGTTCGAAAGTCAGTACGATCTGCTCGATGCAATCGAACTTCCCGCTGATGTAGAACTTAACGACAAGTGCTACTTCCAGGCCACTTATAAGTATGGCGACACCATGCTTACCAAGAAGCTAAAGAGCAAGAACGGCAACACCGTAATCCTCGACAAGTCGATCTTCGAGGTCGACGGCAAGAAACTGGGTCCTCGCGACATTATCCTCTCTATCGAGTACGTAAACACCGAGGCCGGTATGCCTATCTTTGTTAAGGACGGCATCGAGGTTACCTATATCCCCGACAACCTCGAGGAATAAATAGTCACAAACATCTTACGGTATAAAAAAGATTTTACCCTCGCTTAATCATCAGCGAGGGTAAAATCTAGTTGTTTGCGTTCCAGATTGGCGCGGGCCACCTGGATACGTATTGGGTCGCCAAGCTGATACTTGGTGTGATGACGGCGACCGATAATCATATAGTTCTTCTCGTCGAAGTCGTAATAGTCGTCGCCCAGGTCGCGGATTGGTATCATACCCTCGCAGTGGGTCTCGTCTATCTGGGCATAAATGCCATACGACTGTATTCCACTGATATGGGCATCATAGGTGTTTCCTATCTTGTCGGCCATAAACTCTACCATCTTATACTTTATCGAGTCACGCTCAGCATTCTGGCTTATCTGCTCCATATCACTGCAGTGCTCACAAAACTCCTCGTACTTTTCCTTATTAGCCGATCGGGCTCCATCCTGATACTTGGTTAGCAGACGATGAACCATCATATCGGGATATCGACGGATAGGCGAGGTAAAGTGGGTATAGTAGTCGAACGCCAGACCATAGTGGCCGATATTGTGCACACTATACTTTGCCTTCATCATCGCTCTCAGTGCCACAGTCTCGATGGCATTCTGCTCGCGTGTTCCCTCGGCCTCGGTCATCAGGGCGTTAAGCGACTTGGTGATAGCACCCTTGGTGCCTGCCGTTTTAACCTTATAACCGAACTTGGCCACAAACTCACGCAGATTCTCCAGCTTCTGCGGATCGGGTTGGTCGTGTATACGATAGGGCAGCGTCTTTGCCTTTACGCCCTTCTTAACCTTGCCCACACTCTCGGCAACGGTCTTATTGGCCAGCAGCATAAACTCCTCAATCAGTTTATTGGCATCCTTCGACACCTTGAAGTAAGCCCTTACTGGCTTGCCAGTCTCGTCGATATCGAAGTGCAGCTCCTCGCGGTCGAATTTCACGCTACCGTTCTTGAATCGTGCGGCACGCAACTTCTTGGCCAATGCATCGAGTGTTATCAGTTGTTCAGCATTCTCGCCCTTATACGGATTCTTCTTTGTAGCTGCAGGTGCAGGTTCGCCTGTACCATCCTTCACGCCATTGTCTTCCAGAATCTGTTGTACCTCCTCGTAAGCGTAACGGCGGTCGCTCTTTATTACGGTATGTGCCAGATGCCAATCCTTGATATTAGCCTCATCGTCCATCTTGAAGATTACACTATAGCACAGCTTTTCTTCATCAGGACGCAGCGAACAGATAAAGTTACAGAGTCGTTCGGGCAGCATAGGTATGGTGCGGTCAACCAGATAGATACTGGTGGCACGTGCAAAAGCCTCCTTATCGATGGTCGAGCCCTCGCGAACATAATGAGACACGTCGGCGATATGAACACCAACCTCCCAAAGTCCGTTATCCAGTTTCCTTATCGAGAGTGCATCGTCAAAGTCCTTAGCATCCTTAGGGTCGATGGTGCAGGTAAACACATCACGGAAGTCCTCGCGACGGGCAATTTCCTCAGCCGAAATGGCCGCATCTATTTTCTCTGCAGCCTCTTCCACATTCTTTGGATACTTATACGGCAGGTTGTACTGAGCCAGTATGGCGTGCATCTCAGCATTGTTCTCGCCAGTCTTACCCAATATGTCAACTACCGATCCGATGATGTTCTTATGTTCCTGATCGGGCCACTGTATCACCTTAACCACAGCCTTGTCGTCGGTCTTTCCGCCTTTAAGTTTACGCTTAGGGATGATGATATCGTGTACAAAGGTTGTGTCAGGAGTAACCAGAAAGGCCATATCCTTCTCTACACGCAACTTACCTACGATAGTATCGTGGGCACGCTTAACTATCTCGATGACCATCGCCTCCTTGATATGCTTGTCGCGACGAGCCATCAACGATACTTTCACACGATCACCATCCATTGCCGACATCGAGTTTCGCTCGGCCACGAATATAGGTGTACCGCCATCATCGGGCACAAACGAGTTGCGACCGTTGGCCTTTCTGTGGAACACCCCCTCCTGCACCTGTGTCTTCAGGTTTAGCTTATACGAGTTGTCGCTAACCTTCAGCAGGAAGTCGTCCCATGCCATCTCTTCCATCACATCGATGGCAAGCATTTTCAGCGGATGAGTATCTAGTTTAAGTACCTTGAATATCTGCTTAAATGTAAATGTCTCATTTGGATTATGCTGGAACAGGTTTTGCAAAAGCTCGCTCACCTGCTTCTTACCCAGTCGTTTTCCACCTTTCTTCTTTCCCATAGAATTGTTGTTTATATGTTTCTTTCTGACTGCAAAGATAGTGTTTTTTTCCTACGGATTATACGGATTATACTGATTTTTTAAAATAAATTGCTATAAATTCGTTAAATCCGTATAATCCGTAGGCTTTTTTTTCGTACCTTTGCAGGCAAAATTACAAATGGTATGAAGATATTGATTACTGGTGCGAGCGGATTTATCGGCTCGTTTATCGTCGAAGAGGCCATAAACCGCGGGTTCGATACATGGGCTGCAGTACGCAAAAGCAGTTCCAAGGCTTACCTGCAGGATGAGCGTATAAACTTCATCGAACTCAACCTCTCGTCGAAGGCGCAACTCGTTGAGCAGCTTCGTGGTCATAATTTCGACTACGTGGTTCACGCAGCTGGTGTAACTAAGTGTATCAACAAGCAAGACTTTGCACGCATCAATACCGAGGGTACCAAGAATTTTATCGATGCACTCCTAGAACTGCAGATGCCACTCAAGCGATTTGTGTTCGTAAGCAGTCTCAGTATCTTCGGCGCCATCAAGGAGCAACAGCCTTACGATGAGATCCGCGAATCAGACACTCCTATGCCTAATACCGCCTATGGCGAGAGTAAACTTGCCGCCGAGCAGTATCTTGACCAGATGGCCTCGCGCGTACCTTATATAATATTAAGACCGACTGGAGTATACGGTCCTCGCGAAAAAGATTACTTCATCATGGCCAAGAGCATCAAGCAGCACTCCGACTTTGCCGTAGGCTATAAGCGCCAGGACATCACCTTTGTTTATGTGCGCGATGTGGTCAAGGCTGTATTCCTGGCTCTCTACAAGGGCAAGAATGGCCGCAAGTACTTCCTTAGCGATGGCAACGTGTACCAGAGCGAGACATTCAGCAATCTGATTCACGAAGAGCTGGGCCGCCCATGGTGGATTCGTATCAAGGCACCTATCTGGGTGCTCCGTGTGGTGACATTCTTTGGCGAGTACATCGGCCGGATTACGGGCAAGGTTACTGCACTCAACAACGACAAGTATAACATCCTGCGCCAGCGCAATTGGCGATGCGACATACAGCCCGCCATCAGCGAACTGGGTTATAAGCCCGAATACGACTTGCAGCGTGGTGTAAAGGAAACTATAAAATGGTATAAAGACAACAAATGGTTATAAAGAAAATCTTTGAGATAGAAAAGAAGCCCCGCAAGGGATTACTGGCATTCGAGTGGGCAGTACTGGCCTATATGGCTTTCACACTGCTGCTTATGCTTATCACATACACCAAACTGCACGACCCTGAGGAGATGCTTTGGGGCAGAGCACGCTTTGTGATAACCATGGTGGCACTATGGGGAGTATACAGGCTCATCCCGTGCCGACTCACAATCTTTTTCCGTGTGGCATTGCAACTGATATATCTGTCGTGGTGGTATCCTGACACCTACGAGTTCAATCGCATGTTCCCCAATCTCGACCATGTGTTTGCCGGCTACGAACAGCAGTTGTTCCACCTTCAGCCAGCCCTACTCTTCTCTCAGAAGATATCCAATGCAGTATTCAGCGAACTCATGCACCTGGGCTACGCCTCTTATTTCCCGCTGATAGCGCTGGTCACGCTCTACTACTTCTTCTATCGCTATCAGGAGTTTCTGCGCATAGAGTTCATCATCCTCGCTGCGTTTATGATTTACTATGTCATCTTTGTGTTGCTACCCGTCACTGGTCCGCAGTATTATTACTTTGCGGCAGGTGTCGACCAGATAGCCCAAGGCAACTTCCCCAACGTGGGCGATTACTTTGCCACTCACTCAGAGCCGCTCCCCATACCAGGATGGAAAGACGGATTCTTCTATCAGTGTGTGGCCAGCGCTCACGAAGCTGGCGAACGACCCACAGCAGCATTCCCAAGCAGTCATGTCGGCATAACCACCATTCTGCTCTTGCTGGCCTGGCATGCCCGCAACCGCAAGCTTATCTACACCATCCTACCCTTCTACGTACTGATGTGTTTTGCCACCGTCTACATCCAGGCACACTATGCAGTCGACGTTATCGGAGGTTGGATTTCGGCAGTAGTTATCTATACGGTTTTGCTTTTTTTATCCAAAAAATTTGTTTAATTCGAAAATAATACTTATCTTTGCAACCGAATAAGTAAGGATAAGACATATTACAACCGAGGATTCCGACACTAATCAAGTCGGGATTCTTTCTTTTTTGTTTAATTTAAAAAAATAAGATAGATTATGGCATACATGTCACAAGAAGGCTACGAAAAACTGATAGCCGAACTTCGTCATTTAGAGGGCGTTGAGCGCCCAAAGGCATCAGCAGCTATTGCTGAGGCTCGTGAAAAGGGCGACCTGAGTGAGAATTCAGAGTACGATGCCGCCAAGGAAGCACAGGCTCATCTTGAGGACAAGATCAATCAGCTCAAGATGACTATCGCCGAAGCCAAGGTGGTCGACACCAGCCGTCTGAGCACCGACTCAGTACAGATTCTCTCAAAGGTCGAGATGACTAATCTTACCAACAAGGCCAAGATGACCTACACTATCGTGAGCGAGAGCGAGGCCAACCTGCGCGAGGGTAAGATCTCTATTAAGACCCCAATTGCTCAGGGGTTGCTTAACCACAAGGTGGGCGACGAGGTAGAAGTTAAGATTCCTCGCGGCACTATCAAACTGCGCATCGACAAGATCACCGTGGGTTAATTGAGAATTGACAATTGATAATTGACAGTTATGGATATTTTCAGCAAAATCGCTGCTGGCGAGATTCCCAGCTACAAGTGCGCCGAGAACGAAGAGTTCTACGCATTTCTCGACATCAATCCGCTGGTCGAGGGTCACACACTCGTGATTCCCCGCCGCGAGGTCGACTACATCTTTGATATGGACGACGACGAGTTGGCCCGTTATCAGGTATTTGCCAAGCGTGTGGCTCTAGCCGTCAAGAAGGCATTCCCTTGCAAGAAGGTAGCGCAGGTGGTGCTGGGTCTCGAAGTGCCCCACGCACATATCCACCTCATCCCTATGCAGAGTGAGGCAGATGTTGACTTCCGCCGCGAAAAACTTAAGCTGTCTGAAGATCAGTTCAAGGCTATCGCAGAGAAAATACGTGGTGAGTTTGTGTGATTACACAAACTCATCGCCGTATTTAATCCTTACCTCGTTTACATATTTCTTCACCATCGACGAGTTGTCGCTCTTCTTGCAGATCAGCAACACCCCGTCTTCTTCGGCCACGATGTAACCCTCCAGACCGTTGAACACACCCAGTTTACCCTTTGGCAGTTTGATGATATTGTTCTTGCAGCCCTCCAGTATCACCTCCGAGTCCATCACCACGTTGTCGTCATTCACCTTGTGCATCACCTCATAGATGGAGTGCCAGGTTCCCAGGTCGGCCCAACCAAAGTCGCATTTCATCACAAACACATTGTTCTCGCTCTGCTCCAATATGGCATAGTCGAGCGACAGGTTAGGATATCGAGAATAGTTCTCCTCTACATACTTCAACTCCTCCTCGGGTGTGTACTCCTTCACATCGTAGCGCAGTCCTCTTAACACTGGTGGAAACACGTGCTCGAACGTATCCAGCATATGATATGCACTCGAAATGAATATACCCGTATTCCAATAGAACTCGCCACTATCCATAAACACACGTGCAAAGTCGCGCTCAGGCTTCTCTGTGAACGATTTTACCTGATACACGTCCGGCTTGCAACTCAGATCGCCCAACTGTATGTATCCGTATCCAGGCTCAGGTCGCGTTGGCTTTACGCCCATTGCCAGCAGCACATGGTTTTCCGACACATATCCCAATCCCACATCGATGCTATGAGCAAACGATGACTCGTTCAGTACTAGCTGGTCGGATGGCGATACAATTATATTTGCCTTTGGGTCAATATGATGTATACGCATCGAAGCCCATGCCACACTTGGAGCAGTGTTGCGATGAATAGGTTCTACTATGATATTGCAGTCGGCTATCTCTGGCAGTTGTTCCCTTACCAGATCATGATACTCCGCGCACGTACATATATATATATTCTCAATGGGTAACAGTCTCTCGAAACGGTCGAATGTGGACTGCAAAAGTGTGCGTCCGGTACCAAAAAGGTCAAGAAACTGTTTAGGTCGCTGTTCCCTGCTCACAGGCCACAATCGCTGACCGCGACCTCCAGCCAGGATCACGCAGTAGTTTTTCTTATTAGTTTTTTCCATTCAATTAGGGTTTTAGCATTAATTCTATCCACAAAGATACGAATAAATTATGATACCTGCAAGAAAAACTAAGATTTTTTTCAAAATCTTTTGCCAATTCAAATAAAAGTAGTATCTTTGCACCCGCTTATGGAGGTCAAGCCGCTTGATTTGTCAAGCCCAGATGGCGGAATCGGTAGACGCGCTGGTCTCAAACACCAGTGGAGCAATCCATCCCGGTTCGATCCCGGGTCTGGGTACCAAGAAAGAAACTCCAAAAGCCCCAAAGTGCTGAACATTTTTCGATGTTTGGCACTTTTTTTGTGCTTTTTTGCAAAAAAAGCACAAATTATTTGGAAATATGAAGAAAAACTACGATATTTGCGCTGCGTAAAATATGAAGCGTAAAACATGAAGTAAGATTATGAAGAAGTTGAATAACCCGTTCGTAGTATATGGATACAAGGGTGCAGAATACTTCTGCGACAGAGTATCAGAGACCGAGAAGATCATAAAAGGTCTTAGCAATGAGCGTAATATCACACTGATTGCCCCACGAAGAATCGGCAAGACCGGACTTATTCATCACGTATTTGCCAAGATACACGAAAGCCAGCCTGATGTCTGCTGTATCTACTTCGACATTTTGTCGACTAAGACACTGGAGCAATTTGTACAACTGATGGCAAGAAACGTTCTTGGACGTTTAGATAGTCCTACTCATTCGCTTGACATCGTGAAGAATCAAGAGGAGCAGTCGCTTCATCGCATCTTCGAATATCTCAAGTTGTCAGGAAAACGTTGCTATATTGCCATAGACGAGTTCCAACAGATCACAAAGTATTCTGAGGCCGACACAGAAGCACTACTTCGGTCGTTCATCCAGTTTGTTCCGAACGTGTACTTCATTTTTGCAGGTAGCAAACAGCATATGATGTCTGATATGTTTCTATCACCAGAGCGGCCCTTATACCAAGGAGCTCAAATCGTAAATATCACAGAAATCAACGAACGCGTATATTACGGTTTTGCCAGTGGTATGTTCAGCGAGCGTGGTCAACAGCTACCCGAATCAGTATTCCACTATATTTATAATAAGGTAGAAGGACAGACTTGGTATGTTCAGGCAATACTGAATCGCATTTATAGCAACCAGCAAGAGACCATCACCGATATTGATGTAGACGTTGCCATCCAGGAACTTATAGACGAGGAAGAGGTTGCGTTCGAGAATTATTATCAGTCGCTGACTGCAAATCAGGCCGCATTACTATTGGCTATAGCAAAAGAGGTAAATGTCAAGTCGCCAATGGCCCAAAGCTTCATAAGCAAATATAAATTGCCAGCATTAAGCAGCATTAAAGCCGCCCTAGCCAGTCTTACTGACAGTCAATTTATCTACCAGTACAACGGCGGCTATATAGTTTACGACCGCTTCTTCGGCATGTGGCTCAGAGAGCGGATAGATTAATTGGCCAAGACAAGAGCCAGTCCTCATACTGAAAGACTGGACATTACAATGCTACGGCTCTATGTCGTAGTTTACTACGATATTCCAATATTCGTTAGTTGAATCTTTCACACTGATGGAAAGACTTGCGCCATCCAGAACCTGACACTTCAGGAAATACGTGTTTTCGCCCAAGTCTTTCCAGTCTTGTTTGCGAATGGAAGTAGAACCGTTGTTAAGTGCGAGTTCGCAGTCTGACAAGAGTTTAACACGGAAAGTATAAGATTCGCCTACTTTCAGGCTCTTGCGTAGCGGAATGTCTATCAGTTCTATTAGTCCTTGTCCTTTCGAATATAGCTTTGGCAAGGTATTGCCCTCTTTTCGGATACTTTCATAGATATCATGGGCATTGAGACCGTACTCCATACATAAGTCAGAAACAGGGGGCATTGCCATAAACTCTTGCTGATACATAGGGCGGTCTAGCAACTGGAAGGAGATATCTCTGGGATAGTGGCTGAAGATGAGCCATTCTGGATCGACGTTAAACCAGGTGAAACAGTTTTTCCGTCGGAAGAACGTTTTACCTTCTACATATCCCGATCCCCACGTGGGGTCCATAAAGATGCCATGATCCTCGCTGGTGTAGGCAAACAACCATGAATGCCCCTTCTTTTCTACATAACCAGTCTTATCCTTCGACATACCATCAACAAACTCCACCTTTATCCCCGCTGCAGTTGCAATCTTATACAGGAGTTCGTTGTAAGCCTGACAAATACCCTTGCGAGTCTGATAGCACGCATCGGCAGTTCTTATCTTAAATGATGTGTCGTAGGAGATGTTCTCACATATCCATTGATAGATGGCCTTTATCTTCTGATAGTCACTAGTACAACCCTCAGTAATAGTTTTGGCTATCTCAGAATAATTATAGTTGTAAGTAGAACTGGAAATCTTAGGTTTACTCTTCGATGGCAACTTGTAATATGAAGCAAACTTTTCTTCTTTAACGCTATCTAAGGAGTCAACAGTTTGCGCCTTAGCATACTGCCCCAATGCCAACATCGCTATAACAGCAAACACTATTTTCTTCATCATTCTATAGTTTTAAGTTTCCCATGCCAGTGACGTTACATCCGTAACATCCCGCTCTGTTGGCAAAGATAGACATTATTGTCGAGACTTCCAAACTTTTACTAGTAAAATTTCAATTGGTCGTGCTTTTTTTGTGAAATTTTGCAAAAGATACTCAACACCTCACTTTCGGAGGCTGAAACCCGCATAAACACTGGGCTTGCGACGAGTGAGGTGTTTGCTTAACATCTCACTCTACACCTCACCAAACACCTCATCGCTTTTAACATTTACAGAATTTAACGGAATTTTAGGCCGGAAAACTTGCAAACGGCATTTTTATTTTGTATCTTTGCACACCGAAATAAAGACGCACACTTAAAAAACACATACGTGAGTATGAAAAGTGCACATCAACAATAGTACAAACAATTAGAATCTTTTAAGCGTATGGAAAAAATGACAATCAACGGAGAGACTCTCGGAGCCTCTCAGCAGAACTCGCTCGCTGTAGAGCAGTTCCTTTCTGACAACTACCAGTTCCGTCGCAATGTGCTGAACGGCAAGGTAGAGTATGTAATCACTAACGCCAAACAGACTGATACTCAGCCGGTTTGGCAAACTCTGACTCCTGAAGCTCTGAACAGCATTATCCGCAAGGCCAAGCAGGAGCAAATCACCAAAAACAGTCCTAAGACTGACATTCAGGAGGTGATCTACTCGGATGCGACACCTAAGTATGACCCCATCAAGGAGTATCTCACGCATCTGCCCAAGTGGGACGGACAGAATCATCTGGCCAAGCTCTTCAGCCGACTGCCTGGCATCAGCAGCGAACAGCTTGATTTCCTGGTCATCTGGTTTCGCTCGGCTGTGGCGCATTGGTTGCAGAAGGACAAGCTGCATGCTAACGAGACTGTGCCCACACTGATTGGTGCTCAGGGTTGTGGCAAGTCTACCTTCTTGGCTCGGCTTCTGCCTCCTGAACTGCGCGAGTACTATCTGGATAATCTTAATCTTAGCAACAAGTTCGACAAAGAGATGGCTCTGACTAACAATCTGATAGTGAATCTCGACGAGCTCGATGCTATTCGCCCCAGTCAGCAGGCGGCTCTGAAGCAGACTTTGTCGAAAATCAAGGTCAACGGACGAACCATTTATGGCAGTTCGCAGCAGGATCGCCCTCGCTATGCATCGTTCGTGGCCACCACCAACAATCGTCATCCCTTGTCGGATGTCACAGGTAGCCGTCGATACATCTGCATCGAGATCCCTGACGGCCAGTATATCGACAATACGGGCGAGATAGACTACGAGCAGCTTTATGCCCAGATAGTGTATGAGGTGAATGAGCTGAACGCACCTTACTGGTTTAACAACGACCAGGTGGAGCGCATTCAGCAGCTCAACGTCAACTATACCGACGAGAAGGATATGGCTGAGATTGTTGAAGCTTGTTTCCGCAAACCCAACGATGGCGAGAAGGCGAAAGCGATGAATACCAAGCAGATGATAGAGTTGATTCGCAAGGAGTTCCCCTCAGTCAAGAGCGATCAGAGCACCAAGATCCATCTGGGCTATGCGATGAAGGACCTGGGATTCAATCACACAGAGCGAGGACACGTAAAGTTCTACGAGGTGGTGCCTCTTAAGGCGGCGTGAGGTGTCAGGTGAGGTGTTAGGTGAGTAGTTTCACCAACACCTCACTCACGCCAAAGCCTTTGCTACAAAGGATTTCAGCCCTCGAAAGTGAGGTGTTGAGTATGTTTTACAAAATTTCACAAAAAGATATGGATAATAAGATTAACTACGAAGAAGTTCCCGGCTGTTTCCTGCATTGCATACAGTCGGATTGCAAAATGGCTGATCACTGTCTGCGCCAGTTGGCCATGCAGGCTATGCCAGATGATTACACAGGTGTAACGATTGTGAATCCTAAGCTCACCAAGCCCACGGGCGATTGCGAGTTCTATCGCAGCGATGAGCTACAGGTGTATGGCAAGGGGTTCAAGAATATGCAGAAGCACATGCTGCCTGGCCAGTACGATACGTTCCGCTATCGACTTCAGGGCAAGTTTGGTCGCAATCCCTACTTCGAACGTCGCAAGGGCGAGCGACTTTGTTCGCCCAGCAATATCAAAGAGGTAGAGGCCGCACTGAAGGAAATCGGCCACGAAGAGCTAAAGTTTGATGCATACGTTAAGAAACTGAACTGGATAGATTAATCCCAGCGTCAGTACATATTACCAATGACTGGAGTCCTCCCCCTAAAGGACTCCAGTCTTTTAGTTAGAGGACTGCAGTCCTTCAGTAGGAGGACTGGGCAATACAACCGAAAAAGGCTCGCTTCACAGCGAACCTTTTCCACATAAACTTAAAAAAACTAAATTAATCAATCATAAACCCTCTTGGTTAGCCAAGCGGCATAGCCGAGCGAACCATAAAAATCTTATTCTTCAAATCAAAGTGTTGGTTCTTTGCGATCCATAATGACCAGTGGGGCACCCATTCAGGGTGCATTGTCATTTCAATGACCCGTAATCGCAATAATGTTAACCACTCTATTCTCATCCATGGGGAACAGATCAAAGAACCGTCCCCCTGGATCTCACCGATCCGTTTTTACCAGCCTTCAGTCACCTCTTCGTCTATCAGAGTATCGTTCATGCCGTTGGCGCCTACGCTTCCGGCCAGAATCTGGCAATGCTGCTGAATCTCCACAACAGCCATCTCAGGCTTCATATATTCTTTCTTCATATTATTTCTGCAATTTAATGTTTAATCTTTAATGTTTAATAAAGAACGACCTTCTTTCCGTTCACAATGTAGAGACCCTTTGTGGGATTCACCACGCGGCGACCCTGCAGGTCGTAGTATTCGCCTCTTACATCTTCCATCTTACCTCTTACCTCGTTTATGTTCGTCGTATTGCCGTCGAAGCCGAAGAATCCGCGGGCGAGTGCACCGTCATACGTCAGGTAAGCCTTGTTGGCACCGATGGTTCCGTCGGCTTTCAGCTTGTAGAAGCCTATACCAGTCCCGTCTTTCTTGTTCAGTACGTAATAGTTATTTGCGCCGGTGGTGTTGATACTGGTCATCGTACCCTGCAGGCTGTTGCCCGAGTAGTTGTCGTCGCTGGCCGTAGCGTTTACCCCCAGGATAATGCTGTTCGACGTGCCCTTCAGCACCACGCCCTCGCCCTTGGTCACGATGCGGTCCGTGATTTCGTTCATCGCGAGCGTCGTGCCGGAGAGCGCTACCTTGAACACCTGCGTCCCTGTGGGGGCAATCAAGTGCTTATACTCGTTGTAGTACGTAGCCCAGAACTCGCCCGTTTCTCCCTCGTTGGCCGTCACTTTCACCTTGTTCAGATAGCCGTCGTCGCCCGTGTTGGCGTGGGTACCATTCGATGTCCCGTCCCAGTTGGGCAGGTTTGTGCAGTCGGTGAACATACTGTTGGCGCTAGTCGCAACGCCCCAACCGGCACCCACGAAGATGGCCGTCAGCTTCGAGCAGCCGTTGAACATGCTACCCATCTTAGTGTCATTCCCCGTGTTAAAACTACTGATGTCGAGCGTTTGCAGCCCCGTGCAATTTTGGAACATATTCCTCATGTCGGTGACGCTGGACGTGTTCAAGTCGCTGAGGTCGAGCGATTGCAGCCCCGTGCACCCTTGAAACATATAGGTCATGGTGGTGACGCCGGACGTGTTCAAGCCGCTGAAGTTAACCGATTTCAGCCCCGTGCAAGCACTGAACATATAGCTCATATTGGTGACGCTGGATGTGTTAAAGCCGCTGAGGTCGAGTGTTTGCAGACCCGCGCAACCACGGAACATATAACTCATGGTGGTGACGCTGGATGTGTTAAAGCTGCTGAGGTCGAGCGTTCCCAGCCCCGAGCAATTATAAAACATATAGCTCATGTCGGTGACGCTGGATGTGTTGAAGCTGCTGCCGAAGGTGAGCGTTCCCAGCGACGTGCAATCACGGAACATATTCTGCATGGTAGTGACATTGGCTGTGTTGAAACCGCTAAGGTCAATCGCTCCCAGCGACGTGCAACCACGGAACATATTGTTCATATTGGTGACGCTGGATGTGTTGAAGCCGCTGAGATCGACTGTTTCCAGCTTCGAGCAATTCTGGAACATATTCTCCATGGTATTGACATTTGTCGTATTGATGGTCCCAAGACCTGTGACAGAGGTCAGTTTAGAGCAGCTAGCGAACAAACCTTTAAGTGCGTCTCCAGCGAAGTTCTCGCATGATGCATCCACAGTAATGGTCTCAACAAAGGCTTTAAAGCCACTCGCCTGCTGCCACATCGTTCCGATAAAATAGGGCTTGTCGCTATAGTCGGCTTCGTTGGCGCTGTACTTCAGAGTAGCCGCCGTGCCGTTCACTTCAAGGTAAAGGCGTTGCGCCCACGCGCCCGTCACTGCCGTCATGAGCAGCACGAGCAATGAAAGTAGTTTTTGTTTCATACTTGTTTTGATTTTAGTGAATAAATAATGTATTATAATTGTAAATTCAATTCTTCTCTGTTTCAACTTTCGCAGCTCGCGCCGTTGTCGGAGGCACAAGCCTCCGAACAACAACATGACTACGAGCATAATTGCACACAACTGTTCTGTAACGACATTACATAACAATTATCGTTACAAAATTAGAAAAAAAATGTCTTTGCTGCAATAGCAAAGACAAGATTGATAGGGTTTTCGAACAAGGTTGAAAGCCAAACAGACAAGATTGATAGTCTGACAGACAAAAACGAAAGTCGACTGGGTCAAATAGTAGTGTCAGATTTGGTGGCTCCAGTACGGAAATCTGTGGGCGACATGCCGTAATGCTGACGGAAGCGATCGCTGAAGTAGGCGCTACTGCCGAAACCGCTGTCGGCGGCAATCTGTGTGATGGGGCGATCTGGCTCGTCTACCAACAGGTGGGCTGCATACTCCAAACGCAACTGCAGTATATACTTGTTGAGCTTGAGATAATCGCTGCCCTTAGAGAATACGGCGCCCACTCGCTCCTTCGATAGTTGAAAACGATCCATGATGGTCTGGCGATCGAAACTGGGATCGAGGAAAAGTCGCTCGTGCATCACAACCTCGTTGATATGCAAGAACAGCTGTTCGTCGGTGAGACCTTTTAGGTCGGTGGGGGGGGCACTTTTTGATGCCTGCTCCCATTTCTCGTCCCAATACTTCTGCTTGTAATTGATAGCCTCGGTAATCTGGGCGGCAAGCAACTGGTTCTTGCGGCTGATGATGCGGTTCTTGCGTATGATGATGACGGCAAGGACTATGACGCCGATGAGAACGGCAAGCACACTGAACAGCAGGTAGCGCTGACGAGTGTTCTCGGCCTGTTGCTCTATGATGGTTTGCTCCTGCTCCTTTTCATGATATATGGCGGCCAACTCTTGAGCGGTGTTCTTAGCCTTGCGGCTCTTCAGTGTGTCCTGTATCTCGAGCACCTGTTCGTAGAGTGTGGCGGCCTGACTGTATCGGCCCATCTTGCGATACACCTCGGCCAGACCCCATTTGGTGGTGTTCATCATCTCGCCCAGGGTGTCGCCCTGCTGGCGCACACGGTCGATCAGGTCGTTATAGATGGCGGCAGCCTCCTGATAGCGGCCGCGCTTCTTCATATAGTCAACGATAAAATAGTCGCGAGTATGATTGCCCTCGTACTGCACGGCTTTCCAGGCTTCGTAGATCGAATCGGCCTGCTGATAGTACTTGGCTTGCAAGCGGCCAGAGGCCGAACGGCCCATCTGGGCCAGTACAGATGCCATCTTGGCCAGCGCCATGCGGCGGTCTATCAGCTGCTGGTTAGGAGCTGCCCCCCAGCGCGTACCCTCCATAGTGAGCTGTAGGTTGCGCTCGTTGGTCTTCAGCGCATTGTCATAGTCATTCATCGCGCCATACATGCTGGCTAGCATATTCAGGTAGCCATGTATCAGGTGGTCGGTATTCTCGCGGTCGGTCTTCGCCATCATGTCGATGCCTTTGTTCACGCCATAGATTCCCTTGTCGCGGCTGCCCTCGTAGAATAGGTTCTGGCCCATTGCGATGTGTGCCAGCGACTGATAGTAGACGTTGCCCGTCTGCTCGGCCAGATCGTGTAATTGCTGCAGCCACATGTGCTGCTCGGCCTTGTGGCCAGAAAGTTCGCTGGTGTTGCAGAGGCAGTTGAGCACGTTCAGCCGTTTCTCGTTGTCGGCCTGTACCTCCTTGCTGTCCAGCAGTTGCAGATACAGATTGTAGGCATCGCGAAACTGCATGCAGTTGTAGAGCGAGTCGGCCGCACTTATGGCCTGACCGAACCCTGCATCAAGCTGACGGCCATCAGCCTCTTTATTGTCATCACAGCCCGCGCATCCTGTCATCAGGGCTGCTGTCACTATATATATAAATAGGTATAAAGACTTACGCATAGTTTACGTTTTTGATTATTTACGTTGCAAATTTACAACTTTTTTTTGATACGGAGAATATTTTGCAAAAAAAACTACGCAACAAACATCGAAAAAGGCTCGCTTCACAGCGAACCTTTCCCTTAATTACTTAAAAAACTAAATTAATCAACCATAAACCTTAACCATTAAAATCTTTACTGGTGCAAAGATACATAATATATTCCAAATTCATGTTTAATTATCGATAATTCATGTTTAATTATCGACAATTAACGCAAATTATACATCATTTCACTCATTTTAAACATTCTACGAACAAAAAGTAGAATCACTATCGGGTGCACTAATAAAGCAGGGCAAACGTGGAGAAGTCCTACAGAACCTGCCACGAGGCATCTACATCGTAGATGGTAAGAAGATCATCAAATAGCCAAACTATAAGCACTCTCCTACAAGAATAGGAGGGTGCTTCGTTTTTTAATGAGTCTACTAGTATAGATTAAAATATAAAGTAGAATTATTATAAAGTAGCATTATATTCTTAATTTTGCATAAAATATTTGGCTGGGAAGAGTAAACTGCGTATATTTGCGGCACGATATTAATTGCTAAAGATATGGAGTTTGTTGACAGACAGAAAGAATTCGTCCGATTGCAGGCAGCTCTGAAGAGAGAGAAGCCTCAGTTCAT
The DNA here is from genome assembly GCA_902761905.1 of uncultured Prevotellaceae bacterium. Taxonomy (GTDB): domain Bacteria; phylum Bacteroidota; class Bacteroidia; order Bacteroidales; family Bacteroidaceae; genus Prevotella. The sequence continues at coordinate 21,020 of CACWMK010000005.1, forward strand.
AGTGGTTTATGGACGCAGACGAATAGGAAAGTCTACACTGATAAAAAAGGTGATGGACTTTGAACGCGGCGACATTTATTTCTTGGCTGATAAAACCGCAGAACCAAGTCAGCGCCAACTATTCTCATCACTTATAGACATGAGTATCGAAGGCTTCAGCATGGCAAACTATCCTAATTGGGAATCGCTGTTGCTAAGCATAAACAGATCGATTGACCATCGCATAACCGTGTGCCTGGACGAATTTCCATATCTAGTTAAGAGTTGTCCTGCCCTACCATCAATATTACAGAGACTGATTGACGACAAAAAACTGAAATATGATCTGATAATCTGCGGATCATCGCAACAGATGATGCAAGGATTTGTGCTAGATAGTACAGAGCCCCTATATGGTCGCGCTGATGAAATAATGAAAATGAAACCTATTGCCCCATCTTTTATCGGCGAGGCGTTAGGTTGTGATGCGGAACAGGCTGTAAGAGAATATGCCGTATGGGGCGGTGTACCAAGATACTGGGAACTACGCGAAAACTATGGCAGTCTACACGAAGCAATAGAAAACCTGATGCTGACATCTGAAGGAACACTTTATGATGAGCCATCAAGACTGCTGCAGGATGAAATGCGCGATACAGTACAAGCATCATCTATACTGTCATATATAGGTAATGGAGCAAACAAACTATCTGAAATTGCAGCTCGGGCAGAGAAACAGGCTACGGATATTACTCCTCATTTGTCGCGACTGCGCGAACTTGGCTTTATAAACAAAGAGGTACCATTTGGCGAGAGCGAAAAGAAAAGCAAAAAGGGGTTGTATCACATTTCCGACCCTCTGCTGTGTTTCCACTATCGATATGTATTACCTTATCGTTCACTAATAGAGTTAGATAATAGTGGGGCTGTATTGGATGTTTTCAGAAAATCAGAGAACGAATATGTTAGCCAGGTTTGGGAAGAACTATGTCGAAACTATATCAGTTCGCATGGTGTAAATGGCATTCTATACAAACTAGCATCTCGCTGGTGGGGCAGTTATTATGACAAAGAGAAAGAAGATTTTATCCCCGTTGAGCTTGATGTTGTAGCCGAATCGTTTGATGGCAAGCACCTGTTCATAGGCGAATGCAAATGGCAAGAGCACATAGATGCAAGCGAGGAATTATCACGACTACAAAAGATAGCAAAGGGACTACCTTATGCCAAAGGCCACGAAATACACTATGGACTATTCTTAAAAAATAAGCCAAAGAATACAGAAGCGGCAAGGATATACTATCCTGCTGAAATAATGGAGAAATAACAATATAATAATACACTATACTGATAATGAAACCAGATTATAGACATATTGTGCTGCTTATGGCGGTGGTTGTAGGGTTGCTGACTTCTGGCGGAGTCAGGGCTGAGGAACTTGCGATAAAGCAGCCGATCACTATAGGACTTGACGCCAACTATGCGCCACTGCAGTCGGTGGGCAGAGATGGCATACCTCGTGGATACGACGTAGACTTTACCCGTGCACTGATGTCGCGACTGGGCATACAGTTCTATTACTCGCCCAACCTGTGGGCAAAGGTGGCTACAGATGTGCTTAACGGCACTACCGACCTGGCGATGATGGTGTATTCGCCATATCGCAAGGACTCGATATTCTACTCGCGCCCGATTTTCCGCCTGTATTATCAGGTGGTTTACCGCAAGGCAGAATATAGCAGCTTCGACTTTCGCGACATCAAGGGAAAGACGATAGCATTTCTGAACTCGCGCCACATAGGCGATCAGGTAAAGAAAGACGGCGGTATAGGAGTTCACGTATACGATCTGACTGAGGCTTTTAACGATCTGGCTGCGGGCAAGTACGATGCTGTGGTCTGCTACCGCTATCAGGCCAAGTACTACATAGAGCATTATCACCTGAGCCAGCTGCAGGCCGAAGAGATAAGCATACAGCCACGCGAATACTGCTACGTGAGCCACAACAAGGCACTGATAGACACCATCAGCAGCGAAATAGAGAAGATGGAGGCCGAAGGACTGATAGACCAGATATACGGCGAAGACGTGAAACAGCTTGTTGAAACCAAGGTCCCAGAGTGGGTTTGGTATATGTTTGTGGGCTTGGGGGTGCTGTTCATCACCTTATACATATTTATATTAAATAAGTCGCGCCGCAAACTGGAGCTTGCCAACGCTATGCTCGAGACCAACTATAACATACTGGAGATGAGCCACATGGAACTGGAGGAGACCAACCGCCAGTTGATAGCAGCAACAGCCAAAGCCGAGGAATCGTCGAAGATGAAGACCAACTTCATCCAACAGATATCGCACGAGATACGTACTCCTCTGAACATCCTGAGTGGTTTTACACAGATAATCACCACCCCAGGAATGGAACTGAAAGCCGAAGAAAAGGCTAACATCACGCAAGGCATTGTGGAAAACACTGAGCGCATAACCAGTCTGGTAAACAAGATGCTGGAACTGAGTGAGGCAGGAAGCCGCAACGTGATAGAGCGCAACGACACCACCACAGCCGCACACATAGTGAACGATACCGTCAGAACGTGTTGCTTAGAAGAAGTAAAAGACATTAATCTTGAACTCGACATAGAGCCAGCTGCAGAGACTATAAGCATCAATACCGATATTAACTCGGCAGTCCGCGCACTGTCGCTGCTAATAGACAACGCTCAGAAGTTTACTGCAAACACAGCAGACAGACAAATAAAGATAAGCGCTAAGGTAAATACCGACAACGTAGAAATAGCAGTGGCCGACAACGGCATAGGCATACCAAAGGAAGAGGCCGAGCACATATTCGAAGAGTTTGTGCAGCTGGACGAGTTCTACGAAGGCACAGGTATCGGACTGACTATTGCCCGAAGTCTGGCCCAGCGCTTAGGCGGCGATATCACACTCGACACAAGTTACAGCCCAGGCGCCAGGTTTGTACTAACTCTGCCCATGTAAAAAGATTGTAAGCCGTGCAATCGTTTGCATCGCTAAACAATAAAATACAAGCCCGTTTGGAAACACCGAACGGGTTATTTTCGTACTTTTGCCAAAAATAACTAAAGACAATTGGTATGAAGATCAATTTCAACATCGAGTACCAGACAACCTTCGGAGAGGAACTGGCACTAAACATCCTAACGGATGGCAAGACAGAGCAGCACAAGATGGGGACCCTGGACGGACTCCATTGGACATGCGAATTGAGTAAGGTGGTGAAGACCAGCACCCATATCGATTATTATTACACCGTGATGCGTGGCGACCATGAGGCACGACACGAGTGGCTGGTTATTCCGCACCGACTGGAGTTTGCTGCCGTAAAAGGCGCAAAGTACACTGTTTACGACCACTGGATTGATATTCCAGAAGACTCGTACATGTACTCGACAGCTTTCACAGAGTGTGTAGCTGCCCGCAAACAGCAGATGAGCGAAGAAACAACTTACGACAAGACCGTAAGACTGAAAGTGCGTGCACCACAGTTGCGCAACAACGAGCGTCTGGCCTTGATAGGCGAAGGCGACACACTGGGCGACTGGGAGGCTCTGCGTGCCATCAGTATGGTGGAGCACGAGAACAATGAGTGGGCAATCAGTCTGGATGCCGACAAACTGCCAACCACACTGGAGTTTAAGTTTGTTGCCCTCGACACTGAGGCCGACCACACTCCACTATGGGAGAACGGCATGAACCGCACAGTAGAACTGCCAAAGATGGACAAAGGCGAGGTAGTGGTTTACGAGTTGTCGCAGGCTTACTTCCCTGTATATCCCTGGAAGGGAGCAGGTACCGTCATCCCCATCTTCTCGCTTCGCAGCGAGGGTAGCTTTGGTGTGGGCGACTTCGGCGACCTGAAGTTGATGATAGACTGGTGCGACAAGACCAAGCAGCGTGTGCTGCAGGTATTGCCCATCAACGACACCAACATCACCCACACCTGGCAGGACTCGTATCCTTATAACTCAATAAGCATATATGCTCTGCATCCACAGTACACCGACTTCCGCCAGTTGCCACAGCTTAAGGACGAGAAGTTGCGCAAGGAGTTTGAGGCTCTGCGCGAAGAACTGAACGCACTGCCACAGATAGACTACGAGCGTGTGAACAACGCCAAGATGGACTATCTGCGCGCCATCTACGCCCAAGAGGGCAGTAAGATGATGAAGACAGCAGAATACAAGCAGTTCTTTGAGCAAAACGAGGAGTGGCTGGTGCCATACGCAGCATTCTGCCACTATCGCGACCTGTACGGCACAGCCACATTCCAGGACTGGCCCGATCATCACACTCTGCCCGAAAGCGAGCGCGAGGCGATGATAAAGACCACCACAAAACTATATAAAGAGGTGGCTTTCTGGTACTTCGTGCAGTTCAACCTCGACAAGCAGATGCATGCAGCCCACGAGTATGCCCGCCAGAAGCGTGTGGTTCTTAAGGGCGATATCCCCATCGGCATTAGTCGCGACGGTGTTGAGGCATGGGTTGAACCAAAGTACTTCAACCTGAACGGACAGGCTGGTGCCCCACCCGATGCATTCTCGGCCAACGGACAGAACTGGGGATTCCCCACATACAACTGGGATGCAATGCTTGAGGACGGCTGCTCATGGTGGGTTCGCCGATTCCGCAAGATGTCGCAGTTCTTCGATGCATACCGTATCGACCACGTGCTTGGTTTCTTCCGTATATGGGAGATTCCTATCGATGCCGTACACGGACTGCTAGGTCAGTTCTCGCCATCGCTGGGTATGACCCGCGAGGAGATTGAGGCCTACGGACTACAGTTCCAGGAAGAGCTGTTCACAAAGCCATTCATCGCCGACTGGACGCTGGACCGCGTGTTTGGCGAGAAGGCACAATACGTAAAGGAGAACTTCCTGAATCACGCTCACGACGACATCTGGCAGATGAAGCCAGAGTTCGATACCCAGCGCAAGGTGGAGGCTTGGTATAAGGCAGAAGCAGCCAAAGTAACAGATTCCACTAGTCTTGCTTATCTGCGCGACGGACTGTATGCCCTTATCAGCGACGTGCTGTTTGTACGCGACCGCAAGGACAATAATAAGTTCCACCCAAGAATCGGCGTGCAAAACGACTTTATCTACGAGGCACTATGGGACAATGACAAGGCAGTGTTCAACCGCCTGTACAACGACTACTTCTATCGTCGCAACAACCAGTTCTGGTATACCGAGGCCATGAAGAAGTTGCCTCGCCTTACTCAGGCTACCCGCATGCTGGTATGTGCCGAAGACCTGGGTATGGTGCCCGACTGCGTGCCCTGGGTGATGAACGAGTTGCGCATACTGAGCCTGGAAATCCAGTCGATGCCTAAGGATCCGACAACACGCTTCGGCAAGTTGTCGCACAATCCATATCGCTCTGTCGACACCATATCTACACACGATATGTCGACCCTGCGCCAGTGGTGGGACGAAGACGAGGAGCAGACACAGACATACTACAACACTTCGCTGCGACGTGGTGGAGCTGCACCTCACCCACTGCCAGGATGGTTGGCTAAGGACATTGTGAGTCGTCATCTCACATCGCCATCTATGCTCTGCCTGCTGTCGCTACAGGACTGGCTGAGCATCGACGAGAAGTTGAGACTGCCCGACCAGAATGCCGAGCGTATCAACATCCCTGCCAACCCACGACACTATTGGCGCTATCGCATGCACATGAACATCGAGCAGCTGCTGCAAGCCGATAGCCTCAACGACGAAATCAGCACATTAATTACTCAAAGCGGAAGAAAATAAAAGAAATGAAAAAGTTATTCTTAACGCTGGCCCTGCTGCCACTTATGGCCATCGCCGGCAACGTAAAATCGCCTAACGGCAATATCGAACTGAAATTCTCAGTAGACCAGGCCGGCCGCCCCGTCTACGAGATGAGTTACAAAGGTCGCGCGGTGGTAAAACCATCATTCCTGGGTCTTGAGCTTGCAAAAGATAAGCACGCCTCAGCCGGAATGAACGAGAAGGATCTGATGGAGGACTTCAGCATCGTAAACGAGAAAGTAAGCGAGTTCGACGAGACCTGGCAGCCAGTATGGGGCGAGACCAAGAACATCCGTAACCATTACAACGAGCTGGCAGTGACCCTGCAGCAGATGTGGCTGGAGCGTGTAAAGTCGGACCAGCCCGGACTGCAGTTGGCTCCCAGACAGCATCGTCGCCAGATGATTATCCGTTTCCGTGTGTACGATGATGGTATCGGACTGCGCTACGAGTTCCCACAGCAGCAAGACCTGAACTACTTCCTGATTAAGGAGGAGCATACTGAGTTTGCTATGGCTGGCGACCACACAGCATGGTGGCTGCCAGGCGACTACGACACTCAGGAGCAGGAGACACAGGAGAGCAAGCTGTCGGAGATTCGCGACCGCATGAAGAAAGCCGTTAACTGGGGGAACTCATCAGTAGCTGTATTCTCAGAGACTGGCGTTCAGACATCTCTCCAGATGAAGAGCGACGACGGTCTATACATCAACATCCACGAGGCTGCATGTCTGGATTATGCCACTATGCACCTGGAACTGGTTGATGCCAAGACCACGCATCTGACAACCCAGCTTGGCGGCGGCAGCAACGCCTATACTCCCAACCCGACAGCTTCAAAGTATCCTCTACCACAGCCATTCACCTTTGTAAGCCATCTTACTCCAGATGCTACAGGACTGAAGGGCTGCATGCAGACTCCTTGCAATACACCTTGGCGCACAGTAATGGTATCAGACGATGCACGCGACATGCTGTCGAGCAACCTGATACTTAACCTGAACGAGCCATGTAAGATAGAGGACACATCATGGATTCACCCCACAAAGTACTGTGGTGTATGGTGGGAGATGATAGTAGGTCGCGGCAACTGGCACTATACCAACGACTTCCCAAGCATCCAACTCGACAATATCGACTGGACAAAGGTTAAGCCAAACGGCACCCACTGTGCAAACAACGAGACAGTAAAGCGCTACATCGACTTTGCTGCCAAGAACGGACTCGACGAGGTACTGGTTGAGGGTTGGAACGTAGGTTGGGAAGACTGGGCCAACATGTGGAAGCGCGATGTATTCGACTTCGTGACTCCATATCCCGACTTCGACATCAAGATGCTTAACGACTACGCCCACTCTAAGGGTGTTAAGATTCTGATGCACCACGAGACATCGAGCTCTACCCAGAACTATGAGCGCCACATAAAGGAGGCTTACGACCTGATGAACAAATATGGATACGACGCTGTGAAGACTGGCTACGTAGGCGACATCATCCCACGCGGCGATCACCACTACTCACAGTCGATGAACAACCACTATCTGTATGTAATCAAGGAGGCAGCCAAGCACCATATTATGGTAAACTCGCACGAGGCAACACGTCCTACAGGACTGTGCCGCACCTATCCTAACCTGGTGGGCGGCGAATCAGCTCGCGGCACTGAGTATGAGGCATTCGGCGGCAACCGTCCTGACCATACTTGCATTCTGCCATTCACACGTCTGCAGGGCGGTCCGATGGACTACACACCTGGTATCTTCGAGACTCAGCTATCCACATGGAGCAAGAACACATCATGGGTTCGCACCACACTCTGCGGTCAGCTGGCTCTTTATCTCACCATGTACTCTCCACTGCAGATGGCAGCCGACCTACCCGAGAACTACGAGCGCGCCGACCTGGCTCCTGCATTCCAGTTCATCCGCGACGTGGCTTGCGACTGGGACGACTCGAAGTATCTTGAGGCCGAGCCTGCCGACTACATCACTGTAGCACGTAAGGCCAAGGGAACCGGCAACTGGTTCGTTGGCGGAAAGTGCGATGAGAACGGACACAAGACACAGATAAAGCTCGACTTCCTGGACAAGGGAAAGAAGTACGACTGCACCATCTATGCTGATGCAAAAGATGCTCACTACGAGAAGAATCCTAAGGCCTTCACTATCACCAAGCGTGTGGTAAAACAGGGCGACGTACTGAAGATTAACGAAGCCCCTGGAGGCGGATTTGCTGTATCGATTATAGCTAAATAACCATACGAATGAAGAAATTTATATTCGCAGGATTGTTGTCTATGCTACTGCCTAAACAGGCGGTAGCACAGACTTTTAAGGAGGTGGACTATGCCCCTAAAGAGACTAAGTTCCAACTGTTTGCACCCAACGATGCCAAGCAGATAACCGTACGTATATATAAAGAAGGTATAGGCGGCAAGGCTATCAAGAGCGTAAAGATGCAGAAGACTGGCAACGAGTGCTGGACAGCTATCGTCAAGGGCGACCTGATGGGCAAGTTCTATACCTTCGATATGGGCAAAGGCGAGTGTGCCGGCATATTCGCCAAGGCCGTAGGAGTGAACGGCAAGCGTGGAGCTATCATCAACCTTGCCAATACCGATCCTGAGGGTTGGGCACAGGATAAGCACCCCGTATGCAAATCGCCTGCCGACCTGGTAATCTACGAGATGCATCATCGTGACTTTTCTATTGCCCGTAAGGACGCCAAGTATCCTGGCAAGTTCATGGCTCTCACTGAGCCCTGGGCCATCAACCACCTCAAGTCGCTGGGTGTGAACGCCATACACATTTTGCCTAGCTACGACTACGGATCGGTAGACGAGACACGACTGGGCGACAATAAGTACAACTGGGGTTACGACCCTGTGAACTACAATGTGCCCGAGGGTGGATATTCTACTAATCCTTATCAGCCCGAGGTACGAATCAATGAGTTCAAGCAGATGGTTCAGGCCTTACACAAGGCTGGCATCCGAGTGATTCTGGATGTGGTTTACAATCACACCTACGACATCGAGCACTCAAACTTCCAGCGCACATATCCAGACTACTTCTATCGTAAGACAGCCGACGGAGCATACAGCAACGGAAGCGGATGCGGCAACGAGACTGCATCAGAAAGACCTATGATGCGCAAGTTTATGATAGAGAGCGTGAAGTACTGGATTAACGAGTACCACATCGACGGATTCCGTTTCGACCTGATGGGTGTGCACGATATCCAGACGATGAACGAGATACGTAAAGCTGTTGATGCCATCGACCCAAGTCTGTTTATCTACGGCGAAGGATGGAGTGCTGGCTCATGCGCCATCCCCAACGAGAAGTTGGGTATGAAGGCCAATATCCCGCAAATGCCAACGATTGCAGCATTCAGTGATGAGATTCGCGATGCACTTCGCGGTCCGTTCAGCGATGATACCAAGCCAGCATTCCTTGCAGGACTGGCCGACAACAAGGAGAGTCTGAAGTTTGGTATAGTTGGCGCCATCAGTCATCCTCAGGTGGATATGACCAAGGTAAACTATAGCAAGGAGCCTTGGGCTATCGAACCAACCCAGATGATAAGCTATGTAAGCTGTCATGACGACATGTGCTTGGTAGACCGTCTGAAATCGAGCATCCCAGGTATCACTACCGAAGAACTGATAAAGCTTGACATGCTGGCTCAAACCGCAGTATTCACATCGCAGGGTGTGCCCTTCATGCTTAGTGGCGAAGAGTTGCTTCGCGACAAAAAAGGTGTGCACAACAGCTTTGAATCGCCCGACAGCATCAATCTGCTTAATTGGGACAACCTGAAGCAGTATCCACAGGTATTCAACTTCTATAAGAATCTCATCCAACTGCGTAAGAATCACCCAGCATTCCGTCTGGGCAATGCCGATCTGGTGCGCAAGCATCTGGAGTTTATCGACACACCTGAAAGCACAGTAGCCTTCCGTCTGAAGAACTATGCAGGTCGTGACGACTGGCGCAACATCATCGTGGTGCTGAATGCCAATAAGGAGCCTGTTGAGGTAGCCATCCCCGATGGCAGATATACCGTGGTTTACTGCGATGGCAACATAAATGAAAACGGTCTCGGCACCATCACAGGCACCAAGACCGTAGTCGACGCTCAGTCGGCATTAATCATTCACGATTAACACTTACTGATATTATTTGATAAGAGCCCTCAGGAAATTAACCATTTTCTGAAGGTTTTCTTCTACATACATAGCAGGACCGCCATGACTTCCTTCGGGCACGAATGTAGCCTCGGTCTTTACGCCGGCAGCCTTCAGAGTTTCGAAGAACGCCTTACCCTGACAGCATGGGACAACATTATCCTTCTCGCCATGGAAGATGATGATAGGAGGATCGTTCTTGTCGACATAGGTATTAGCACTCAGACTGAGATACTTATCTGGCTCCTTGGCCAACTTAGAGTTGAGCAACACGTCCTCAGGACTATTCTCGCCCATCTTCATCGACTCACCACAATCCATAGCAGTAAGGTCGATAGGACCAGACCAGTCGCAGGCAGCATTGACAGCACTACTCTCGTTGAGATAGTTACCAACAGTTCCCTCAAGGTCGATTTCCACTGTACCCACCTTGGTCTGCTTGGTACCACTGGTGGTAGCTGCTGTTGAAGCCAGGTGACCACCAGATGAGAAACCGCTGGTAGCAACGAACGAGGGATCGAACTTGTACTTCTTAGCCTCACCGCGTACAAAACGGATCACTGCACGGATATCGTGGATCTGTGCAGGCCACTTAGCATCCATGCTTGAACGGTGGTTAGGACAAACCACAGCGAAACCAGCATCGAGCAGACTCTTTACAATAGTACCAAGATCGGCCATACCCTTGCTGCTGTTGCTGAACCATGCACTACCGTAAATGTGGATAACTACGGGATAAGAGGCCTTCTGCTGCTTGGGCAGATAGATATCACAGGTGTGATAAGCCTTATCGTCGCCAGCATAGTTCACATCCTTCCACTCCTGAGATGTCTCAAGCTTTACCTGAGGCACCTGGAATCCACCAAAACCACCAGCCGGCTGGGCCATAGCTACAGCCGAGAGGCACAACATACATGCTGATAATAATGTCTTCTTCATTTTATTAATGTTTTTGAATATATTCGAATATCGTTGGTGTTTGTATCTTTACCCAACAGGAACTTATCGATAAAGGCCAGTACTTCGGGCCATTGGCATTCGGGCAACTGGCAGTGTCCGTGACCGCCTACGATACTCCAACCCATACGGTCGGCAATACCAAAGCGCTCCCAGACCTTCTTAGCAGCCTCAGCCGAAACCAGCATTGCATCATCGGCCAGCCATTTGTAATCAGGGTTGCCTAACAGCAACAAGGCACGTGGACAAACCAGTGCACAGAGTTCATGCTGATCGTACGGCAACTGATAAACACTGTCGCCGTGGAAATTCTCACGCTGACTCTCCAAGAACCAGTGATAGTCGGTCTTATCCAGATTCTCAACCTCATCCTGCAGATGCGATATACGCCAAGCGGCAGCACCGCCACCTCCAGGTTCCTGGGCAATAGTCAAAGCTACTCGCTCATCGAAGGCACCACAATAAAGTGCCATCTTACCTGCATACGAACAGCCAGTTACGCCGATACGCTTAGTATCAATCTTTGTAACCTCAGGGCCAAGCAGTTCCAGTCCGTCAATCAGACGACTGAAGCCCCAAGCCCACTCGCTGTAGGCACCATTATCCTTAAGATTAGGATACAGACGGTCAAAGTTGTGCTCACCACGCTCGTGATGCTTACCCCACTGTCCATAGTCGTTCACCTGTTTCTCGTGGAAGTTCATTGTGGCGATAGGACGATCGTCGAACAACTGTCGTGGCAAGGCAATCATACTCGAACCGATCATCAGCGCATAAGGAGCCTTACCTGTCTTAGGATATTTGATTTCTGAACTCAGAGTGAGTGTTTCACCATTCACGGTGACATCTACAATCAGAGTGTCGCCATTCATCCTGGCCTTAATATTCTCTTTTTTCACAGCAGGCTTCTCACCAATGCCATAATGCTGTATCAGATGGGCTATTTCGCTACGCTTACGAGCCCATCCCTTAAAGTTCTTAACACCTTTCAATGGATCGGGCAAGTCCTTGATAACCGGCAGTTTGCTTGCCTCAGGCATGTCAGGCTTTGCAAATTTAGCACCTGTGTTCTCTACTTGGTAGAACAAAGGTAGTTGACTACCCTTCTGCGCATTAGCGCAGAGGGCAGCACAACACAAAAACATAGTTGATATAAGTTTCATAAGTCTATTCTTTTGTATTTTACATCTGAGGAGCACCGCCGAAGCCGCCACCAAAACCTCCACCCATAGCAGGGAACTCTGGATCGGGCTGCTTCTTGATATCAAGCAGGAGTTTAACAAGCGCTCTGCGACGCTGACTCCATGTAGGATAGTCGTTGGCATCAAGCTTGTTCATCTTGAAGCCAGGCATCTGCATACCACCCTGCTGCTGTCCGAAGTCGGTAGCGCTGACAGTAATCATGCATGGCTTAGTTTTTCCGTCAGCAATCATACGGTCGGCAATGGCATCGGCACCACCAACCTTAAACCAACTCTCAACACTCTCACCCTCAGCAGGAATCAGCTGAATAAAGGCAGGCATCACTCCCATACGCATATTGCCAGATGTATAGAATGCAGTATTACGTGTAAGGTCGTAGCTGACACGGCCATGGCTTATTTCACCCTGCGAAGCAAAGTTGAATGGCGACTTTGGGTTGTCGACAATGCTATACTTGAAACCTGCATCGGGCGAAATAAACATATTACTAGGATCGGTTACCTGCATGCTGTCTACAACGAAACAGTACTTGAAGGTTTCAAACAGGTAATCGTTCATCTTCACACTCCATACACCATCGCTGTCGCGCTCCATAGCAACATTCTCAGGCAACATCTCGCACTCCAACTCAACCTTCTTTGCATCAGGTGCCTTGAAACGGAAGATAATACCATCCTCAGTATATTCGGGCGATATGATAGGACGAGGGAAGAGTCGTGCCATAACGCCTGGAGTAAACTGCTGTTCTTTGCCAGTCTTAGCAGGAGCAGGTTCGCCATTCTTCATTGCATCCTCCGAAGCTTTCTTGTTGAAAAGCAGCGGCAAAGTCTTGGTCAGGAAATACTTGGCGTTCATCCATGTATGGCCGAACTTATCGTTGGTAAACTCCTTAACACTACGGATACCCTTAGTATCAAGGAACTCCATATAGTCGCGAGCGTTACCATACAGGAAGTCATCGGTACCAACACCCAACCAGAACAGACGGATCTTCTTGTTAGTATCGTCGGCATTATCGTATACATTTGGGATATCGGTAGATGTAAACGAGCTGTAGCTGCACAGGTACGAGAACTTATCGAGGTTGCTCAGTCCATTGAACAAGGCCTGATTACCGCCACGCGAGAAACCACCGATAGCACGATGATCCTTGTTGTTAATGGTACGATAGTTCTTCTCAATGTATGGCATCAGATCGTTAATCAGGTCCTTACTGAACACATCGCCACCGAATCGAGTCTGAGGTGCGCCATTGGCATCTGGAGCAGCCAATAGCTTTGTTGGGTTGCCATAAGGCAGCACGATAATCATCTCCTTGGCAGCCTTCTGGGCCAACAGATTGTCGAGAATGTAGTTTACACGTCCCACCTTATAATAAACTTCCTCAGTATCAGTTGTTCCGCTGATAAGATAGAACACAGGATACTTCTTGTCGAAGTTCATCATGTAGTTTGGTGGAAGATACACGATAGCATTGTTCGTACCGCCAAGACTCTTTGAGTAATAGTGCACATACTCAATCGTGCCGTGGGGTACGTCCTTGATGTCGTGAGCCAGTCCGTCTTTTGACTTTATCTCAAGCAGACTGTTCTTAAAACCTTCGTTGGGGAAATACTGTGGATTGTCTGGGTCCATGATACTAACCCCATCTACAACAAAACAATAGGGATACATGTCGGGAGCTGCAGGACCAAGAGTAACGGTCCATAGTCCTGTCTTTGCATCCTTCTGCATAGGTTTGCGTCCTGCAAACTGTACATCTACCAGAACCTCTTTGGCCAGATCGTTCTTGTACTGGAATGTCACGGTTCCATCATCATTCGTGTTGGTTCCGGCCTTTGCCTGCATACAACAGGCCATGAGTAACAAAATAATTGATTTAGTCTTCATACATTTAAAGTTTATGATGTTAGTTCGTAAATTGTTTACCACGAATAAATACTGGAATATAGGCTTTGGTCACAGACGTTGTAACATATTGTCCTCCGTCGTAGTGTTTGCCTGTACGATAGTCAGTCCATCCCTCGGCATTCTTGGGCAGATAGGTCGTCCATGAGGTAACTCCTGGTTCAGTAACAGGACTGATAAGGAGTGATGGACCAAACATATACTCATATTTCTGTTTCAGAGCCTCAGCATCGTCGGCAAAGTCGAACACCAACGGACGCATCAGGGTGCCACCCTCTTCTGAAACGGCTTTTGCACATCGCTTGATATATGGCATCAGGCGATAACGCTCCTGCAAGCATTGGGCAATAATATTCTGAGCCTCCTTGCCATAATTCCAAGGTTCGGTATTACTCATATATCCATGGACTCGCATCAGCGGCAGATAAACGGCAGTCTCTATCCAGCGCAGCATACGTTCGATATAAGCGCTGTCGGTATATTGATTCTGCGGGCGGAAGAAACCGCCTGCATCGTAGGTCCACCAAGGTATACCAGCAGCCTGCATACCTAGTCCGGCAGTAATCTGGCGACGGAAAGTCTCCCAGTCGTTACCCACATCGCCGCTCCACATTGCCGATCCGTAACGCTGAATGCCAGCGAAACCGCAACGGGTAAGTATCATTGGTTCCTTTCCTGCCTCTTTTAGTCCCTCGTATACAGTCTTATTTACCAGCAGTGGATATACATTACGTACCCGTTCGCCAGTCCACTTACCATTGTTTACCATACGTCCCTGTAAATCGTCGTTCTCAGGTTCGGTAGCATCCTGCCACCAGGCATCGATACCTAGAGGCAACAGGCGTTCTTTGAAATTCTTCCAATAGTCGGCAGCAGCGTCTGGGTTAAAGAAGTCAATCCAGTCGGTTCCAGGAATATAATTATCGGCAGCAACCATCTGTTTGCCCACCTCAGAGTTCTTATCTATCTTAGACCATACGCTTACCATCAGTTTCATATCCATCTTATGCAAGCTGTCTGTAAGCGCTTTGGGATCGGGGTAGAATTCCTCGTCAAATCGCATAGAGTTCCACCCGTATTTACCCCAATACTGCCAGTCTTGCACCATCACACTAACGGGCAGTTTTTCACTGCGGAAACGGTTGGCTGTCTGTAGTATCTCGTCTGACGAATGGAATCGCTCACGACAATGGATATATCCCAATGCCCATTCCGGCATCTCAGGACATTCGCCTGTAAGCTGGCGATATGTGGCGATGATTTCATCTGGAGTTCCTACGAACACAGTATAGTCCACTGCATCGGCCACAGGTGAACGGAATGTTGTTGCATCCTTCACCTTATTATAATATAGTATAGGTTTATCGTCTTTGGTAAGTTCGGCCGCCAACTGATGTATGCCTCTATCCAAATGCACAATCTTTGATGCCGTAGGAGGCAACCAGAGATTCTGCATTTCTATTACAGGTTTCCCATCTATCGTGAGGTTATGTCTGCGGGCCATCTTCTGCCCAACGTCAAGCAACAAGGCATAATCGCCCGCTTCCTTTATTTCTATCTTTGCTTCGAATATATGGCGCTCGCGCACTTCGCGCTTGCCACCTTCGGTTGAGGTTACATCTACGATCTCTCGTTTACCTGTTCCTTCTTGCTTTACCAGCTTAACACTCTGATTGCATGGATTAAACTCGGTCAGACCGTAGTTGTTCCAAAGGACTCCGTACCCCTTGCTCGAAATAAGCATAGGAATACTAATCTGAGTATTCACCTGTGTTAGTCGGCGTGAAAGACCACGCACATTGCTGTAGCCATCCTGGAACTGTCCTAGTCCGAATAGACATTCGTCTTTAGGAGAGTCAAAAGATAGCGTAGCCACGCCGTCCTTTAGTTGATGGTTGGTTGCACTGAAAACAACATTGCCTTTCTTATCCTTAATTGTCAATGTTTTGCCCTTTACTACAGCCTTAACATCGGCATTCTTTAGTTTATCATGCTTAACATAGATCCAATCTGGCAGATCGGTCTTCGTTTTCTTATCGGCAAGTCGCACCCTTACGGCATTCTTTGCCACAAAAGTCACTTCAAACGTCTGCTGTGCAGTGGCCGATAAAGCCACTGCACAAAACAGAACGAGTAATAGTATCTTTTTCATCATTTAGTCGTTGCTTCTTTGTAACTATAGAAACTAAAGTATGCAGGCTCATCATACTTGGCAGGCGAAGCATCCTGCAGATACTTACCAGTACCAACATTCTTCAGAGTGAAGCCCTTGCCTTCCTCATACTTGATGTCCCACAGGGCTCCGTTTTCTATATCCTGTCCGAACTGATTATTCAGTCCAAGGATAAAGCTACACCATCCGTCAACAGGCTGTGAGTTCAAGTAACCAGGACTTCCCCAAATACTATACTCATCATCATTTGGAGTAATGGCACGCAACAGATAGTACTCGCCGCTTTTCTCAAGTCTAAAGCCGATGGTTGCATTGCTCTTCTGTAATGCAGCAGAAAGGGCATCATAACCCAAGTTCTGAGCGTCTGAACCAAAGAGTGCCATATGAGTAGCCTCGTTATAGATAACGAATGGTGTGGTACCAATGCTGCTCAGACTTGTGAACTTACTATCAAGTTCAAACTCAGTAGCTGGAGCTGCAGGCTCCTCTATCTCAGCTTCGATACCCATCAACTCCAGAGCAGCCTTAGCATAGCGCTGACCCATGATGCGATAGCCCTGAGCTGTGAAGTGCAGTCCATCACCCTTCTGTGGACAATTAGCAGATGAGATAACATACGAGTTAGGAATTACTGATGGAACCTTTGCAATTACAGCATTGTGGCCCCAACATGCGCCACCTTCCTGCTTACTTACCATCTCGCCTACAAACAATGGAGTCTCCTCTGCATTCAGGTTGAGATCTTCCAACAAACGATCATAAATCAGCTTCACCTTATTTGGCCAATCCTGCTGAGTATTATTGCTTTCGCCCTGATGTAGCAGGATACCCTTAATTACTCCAGACTCCTGAGCAATCTTTGCCATATCTACAAGGCGCTTGTATGGATCGTTGTCATAAGCCTTAAAATAATTCTTCAACCAATCAGCCTCGTCCTTGATGTAATCGGGAACTTCCTCTGAAATAAAACCTTCAATCTTAGTACCACCGATAGCCACATCAACTACACCTACCTTAATATTCTCAGGCAGATACTTCACCATTGTACGTCCGAAATAGTCAGCCATACCAAGTCCTGTACCTTCTCTTACGATTGGAGGAGTAGCAGTATACCACTCGCCCATAGTACGCTTGGGATTATTGAAGTTTACGCAAGCCAACATCTGGAATCGAGGATCTACATCCCTTTTATCCATAGCCTCAGGAGTAGCATTTCCTTCCATATTCGACTGTCCGAAACAGAGGTAGATATGGAACTGCTCCTTCGGATCGACGGGGTCATCGGTGTTAAATACAGGCATGTCATTTTCCGCACAACTTGTCATACACATTGTCATTGAGCTCATTAGCATCACAGATGCCGCGAGAGCTAGAATACTTTTTCTTTTCAATTTACTAATAGATTTTTAAAAATTATTATTGGTTAATTATTTAAACTGCCAGTAATCCAGACGGACATCGCCACTGGCCTTGTCAAAGCAGATGTACAGGTCGTGAACACCGGCCACATTCTTTACCTTGCCACTGAACACACGATACTTCTCTACATTACCAGTCTTGCCGATAGTAACAGTACCTACTACTGGACCCTTATTGCTATCCAGACGCAGATTTACGGTTACGCCACCAGTAGAGGCTGCTGCGATATTGAACTGCTTAGCACCTTTACCAAAATCAACACCACGCAGTTTGATATACTCACCATTATTGATGTCGTAGATATACATATTCTTCTTTCCTGTAGATGTTGGCATATCAGCCACCACACCGGTATTCTCTATACCCATCTTAGCACTCTTCAGTCCATAGCCCCAGGCCATAGTCTCTGCCTCAACTCTCTTATAGGGATTCAGCCAGTGCAACTGCTTCATAGGCTCCTGATCCAACCAGTAAGGCACCTCCCGGATAGTTCCATCGGCATTATAGGTTATCTCGGTAGCGGAAACACTACGACGCTCGTGATGAACGAAGGTCTCCAAGTGCATCAGGTCGTAGTTCTGACCGAATACATATGAGTGGCCTTTGTAGTCAACGATACCAGGATGATTACCACGGTCGCGCTGGGTTGGCTTCATTATATATCCCTTCCACTCCCAAGGTCCGGTGGGACTGTCACTCATGGCATAACCAAGTGCCTCAGGACAACAAGTTGAAGCAAAACCCAAATAATAATGTCCGTTACGCTTGTAGAACCAAGGACCTTCCTGATAGTTGGGAATATGAGGCAACTTGTTTACCTCGCTTGTCAACGATGTCATATCCTCACCCAACTTTGCCCAGAAGGTATGGGGATTACCCCAGTACATATATGCCTGACCATCATCATCGGTATATACAGATGGATCGATATCAAACCAGTTGCTCTGATCCCATACCAGTGGCTTGCCGAGAGGATCCTTGAATGGTCCGTAAGGAGAATCAGCCTCAAGCACTCCGATACCATGTCCGTGCAATGGAGCATAGAGGTAATACTTACCGTTACGTTCGACTGTTTGTATGGCCCAAGCGCCGTTCTCGCGACTGCGCCAAGGGAAATCCTTAAGCGAAGCTACTGCACCATGCTCAGTCCAGTTCACCATATCAGTGGTGCTCCACAACAACCAGTCATACATAAAGAATCCTGCCGAACTCTTCTCGTTCTCATCGGGAATATCCTCGGGTGATGCATCATGTGATGTATAAAGGAACAAGGTGTCGCCAACAACCAATGGTGATGGGTCGGCAGTATACTTGGTCTGGAACAGCGGCATGTTTACCTGCTCCAATCCACGCATCTCCCACCAGTCGAAGTTGAACAGTTTCGGCCCCTTACGTCCCTTAAATACCAGATAGAGATCATGACGTCCCTTAACCTGCTCTGTGAAATCAGCAGTCAATGTCTGCCATTTCTCCCAACCGCCTGTACCAGGGACTTCCAGCTTGCAGGCCAGTTTACCCTTAATACTATCGATACGGACCTCTATCTGTCCGCCACGCAGTCCGCTCGCTACACGTGCAGTAAACGTACGAGGCAGTTTATTACAGAAACAAACATTCTGCAGTTTGATGTAATCACCGTTGTGGATATCACTAACATATACACCAACCTCGTCGTTCTGTTCGGTCTTAATACCTTTCGAGAATGCCATTGTCTCAGCCTCAACCTTGCGGTAAGGATTGAACTCTGCTATAGGCTTCACACCCTCGTCGGTTGGCAGAATGGTCGGAAAACTACCATCAGCATTATACTTAAACTCCTCAACGGCTACACTACGACCGAATCCTCCACCCTGTGGCAACTTACCCGTATGGTAGAAGAAATAGCTATGTCCCTTGAAATCGGCTACACCACAGTGGTTTGTAAATGAATTGGTGTTGCTTAATGGCATAATCTCGCCTGCGTACTTCCAAGGACCTAGTACTGATGGAGCAGTGCTATACGAGATGTGCTCTGGCACACCACCTGCAGCATACAGCAACTGATAAGTTCCATTACGCTTGGTGAGCCAAGGACCTTCTACGTAACTATCCTTATATGTTTTACCTTTCTCACGCTCTTTCATCATTGGACCGCCGAAGGCTTCTTCTGTCATTGGCAATTTACCCAACTCACCCTCGTATGAGATCATGTCGCGATTAAGCTTCAGATAGTAAACCTGAGGATTACCCCACATCAGCCAAGCTTGGTCGTCATCATCGATAAACACGGTAGGATCAATATGATCCCAACTCCCATTCTCAAACAGAGGTTTTCCTAAAGCATCGCGGAAAGGTCCTGTTGGACTGTCACCTACAGCTACGCCAATAGCCATACCACCCGATATCTTAGAGTGGGCACAGATGTACCAGTAGAACTTACCATCACGCTCGACGGTCTGTGAGGCCCATGCTCGGTCATCGGCCCAAGAGAAACTCTCCAAAGCCAATGGCGAACCATGATCCTGCCAGTTTACCATATCCTGAGTAGAGTAGACACGCCATTCCTGCATCCAGAAGAAGTCAGCGCCATCCTCATCATGACCGGTATATACATACATAGTACCGTTGTGTACCATCGGAGCGGGGTCGCTAGTACACCATGTCTGCACGAAGGGGTTCTGTGCCTTCGCACCTGTTGCCAGCAGCATCACTGCTGCTATAGCGGTAGATTTTTTGATCATCCTATTATCGTTTATTAGTTTAACGCCGCAAAGGTACAACAAATAAACGAAATAGGATTATCAATATGTATCATTTACTTTACAGCATGTTACACTACTGCAAATATGTTTTGGGAGACTCCTTACCAAAGAGGAACTGTTTCTGATAACCGCCCAAATCCACTACGATCTTCTCGAACACGATACCGGGATCTTGCGGATGGATAGTCAGACTATGAACACCCTTTGAAGCATCAACAGGAACCTCAATCACCTTCTCAACCACTCTACTAGCCACAGTTGGGTAATAAACCGAATAGATATTCTCAGGCTTCTCGTTCAGTTCCTTATTGAAATTGACGCTTACAGACGACTGTCCGTCGATGGCAACATCGTAAACCAAGCCCCCCTTATCCAGGAAGTCAAGTGTCGACTTGGTCACCACATGAACCTTCACTGTCTTTACGTTTTCAGCCTTGAAACGATATGTCAACTTAGCATTATCAGTAGATGCAGTATATGGCATCAGCGCAATACCGCTCAGTGTACGACCCATATAAGGCAAAACTGTCCACTTGGCTCCATTTGCATCTTCACGACTATAGGTATGCTCAGCCTCCATGCTTATATAACCGTCACGTGCCGTAAACACCGGACCGTTCTTCGGCTCAGCAACTGTTACAAGTCTCGGACACACATCCGCACGGTAGTTATCATTCCAGTTTCTGTAACTGATATGCTTCTGAATCATCATACCGTCCCATTTTCCACCAGCCATTACCTTATTATAATGCAGGCAAAGCAGCGAATCACGCTTAAACGCCTCACGGCAACGCTCTGCCCACAAGTTGGCATCAGGATCACCGTCCTTTGCAAGTCGCAGATTCATAGCCTGAGCATAATACATTTCATAGATATTACCCATAGCCTGAACAGGGAACAGTATTATCTGGCGATAGGCATCTTGACACTCTGGGCTGAGCGCCATATACAAGCGCAAAGCACGGGTCTCAAGGGCGCGATATTCATTTACCACACGCTCAAACTCATCGCAGGTATACACAGAGGCATCAAGCATCTCCGAAGTTATACGACCATTGTACTTGCATACTAAGTTCAAGATTGAAGAAGCCTCATCAGCATTCGCTTCACCGAAACTCTCTGCACAGAACTCACGTGTATGGTCGAGCATATTATCTACTTTATACTTTGAAGGATTCCAGGCCATATCCATAAACAACTGGATTGGATACTCCATAGGCTTCAGGTCGCCTACATTCAATATCCACAATTTCTGGATACCACCATTATAAGCCAACTGTAGCTGCTCCCACATATTCTGGATAGGCGTTACATTTATCCACTTTGAGTTTCTAGGCGCACCAACATAGTCTACATGGTAGTATAGTCCCCATCCACCTTTACGTTTCTTCTCCTCAGCAGTTGGGATTCTACGAACATTGCCCCAGTTATCATCACAAAGCAGAATTGTTACGTCATCGGGTACACGCAGACCGGCATCATAGTAATCCTGCACCTCCTTATAAAGTGCCCAAATCTGCGGAGTTTCCTTAGCCGGGCGTTTAGTCACCTCCTTAATAATCTTACGCTGATTATTGATAATATCCTCAAGCAGTCGGGTATCAGTACTGTTACCCATAGCCTCATCGCCATCGCCACGCATACCAATGGTTACGATATCATCGGTATTCTTCATACGTTCGATACCCTCACGGAAGAAACGATCCAGGTTTGTTTTATTAGTTGAATAGTTCCATGCTCCCCAGTCTTTACGATGACGGGCATACTCCTGATGGTTACGGGCCATAGGTTCATGATGCGAAGTTCCCATCATGACACCCATCTTGTCTGCCGTTTTCAGATTTTCAGGGTCATCAGCATAAAATGCCCATCCCCACATAGCAGGCCATAGATAGTTACCCTTCAGACGAAGAATGAGTTCAAAAACCTTCTCATAGAACTTATGACCACCATAATTTGTACCAAAAGTATTCTTCACCCATGTTGTAAGACAAGGAGCCTCATCGTTCAGGAACAGTCCGCGATAGCGAACAGCAGGCTCTCCATCAGTATACTCACCTTTCTTTATATATATAGATGTATGTTTATCTACTGGTACATCAGCCCAATAGTACCAAGGCGAAACACCGATTTGCTTTGAGAGTTCATATATTCCATAAACTGTTCCACGCTTATCACTACCTGCAACTACCAATTGATTGCCGATAGTCTTGATAACATACTTCTCGGTCTTACCCTTAAGATCTCGAAGCACTCCCTGCTTAACCCATTGGTCGATTTGAGGATTCACTCCCACCGTACCTACCAGGATCTCAACCTCATCTGTTGACTTGACAGCCTTCTTACCTGTCACCTTCTCAAAATCCGAAAGAAGATTCTGGGCAGCTATCTGAACACAACTATGCTCACTATCTCCAAATCCCACAGTGAGATTTTTCAACTGCAACGCATCAGATGATGGTTGAAACAGAACGAACTGGTCGGCAGCCATCAGGTTGACAGCACCCAACAAGGACAACAAAACAGCAAAAGTCTTGCACAAAGAATGACGTTGAATCATAATCTAAAATGTTACAAATTCGATAATTTTCGGCAAAGATAGCCCTTTTTTAGGACTAAAACCATATCAAATGTATCAAAAAGTTTAATTTTTGTAACTTTTCTTTGTTACATCACAAAAAATACACTATCTTTGCAACAAATAAACAACTAACGCGACCATATAATTACTAACGAAACAATGCGAGCAAAGTTTATACTGACACTAGCTTCAATATTCATCTCGATGAGTGCTTTCGCCCAAAGGGGAAAGTTCTTTAGTACAGACAATCAATTATTGTCGAGCAGTTTTGTTACTCAAGTTTATCTTGATAACGAGGGATTCCTTTGGGCAACCACACGTAACGGCATCAACCGCTACGACGGCTATCAGTTCCGAGTTTTCAAGAAAGAAAATGAGAACGACCGTACGCTTGCTAGCAATTATGTGAACAACATGATGCAGGACAAGAAAGGTATTTTCTACTTTGGTATGTATGGTGCCTTGCAGACATGGGACGGAAACAAGTTCCACAACGTCACCATGCTCGACAAAGACGGGAACCAGGGCCATAGCTTTCCAAACTGTTTCTTGGAGCGCGCCAATGGCGATGTACTAGTCGGCACATCTGGTCTGGGTTTGATGAAATTCAAGGACCAGAAGACTGCCTGTCAAGAGAAAGGTCCTCTGGCATCCATTCATACCATTAACAGTATGATTGAAGACAGAATGGGAGTCCTGTGGATTGTTACTGACAATATGGGACTTATCTCATACGACGGAAAGAAGGTAAAAAGATACTTAAAAGAGAACCCTGACTTGCTGTTCACCTGTCTGTGCGAAGGAGCCGACGGTATTGTATATGCGGGCACAACAAATGGCGGTGTATTCCGAATGCAGAACGATTCTTTCGTACATATCAACGAAACAGGCAACAATTCCGTTTCGGCATTATTCTGTGATCATGATGGTATGATTGTCATCGGATATGATGGAAAAGGCGTTGCCCTTTATGATTCCAGATCCAAGGAACTCATAAACAACCCCTTCTTCTCGCTCGAGGTTGACCTATCTAATAGTAAGGTATACTCCATCACCGAGGACAAGAGTGGAAACTTGTGGCTAGGTTTGTTGCAGAAGGGTATCTTCATGCAACCCATCTCATTTAAAGGTTTCAACTATATGGGCCATAAGCTTGGCGCACGCAACATCCTTGGTACAGCATGTGTAGTGAGCGTGGTGCTTGACAGCAAGTTACGCATTTGGGTAGGAACTGATAAAGATGGACTTTACTGCTACGATTACCATTCCAAGGAGGTAAAACATCTTAAGGACCAGATTCCTTCGGTAGTTATGTCGCTGGCCGAGGGCAGTGACGGACGAATATGGGTAGGATCATATCGTGAAGGTTTAGGTTGGATAGATCCTGTCAGCTTCCAATACCACAGGGTTTCATTCCCACGGGATCCACACCTTATAGTAATGGATATAGCAATAGCCGGCGATGGTAGTTTATGGCTTGCAACGATGAAACACGGAGTTATTCACATGGATGCCTCCGACGGACATATCATAGCTCAATTCAAGCAAAAACCTGGAAGCGAGAAGAACAGGAAGATAAACAGTATCACAAACGACTATATCTCACAGATTAGTCTCTCGCCCGACGGCAAACGTGTATATGCATCAACCACCATGGGTCTGTGCTGTCTTGACATTTCAGAGAACAGTTGGACTAAGACCTTCGGCATGAACTGTCTGAACTACAGCACACCAGTAAGAATCACCCGCGAATACGACGGGAAAATATGGTATGGTACCAACGAGGGATTATACTGCTATGACTTGATTACACGCGAGACAAAACAGTACACTCGCGAAAACGGTCTGGCCGATAATGGTATCGCAACCATCGAGAGAGACCCACAAGGCCGACTTTGGATCGGAACCGACCACGGACTGAGCT
The DNA here is from genome assembly GCA_902761905.1 of uncultured Prevotellaceae bacterium. Classification (GTDB taxonomy): domain Bacteria; phylum Bacteroidota; class Bacteroidia; order Bacteroidales; family Bacteroidaceae; genus Prevotella. Next base: position 45,925 of record CACWMK010000005.1, read on the forward strand.
GTTTTACTCCGAAATCAGGCCTCTGGCAGAACTATTTTGCCGACGACGGACTGCAAAGCAACGAATTCAGCGATGGAGCATCGTTTATTAGTTCAAGCGGAATGCTGGCTATGGGTGGAACAGCAGGTATCTCATGGTTCGACTCTCACGCAATATCTCCAAGCAAATGGGAGGCCGAAGTAAAGCTTACATCTTTCGCCATCAACGGTCAACAAGTAAACAGAGCTACACGCTCTGGCAGTTATCTTGTAACCGACACAGCCATTATCGCAAGCAATCGCTTTGAGCTCAGCTATAACGATAATACATTCTCTATCCAGTTCTCAACGCTTACCTACGAGAACCCGGAACACATATCTTATTTATATAGTATCAATGGCGAACCATTTAACAGACTTCAGCCTGGCATAAACATCCTTACCCTCTCCCATCTGCCTCAGGGCACCTATAGATTCAGGGTTAAGGCCGAGCGCAACAATGTTGAGACGCCAATCAGAGAGTTTACAGTTGTCATCCATAGTCCTTGGTATCGCTCTGCATGGGCATATTTCTTCTATGCATTAGTAATCGGACTATTCATCTGGCAGTACCTGACTTATCGTCGCCACAAAGAGCAAGATAAACTGCGCCTTCAGGCCCATATCCATGCAGAAGAGATGGGCGAGGCTAAACTACGTTTCTTTATGAACATGAGTCACGAGATTCGTACTCCTATGACTCTTATCATCACTCCTCTGCTATCTCTTATAAAGAACGATAACGATCCAAACAGAAGGGGAGTTTACGAGACTATCAGACGTAATGCAGAACGAATACTCAGTCTTATAAACCAGATGATGGACTTGCGTAAGATTGACAAAGGACAGATGCAGATGAGAATGCGAGAGACCGACCTTGTTGGATTCGTAAAGGATATCTACAACCTGTTCGACAATCAGGCAAAGGCCAAGCAGATAACCTTCCTGTTCAACCACGACAGCGAGAACATTCCAGTATGGATAGACCGCCAGAACTTCGACAAGGTGTTTATGAATGTTCTTTCGAACGCTTTCAAATACACTCCTACCGGAGGCGAGATTGGCATTCGTCTTTCACACAACGCCGAATCGGCTACTATAGCCATCTACGATAACGGCGAAGGCATCCCGGAGGATAAGATCAATAAGATATTCGACCGCTTCTACCAGACACCAACATCCGTTAACGACCGCTATGTAGGAACCGGTATCGGACTGGATCTTACCCGTTCACTGGTAGAGCTCCACCACGGCACCATCACCGTACACAACCTTGAAAAGGGCTGCGAATTTGTTATCAACATCCCAATGGGCAGCAGTCATCTGAATCCCGACGAGATTCTTACCGACGACGACAACACGGACACCATCACTCCCGAATTGTTGCTCGACGAGGCAGAACCAGAGGAGGAGATTACCCCAATGGCCGATATGATGTCGCAGAACCGCAGAATGACACTGGTTATCGCCGAAGACGATGAAGAGATACGTAATTATCTTGAAAAAGAGCTCTCAGAGGAATACGAGATACATGCATGTACCAATGGTCGCGAGGCTCTTGGAGAGATTATCCGTACACTGCCCGACCTTGTACTGAGCGATATCATGATGCCAGAAATGGACGGTAACACCCTATGCACACGACTCAAGACTAATCCAAATACGAACTCTATCCCAGTGGTTCTGCTTACTGCGAAGAGTCGTGATGAAGACAAACTCGAAGGTCTGGAGACTGGTGCCGATGCGTATATCGTTAAGCCATTCAACATGGAGATTCTGCGCCGCACCATCATCAACCTCATCAACAAGCATCGCCTGCTACGCCTGAAGTACGAGCGCAACGACAACCTTGAGGAGCAGGTTGATGAGATTCGCCTGAAATCGCCCGACGAGAAATTGTTGGAGCGCATCATGGAATGCATCAATAAGAATCTGAACAACTCCGACCTAAGTGTCGATATGATTGCTGATACCGTAGGAATAAGCCGTGTACACCTGCACCGCAAGATGAAGGATCTTACAGGCCAGACACCTCACGACTTTATCCGCAACATACGTCTGAAGAAGGCCGCACAACTGCTGGCCAACCAAGGCATGAACGTAACCGAGGTTATGTATGCTTGCGGATTTGCTAATTCAGCATCATTCTCTACCGTATTCAAGAAGTTCTACGGCATGTCGCCACGCGACTATATGAAGGAACACGAAAAAAGATAATCCCCTAAAAAAGGAGGGACATATGAAACGTCTATTAGCCACCTTTGTCTCTATGCTCTGCATGCTTGGCATTCAGGCACAGAATGACCGTCAACAAATCCTGAAAGTCTACAACTGGGACGAGTACATAGGAGTTGATGTTATAGAGAAGTTCGAACAATGGTATAAGGAAGTTACCGGTAACACCATAAAGGTGGAATATACTACTTACGACTATCCTGAGGATATGTTTGTCCAGATTCTTAATGGTCAGGCAGATTTCGATATCTTCTGTCCACCAGATTATCTGGCTGAACGAATGATGAAGCATGGCATCCTTAGCCCCATCGACACCAGCTTTGTTGAGAAGGGGATCCCTAATTGGATGAAATACACATCGCCTTTTATTGATGGACTACTTAAGCACATCGGCGAGAATCAAGGGTTGATAGCTAAAGACTACACCGTGGCATACCTATGGGGTACCACCGGAGTACTTATCAACAAGAAATACGTTCGACCCGAAGAAGTATACAGTTGGGACTTCTTGTTCAACTCAAAGTTCCGCAACAAGGTAATAATGAAGGACTCCTTCAGTGATATTTATAATGTATTCATCAATTACGCATATTACGACGATGTGAAGTCAGGTGCCACCAACCGTAATCTGCTAGCCGAATATATGACCAACCGCAATATCGCCATTGTTGAAGACCTGCTTTCCAAGGCACGCCCACAGATGAAGAGTTTTGGCGTAGAAGAAGACAAACGCATGATGGCCGCTGGAAGTAACTGGCTCAGCGTGACATGGAACGGTGATGCCAGATGGGCTATGGACGAGGCTGGCGAAAACGTAGACTTGCAATATATCGTACCACAGGAAGGAAGCGACTGTTGGGTTGACTGCTGGGTAATCCCTACCTGTGCCAAGAATCCTGAGGCAGCAAGCTATTGGATTAACTTCCTTTGCCGACCAGATATTGCGTTGCTCTGTATGGAGGAAACCGGTTATAGTTCGGCCATTGCATCACAAGAGATTCTTAAAGCTGTGACCGATGAGAATATCAAGGAAACCATCGATCTAAGCTATTTTTTCGGCCCATATGCTGCTGCCGTACATGTTGACAGTGTTATGTATCCCAAGTTGAGCACTGTTGAGCGATGCAGTTTTCTTCGCGACAGCGGAGACCGTCAGGAAGTGATTCGTGAGATTTGGGAAAAGACGAAGAACACCAGAGAAATCAACTACTGGCAAATCGCTATTGTAGGATGCTTACTTGGTGTGTTGGCAATTGCCATTGCATTATTATTCCGCAGAATAAAAATAGCCACCACTAAAGGGTGATGGCTATTTTCTTCAGATCTTTATCTTGTGAACTGGTTCCGTAGAGTATCTCATACTTTCCGGGTTTGGTTCGCATAGTGTTTGTTTCTGCATCCCAGAACTCAAAACTCTTAGGTGTAAGTTGCAGGGTAGCCGTAGCAGTCTGTCCAGCCTTAACTTCTACACGTTTGAAAGCGCGGAGCGACTTCAGCGGGCCTTCCTTATCACTCAGGTCTCTGATATACAGCTGAATAGTCTCTGTTCCGTTGCGCTGTCCCTTGTTGACAACAGGCACCGTCAACTCATAGTTACCCTTTTCGCCCTTAACGTTTGCTTCGCCAACCTCGAATGTGGTATAGCTCAGACCATAACCAAAAGCAAAGAGAGGATCGTTGAAGTAACGATATGTACGTCCCTTCATCGAGTAGTCCTCATAGTCAGGCAACTGGCTGTCATCCTTATAAAATGTAACCGAGAGTTTTCCGCCAGGGTTATAGTCGCCAAACAGGACATCTGCAACAGCTGTTCCACCCTCCTGGCCTGGATACCAGGCCTGTACGATAGCATCACAACTCTCAGTCTCTGGCTTCAGAGCGATTGCCGAACCAGAACAGTTCACGTAAATCACAGTCTTACCAGCAGCCTTAAGAGCTTTCAGGAATTCGCGCTGTACCTTTGGCAATTCGATGCTGGTACGGTCGCCACCCTTGAAACCTTCGATGTTTACAGGCATCTCTTCACCCTCCAGACTTGGTGCAATACCACCACAGAAGATTACCTTGTCAATACCCTTCAGCTTTGCGATAGTCTCCTGATAATCGATAGACAACTCGCGGGCAACATCTATCTTCATTGAGGCGCCCCATGTCTTAACAGTCTGGAAACGAACTTCGATATTAAACTTCTGTCCCTTCTCAGCATTCAGCACAGTACGTGTCGGTGTAGCACGCCATATGTGGTTAACAAATTTCTGCTCACCATTGATATAGAGTTCAAAATGACCAGTACTCTCCACATTCACCACATACTCGCCAGCCTCCTTTGCAGTAAAGGTCGTCTCGTACTTTGCCGAGAAATCCTCGATGGGCAGGTTGGGTGCAAATACGTGCATACCAGCAGTAGTTACATTTACCGGCTTGGTATAGTACTCTGTTGTAAATGGCTTACCTGCCATCTCGGTGTTATTCCAGAATGTACCCTTCAAGCCTTTCTTACCATCAGGTGTAACACAGTCTGTAGCCAGATGACACTCCATCACCTTATCATTAGTCAGGTCGCAGCCAGGGATATAAACCAGTTTCTTCTGCTTGGCTTTTACACCATCCAGGATAGTAACCGTGTGGTTAGGAGTTCCGTTGTAGTTACCCCACATCATTGGCTCGTTGTGAGCGTTCGGACCGATAATAGCTATCTTCTCTGCGTTCTTCTTCAGTGGCAGCACGTTACCCTTGTTCTGTAGCAGAACAATTGTCTGACGGGCCATATCAAGAGCCACATTAGCCGATGCCTTGGTAGACATAGCCGAGAATGGAATCTTCGACCACTCCACTAGCGATGGATCGTCCATCTCACCCAGATCGAAACGACCTTCGAGCAGACGGATAACATGCTTATCTACCTCAGCCTCCGAAATCAAGCCTTTACGTACAGCTTCGGGCAGACTCTTGTAGGCGTAGTTAAAGCCACACTCAACATCGGTACCGGCCAGTACAGCTTTAGATGTTCCATGTACGGCATCAGATGATGACTTATGGTTCTCGTAGAAATCGCTCACAGCACCACAGTCGCTCACTACCAGGTACTTAAATCCCCACTCATCACGCAGTATCTGCTGGAGCAGACGGGTAGAACCGCAGCATGGGTCATCGTCCAGACGCTGATATGCACACATCACCTCGCGCACCTTGGCATCCTGTACCAAAGTCTTGAAGGCTGGCATATATGTCTCCCAGAAATCACGTGGCGACACATCTGTAAGGTTTGCTGTATGGCGGGTGTACTCAGGACCGCTGTGTACAGCATAGTGCTTGGCACAAGCCCAAAGCTTACGATACTTTGCATCCTCAGGTCCCTGCAAGCCCTTCACCACCTGAACACCCATCACGCTTGTAAGATATGGATCTTCGCCGTAAGTCTCCTGACCACGTCCCCAACGGGGATCACGGAAGATGTTCACGTTTGGAGTCCATACCGACAGACTACGCATCTTCATATCCTCGCCTTTCAGGTCGTACATACGATGATTGTACTGGGCACGGAATTCTGTACTAGCGATGTCGAACACTTTGTAGAGCAAGTCTGGGTTAAACGACGATGCCATGCCTACCGGCTCCGGGAAGTTTGTTACATTACCCATGTTGGCAGCTCCATGCAGAGCCTCACTCCACCAGAAGAATTTCTTGATACCCAATCGTGGGATAGCAGGACTCTCGTCGAGCATAAGCATTGCTTTCTCTTCAAGAGTCAGTCGGCTACACAAGTCTACAGCTCTCTCCTTAGCAGAAAGATTCGGATTCTGATAAGGCAACTTCTGCGCTGAAGCCGACAGCCCAGCACAGAATGCAATTGTTAGTAATAGTTGATACTTCATTAATTCTTAATATTTAATGCTTAATCTTTAATGTTTAATCTTTAATGTTTAATGTATAATGTTTAATCTCTATAAACTTTATACACTTTTCCGGGCTTTGTCTTCACATCATACTCATAAACCTTTCTGATGGGCAGAGTTTTAAAGTCCTTGAGTTCCTCCGACTTCAGCGGTTCGCGGATAACGGCAGGTTTAAGCAGGTCATTATCACACTCACCTTGTGCTTCTACCAGTCCGGCACCCTTAAGAGGAACATACGAACGCAGGCGCAGTGTTCCACCGATCTTCGACACTATCACAGCCTCAGTCAGTTCTCCCCCAGCCCACTTCATGTCTACAGTAAATGCTCCTCGGGCCTGCAGTCCCTTCACCTCTCCCTCGGCCCATTCGTCAGGCAGGGCAGGCAACAGGTGTACAGCTCCGTCATGACTCTGCAACAGCATTTCGCACACACCAGCTGAACAACCGAAGTTGCCGTCAATCTGGAATGGTGGATGAGCGTCAAACAGGTTAGGATAAGTTCCGCCTCGTGGTCCCCACTCTGTTGTTGCAGGTATAACGTTCATCATATTCTTGATAATCTTAAAGGCATGGTTACCATCCAGCATACGAGCCCAGAAGTTGATTTTCCATCCAAGACTCCATCCTGTTGCCATATCGCCACGCTGATTCAGTGTGTTAGCAGCAGCAGTAAACAGTTCCGGATGACTATATGGTGAGATCTGATTTGACGGATAAAGTCCGTAGAGATGTGAGATATGACGATGCTCATCCTTTGGATCGTCACCATCTATCAGCCACTCCTGCAACTGGCCGTAACGACCTATCTGCATCGGTGGCAGCTTGGCGATAGCATTGGTAAGCAATGTGGTATATACCATATTATCGTATCCCAATATCTGATGTGCTTTTAATGTACTTGTCAGTACGTCAAACACTATCTGATTATCCATTGTCGAGCCAGCTGTCACAGTTGTATTTTTACCCACGGGACCATGTTCGGGCGAAACTGTAGGCACAGTAACAAGCCAACCTGCGGCCTTCTTCACTTCACCATTCTTGGGATATTCCTGCATATACGACAACAGGAAATCGGCCGCACCCTTCAATATTGGAAAATATTCCTTAAGGAAATACACATCGCCTGTATACAGGTAGTGCTGCCACAGATGTGTGGTAAGCCATGCGCCACCCGTCGGGAACATTCCCCATGTTGTTCCGTCGACAGGACCGGCAATACGCCACAGGTCTGTATTATGATGAGCCATCCACCCAGGGCATTCATACATCGAACGGGCAGTCTTGGCTCCAGTCACACTCAAGTCACGAATCATCGAGAACAAGGGTTCCTGTGTTTCTGCCAGATTGCCAATCAATGCAGGCCAGTAGTTCATCTCGGCATTGATGTTGATGGTGTATTTCGAATCCCATGGAGCATCCTTCTTGTCGTTCCAAACACCCTGCAGGTTTGCTGGCTGACCACCTGGCTGCGACGATGAAATAAGCAGATAACGTCCGTACTGCATCATCAGCGACACAAAATCCAAGTCGCGCCCATCAAACGTAGCCAAGCGCTTGTCGGTTTCCACGTCAGAGTTTCCTGATTTTGGCAGAGTAAGTGACACACGATTATACTGTTCCTGGTACTTCTGCAAATGGCGCTTCAACAAGGTCTTGTAGTTCTTACCCTTAATCGAAGCCATTGTATTCGAGTTCTTAAGCTGGGCGTTACCACTAATATCCTTATAGTTTACATAGTTGGTAGCTGCAGTAATAATAATGGTAGCTGTACTGGCATTTGCAACCATCATACCATTGTCCGTGTCTATCACCTTTCCATCGGCCACGACTTTCACTCTGACCTCGGCCTTAAGTTTGCCAGGAATGCCCTCGTGCTCTACATTATTAATATTATATGCAAATTCATGCTTCGCGATAGCATCTCCCTTCACAGGCTCTTCATATCGCACATAGTCCACCTTAAAGTTTAGTGCCTTTTTTATGCTAGAAGATATCTGTATCACCACAGCATTGTCGGCCTGTGATGCAAAAACATTACGCTCGTAATGCACTCCATCTATATCGAAACTAGTAGTATTGACAGCTTCAGCCAGACTCAGTTCGCGACGATAGTTTGTTGGTGCCGACTGGCTCTTATAGTCGAACGACAGTTTCAGGTCACCCAGCGACAGATATTTCTGACCATGAGGACCTTTAAAGAAATAACGATCTATCAGCGCACTAGCCTCCTGTTCCTTCCCCTCGAAAATCAGTTTGCGCACATCCTTCAAGACGTTTTTCGATGCACGACTGTTGTTGTCGTGAGGCGAACCGCTCCAAAACGTCTCTTCGTTCAACTGTATCTGCTCCACATCAGTACCGCCAAACACCATTGCTCCAAGGTGCGAATTTCCCACAGGCAGTGCTTCGAGCCACTTAGTGGCAGGCTTGCTATACCACAGCTTATGCTGCTGCGCATTAACAGCGATTGCACAACAAATTGCAATCAAAATAGTTGCTAATCGTTTCATCTTGTTATTATTGGTTTAATTTTGGATGCAAAGATAGTGTAATTTGGGGGAATTACAAAATAAATCATTATTTATTTGAGATAAAAAAAAGAAAAACCCTGGGACAAGAAACGCTTTTCTTAGGTCCCAGGGAAGGAAAAACTACTAACTACTAATATAACTAAAACAATTTTAACCGATTCTTTATCTTATCTGGGTGCAAAGTTAGTGCATTTTCTCGAAACTCACTTACTCTATTGTTACAATTACTTTTTATTTTGTTTCAATATGTCGAAAAACGCACCTTTTTCGCACTTTTTTGTTACTTGAACAGGCTCTGAGCCATCTTTTCGAGGCAACGACGCCATGTCAGGAACTCATGTGCAGTGCCCTCAGATACCAGACTTTCGGCCTTGAATCCGGCAGCCTTCAGAGCCTCAACGCTCTTGTTGATACCCTCAGGATTCTCCTTATCGCCACATCCCTCAAAGATGTACTTCACGGCCTTAGGATCCTTAATCTCCTCTGGCATATAGGTACCGCCACTCAGCAGTCCCCAGTATCCGAACACCTCAGGACGACGCAGAGTGATGAGCTTTGTCTCCATACCACCCATTGACAGACCTGCCATAGCGCGATTCCACTTGTCAGCCTTTGTCAGGAAGTTCTTGTCGATGTGAGGAATCAGCTCGTCGATGAGCAGCTTCTCAAACTCCTTAGCCTCGAAACGGCCGATTGAACCGAACTTGAAGTCGTTAGTCAGACCGTAAGCCATAACTACGATGAATGGTTTAATCTTACCATCAGCAATCAGGTTGTCCATGATGAGTCCAGCCTTACCCTGTACAGGCCAGCTAGTCTCGTTCTCACCCCAACCGTGCTGCAGATAGAGTACTGGATAACGCTCCTGTGTCATCTTACCATTCTTGCCTTTTACCATATTGCCATAGCCATAAGGCAGATATACATTGGCAGTCTGCATCTTACCAGTGCTCTCGCTCCAGAATGTAACCTGCTGGATGTTACCATGTTTGATATCCTTGCGATAAGCATAGAAGTCCTGATCAGCAACAGGAATCTCGATACCACTCTCCCAACGGCAAGAGCCGAAGTAGTTGTTTGTACCAGGATCGTTGAACACACCACCGTCGATAGTCAGATGATAGTAGTGGAAACCAGGATCCATTGGACCATCTGTTGTACCAGTCCAAACACCATTCTTATCCTTGCGCAGTACGGTACCGCCACGACCACCAAGACCAAGACTTACGATTACCGACTTGGCATCTGGAGCCACAATACGGAAACGGGCATAACCCTCAGAGTTTACCATAGGATACTCCTGACCAGGCTGGTTCATTGAGTTGGGCACGAAGTCCTCCTTTGGCTGATGAGCATCAAGCACAGGATCGAAGTCGCGGATAATCTGCAGCGAACGCTTTGCCTTGAAGTTCTCATCGAATGGCAGAGGATGGTTGTTAGTTCCCAGCCAAGAATCCTTATCGCTCAGGTTCCAGAATGTAACGTTCTTGATAACATCCTTATGCTTGCGGAACACCTTGAACAGACGAGCATACTGATCCTCCTGCAGAGTCTGCATATAAGCGGGCTGTGGCTTAGCCTCACCACGAGAGAACATCAGCTGACCACCACTCTCTGTGTTGGTACGCAGGTCGAGCTCGGTGATGTGGATAATCTTTACGATCTCGCTGAAACGATTGATAGCCTTCTCCAACTGGTCCTCATCGGGGAAGTAGATGTTGTAGTGACCCTGCATACCGATACCATCGATGGGCACACCAGCATCCTTCATCTTCTTTACCATATTATATATACGCTCACGCTTTCCCTCGTCTACACAGCTGTAGTCATTATAGATAAGTACACCTGTTGGATCTGCCTCACGAGCAAACTCGAATGCCTTAGCGATGAACTCATCACCACAGAGTTCGAAGTGCCTGCTCTGACGATAGGGACTGGGCTTTACACCTGGGCGGAATCCACGGAACATCATGTTATCATCGGCCATAGCCTCGTTAACTACGTCCCATGCATATACAACATCCTTATAACGGTTTACTACTGTGTGGATATGCTCACGCAGACGCTGGTAGAACACCTCTTTCTTTACTGGCTTACCCTTCTTGTCGGTAAACATCCAGTCGGCAAACTGAGAGTGCCAGCACAGACAGTGACCACGCATCTTGATACCGTTCTCACGGCAGAAGTTGGCAATGCTGTCGGCCAGACCGAAGTTCCATACACCCTCTTTCGGATGAATCTCGCCTGGCTTCCAAGCATTCTCAGCAGTCACGCTGCTAAACTGCTTCTTGATAATTGCGGTCTGAACAGGATCCGAGATATTGAACTTGTTTACAGCTACGCCGATTGTGAAATAATCTTTGTAAGCATCCTTAAGTCCGGGGCCTGCAGAGTAGTCAACAGGGCGTCCCCACTGAGCCGAAGCACTCATGCTAACGGCGATAAGCGATAACGCTAGAAATAATTTTTTCATCTTTGCTAATTGGTTTTTGTTATATATTTAATCATTTCGGCTGCAAAGTTACAACATTTCCCCCAAACACTTTATTCTGAGAGTATCATAAACTTTATCAATTGTACCATTAATAATATTTAGCGCCCCTGCAGGTGGAAACTGACAGGGGCGCCTCAATAAGGTTTGTTAATAATTATAGGTTGATTACTTTTGCTTCTTGAACAGATGTGGGATGAACTCATGGAGTCCACGACGCCATGTCAGGAACTCGTGGGCAGTGCCTGCCGACTCGCTTGAGTCAACCTTTACGCCAAGCTCACGGAGCTGCTTTACGATATCACCGCTCTTGATGAAGTCCTCAGAGCCCCAGTTCATATACATGTAGTGAATCTTCTTGTTGAACTCGTCGGCGTTAGCAAACACACCATTGTAAGCAGTCTTAACGTCGAGACCGAAGATAGCGCCACTGAAGGTACCCATCCAGGCAAACTTGTCGAGGTTGTTAAGCACGATATCGAATGTCTGGTGACCACCCCATGACAGACCTGCCATAGCACGGTTCTCACGATCGCTCTTAGTGCGGAAGTTCTGATCGATATAAGGAATCAGGTCGTTCAGCAGTACGGGATAGAATGAGTTACCATAGGTGCTCATACCCTGACGGTTAGAACCACCACCGAACGGAGCCTTGATATCACCACTCTCCATAACCACAATCATAGGCACAGCCTCGCCCTTGGCGATAGAGTTGTCCATGATGTGCTGCATCTTACCCTGCAGAGTCCAGCTTGTCTCGCCCTCGCCCATTCCGTGCTGCAGATAGAGCACTGGATAGCGCTTCTTGGCATTCTTGGCGTTATCATACTCGGCAGGAGTATAAACCATAGCGTGGCGCCACTTGTTCTGCTCCTTGCTGAAGTAGTAGATGCTACGAACACATCCTGCAGGCACACCCTGCTGTGGACGATAGTAGTCGCCCTCGGGTCCCTCTGGAATCTCGATACCACCCGACTCGCGGTTGCAACCAAAGTAAGTCTCGGTAGCAGGATCGATGAAGTTGATGCCATCTACATTCATAAAGTAGTAGTGGAATCCTACTGGCAGAGGATCGGTAACGGCCATGAATCCACCCTTACCATCAGGCTGCATATCGTACTTCTTGCTGCAGATGTCTACAACCACCTTACGGGCCTGTGGAGCATTGATATAGAAGTAAGCACGGTTCTGCTTGTCAACCTTCGGGAACTGGTTGCCCTCGATAGTGGTCTCAGCGATTAATGCATCGGCAGGAACCTCAATCTTCTTAGGCATCTCGATAAACGGGCGCTTAGGCTCGAAACCAAGATGACGAGCTACAGCCTCACCATAACGGCAACCAAGCTCACGATAACCTGCTGCATCGAAGTGCAGACGGTCAGGACCATTGGTACAGCCATCAGATGAGATAACCTGAGAGGTGTGAAGTGTCAATGGGAGTTCGTCGATCTGCTTCTTGCAACCGATGCATACGCCCTTACCATCAGCCTGAACGATGTTACCAGCATAGAGGTTTACCTCCTCTGGCTTCAGATTCAGGTCGCCACACAGATTGTCGTAAACCTGCTTAACCATACCAGCCCACTTGGGGTCGCCAGTGTTGGTCTCGCCCTGGTGCATCAGTATACCCTTGATTACACCATCCTTCTGAGCTTTCTTAGCCAGGGTTACCAGGCGCTCATAGGGGTTGTTGTCGTATGCGGCAAGCATACCCTTCATCCAACCTGGAGCCTTTTTCTCGGCATAGTCCTTGATGCTGTCGGGCAGGAATCCCTTGATGTCGATACCACCGATAGCCACGTGGATTACACCAATCTTGATATTCTCTGGGAGAGAAGCTACAAGAGTACGACCGAACCAGTCGGCTGGAGTAAGACCAGTGTTAGGACGGCAGAGTGGTGGGATAGCCTCGTACCACTCACCCATCTTGCGGGCAGGCAGTTTGTCGGTTGCAGGATAGTCTACGGCTGGCATCCACACGAATCGTGGACCAGGACTCTTCAGGTCCTGAGCCTCAGGACGAGCTGCACCCTCCATGTTCGACTGACCGAAACAGAGGAAGATGTAGAAATTAGGATCGGCTGTGCTCACCTGTTCGGTGGCAGCCTTCTTCTTTGGTGCGGCTTTCTTTTTCTGAGCCGCCATGCTAGCTGGCAATACAAGCAGTGCAACTGCCAGCATGATGGTTTTTAATTTTGATTGATACATAACGATTGTGTTGATATATAAAGTTATTATTTGATTATCTTCTTTCCACCTACGATGTAGATGCCATGAGGCAGCGAGTTCCACTGCTGGCGTGTAGCCACCTTACGGCCCTGCAGAGTATATACAGCATCGTTGTCAACGACGGTACGCTCAACAGCATTGATTCTTGTTGTATTATCAGCCCCTAAGAAGTCCATATAGGTAGCCGTTCTGTACTTGGCAGCATTACTATCTTTCAGATATCTGCCCGTACCAACATTCTTCAGTGTAAAGCCACTGCCTTTTACATAATTAATCTCCCATACAGCGCCATTTTCAATTTCCTCACCATTCTGGTCGTTCAAACCCTGGATGAAACAGCACTCACCTGAAATAGACTGTGAGTTTAGGTAGCCTGGATTATCCCCAATACTGTATTCAGAACCATTAAGCGTAATCAGACGGAGTAGATAGCAGCCGCTACGACCTGAGACAGGTTCAGCCTTAAACATATAGCCGTTGATTGACTTATTGTTGGCAACCTCTAAGGCTGGACTGAATCCAAGATCCTGATTATCAGAGCCGTAGAACATATTCTCATTGCTCTTATTTACAATAGCAAAAGGCTGTGATGTAATCTCTGACAGACTGCCAAGAGCAACAAAGTCGTCAAGCCTTACACCTGTAACATTGACTGTGAACGACTTAGTCCATGTATTACCCTGTACATCCTTATAAGAAGCGCTGACTACAGTCTCACCACTCTTTAGGGCACAAAGATAGCCATTCTTTACCTCTACTACAGCTGGATTATCGATAGTATAATCGGCAACACCCGAAATATCCTTGATATGGCCGTCGGCATAAATCAATTTCAGTGATATCGCCACCTTATCGTCACGCTCTAAGTCAAACAAGTCTGTCTCAGCCTCCAACGAAGTGACAGTATAGAAATCTCCAGTCTCTTCCTCATCATCGGCATGTGGCCAGTTCACATTATAATAATCGGCATACCAGTCCATACATGTTTTACCGCAGGCTTCTTCATTACCATTGAAGGCTGGATATACCTTGCCCGTAGACAGGAGTTTGTCTTCATCTATCAGACATCCTGTGCCCGAGAGGGTCATAGAGATATTGCCGAAGTAGTCGAGCATAGTCTTATATGCCTTACCCCACTTAGATGTAGAACCTGTGGCCCATGTACCGAAGTTGGGCTGTACCCATGTACCACTCTCGTTATAGTGTCCCTCAGCATCAGGATTAACCGGACTCCAGTCAACCTCGGTGATGATTACTGGAGCAAAGTCAATCACAGGCACCGACTCGTGGAAATTCTTAATCTCATTCTGTGGATCGGGGTTGGCGTCGCTACATCCATACCATCCGCAATAGTCGTGAACAGCATAGCCAATATTCTCGCCCTCGATAGGATACTCAGCATAACCACGATAGTTCTGCTGCCAAACTGTACCTGGCACCCAGATGATACCAGTAAAACCATTCTCGCGAATCTTATCCACGATAGGCTGGAAATAGTCGTGCATAGCCTTGGCATCGTCCTGACCATTAGCATTCCTCAAACCAACAGGCTCGTTAGCCAGCTCGATACTAATCTGTCCGGCATGTTCCTTTACGAAATCCTGACTTGAGAAAATGTCCCAAACCTTAGTAAGATAGGCTTGATAGTAGTCGCCCACCTTGATGTTTCCAGGACAAACGCCAGGAGGACGTACCACTACGTACATTCCATGATTCATCGCCTTCTTGGCCAGTTCAAAATAAAGCGTAGGCAGCCAATGTCTATAAAGTGTCTCGCTGAACTGCGAGATATTGGCTTCTCCGTCTACTTCTTGTCCATTCGGGTCTATGGTTACTGTTTTACCATTCTTAACCTTCTTAGTGAATCCTGTAGCAGTAATGCCACCATCGTTTGTCCAAGCAGGATCCATGTGCAGACGGAACACATCGCACTTAGCCTTCTCCAGACCAGTAAAAATCTTCTCAAAATAGTTCAGGCACTTCTTGGCACCGTTATCATCGTAATTGGCGGTATTACCATTCCATCCCCATGGATTTCCCCAGCGCCAGCCGTTGAAATACATGTTAGGCGTATCCATTACGCCATGAAGAACCACCTGATTACCATGTTTGTCTACCAGCCATCTTCCTTCGGTATGAAGTGATGGCAGAGGTTTTACACCTTGGGCATTAGCACCAAGCGCAAAAAAGATTGTTAGAAGAGCTAATATTCGCTTCATTATTGTTTCAGTTTTAAATTCGGGTGCAAAGGTATACACTTTTTGCAAATTACCCTTTTCGTTGAGTTACATTTACTTTCTTATGAGTATCATTAAGGCTATATATGCACTTTTTTCTCAGGTTTTTGAGTTTTTTTAAAATACTTTTGTATCTTTGCATCCAGAAACATCAATGACTCGAAACGATATATGAAACGAACAAAGCTTTGGATACTTTTGGCCATTATGACCAGCATGCTAATGGTGGCATGTAACGATGAGGAAAAGAAAAACCAGATTAATGAAGCCGATAAACTGATAGAGGCCTCGCAGAAGAATAAGAACTACAACGAACTGATGACAGTTGTAGACAGTCTGGAGTCCATCGGCAAGATCACACCCACCAAGGCCTGCTATTGGCGAGGCTATGCCTGCGACAAGATGAAGCGCCAACGCTTGGCCGAATACTATTGGAAAGCTTCTATCGATGCCGCAAACGAATCTACCGACGAAGATGAGATGATATACTATGCCAAGTCGGCCAGCCGACTGGCTAACATGCTATCGGTAAGAGGCGACTACGAAGAAGGATTGAACATCTCTATCCCAGTGGCCAACAAACTCGAGTCTCTCGACTGCGACAGCACTAGCGACTACCTTAATATACTTATATATATTGGTTGCTGCCAGGAGGGCTTGGGTACTGCCGAGGGTAATGCCGATGGGTTTACCAAGGCCTACCAGCGCCACATGGAGAACATCGAGACCTATCACAACGACGTGGTGTACAAAGACGCTATTACAGGACTTATCAATATAGCTTACGACTACATCTATGCCAAGAAGTGGGCAGAGGCTCAGGCTTGGACCACACGCTTCGGCCAGGTACTAAGCGAATACGAACAGCGTCCCGATGCCGATGCCGACTACATCGACCGTCAGTTGGCACGCTTTGATATCTACAATGCTATATCACTGCAGGGACTGGGCAAGACCGAAGAGGCAGCAAAGGCCTACGAGAAGTTTCTTACCACCAAGTTCAGCAACACGCCTAAAGGACGTATCGACGCCAACGACTATCTTACCGCAGCCCACCGATGGGACGAAGCCGCCGAGAACTACAATAGTCTTGACGCCATGATAGGCGAGACGCCAAAGAACTACTCGCTCGATAACATCGAGAATTTGGTACTGAAGAAGTATAGCACCAACCTACTGGCCGGTCGTCGCGACTCTGCCATGAAGGTTGCAATGGACATTAGCAACTCGCTAGGCCAGGCCATCGCCAAATCCAGAAAGATGGAAAAGGAAGAGCAGGCAGTAATCGTTCAAAACGTAGAGAAGATGACAGAACTGCAGGCTAAGAGTCATCGCCGACTGCAGATTGTGGTTTCTGTTGCCATCGCTTTTGTGATACTATGTCTGGTAGGATTCGTTATCATCCGTCATCGCATGGCCACACAGATGCAGGCTGCTTATGACGACCTGAAATACGACTACGACCGACTGGAGGCCGACACTATCGTTAAAGAGCGTGAGGCATCCGAACTTCGCATCTCACAGAACATCCAGCGTATGATAGCACCGAGCCAGCTGCCTCAACATAAGCATTTCGACATCTTCAGTTCTGTCACCGTAGGGCTGATGGAGGGTAGCGGAGTACTCGACTATTGCATGCGTGGCGACAAACTCTTCTTCTGCGTTGGTGAAACCACCATCGAAGGAGTCAAGGCATCGCTGCTCACCACCGTTGTCAAGGCACAGTTCCGTACTGCAGCAGCATTCGAAGAGAAGCCCGAACGCATCATGGCTGCCATCAATAATGCCATAGCCAAGGACGGCGAAAAAGGTGCTGCTATACGACTTTTCATTGGCGTGCTCGATATCAACACTGGCGTGCTGAATTTCTGCAACGCCAACCACGATGCGCCACTGATGGTAAGCAACGAACTCCACCACCTGCCAGTAGAGCAGAATATTGCCATAGGCGAACAGCGCAACTGGGAGTACGAGCCACAGGAGATACAGATGTTGCCAGGAACAATGATATTCCTGAACTCCGAAGGTCTGATAAAGGTGAAGAATAAAGAGCATCGCATCTTCAACGAGAAGCGCATGCTTGGCTCAGCCCTGCAGGCAATGAAACTCGATCCTCGTCCAAAGCCATTTGTCGAGAACATGCTCGATGCAGTAAATCGCTTTGCCGGCGACTACGAACAGAGAGACGATATCGCGATGTTGGCCATCAGATTCAAGGGCGGCCGCAAACTCCTTCAGAACGGAGCAGAAACAGAGCCGGAAACTGAGATTGAGGAAGAGCCCAAGGTTCAGCCACAGCAGGCCGCACAGCCTATGCTCGAGACCACCATGCAACCCGAGATGCCAGAGGAGCCTAAGGTAATCGAGGAGCCCGAAGTAATTATGGAACCCGAGGTAATCCTAGACCCCGAGGAATACGAAGAGCCCCAGATTATCGAAGAAGCCAACATCATCGAGGATGCAGAGATAGTGGAATAGTATTTTATCTGCTGAGTTTATTTACATATTTTACTGGAGTTGCTTCTTGCTTCAGGACATCAGCAAACTTCTGAGGCTTGATGGCGACTGGACCTCGCATAAACTCGGGTACGTTATAACTCTTTAGCAACTGGCGATGATGGTCGGGATTGGCGCAAGGCAACTCAAATGGCTTGCTGCCACGACCATTAGCATCGACATGTGCTATAAACGGACGAGTATAGTTGGCATCATAGCGGCGACTACTGAACATTACCCAACGACCATTGCTCGACCATGAATGATAACTCTCCGTATCAGGCGAGTTTATCTCCTCCATATTTCGTGCTACTCCTGTCTGCAAATCCATTATCCACAGTTCAGCATCATGATGCCAGATATGGAACACGCCATATTTGGCCAATGTAAACATCAGATAACGACCATCTGGCGAGACACGTGGTAACGTGGCGCTCTTATCGATAGAGTCGGCTGCGAAGACAAGTTCACGCGGACCGAACTGCAAAGTCTCAGGATTAAAGCTCTTCTTATAAAGATTGTATTTAGCCTCCTGAGTACGCGCCACAAACTCCTTACCCTTATCAGTCACCGTGTCGCTATACTCAAAGTGAGCACTACAGTAGTAGAGCGTCTTACCGTCAGGCGCCCAAAACGGGAAACACTCCATCTCAGCAGGATCATTCTCGATATTGGTTATCTCGTTTTTCTGCACATCGTAAGCAATTAGATCACTCTCCGAGTCGAAAACCTCAATCTTATTCGGATTTACGCTATGAAATATCTGTCCTGTCATATTAGTAGAATAGACAATAAGCGGAAGCCAAGGATGCCATGTGGGATACACTCCGGCCGAGAGAATAGAATCGTTACGCATATTTATCTTCTTCACGTCTCCATCGTAAGCAATGATGGTTCCACCCATATTCTGACGAGCATGGAACTGCATACGTTCTGGGTTGTACTGCTGATAGTTGTGACAATTGATGCACTGTCCTTTTGCACCTTCCGTACATAGCATATTATCATAGATTACGCTCTCATCATAGTTCTCCAGACAGCGCTGATTGATAGTCAGCTCTTCATAAGTAACGTATGAAGGCGGAATGAGTCGATAGCTGATATATGAGTCGATACTATCTGGCGACACATATATATTAAAAGGTTTGAACCGCGTCCAACTGCCATCCTTCTCCACATATAACTCAACCTTTATCGAGTCACCTTTTGCAGCAGTCTCTGCCAGACGTCGCCAGTCATCTGCATCAGGTTGTATCTGTGGACCACCGCATATCACCTCATCCTTGTCTACCGACAGACGTGCAACCACATCATCAGCCTTTCCGTCGATCTGGAAAGTCAACGGTGCCATATTGATAGGCACAGTTACGTTTGTATAATCAGGATATATATTGGGCAATTCATTCTTCTCCCAGAAGTGCTCCGGGATTTTATGTCCGCATGCCGCAAGCATCGTTGCTACGATTACGAATAAAAGCGTTTTCTTCATATCAATAGTAGGTAATATCTCTTAAGAAAAAGAATTCGAAATAATATGTCTTACCGTAGTAATCATAAATGTACTTTCTGTTGCTTGGGGTTGGTGCCTGCTTGTATTGCTGCAACAAGCGCATAAAACCACTGAAGTTCTCTTGCACACCTGGCTCGAGCGACCACTCATCCAGTCCCTCCTGGCCCTGCATATTTGCAAACAGCCATGCTGCCTCCTGGAATATACGTGGTGGCATATTCTCCTCGCCATTCAATTGCACATAGTGGTCAAATCTTGGCCAGAACAGGTCCGGATTTCTGGTCCACATTGCGGCCAGCACAGCCTGTTCCTGGAAGTAGATGTCATCAGCATCATGTTCTGCCAAAGTGGTCATCAATGCATTCTCCACCTTACCTTCCACGGCATCCAGTCTGTCAGTATAATGCATCATACGGCTGACAGGACCAGTCTCTGCATCCTTAGCCAGCGCCTGCGGATCGTTAAGCAACGATTCCATGTGGTCAGCCCAGCCACCATAGTAGGTAGTCTGACGCAGAATATCAAGGAACTTTCTTGCCGTCTGCTTTTCCTTATTAAACATAGCAGTGCGGGCAAGGTCTCTCAGTTGCTCTACGTTCCAACCATATTCCACACCCTCCTCCATACATATACGGTGACACTCGTTCATGGCACCATATTGATATAGCATCATTCTACCTGCCACGTTAAACATATAGACGGGCAATGGGCTATTTGGTCTCTTTGAGCCCTTGGGGAAGTTATACATCTCATCGCATTGGCGTCCCAGCCTGCTCAGCGCCAGATTATGCATCATCACAATAGCTCTAGTTGGCTCACCATCCTGTTTTTCGCCTTCCTCCACTACACCTTCCCAGTCAGCCTGCTCTATGCAGCGCTGCATCCTGAGTTCATGGTGGAAGTTGGCATCCTTATACCAGAAATGATATACACATCCTGCAACAGCAGCAAACATACATCCCTGCAGAATCCAATCCTTAGTTTTGATGGTTCGCTCTGAACGTTCTACAGTATATGTAAGTGATACCAACAGGAAGAACAATCCCAATATATAATAAGGTATATAGTAATTGGGATAACTGTCTACAATCCCAAATACGGGGATGCCGACGCGATAGATGTCAATAGCATTTGTTCCTACGTATACGTAGCGATAATACAGCAGCGGAATAGCAATAATGCTCAATAGCGCTACAACACTCTGTATTACGTTTGCAACCTTATCCGTAGACATTCGCCAAGCCAGCACAGCCATCAGCGACACAGCAGCCAAGCCATATGCACCCATCAACGGATACCCTGCGAGTGCAGCCACAAATATAAAAGCAGAACGTATCCACTTATTCTCTGGCAAGCTGCGAAATGCCCATAACAGCGCTGTTGCTACAGTTGTACCGATAGTAGCCGCATAGAAATATCCTGGCATCTTCATAAAGTACACCCAGTAGCCCATATCCATATTAGCTACTAGCAGGATTGCTACAGGTATTACCGTTACCACAGTCCATCTATCAGGGATATTAAACGTGCGCTTAGTCAGCCACATCAATAGCAGCCACCAACCGCACATCAGTATCACGCCCACCCATGGGTAATAGAAATGCTGGGTAAAG
Organism: uncultured Prevotellaceae bacterium; assembly: GCA_902761905.1. Classification (GTDB taxonomy): domain Bacteria; phylum Bacteroidota; class Bacteroidia; order Bacteroidales; family Bacteroidaceae; genus Prevotella. Next base: position 67,180 of record CACWMK010000005.1, read on the forward strand.
AACGCTCCCAGATAAGAGAGCATACCACCAGGCATCGCCATCATCTGACGGAAGAACAGCGATGTGTTAAGGAATACGTTATGCTGCTGAACCTTCCAAAGCAGGTCAGCTTCAAACGAGAGCATAATAATGGCCAGTACCGTTAAGGTTAGCAGCCACAGTGCTATAGGTTTTATCAGTCTTTTCATCATCCTAGAATTATCCTTAGATGCTGCAAATTATTTATTTACCCTTATACTTGCTACTCCATTCTGATCAAACACCACATCTATATGCGGTAGTTCTTTCAAGAACTTTTCCCATCGAGGAGCACCAATGTTACTCATCAACGATTCTGCCAGCAGATACATCTTGGTTCCACCCACTGCAGGCATATAACTCATCGGTGAAGGATTGCTATCGTGTGTCCTCGCATTCTTTATAGCAGTATCAATCAGTGGGATGTACGTGTGGTAATTGTAGCCTCCAGGATTCAGAGCACCAAGAGCATTCTTCAAATTCTGCGACTTACTGCAATCAATGCCTGACAGGTCTTCCAATTTGTGATAGAGCAACCATGCCTCGAAGCACGGATTGCTCACAATCAACGAAGTGCATGGATGTTTCTTGCAGAAATCAGCCAATGAGTTGATATTTGCCTGGGGCCACTGATCCACGTCTATTACGCACCAGAGGGTATCGTTATCCGCTTCTGACAGGCCTTCATCGTTGATATACCTCTCCATTCGTGCCTGAACATGGTCAGGAGAAGAGCCCTTCTCTTCAGTTGTCTGAGGGATGTTCACCACCTTAATTCTATCCACGATATCAAAAGGCATAAGGTATTCAACCTCACGCTTTGAACCTTCGGCAACTATGACGAAAAGGTTATAATCCCTAACCTTTCCTTCTTCCTTGTATATACCTCTACTCTTGTACGGCATCTTCAGTCTCCCATTTTAAATCATCAGTCTTAGACAGGAAAGGGATCGCACCAAATCGTCCTTTCAGATATCCTTTGCGGATGTCAAGATCGTTACGAGGCTTGAAATCACTCAGAGGATAAATTACTGTACTTTGGTCTTCATGACGCTTTTCAGCAAACCAGATTTCATCCGTCCTAAAGATATCGCACGAGAGCAGGTTTGATTCATGAGAAGAGCATACAAGTTGACCTATAGATTTCCCACTCATCAACTTACTCATCATATCCCACATCGTATTAGGATGAATGCTACGATTTATCTCGTCAACAAAGAAGGTACAGTCTGCCGTATCGAGTTCCTTTATCATTGGAATGAAGTCCAGCAGCCTTTGTGTACCATCAGACTCTTCCTTCAACTCAAAAGTGTAGTTCTTTCCATCGGCCACATGGTTGGTAATGATGCGCCTGACATAGTACTGCCCATTCTCCTTGGCCAATGAAGCGGTAAAATGAGAAGTATCCAAGATCCCGGCTTTATCCTCATCTATATTCTTCTTCATTTCTTCCAGCTGCCTTGCCTCTACTAGCGGAGCCTCTGTAAGGAACTCACTGATTGTTTCCTTTTTAAACTCTATACCATCCACTCCGACGTCAAGACCACGTAGAACATCTTCGGCAAACGTCTTGAAACGCTCATTCGAGTACATATCATCAAATATGGATGATGACTTGATTTCTGGGTATATCACAACCAGATGTTTATCAAACCAATTATATACATCTTCCAACTCAGGCAGTTTAATAATCTCCCTGTGGGCTATCAGCAATTCATTGTCCTTAA